>CAZXFT010000036.1:0-1639 GCA_964640655.1 uncultured Bifidobacteriaceae bacterium | reverse complement strand
TTACCGCTAAGTTCAAGCGCAATGTTTGCAAGCACTTCATTTGTATTCATATTTGCAGAAGTACCAGCACCTCCCTGATATAGATCAACTAAAAACTGATCGTGGTATTTTCCTGCAAGTACTTCAGCGCATGCTTTTTCAACTGCATCAAGAACATATTTTGGTAAAGCACCTGATTCATAGTTGGCTCTTGCTGCAGCAAGTTTTACTATCACAAAAGCATTTACAAGTTCAGGATAATCTTTTGTTGTTTGACCACTGATCTGAAAATTTTCTAAGGCACGCATAGTCTGCACACCATAGTACGCATCGTTTGGGATTTGCTTATCGCCAAGCAAATCATGTTCAGTTCTGAACCCGCCATCCTGAGAAAAATTGAGCGAAGGTAAAAGCATTAAACAAACGATGACGAAGGATAATATCTTATTTTTGAATTTCATTTCTGACTCCAATAAAATTTATAAAACAAATGAACTAATTATGAACGCAAAGATTGTTGTAGCTACAAGGCACACGATTCCGGGAAGCATAAAACTATGGTTCAACAGATACTTCCCGATTTTTGTTGTTCCGGTTCTATCAAATGAAACAGCAGCTAATACAGTTCCGTAAGTAGGTAAAAAGAAAAATCCGTTAACGGCTGGATAAACTGCAATCAATACCCACAATGGCATTCCCAATGCAACGCCGACTGGCATCAAAGTAACAACAGTAGCTGCCTGACTAAATAAAAGCATTGAAAGTACAAACAAACCGAGTGCGAGAACCCATGGAGCTTTTTGGATAATATCTGATATACCGCCAACTATTTCAATTCTGTTTCCTTCAAAGAAAGATGAGCCCATCCATGACACACCGAGTATTGATATAACCGCAACTACACCACCTGTCATAATACTTCCTTTGACTGCTTCGCCGGGTTTTGCTTTGAAAAACATCATCATAATACCTGCGGTTGCAAGCATTATGATCATAATCGCATCACCCATTTCTAATTGCTCAAGTATCGGTTCTTTACCTGAAAATATTTCATAGGTTGGGCGAAACTGTGGAAATATTCCTATCAGAACTACGACAACTATTGCGACCAGAAAAATGATTAGAGAATTTCTTGCATTGCCTATTTTTTCTTTTGCCATCTCAACGGCAGCAGTTGATTCCTGGATTTTACCAGACTTTAATTTTTCCTGATATTCAGGATCATCTTTAAGGTCTTTACCTTTCCAGGCAACTGATAGTGTCCCGACTATTAATCCTAAAATTGATGCTGGAATAATCACCATCATAATTTGAAGTAAACTGACATTATACGATACAAGTGCTGCTAACAATGCAACAGTTGCCGCACTGATCGGTGAGGATATAACTCCATACATTGAAGCAGTAACACTGATTGACAATGGTCTTTCAGGACGTACACCTGCTTTTGTTGATACTTCAGCAATAACCGGCAGCAATGCATAGATTACATGCTGTGTTCCGCTGGCTAATATTAAAAAGTAAGTAACAAAAGGTGCAACGAATGTTATATATTGAGGTTTTTTGCGCATTACTTTTGTTGCGAATGAAATAAGATAATCGAGCCCACCAGCAGATTGCATAGAAGCTAATGCTGTGATTACGGCGATTATCATTCCAA
>CAZXFT010000035.1:0-1814 GCA_964640655.1 uncultured Bifidobacteriaceae bacterium | reverse complement strand
GCACCGCCGTAACCAAAATGAAGTTCGTCCTTTCCATTTTGATTAATATATGAACCTCCTAACTTATCTGGTATCAATCCGTGCCCGACTAACCCGATGCTTATATTATTATTAATATTATATCCGGCTCGCATTCCGCCGAAAAGCCCCCAGCCTCCATTTAAAGTGGCTGTTTTAGCAATCAGGTCTGCGTAAAAATGGTTAGGGTTATTATTTCCTTGCGATGTGAAGGAAATATCCTGTGCTGATAATTGAACAGAGATAAATGTAACAAATAGAGCAAATACAAAATTTCTAAACATTGTGTGTCTCCTTTTTTTAATTAAAAATTACGTCGTAAAAGTATCTTGTATTATGGGCCAAATCGTTCTTATCGATGGGATAGAACCGCAGAAAGGTTCGTTCAATCGGGAAGAGTTGAGATTTGTGATTGCGATCATACTGCTACTGACAGAAAAGCAATCTCAGATTCTGGATGCTGCCCAGCTCAGCATTGTCTGAAAGACGAAGCCAGGGATGCCGGATACCCGATTCCAAATTTTAAATTGCCAAACATTAATTGTTGTTCAGAATCCTGCCTGCCATATAATATTTCTACCGTGCAAAATATTAAAGAAGTGCTTGCGCTAAATCACATTATATTTTTATATGAATTAAAAAAACATAAATCTCAGGAGGAGTGAAATGAAAGCGAAAGATTACGTGGGCTTAACCCTTTATGCAGTTTGTACAGTTGCTGCTTTTATTGTCGGGATTGCGACCAATAATAAAATTGTAATTATCGCCGGCTACATTTTCATCGTGATGACTCAGATAGCCTACCTTATCGCATACACAAAGACAATTAAAAGAGATGTAGAGAACATTAAAGGAATACTGATAAAAAGATAATTTTCTCAATTAATAATAAAGAGAGGAGTCTTAAGATTTTCTATGCCATCATCGCCGGCAGATGGCAATGTTATATATCTAAAAAGAATCAATACTATCCTAAAACTAAGGAGTTTAAAATGAAAACTTGGTATACAACTTTTTACTGTTTGATCTTGTCAATCCTTTTAACCTGGTGTGTATATCCCCAGGAAACGGTGACAGATTACGACGGGAATGTTTATCATACAGTCACTATTGGGGAACAAATCTGGCTGCAGGAAAACCTAAAATCACTTCACTACAGCGATGGTACAGAAATTCCCGGAGCAGTTGCTTACAATAATGATGACAGTCTGGGTGCAATCTATGGTTTACTTTATACATGGAATGCCGCTATGAACAACTCTGTTACACCTGGAGTTCAGGGTGTTTGTCCTTGCAGCTGTCACGTTCCAACTGATCAGGAATGGACAATTCTCGAAAACTATCTGGGCGGTTCTTCCGTTGCCGGTGGTAAAATGAAAGAAGTCGGTACTGAACATTGGCAGTCACCAAATACTGGAGCCACCAACTCCAGTGGTTTTACAGCACTCGCAGGGGGTGAGTTCGATGGGTATTATACGCCACAAGTGTTCCAGTATCTGGGTATGTATGCTGTATTTTGGACCTCCACGCAGACTGTTACTACCAGAGCCTGGGAAAGATACCTATCATATAATAACGCCATTTCCGGAAGAACTGAATGGTATAAAGTGATGAAGTATTCGATAAGATGCATCAAGGATTTTCCCACGGGAATTGAGAGCGAAACAAATTACCATAACGGGTACCAGCTTAATCAAAACTATCCTAATCCGTTTAATCCGTCGACAAGAATCAGTTACCAAATACCTGAAATGAGTTTTGTAACACTAAAAGTTTATGATGTGTTGGGAAATGAA
>CAZXFT010000034.1:0-13298 GCA_964640655.1 uncultured Bifidobacteriaceae bacterium | reverse complement strand
CAAGATTTTTCATTGGGACTCAGTTATGACATTAACACCTCTAAATTATTCTCGGTTACCGAGGGTAGAGGTGGTGCCGAAATTACACTTGTATATATGGGCAAGAAGTCCGGACGTGGTAGTAAGAAAATAAAATGTCCAAAAATGTAATAACATTGTAGTGTTTAAAACATAGAAAATCAATGTTTAATTTATTATAGAAACATTTGTTTATAGTTAATCTATAAACATCGTTATTTATTTTCTATACTTCTCTACATTGTTTAACTAAGTATAAATTTCTGAATTAAACAAATACTTTATACCTATTTGTAGGTAACTATAAATATTTAATAGCGTAATGAACCTCGACAAAAAGTCATTATGCTTAAAAACTACCACCTAATATTCCTCATTTGCCTGACTGGGTTTTCGGCTCGTGCCCAGCTAACGGCTGACTTTACTATACAAAATCAGTCGTCTACCTATTGTCATCCTGAGGACTTAACTTTTGTGAGCACTACTACCGGTGGTTCCACACCATACTCATTTAGTTGGAATTTTGGAATTACACCTGGAATACAAGCGAATACACCTACTGCATATTATATTTATTTTAATTGCGGAAATTATACAGTAACCCTTACTGTAACCGATGCTAATGGCCAAACAAGTGTAAAAACTCAAACAATTACTATTAATTGTTCACCATTCGGACAGTTTGGTATGAGCGATACCATAGCCTGTACCGGTAAAAAGGTTGGATTTAAAGATTACTCATATACTTACTTTCAGACTTGCACATATAGCTGGAATTTCGATGATCCATCAAGTGGATTAGCTAATCATTCAACAGCACAAAACCCTGATCATGTTTTTAACCTACCGGGTACATACAATGTGATGATGGTAGTAATAAGTCCTGCGGGCTGTCCTGATACAGTATATAACGAGGTAACTGTTCTACCGACGCCTACATTAACAGCAGGACCTAATGTTACAATATGCCCTGGTGCAACTACTGAATTAAATGCTAGTGGAGCTACACAATATTATTGGCAACCTTCCACTGGATTAAGCAATACATTTTTAGCAACCACATATGCAACACCATCTGCCACCATAACATATACTGTAACTACAGGCAGTCTAGGTGGTTGTCAGGCTAAGGATAGTATTGTGGTATCCATCAGCCCAACCGGAACAGCTGATGCCGGACCAAACAAAATGATATGTGTCGGTAGTTCGGTTGATTTAGAAGCTACCGGGATGACTTCGTGTACCTGGTCACCCTCAACGGGATTAAGTGCTACAAATACTTTCTCCGTTTCAGCAGATCCTTCAGCTACAACAGTTTATTATGTAAGTGGCCCTGATTTAAATGGTTGTCAGGTAACAGATTCTGTTGTTGTTTATATATTATCCCCTCCAACGGCAGATGCCGGCCCTGATTTAACAATTTGCACCGGAGAAAAAGCAGACCTTATTGGTTCAGGTGGAAATAGTTTTCAATGGCAACCTGCCATGGAAGTTACCAATCCCAATAGCTATCAGGGAACTGTTTCTCCATCACAAACATCCACTTACACATTAACGGTAAGCAATGGAGGTACCTGTATCTCAACTGATTTAGTCGTGGTTACGGTTTTGCCAAAACCAGACGTCATCAGTACAGGTCATAAATCCATTTGTCCCGGTGGCTCTGTACAACTGGGTGCTTCCGGTGCTGCATCGTATCAATGGAATAGTGACCCATCTTTAAATCAACTTAATATTCCAAACCCTACAGCATCACCACTGCAGCCAACAACATATACTGTAACCGGTATTGCTGCTAATGGTTGTAAAGACACCGCTCAGGTAATTGTGTATCATAAATTACCTGTTGAGCTTATTGCTTTACCTGGTGGAACTGTTTGTCCTGGTGCTGATTTGCAACTATTTGCGGAAGGAGCACTGTCATATGAATGGATTCCTGCAACTGGTCTAGATAATCCTTACATTCCTTCTCCTGTTACTTCGCCTCCATATAGTATCACCTATAAAGTGAAAGGAACAGATGGTTGTACATCAGACTCTTCCTATGTTCAAGTTACAGTAAATGATGAACCAGCTGTTGATGCCGGTTCTGATAAACAAACATTTGCCGGAAATCCGGTTGAGATTTCTGCAGAGGGAACGGGTACCTTCTCATGGTCTCCTCAGGAATTAGTTGATTGCCCTACTTGTCAAACAACCAATGCCACTGTAAGTGTAACCACAACATTTGTTGTTTCAAATTTCAATGATGCCGGTTGTAAAACAGAAGATACTCTAGTAGTTCATGTCGGATGCAACAGTGATTTGATCTTTATACCTAATGCTTTTTCACCCAATGGAGACGGTAAAAATGAACGCTTTTATATTAGAACCAAGGGATTAAAACATTTCAACTATTTTAAAATTTACACACGCACCGGTCAATGTGTTTTTGAGACAAATGATTCGTCGAATGGTTGGAATGGTACGTTTAATGGTATTTTATTACCGCCAGGTGTATTTTCGTATTTTGCGGAAGTAATCTGCTCTGACAACCAGAAAATTGAATTAACCGGAAACATCACCTTAATAAGATAACCCGAAAAAATCACCATAAAACAAGTTCTAAAACCGAGCTTATGAAAAAAAGATTTACCATTTACATCTTGTTGTTAATTGCAACGGTGCTACGTTCAAAGGCACAGGACATTCACTTCTCACAATTTTATGCATCACCATTGATGCAAAATCCGGCATTCACCGGCTTCTTCGATGGGGACTACCGAATGACAGCTATTGCCCGAAGTCAATGGCGAAGTGTAACTGTTCCCTACCGTACAGTAGGTGGCTCACTTGACTTAAGTTTTAGATCAGGTCTAGCAAAAAAAGATATGTACGGAATAGGAATGGTAATATTATCAGATCGAGCAGGTGATTCAAGATTCACTACCACTCGTGTAGATGTTACTACCGCCTACAGCAAGATGTTGGACCGTTATCAGCACCACTATTTAAGTGCGGGCATTGATGCGGCATACACGGCGGCATACATTGATTACTCTCGTTTAACTTTTGATGAAAACTTTGAAGGTGGTATGACAACTGAAAACTTTGCACTGAATACAACCCGTTATATAGATGCAAGCGCAGGTATTCAATACACCTATCTGGCTAACAAGAACGACAATATAACATTCGGAGGCGCTGTGTATCATATCAATCAACCGAATCAAACTTTTATGAACGACCGCTCGTCTATTGTATATCGCAGATATGTATTAAATGCAAGTGCTACTTGTGGAGTAACCAATAGAATAAATCTCTTTCCTAAAGTAAATTATATGATTCAGGGACCTAACTCCGAATTGAACTTTGGTCTATTTGGACGTTATGATTTTTCAAATAACAGTAAGAAAGTTTATGGTGTCTATTTGGGTGTGTTAAACAGAGTGAATGATGCTTTCATAGTAGTAAATCGTTATGATTTTAATGATGTAACCTTAACATTCAGTTATGACTTTAACTACAGCACACTGTCGCGTGTAAGTCGTGGTTTGGGTGGTCCTGAATTGAGTGTACAGTATATTGGCAGTTTCAATAAAAAGACAAACAAAAAGGTATACTGTCCGGTTTTCTAAGGCACATCTTCTAAACGGCCATTGCGGTATTGTAATATTTTTACAAATACATTCTCATAGTAGTCTGCAAGATCATTCTGTCCGGTCTGTGATGATTTGTATCGTGGCTTAATCCGCGCTGTTTTACTAATCAATTCATCCTCTTCAAAAGAGTAGGAGATGTTATAAGTTTTTTTCAAAAGACTATTTGTAAAGTAAAATGCATCGTTGTATCCGTCAACACTATAATCACTCAGAGAAGAACCGTATAAAGCAGAATATCGCGTGGCAATCAATTTAAAATAATCGCTTTTTTTGTTAAGAGATGAATAATGACTGATGAAGCAGTTTAACTTACTCAGTTGACTGACTTTTAAAGTCTGTGACTCACGCCATTGTGGCATTCCAACTAAAACAATATTATACTGCGAACTCAAAGAATCGAGTCTTGAGGTCATTTTGCTAATAAAGGTTTCATTGGTAGATGGTATAATAACAATGTTAGCTATCTCAGGCATGAGATATAAATCTACGTAATCCCATGTAAATTTAGTGCTGTCAGTAAACTTGTACAAGGTGGGCCTTAACAAGGACAGCTTTTGTGCATTTTCAAACATTGTTGCATAGTTATTATCTTGTGTGGTTTCTGAGTATAAAAAAATGACACGAGAAGGATTATATTTCTTTTCTACGAAATCATATAATGCTTTGCAATGTGTGTTCAGCGATGGTTTAGAGAGTATATAATAAGGGTTGTTTTTAATGAAAGATGTTGATGCAGAGTATGGAGATACGACAGGTATTTTAAAACGCTCACTAAAACGATTTGCAATTTTCAATTCATCAATGTAAAATGGTCCAATGATTAAATCCATACTCAACATCTCTGTCTTGTTAAACAGAATGTCATAAACCACACTGGTATCACTTTGTGTGTCGTAAAAAAAAGAGATGATGTTATGTCCGGCATTATTCAAACTATCTAAAGCCATCATAGCGCCACGGTAATATTGTATAGCCATTTGTGAAGATGGAGAAAGCTTGCCAATAACATTTCCTAAAGTATCGTAGCTGACTGATTTGGTATTAAAAGGCATCAAAAAGGCAACCTGGAAAGGTTTTGAAGCAAATGCTGATTGATGACTTAAACCTAATAAGGAAAGATTGATGATAAGTGCTGCTGAAAGCACTTTGAAAGTCTTCTTCATATTATTCCCATTCAATGGTTGCAGGTGGTTTTGAACTAATGTCATATACAACACGATTGATCCCTTTTACTTTATTGATAATCTCATTCGAAATTCTTGCCAAAAGCGGAAATGGCAAATGACTCCAGTCTGCGGTCATACCATCCACAGATTCCACAGCACGCAATGCTACCACCTGCTCGTATGTTCTTTCGTCACCCATGACACCTACACTTTGCACGGGCAACAGTATAACTCCAGCCTGCCACACTTTATCGTACCAGCCTTCCGATTTTAGTAATGAAATGAATATGGCATCGGCTTCCTGAAGCATCTGAACTTTTTGTGCAGTAATGTCACCAAGTATTCTAATGCCCAAACCCGGACCGGGAAATGGATGACGGTTAAGAATATTCTGGTCAATGTTTAGCGCTTTACCTACACGACGTACCTCATCTTTAAAAAGCAAACGCAAAGGCTCAAGAACTTTCAACTTCATGGTATCGGGCAATCCACCAACATTATGATGCGACTTGATGGTAACAGAAGGTCCGTGTACTGAGACTGATTCTATTACATCAGGATATATCGTCCCCTGACCAAGCCATTTGACTTCCTGTATCAAATGTGCTTCGTGATCAAAAGTTTCAATAAACAAACGACCTATAATTTTTCTTTTTTGTTCCGGTTCTGAAACGTTTTCTAGTGCCTTGTAGAAGTTATTTCTTGCATCAACACCCTTAATGTTCAAACCCATATGGCGGTAACTATCCAGTACCTGTTCAAACTCATTTTTACGTAGCAAGCCATTGTCAACAAATATGCAATACAGGTTTTTGCCAATAGCTTTATGAATAAGTGTAGCGGCAACCGTACTATCTACTCCGCCACTTAAAGCCATCACCACGTTATCGTTGCCAACCTGTGTCTGAATATTTTTTACCGTTTCATCTATATAAGATTCTGCCGTCCATGACTGGCTGCATCCGCAGATGTTAACACAAAAGTTATACAACAGGTCCTTGCCGAATAAGCTATGTGTGACCTCAGGATGAAACTGTAAACCATACACAGGATGCGAGAAATAATCAGGCTTGCCTCGCATTGCAGCTACAGGAATAGACTCGGTCGAAGCCAGTAATTCAAAACTCTCCGGCATTTTGCTAATGCTATCACCGTGAGACATCCAAACCTGTGATTCGTTAGTTACTCCTGTAAACAAGGCATCATCATACAAACACTGAATGGTAGCACGGCCATACTCACGATGTGCTGAACGGGTAACATCACCGCCTAACTTCTTTGCCATCAATTGTGCTCCGTAACAAATACCTAATAAAGGTTTTTGATTGAGCAGTAATTTCAAGTCCACTTCAGGATGCTTTTCATCATACACTGACGCCGGGCTACCAGATAAAATAATGCCTTTTATTGAATTGTCAATTTGTAATTGATGATGATAAGGTTTTATCTCACAATAAATATTGAGTTCGCGAACCCGGCGCGCAATTAACTGTGTGTATTGAGAGCCAAAGTCAAGTATTAATATGGTTTGCTGCATGCGCGGCGAATTTAGCAATTATTGAATGTCACCTGCTTCTTGGTGCACTTGATTTTGGCTGATTACTTTTGCTTCGTTCATGAATCAAGAAGTCAAGAAAAAACGTGTTGCCATATTAGGTTCAACCGGCTCAATAGGCACTCAGGCGCTAGATGTTATATCGGCCAATCCACAGTTGTTTGAAGTGGAGTTACTTACAGCAAATGGTAATATAGAATTACTTGCAGAACAGGCGGCACTCTTTCAACCTAACTCTATAGTGATTCATGATGAATCGAAATATGATAAGCTGAAACATGCTTTATCGCACTTGCCCATTAAAATATGGAGTGGGGCTGAAGCAACAGCATCAGAAGTTCAGAACAAACAGGTTGATATAGTATTAACAGCTATGGTTGGATATGCCGGTGTGTTGCCAACCATTAAAGCCATTGAAGCTGGTAAAACAGTTGCACTCGCTAATAAGGAAACCTTGGTGGCCGCAGGTGAGTTAATTACTGCACTATCCGAAAAGCACAAAACTGCTATCATACCGGTTGACTCTGAGCACTCTGCTATTTTTCAATGCCTGGCAGGGGAGTGGCATAATGACATTGAAAAAATAATTCTCACCGCTTCAGGTGGTCCGTTCAGAGGAAAGAAGAAAAGTGAGTTACTAACTATTCGCAAGGAGCAGGCACTCAAACACCCCAATTGGACAATGGGCAGAAAAATTACCATTGACTCTGCAACACTGATGAATAAAGGCCTGGAAGTAATTGAAGCTAAATGGTTGTTTGGATTGGAAGCACAACAGATTGATATTATCGTTCACCCGCAATCAATCATACATTCTTTGGTTCAATTTACGGATTGTTCCATCAAAGCGCAATTAGGATTACCCGACATGAAATTACCTATTCAATATGCCTTGGCTTATCCGTCTCGTATAGAAAACACTTTTCCTCGATTCGATTTCACTCAGTATCCATCATTAACTTTTGAAAAACCGGATATGGAAACTTTCCGCTGTCTACATCTGGCATATGAAGCACTTGAAAAAGGAGGCAATATACCCTGCGCATTGAATGCAGCCAACGAAATTGCAGTTGAACGCTTTCTGTATGATGAAATAGGTTTTCTTGAAATTCCACAACTGATAGAAGATATTATCAGTCAGGTTGCATATACCAATGAATGTTCTATAAATGCATATCTGCAAACCGATATGGAGAGTCGCATCCTGGCTCAAAACTGGAAACAGCGCACTATGCATTCTATGTAAACAAGCAACTGCCTCTTTTTTCGTTTTTTTGCGTTCACAAAATCATTTGCACACAAGTACAACATGGATATTTTAATAAGAGCCGGACAGTTATTTCTCAGCCTGGCTATTCTGGTTACACTACACGAGTTAGGGCATTACATAGCAGCACGCATGTTTAATACAAGAGTTGAAAAGTTTTATCTTTTCTTCGATCCTTGGTTTTCCTTGTTTAAGAAAAAAATTGGTGACACGGAATATGGTATAGGATGGCTTCCCCTTGGGGGCTATGTAAAGATTGCAGGTATGATTGATGAGAGCATGGATAAAGAGCAGATGAAACAGGAAGTTCGATCTTGGGAGTTTCGTGCTAAACCGGCATGGCAAAGGTTAATCATTATGTTGGGTGGCATCATAGTTAACCTCATTTTGGGTTGGTTTATTTATTCGATGATACTGTTGTCGGTTGGTGAAGAATATATCCCTGCGTCAAATGCAAAGTACGGTATTCAGGTAGACTCGCTTGCTTATGAAATTGGATTTAGAAACGGCGATAAAATTATTTCTACAGGAGAAGCACCTGTCGTTAAACTGAACGATGTGGTCATTAATATCTTAATTCACGATGCAAGAAATATCAAAGTGCAACGTGGTGATGAAGTAGTAAACATTGCTATACCTGACAGCATGATTAAAAAGATTCTGTCAACTCAGAGTCTTAGCTTTATCAGTGAACGCATGCCATTTATCATCAACGATTTTGGTACCGGTTCTGTGGCAAAAAAATCAGGTCTTGAGAAAGGTGATCAAATTATAGGTATTGATTCAGCATCAACCTATTATTTCGATGAGGTTCGTAAAGCATTAGCTGAAAGAAAAGGTAAAGACATAAATGTCACATACATCAGAAATGATGATACGCTTACGTCTTTAGTGAGCCTTCCAAATACTGGTGTATTAGGTATTTACAACAAAACGTCGCATGAATTTTTTCAAACAGAAGTCAAATCATATAACCTGCTTACTTGTTTTCCTGCAGGATATAAAAAGGCTGTAAATACATTGACCAATTATGTAAGGCAATTCAAACTCATCTTCAATCGTGAAACGGAAGGATACAAACAGGTTGGTGGTTTCATCAGTATTGGTAAAGCATTTTCGCCAACCTGGGATTGGCTGTCGTTCTGGAATTTCACAGCGTTCTTTTCTATTGCACTGGCATTCATGAATTTTCTACCCATACCGGCATTGGACGGTGGACACGTTATGTTCACACTTTATGAAATGATAACCAGACGTAAGCCTCACGAGAAGTTTTTAGAGTATGCACAGATAGCAGGTATGGTGCTGTTACTCGGCTTAATGTTATTAGCTAATGGTAATGACGTACTTAAGCTGTTTAAATAATTCATCTATATTTGCCGCCTCTTAAAAATTATACCGAATACTGATGCCCGAGTGGCGGAACTGGTAGACGCGCACGACTCAAAATCGTGTTCTTTCGGGAGTGTCGGTTCGATTCCGACCTCGGGTACTCAAAAAACCTTTGAAAGCCTTGCTCAGCAAGGCTTTTTTTGTTGCAAGAATTGTTCATAATAACTTCATTTTATATCCACTTTTTCATCTGCTTTTGAGTACTTTCACGCTCTCATTTTTTTAACCTATTATGTCTGAAAATACTGCTGAATCTAACCCCCGTATTGTACCGGTCAACATAGAAGACCAAATGAAGTCTTCCTACATAGATTACTCTATGTCGGTTATTGTTTCCAGAGCTATTCCCGATGTGCGCGACGGCTTCAAACCTGTTCATCGCCGCGTGCTTTTTGGAATGCACGAATTAGGTGTAACATGGAATAAGCCTTACAAAAAAAGTGCTCGTATTGTCGGTGAGGTTTTGGGTAAGTATCACCCTCACGGTGATTCATCGGTTTATAATACTATGGTGCGTATGGCTCAAAGCTGGAGTCTTCGTTACCCATTAGTTGACGGACAGGGTAACTACGGATCAATAGACGGAGACAGTCCTGCGGCTATGCGTTACACTGAGGCACGACTGCAACGTATCTCTGATGAAATCCTCTCAGATTTAGAAAAGGAAACCGTAGACTTTCAGTTAAACTTCGACGATACGTTACAGGAGCCAACTGTAATGCCTACTAAGATTCCGAACCTTTTGGTTAATGGTTCATCAGGAATCGCTGTGGGTATTGCTACCAATATTTTACCTCACAATTTGACAGAAGTAGTGCACGGCATCATAGCATACATTGATAATCGTGACATCACAATTGACGAGTTAATTAAATATGTTAAAGCTCCAGACTTTCCGACAGGTGGTATCATCTACGGTATGGAAGGAGTTAAGGAAGGATTCCTTACAGGTCGAGGCAGAGTGGTTTTGCGTGGTAAAGCAGAGATTGAAACTTTATCGAACGGACGTGAACAAATCATAGTTACCGAAATCCCTTATCTGGTTAATAAGTCGCAGATGATTATGAAGACCTATGAACTGATGCAGGAGAAAAAGATAGAAGGCATTTCTGAAGTGCGTGATGAAAGTGATCGTGATGGTATGCGTGTAGTATATGAGATTAAAAGAGATGCTATGGCTTCTGTGGTGCTGAATCAATTGTATAACTACACACTGCTTCAAACTTCATTTGGCATCAACAATATTGCACTACATAATGGCAGACCCAAGCTGTTGAATCTGAAAGATATGATTTCAGCATTTGTGGAATTCCGCCACGAAGTGATTCTTCGCCGCATTCGATTTGAACTGGCTGAAGCTGAAAAGAAAGCACACATATTAGCAGGCTTACTGATAGCACTCGATAATATAGATGAAGTGATTCAATTGATTCGCAGCAGCAGCACACCGGATATTGCCCGAGAAGGATTAATCAGCCGTTTCAGTTTATCAGAAATTCAGGCAAAGGCAATTCTCGAAATGCGCTTGCAACGCCTTACAGGTTTAGAGCGCGATAAGATAAAAGATGAGTATGATGCCTTGATGAAAATGATCAACTGGTATAATGAAGTATTAAGTGATGAATCCAAGCAGTTTCAGATAATAAAAGATGAAATGCTCGATGTTCAAAAACGATTTGGCGACGAACGCCGCAGCGTGATTGAATACACTGCTGAAGAAATCAATATGGAAGACTTAATCGAAGATGAAGAAGTGGTGATTACCATTTCACATCTTGGTTACATCAAGCGTACACCTTTGGCAGATTATCGCGTTCAGGGCAGGGGAGGTAAAGGCTCATTAGGTGGCTCTACCCGCGATGATGATTTTATTGAGCAACTTTTCTTAGCCACCAATCATAATTACCTGTTATTCTTCACTCAAAATGGAAAATGTTTTTGGTTGAAGGTTTATAACATTCCTGAAGGTACCAAAACATCAAAAGGCCGAACAGTGCAGAATTTGATAGCCTTGGAAAATGGTGATAAAGTAATGGCAGTTGTCAATGTTGATAATCTCAGCGACGAACAATTCCTGAACAACAATTACCTGCTGTTCTGTACTAAGAAGGGTATTATCAAAAAGACAACACTTGATGAGTTTTCAAATCCACGTAAGAATGGTGTCAATGCCATGACTATTCAGGAAAATGATGAACTCATTGAAGTAAAACTGACTAATGGTAATTGCGAAATACTGATGGCTGTAAATTCCGGTCGCGCTATTCGATTTGATGAAGCCGCTGTTCGTCCAACAGGCCGGACAGCTCAGGGCGTTAAGGGAATTTATTGCGATGATAGCGATGAAGTAGTTGGTATGATTTGTATAGATAAAAACGACAAGACGCAAACGGTGATGGTTGTTTCTGAAAAGGGTTACGGCAAACGCTCCGACCTTGAAGAATACCGAATCACTTCGCGCAGTGGTAAAGGAGTTAAAACCATTAACATCACCGATAAGACCGGAAATCTGATTGCCATTAAACAAGTAACTGAAGATAACGATCTGATGATTATTAATAAATCAGGTATCACCATCAGAATGGAGGTAAAAAGTATTTCAGTATTAGGTCGTGCTACACAAGGTGTTCGTTTAATTAAACTGAAAGAAAACGATGAGATAGCTGCTATTACTGTTGTGCCTCACAGTGAAGCAGAAGCAATGGATCAAATAAATGGAACAATTACTGAAAACGATGGCAGCAATCAATCAACTGAACCAATTCAACCAAACGAATAATAAAACAAAAAATGAATTCTATGATCAATAAAATTATGTTAAGTACGGTTTTAGTGCTGATGTTCAGCATAACTGTATTTGCTCAAAAGTATCAGGTAGTAAGCGCTTTCAACTATTTAAAAAATAATGAGTTGAACGAAGCTAAAACAGCCATTAATGAAGCTGCCAACAATTCACAAACCATGACTATGGCTAAAACATGGGTGTATCGCGGGCAAATTTATTATGCCATTGCTATTGACACAACAGGAAAGTATAACGAACCTGATGCACTCAGCATAAGCTTAGAGAGCTTTAAGAAAGGTGCTGAGTTAGACACTAAAAAAGAATTCCAGCAGGAAATTATTCAGGGTATGGAGGGAATTTCTTTCCTCAATTTCAATCGTGGTGTCATTCCTTATAACAATAAAGAGTATGAAAAAGCACTAAAGCATTTCAGCGCTGTGTCAGATGCTTATGAATTTCTGAACAAGAATTACAACCTTGGAATAGTAGATACAACGTCCATGTTCTATGGCGCATATGCCGCAACCGGTTGTAAGAAGTACGATGTTGCTTTGGCTATGTATAATAAGTTGTTAAACAACAACTTTAAAAAACCTGAAATTTATCAGGGACTTGAAGTGATTGCACTGGCAAATAAAGACACGGCTCAGGCTCTAACGTATATAGAGCAAGGACGTAAAATGTTTCCGGACAATAATCAGTTAATGTTTGATGAATTAAACATATACCTGGCTCAAAATAAAACACAGGAGGTGCTAGATAAACTGAAAGAAGCCATAGCCAAGAATCCATCTTCAGTGGAGTTAAATTATGTGCTTGGAAACAAGTACGATTCTAATTTGAAAGACACTGCAAACGCCATTTTCTATTACGAGCAGGCTTTAAAAATTAAACCCGATTTTTTTGATGCTTTATACAGTGCTGGAGCTATGTATTACAATCAGGCTGTAAAAGTCAATGACGAAATGAACAAATTACCATTTGATGCAGCAGGGCAGAAAAAGTACGATCAGCTTACAATGGTTCGAGATAAAATGTTTGCTCGTGGCTTACCATATTTTGAACGTGCATATAAGATAGATAATACAGATAATGACACAAAGTCGGCATTAAAAGAAATATACACTAGGTTGAAAATGGACGACAAAATAAAATCTATGGATAATAGGTTCACAATCGAACAATTTAATAGCATCAATGTCGGTGATGATATTGAAAAGGTATTTAGTATTCTTGGGAAGGGTAAAACATCTGGACAATCTAAATCTAGTACAGACATAATTGAAATATTTACCTGGCAAGACGGCAAAAAAATCATTACTATTCAGTTTGTAAATCAAAAAGTAACAACTAAGAGCCAAGTAGGGTTGTAATAATAATTTTAATAACGAGCATAGTTAAAAGCCCGCAATACAAAGCATTGCGGGCTTTTTAATTTCCAAAAACTCAACTTAACATAATATCAATTATAGGA
>CAZXFT010000033.1:0-14354 GCA_964640655.1 uncultured Bifidobacteriaceae bacterium | reverse complement strand
ATTTTGAGTTGTTTGTTCTCAAAATGTGTCAGGCTATTTCAGGAAGGGACAAATGGGCTGTTATGGGAAGGAAGTTCGAAATTGAGGTGAAAATGATAATTTTAAGAATATGATTGAGTACTACCTATATGTTTGACGAATTGAGAAAGTATAAACAAAAAGGGAATTTCACATTAATAAGTGGTGGAATTTTGAAAGATGTTTGTAATGCCCCTAATGATAAAAGTGGGATTTATATAGTGTATGCTATAAATAATAGTAAGATTGAGTTGATTTATATTGGACGTTCAGGTAAGCATAATGCTGATGGCAGCATGCAAATTAGAAAGGCCGGATTGGGGGGCATTAAAGATAGGATTGTAAATGGGCACCAGTTTGGAAAAGTGACAAGGCATAAATCATGGATAACACAAATGAATAGAGAAGGAATTGAAACACTTGATGTTTACTGGTATGTGACACACGATGCAGATTACTCGGACTGCCCCAAAAAACTTGAGAGGCATTTGCTACAAAAATATTTGCAAATTTATGGACGACTTCCGAAATGGAATAAAGAGTTATAATTTATATGGCAGCATTGTATTATGCAGTTAGAGTGAAATTGATAAATTCTTAGACACATAATTAACTATAGCTTTTTTAATGAAAATCATTTAATAGCATATGACTATCGAAGATTATATAAGAAAAACACAGAGATCGAATTCAGACTCCTTGAAGTATTTATATACTATGGATGGTACTGAATATATGGGATTTATTTGTAGAGATCCAAATACAAACGATGCTAAAATAATTCTAGCAAAAAATATTAAGGCAGCTTTTAAATATTCTCAGGATAAATCTGAATTAGTTAATGCCAGAGAAAATTATTATGAATTATTTATAGAATCAATAGAAGATATAAGTGATGTTCAGTTATATGAAACTGATGAACCAAAACCATATTCTGCTCAAGATATAAAATATAGAAAGATGATCATTATAGGAGCGGGTGCATCGTATGATGTGATACCTTTTTTATCATTAGCACAGAAGGGTATGAATAATTTAATGCCTTTGACAAACAATTTATTCAGCGCAGAAAATTTTGAACTGCTTAATAGATACTCCGGCGCTAAACAAGCATCAAAAAATCCATTGATAAATTCAAATTTAGAGGCCTATTTTCAAAAAATTGTTAATGAATTAAATAGGCATGGGAACAGAGCATTAATTAAGCAACTATTAGATAGTACCTATTATATAAATGACTTAATAATAGAGAGACAATCGCAAGTTGCATACAACCAATACAATAATTACAAGCTATTAGCTGAACAAGTCAGAGCATACCTCAACTCACATAAGGATGAGGGAATAATAATAGTGAATTTCAATTATGATACCCTATTAGATAATGAACTTGAAAGTGAATTAGGACTTAAATATGTGAATATGGAAGATTATATAAAGAGGGGAAATAAATTGCTGTACCTTAAACCACATGGGTCAGTAAACTGGGTATGGTTTTTTAAAGAGAGATTAACGCTACGAACACAATATCATCAGAGATTACACGAGCTATTAATTGATAGAGATTATTCATTCCATCAGATTAAGTTATTACTTGAATCAAAAATAACCCATGCAGGGTCGGTAGAGTTTTTGGCAAAATATAATAACATAGTTGATTACCTACCAGCTATACTAATTCCTTATTCCAGAAAAGATTCTTTTGTTGTACCTGAGCAGCAGAAATTTGACTTTACAATGAGTATTTCAAATATTGATGAAATACTAGTGGTTGGATGGAAAGGGCAAGAGGATGAATTTACCAATACACTTACAGGAAGAATAAATACACAACAAATACGAGTTACATCAGTTACAAATTCTAAATCATCTGAAACTAAATATGAATGGATGAGGGAAAGGCAACACGAAGATTCATTAGTGTTTAGTTCAAATGCAATAACATCTTCTGTATTAGATAATATTATCGAAACACATAAATTATCAATTAATAGAAGTAGTGAAGAAATTGAAGTGAAAGAAAATATTAGTGGAACGTTTAGCTACTTTATGAACTACATTACAAATACAAGTAATGAAAAAATATGTTTCCTTCAGGATATAGAAAGCTGAAAATTGGAAAAACTATTATTTAAATATCGAGACTGGGCAGACAACAAACACAAGGAGTGGATAACTGACAATATTGTCTACATGGCTTCTCCAAAATCATTTGAGGATGATGACCCATTAGATTGCAGGAATCCTATTGCTTATCATTTATTGTCTGATGAAGAATTAAGAAAATACATTGAAAGTATAATAAAGAGAGTACACCCAAAATGGAATGATGAAGCTATAGCCAATGAAGTAGAACAAGCATATAAGAGGAACAATTACAATGACCCAAAATTTTGGAAGGAACATGAAGATAGGTATAATAAATTACTAGACAGTAAAGCAGGCATTTTATGCTTATGTGGTTCTCCTATTAACTTAACTATGTGGAATAAATATGGCAGTAACCTTAAGGGGTTCTGCATTGGATATGATTATGACTACTTTGTAAATAATGAAAACAATTTATTGTTTGGTGGGGGTAGCCCTATTAATTATGAAAAAAAACTACCCCCAATACACCCTAATGATTCTGATGAAGATAAATATGCAAAGCAATATTTTTATAAGCTAGAAAAATATACGTCGGAAAATGAGTATAGGATTTCAAAAATGTATGATTATGATATTTTTCCAAACGACAGAAAAATAAAAATTGAGCGAAATGCAATTAAATACATCTACTTTGGAGCCTTGATGCCAAAGAAACATCAAGATGAAATTATAGAAGCGTGCAGGGTTAATAAATTGGAACCGAAAGTATATAGAATATCACCAGATAGCATTGGCAGTGAAAAATTATTGCCCATTAATATGAATGTGAATTGGTAAAGATTCTTTTCAATCAATGATTAATTATATGAATCACACAAAAACTAATTTTCCTAATCCCTTACTTTTGCGCCGCTATGTACAGAACTCATACCTGCGGTGAATTAAGATTAGCTGATGCCGGCAAAAGCGTTACCCTCAGCGGTTGGATACAGCGTGTGCGCAACCTTGGCGGCCTTCTCTTTATTGACCTGCGCGACCGTTATGGCATTACTCAGGTTTTTATTAACCCCGAAAACAACGCGGCACTCTATGAGCATGCAAAAGATTTTGGCCGCGAGTATGTGATACAGGTAAGTGGTAAGGTGCAGGAGCGCAGCAGCAAAAACACTCAATTGCCCACCGGCGATATTGAACTGGTAGCCGAAAATATTACCCTGCTCAATGCCTCCCTCGTACCACCTTTTACTATTGAAGATAATACCGACGGCGGCGACGACCTGCGTATGCAATACCGCTACCTCGATATTCGCCGCGCACCGGTGCGCCATAACCTGCTGGCTCGCCACAAGGTGGCACAGGCCGTGCGCGAGTATATGGATGGGCAGGGCTTTGTAGATATAGAAACTCCTTTCCTTATTAAATCAACCCCTGAAGGGGCTCGCGATTTCGTTGTTCCATCGCGTTTGAATCAGGGGCAGTTTTATGCCTTGCCTCAGTCGCCACAAACTTTTAAACAACTGCTTATGGTGGCAGGTATGGACCGTTATTATCAAATAGTGCGTTGCTTCCGAGATGAAGATTTGCGCGCCGATCGTCAGCCGGAGTTTACACAGATAGACTGCGAAATGGCTTTTGTGGAGCAGGAAGATGTGCTCAACACCTTTGAAGGTATGGTGAAACACGTGTTTAAAAAAGTTCGCGGCCTGGAGTTGTCAGACTTTCCTCGCATGTCGTATGCCGATGCGTTAAAGTATTATGGTAACGACAAACCCGACCTGCGTTTTGAAATGAAGTTGATTGAAGTGAATGATGTGGTTAAAGGAAAAAACTTTAAAGTATTTGATGATGCGGAATATGTAGTAGCAATTGTAGCCAAAGGTTGCAGCGAATTCACGCGCAAACAGTTAGATGAACTGACCGATTTTGTAAAACGTCCGCAGATTGGAGCCGGTGGCCTGGTGTATGTTCGATGCAGTCAGGATGGTACATATAAATCTTCGGTAGATAAATTCTATTCACCGGACGATTTACAGAACATAGCAAAGCATTGTGCGGCAAAAGCGGGAGACTTGATTTTGATACTAAGCGGCGCATTGAATAAAACCCGCAAGGCAATGAGCGAACTGCGCCTGGAAATGGGCAATCGTTTAAATCTGCGAAGCAAAGATGAATACAAACCACTGTGGGTATTGGATTTTCCTTTGTTAGAGTGGGATGAAGAAGATAAACGATGGAACGCCATGCATCACCCATTTACATCATGGAAGCCCGAAGATGAACCTTTGATGCAGAGCAACCCGGGGGCCGTGCGTGCTAATGCCTACGATGTAGTAATCAATGGGGTTGAATTAGCCAGTGGCAGCATTCGGATTCATAACCGCGCCAAGCAGGAACTTATGTTCAAGACCATAGGACTAACTGATGAAGAAGCAAAATACAAATTCGGATTTATACTGAATGCCTTTGAATATGGCGCACCGCCGCACGGTGGTATTGCCTTTGGCTTCGACAGATTTTGCTCCATTGTTACCAGCAACCTTGATTACATACGCGACTTTATCGCCTTCCCAAAAAATAATGCCGGCCGCGATATGATGCTCGATGCACCATCAGATATTGATGCACGATTGAAAAAGGATTTGGGGTTGAAGGGGTAAACTTTGAATGTATCGCTTTAACAGCATTAATGATTCAGATAATCCTCTCATACTAATCCGGTAGCGTACTTTCATCTCCTCTGAACTATTTCAACGCTCATTTATTTTGTAGCAGATGAAGCAAGTAGTTGTTACCGGTGGCACAGGGCTTTTAGGAAAACGTATATGCAAGTTGCTCGTTGAGCAAGATTATGAACCCTTGTTACTTACACGAAAAATAAATCCTGCTCTACCCTACAAACAATTTTTGTGGAATCCCATACTGCAAAACATAGACGAGCGGGTTTTTGAGGATTGTTATGCCATCATTCATCTTGCCGGAGCAGGTGTTGCCAATCAACGATGGACCAATAAGTATAAGCAGGAAATTATCTCCAGTCGTGTGCTGTCGGCGAAGTTATTATACAACACCCTACAAAAACTCGGTAGAAAAGTGCAAGCCTTCATCAGTTCCTCTGCAGTAGGAATTTATCCCGCTAATACTCACACATTACTCACCGAATCTTCTTCTCCATCAAACTCATTTCTCGGCCAAACATGCTTACAATGGGAACAATCCGCCGATCAATTCTCAACCCATGCAGAGCGAATTGTAAAGCTGCGTATAGGAATAGTGCTGAGTAGGGAAGGCGGGGCCCTAAAGGAAATTTATCGCACCATGCCTTTCGGTATCAGTGGAATATTTGGCAACGGGAAACAGATTTATCCCTGGATTCATATTGAAGATGTAGCACGTATGTTTTTGTTTGCCCTGCAACAGTCATTACACGGTACATATAATGCAGCCGCTCCCGAAAAAGCAGCCTACCTCGACATCATTGCCGCAATTGAAAAATCAACCCACCATAAAACCCTTCATTTGCCTGCACCACAGTTTGCTTTAAACCTTGCACTTGGCGAATTTGCAAATACCTTATATGCTTCACAGCATGTGTCCGCTCAAAAAATAATGGACAAAGGATTTGAATTCCAATATCCTACTCTGCAAAAAGCAATCAATAGTTTATTTACTGCTTAGCTGCGTTTAGTTTGGAATTGATTCTTCCATAGAAGAAATAAACACTCAAGCCCAAGGCCATCCAGGCAAAAAACCACAGCCAACTGATGGCCGGTATTTCTATCATCAGGTACAAACAACTTAATGCACCCGTCACCGGAATAAAGTTGTACTGCTTGATAAAGGTTAGCACTGAAGTAATAAACGCTATCACCACAAAAATGATAAACAGAATCTCCTGATGATCTTCTGTGCCAATATGTGTAGCCGCATCGCTAATTCTTTCCTTAAACAGATAAACAAAAAGAAGGAATAAAGCAGGGATAATAAAGCGGCCATTGATAAAAGGAAGTGTAAACTTTTTACCTGTGTCCTCATTTCGCAAAGGCAACATCAACACACCAAAACACACCAGTACAAAAGCAAACAAGGTTCCTATACTGGTAAGGTCGGTAACGATATCTCCGGCAATAAACAAAGCCGGTATCGCGGCCAACAATCCGGTTACGATGGTTGCAAAGGCCGGCGTTTGATACTTGTGATGTACCTGCGCAAATTTTTTAGGCAATAATCCATCGCGGCTCATGCTCATCCATATGCGCGGCTGACCCAATTGAAATACCAACATCACGCTTGTGGTAGCCACTACCGCACTTACTGAAATCAAATAGCTGAGATTATTTAACCCGACTTTTTCAAAAACATATGCTAAGGGATCGGCAACTTTTAACTCGGTATAATGCACCATGCCGGTGAGTACCAATGCAATTAATATATAGAGTACAGTACATATCAATAGAGCATACACCATAGCACGCGGCAAGTCGCGTTGCGGATTTTTACATTCCTCAGCCGTAGTAGAAATGGCATCAAAGCCAATATAGGCATAAAACACCGCCGATACTCCCATCAACACTCCCGTGAAACCTTTTGGCATAAAAGGTACCCAGTTGCTAGTATCCACAAAGAAAAACCCTACTACAATAACACAAACGATGACCGCTACTTTAAACAATACCATAGCGTTGGCACTGCGCTTACTTTCTTTTATTCCTGTGTAAGCCAGCCAGGTTACTAAACAAACTATAACAAAAGCAGGAAGATTAATGATGAGTTTAAAACCTAAAATATCCGGTGCGGCCGCATACGTTTCATAAGCGTAACGCATAGCCTCAGAGGCTTCGCTGCTGAGCACACCATCTTTTACCAATGCTACTGCCCCGAGATAATCTTCTTTGATAGAGTCATAGCTAACCGTTAACCAGGCCGGTAAATGAATATTCACTGCTTTAAGCAAATTATTAAAATATCCGCTCCAGCTTATGGCCACTACTATATTGCCAATAGCGTATTCGAGTATCAAAGCCCAGCCAATAATCCATGCTACTAATTCACCAAAGGTTACATAGGCATAGGTATAGGCACTTCCGGAAATTGGAACACGGCTGGCAAACTCGGCATAGCACAGTGCACTGAATCCACAGGTGATGGCTGTGATTATGAATAAGGTAGTTACTCCCGGACCGCCGTTAAATGCTGCCGCACCTATGGTTGAAAAAATTCCGGCACCAATGATGGCTGCTATTCCTAATGATGTTAGGTCGCGAACGGTAAGTGACTTGTCCAGTTTATGATGTGTTTCCAGTTCTGCATTGGCATGGTCGCTGATAATTTTATCTATAGACTTTTTTCGGAAAAGTGATTGCAACATATATCAATTTGAGGGTGAGTTGGACGCGTGAAAGTAAAGAAATAAGATTGTGCATAACAACAGACCTTATCAAACCGAAAATTCTATCTTTGGCAGCTATCAAAAAAAAGCATACCAAGCCCTAATACAATATGAACTTCATAGTTTCTACCTCTGCCCTCCTGAAGCAACTGCAAATGATTGATGGTGTGGTGTCCAACAACACGGTGTTGCCTATACTGGAAGACTTTTTATTTGAAATAGAAAAAGGCAAGCTCACACTTTTCTCTACCGATCTGGAAATTTCCATGTCGTCGAGTTTGGAAATTGAGTCAAAAGAAGACGGCAAAATTGCCATACCGGCAAAGATGCTTTTGAACATTCTCAAAACACTTCCTGACCAGCCTCTTACCTTTAGTATTGACGACCGCAACTATGGCGTGGAAATGAAATCGGGTACCGGTAAGTATCGCTTGAGCGGCGAAAACGGCGACGACTTTCCGCGCATACCCGTAGCAGAAGATATTAAAGACATCAAACTGGCTTCATCCGTATTAAAAAATGCCATCACGGCTTGTTTGTTTGCTGTTGGTACTGATGAGTTGCGTCCGGCTATGACAGGTGTTTACTTTGAATTGAGTAATCAGGGAATCACCTTTGTGGCAACCGATGCACACAAACTGGTTCGCTACAAACGCAAAGACACTAAAGCATCAAAGTCCACTTCTTTTATTATACCCCGCAAGGCATTAATGCTTTTAAATAGTGCATTGCCTACGGACGATACTCAAGTGATTATCTCTTACAACTCATCCAATGCCTTTTTTACCTTTGGAAATGTTAGTTTGATATGCCGTCTGATTGATGCACGCTATCCCGATTACAATACCGTTATCCCCGCTGATAACCCGAACAAACTCACCATCAACCGAAACGATATACTCAACACTCTGCGCCGCCTGATCATCTTTGCCAATAAAACAACCAATCAGGTTACTTTTAAATTGAGCGGCAGCGAGCTGCACGCCACAGCACGCGACATTGAGTTTAGCAACGAAGGAAATGAAACATTAGCGTGCAACTACAGCGGTGAAGATTTAGAAATAGCATTCAACGGTAAGTTCCTGATTGAAATGCTTTCCTCTGCTCCATCCGAAGAAGTAATGTTCGAGTTCTCTACTCCAAGCCGCGCCGTGCTGGTTTCTCCAACCATACAAAACGATAACGAAGATTTGCTGATGCTGGTGATGCCGATTATGGTTAATTAAGCGTTCCGATAAACATTAAATCAAAAAGCCACTCCAGTGGAGTGGCTTTTTGATTATTGAAATACGCTCTCTTCACATTCCTATAACCTTATAAACCTTAACTCCCAGCTCGCACTGTACTTGCAGAAAATAAACACCACTACCTTCCAGTGTAATACTATGGCCTGCATAAGCAGTCAATTCCCCTTTGTGTATGATACGGCCATTCACATCCGTAAGATGGTATTGAACACGGCTGCTGCCGGTATTATTAATTTGAATGAATGGTTCTGTAAGATTTATTAAGGATACATCGCAAATGCTCATCGGATAAGAATAACCAGACACTATTACCTCAATACTTTGAGTGGTTTTACATCCCTGAGCGCCAGTTACTTGCAGTTGGTAGGTGCCATTCTGTGTAGCTTCATAAGTTGAAGTCGTAGCTCCACTAATCTCGATACCGTTAAGATACCATTGATAGGTATTGCCCGGTTGTGGATTGCTGCAATACAATATATTGCCGTTTTGCGCTATACTAAACTGCGGAGTCTCGTACACCTGTATGAGGTCGGGCATAAAGGCGGTATCGGAATATGTACCATGATGCGCCACCAACATCACCCCGTAGTTCCCCGACTCCGGGTAACAAATGTTCTGAGGATTCTTTTCCGTTGAATACGAAGGCACTCCCCCTTCAAAAAACCATTCGAACTGATAAGCATCGCAACTGGTGTTCTTAAATGCAATGCACGAATCGGGACAGATTTTCAAAACATCAGCCGTGAAAAAAGCCTGTGGCGGATAGTGTTGGGGAGAGGGGATGACAACCTCGTTAGGCATACCAATCCTACATTTGGTTAGTAATACCACCGCACTATCAGACAAGTTATTAATACTAAAGCTGCCTGTTGTGCTTAATGAACTGATAAATTTTTTATGCTCTCTTGCAATGTAAAGAGAATTATTAATTGGTCTGGACAATCGAGCGGGTACAAAGCCGATATTAATAGAGTCAATTGTAGTTTCGATTTCACCAACAGAATTAGTACTAATTATTAACTTATACAATCTATGGGGAGATTCTGTTGATATAATTAGTGTGCTGTCATCAATAAAGGATGCCCCTTTAATAAAACTAACATTTTGTTTATTAATTAGAATAGGATTATTTAACGCTCCATTAGATAAGTTAAAATTCAATATTTCTATTTGTCTTTTAAACCAAGAATAGTTTGCTATAAACGTCCCAGAAGTGTTTAAAATAATTTCTCCAATTTTATATAAAGGATGTTCAATCATCAAACTTAATGGATACGAAACAGGGCTCTGTATTCCAGACTCATCAATGTCATAAACAATGTAATTGCCTTGCTCTTGATAGGTAACTACCCAGTAGCCTAAACAGCCTGGTCTTTTAACGGCAATTAATCGCTCTGTAATACCGTTTGTTATTAATGTTTGTTTCTTAACATAAACTTTCCCCAAACCTCCATTTTCAGCCATATTAACCTTGCTCCAGCAAAGCCCATTTTGAAATTGGTGCTCGTAAGCATCCGTGGTAAACAGATAATATTCATTCGTGTTACCCGGGTCAGGGACAATAACAACAGACTGCGCCGAACTGTTATGCCCGCCAATACTGTCGCCATTGTCCATCACCTGGTTTAGTTTATTATAAACTGTTTCACCATTGCTATAAAACAAAAGGTTTCCCGCTGCATCACATTGTGTAGCGCAGCCTTCATTCGATTGCATAGCGCTCCCTGAAACATAGGCAGGTTCGCCTCCGGCAAAATCTAAACATACATTATAACCAAAATGCCAGTACCTATTTTGGTATTGTGCTGTGGAATGTATATACGAAATCAGGATAACAATAAGCAAAAACAGTATTCGCATAATGGTTAATCTTATTGTTAGAGTTTAACCAGCTTGGTTCTGTATTCCTTGCCCTGCAAGTCCTTTATCATTGTAATATACACCCCTGAATTGCACTGGGAGGCAAATTCATTCATGGCTTTATTCAATAGTGCCAGTGTATTTCTCTGTGCAAATATTTGTTTGCCATTTATATCTGTTATCTCTATGGCATATACATCATCTGCATTTCCCGTAATGCTCAGGTTAGAATGGAATGGGTTGGGGAATACGGATAATGCAGATGCTTCTTCCAACCGCAACGTAGGAGCCAGCCAATCCACTTCTTTATAAAGAATATCATTTGTGTTATCAAAGTAGAAGGTATATAAAACATTGTGCGTGTAATGGTCGTTATCCCGGCCCGCCAAAGACAGCATATATTCATACGTATTGTTTGTGTTGCCCGAATTCACCACCAAGAAACCGTGATATGTAATGTTGTTATCTGTGATCGGATTATAAGTGCCGTCATACTTACAGCGCAGGGCAACAATCCCGTACGGGTTAAATTCGTGCGATTGGTCAAAGCCGCAGCTCCACCCTACCATATAGCCCCGTGGGGCATTGCAATATGTTACCACAGGAAACCTATTGTAGGTTTCGTAGCCTATATCGCACAGGTTGGCGCTCATGCTACCATCAGTATAAACCAAATCAACCACCGCGTTATCCCACATCGTATGGCCTATTATATCATTCCTGTCCTGATATGGCCTTGCCGCCACTACCGTCCATACATTGTATTGATTGGTGGGTGTTCCCACTACTTTTGAGCTGCTTGCAATTCGTGGATGGTCGAGGTTATCGTTATGCTGTTGCGAAAATGGCGTGGCGTTCGACAAATTAGCGGCTCCCGTTAAATCGCTGAACAAATCTGTTCCAACATATATGGTTGTGAAATCGCCGCTTAAGTATGAATAGTTTACAAGAATAGTATTATTGTAATTGGTATATAAACAAACATCCGGCAGATAATGCCCATCTGTGTTTGGAATAGTTTTAACACCACTTGTGCTTAGTGCCGGATTGCTATTTGTCGCAGTTGTACCGCCAATCATTTCTATGTTGCCCGTATTGGCATCATCCCATATCACAGCAAAATTACCCGCCATGTCCGCATCTATGTTTACATTGTTCAAGTAGGCATAAGTGTTTGATGATAAAAGGATGTCAGTATTACCTGAGAGTGGTACAAATGCACCAGGTATAGTTTGCCATTGGTATATATCCAAATAAACTCCTTGGTCAGCAGCAGACGTGCGCGCCACTAGGGCATACCAGTCTGTCCCGTTATGGATTAGGGCAACATCCGGGTCACCGCAATCCTCTATCATTAATAAACCGGTATGCGTTGTTGTGCCATCAAAATAATCCCAACCTAATCCGCAATAGCTGCCATCCCAGACATTCACTCGCATAACTTCTTCGTCAACTACTTTAACGTCGTTACCGGTCCAGTTTATTCCACTAATATTTCCCGGATCGGTTCCGCTCTCGTTCACTACAGCAGGTTGAAAACACTGCGCCATAGTGTAGTGTGTGGCACTCAACTGAAAAATGTTAAACATTACTACAAGAATGATAAATCTTGTAAATGGGGGGGGGGATAAAATTTTTCATAACAATTATGGTTTTTGTTAGAACGAATGTAACTAATTAACTTATGAGAATCAAGTAATTAAAAACTTAAGTTCCTCCGCATTGAAAGCGGCTATCCTCTGCTCCATCCGAAGAAGTAATGTTCGAGTTCTCTACTCCAAGCCGCGCCGTGCTGGTTTCTCCAACCATACAAAACGATAACGAAGATTTGCTGATGCTGGTGATGCCGATTATGGTTAATTAGGAGATTTTCTAAGCGTTTATTGCTTTTCGTTGTAAAAGGCAATGAGTTTAATCCTTATGAACCGGCTTATGCAAATTCACTCCAGTATCAGAGAAATGATTGCCCTTATAAACTATTCCCAACTATTTTTTAAAAATCCTTTGCGAAATAGTCTAAAAGCATAAATTTGCCGTCCCGAAAAAACGGGAAACTCCTCCTTAGCTCAGTTGGTTAGAGCGGCTGACTGTTAATCAGTAGGTCCCAGGTTCAAGTCCTGGAGGGGGAGCAAACAAAAAGCCACCACTAATCGGTGGCTTTTTTATTTATACGCAAGTCATTCTATTTGCAGAACTTACTGTTACCTTTGCCACTCAATCAATTAAGTCATGTTCAACAATCTTTTCCTCATCAGTATGCCGGGTGGCAGCGAGTGGATTCTCATCTTCTTGGCCATATTACTTCTATTCGGTGGCAAAAAAATACCTGAATTGATGCGCGGCATCGGTAATGGCATTCGCGAGTTTAACAATGCCAAAAACACCGCTCAAAAGGAAATTGAGGATGGTATGAAAGAAGAAAAGAAAGAAAGCAAGAAAGATTAATACCCGCGAACAACGTTATAGCTCTTGAAGAAATATTCTTCGTTTACCGACATTCAACAACAACTACAAAACGGCAGCCTGAAATTGACTCAGGTAGTGCAGTATTATATTGACAATATCAATAAACACGCTCATCTGAATGCCTTTCTGGAAGTATATGCCGAGGAAGCGCTTCAACACGCTGCCCGAATAGAAGAAAAAATTAAAAACGGCACAGCAGGAAAACTGGCAGGCATGGTAATCGCCAATAAGGATGTGCTGAATCATAAAGGACACCATACCTCGTCGGCTTCTAAAATACTTGGTGGATATACTTCGATTTACAACGCCACTGCTATTCAGCGCCTGCTGGACGAAGATGCCATCATCATTGGTCGTTGCAACTGCGACGAGTTTGCCATGGGCTCATCGAACGAAAACTCGGCTTATGGTATTTGCAAAAACGGTTTAGACGAAAGCAAGGTGCCCGGCGGCTCTTCGGGTGGCAGTGCTGTTGCCGTTCAAATGGATATGTGCACTGTGGCTTTGGGAACCGATACCGGAGGCTCTATTCGTCAGCCGGCTTCGTTGTGCGGTGTGTTTGGAATTAAACCTACTTATGGTCGTGTGTCGCGCTATGGTTTAATAGCCTACGCTTCTTCTTTCGATCAGATTGGTGTTTTCAGCAATCATATAGAGGATGCTGCTGTGGTGCTTGAAGTGACAAGCGGAAAGGATGCCATGGATGCAACTTGCTCATCACATGTGGTGGATGAATACAGCAAACAATTATCCTTCAACGATAAAATCAAAGTGGCTTCATTCCCCGAAGCTATCAATCACCCTAAACTGGATGCTGAAATTTCGGGCACAATGAAAAAAGTATTTGATAAATTAAATGAAGAAGGACACAGCACATCACTTACTTCATTTAAAGAACTCGATTATCTGGTACCCACGTATTACCTGCTCACTACTGCCGAGGCATCTTCAAACCTTTCTCGCTTCGATGGTATTCGTTACGGTTATCGGAGTCAGAATGCTACCGACCTGGAAAGCACCTACCGTAAAAATCGCAGCGAAGGTTTTGGGGCAGAAGTGAAGCGCCGCATTATGTTGGGCACCTTTGTGTTGAGTGCCGGCTATTACGATGCTTATTATGCTAAAGCACAAAAGATGCGCCGCTTGATTCGTAATAAAACTTTACAAATTTTAGAACAAAACGAATTCATCATTCTGCCTACTACACCAGGTACTGCATTTGGAATTGGTGAAAAAACCAAAGACCCTGTAGAAATGTACCTCGCAGATTTATATACCGTGCAAGC
>CAZXFT010000032.1:0-16675 GCA_964640655.1 uncultured Bifidobacteriaceae bacterium | reverse complement strand
CAGAGCTACTGATTTGTAATCAGTGGGTCGGGGGTTCGAATCCCTCCATCGGCTCAGGTTCTTTTACATAATAGTTCGCTTTTTAGCGCGGGGAGATTCCAGAGCGGCCAAATGGGGCAGACTGTAAATCTGTTGACGTACGTCTTCGGAGGTTCGAATCCTCCTCTCCCCACTTTTTTAGCCGCCTATTATTCATCTAATAAATGAAATCCGTAGCTAAGAAAGAATTTAACACAAGCGGGAGTAGCTCAGTTGGTAGAGCATCAGCCTTCCAAGCTGAATGTCGCGGGTTCGAGTCTCGTCTCCCGCTCTACACAGAAGCGTAGAGTAACAGAAATGAAATATTTTTTGCTACTTTACAAATCTTGCCGATGTAGCTCAGCTGGTAGAGCACTTCCATGGTAAGGAAGGGGTCAAGGGTTCAAGTCCCTTCATTGGCTCAGGTTTTATCAAAAAAACAAAAAACGAATAATAAACATTAACTAACACAATAAAAACAAAAACAAACAATGGCTAAAGAAAAATTTGAAAGGACTAAGCCGCACGTTAATATAGGTACTATTGGTCACGTCGATCACGGTAAAACTACATTGACTGCTGCTATCACTCACTGCTTAGCAAAGCAAGGTCTTGCTGCAGAACGTTCTTACGATTCAATTGACAACGCTCCTGAAGAAAAAGAGCGTGGTATTACCATCAACACAGCTCACGTGGAGTATCAAACGGCTAACCGTCACTATGCTCACGTTGACTGTCCGGGTCACGCCGATTACATCAAAAACATGGTAACAGGTGCTGCCCAAATGGACGGCGCTATCCTTGTTGTGGCTTCTACCGATGGTCCAATGCCTCAAACTCGCGAACACATCCTTTTAGCGCGTCAGGTAGGTGTACCTAAAGTTGTGGTTTTCATGAATAAAGTTGACTTGGTTGACGATCCTGAATTGTTGGACCTTGTTGAAATGGAAATTCGTGAGTTATTAAGCTTCTATAAATTTGATGGTGACAATACACCAATCATCAGAGGTTCTGCTTTGGCTGCATTGAATAATGACCCTGCAGGTATAAAAGCTATCGATGAATTGATGGCTGCTGTTGACTCTTACGTTCCAGTTCCTGCTCGTCCGAAAGATCAACCTTTCTTGATGCCTGTTGAGGATGTATTCTCTATCACAGGTCGTGGTACTGTTGCTACTGGTCGTATCGAACGCGGTATGATTCACACAGGAGATGCAGTTGAAATCGTTGGTTTGAAAGATGAGCCAATGAAATCTACTGTTACCGGTGTTGAAATGTTCCGTAAAATTCTTGACGACGGTGAAGCCGGCGATAACGTAGGTATCCTCTTACGTGGTGTTGAAAAAGACGACATCCGTCGTGGTATGGTTATCTGTGCTCCCGGATCTATTACTCCGCATACTGAATTCAAATGCGAGGTTTACGTTCTTTCAAAAGAAGAAGGTGGCCGCCATACTCCTTTCTTTAACAAGTACCGTCCTCAGTTCTATTTGAGAACGACCGACGTTACCGGTGAAGTGAGTTTACCTCAAAATGTGGAAATGGTAATGCCTGGCGATAACATTTCATTAACTGTTAAGTTGATCACTCCGGTGGCTATCGAAAAAGGTCTTCGCTTTGCGATTCGTGAAGGTGGCCGTACAGTAGGTGCCGGTCAGGTTACTGATATCGTTAAGTAATTAATGAATGAATAAATGTAGTAGCAAGTATGGTGATATACTGTACTTGCTACTTTTATTCTAACGGAATACCAAAAACAATTAAAATTACGGGTGTAGTTCAATGGCAGAATAGAGGTCTCCAAAACCTTTGATGGGAGTTCGAATCTCTCCACCCGTGCCAATAAAACTTAAGAAGATGGAAAAATTTAATGCCTTTATAAAAGAAAGCTATCAGGAACTGATGACCAAAGTAAGCTGGCCTACCTGGGATGAGTTGCAAAACAGCGCAATCATCGTATCGGTTGCAGCAGTGCTTATTGGTGTTGTTGTGTTGCTGATGGATGCATCGAGCAATTTTCTGATGTCCACTTATTACAAAGCATTCTAATAATAATCCGAAATGAGCGACGAAAAAAAATGGTATGTGCTGCGGGTAATTAGTGGCAAGGAACGCAAAACAAAAGATTACATTGACTTAGAGGTTTCACGCTCTAAATGGAATGAAATCATAGCTCAGGTTTTGGTTCCTATGGAAAAGATTTATAAGATTAAAAACGGAAAGAAAGTAGCATCGGAACGCAATATTTATCCGGGTTATATTCTGATGGAAGCTGATGAAAAACGCTTTACACCTGAAATGATGCAAAGTGTACGTAATGTAACCGGCGTAATTAACTTTTTAGGTGATGCTAAACCACAAGCATTGCGCCAGTCGGAAGTGAATCGAATTTTAGGTAAAGTGGACGACATGCAAATGGACGATTCGCGTGCTTTGGATCCATATCATGCTGGTGAAACAGTAAAAATTATTGACGGACCTTTCAATGACTTCCTTGGTTTAGTAGAAGAAGTGAATGAAGAAAAAAAGAAGTTAAAGGTTACCGTAAAAATATTTGGCAGAAAAACACCTGTCGAATTAAATTATGTTCAAGTAGAAAAACAACAATAACAATATGGCAAAAGAAATTGAAACTTACGTCAAATTGCAGGTCAAAGGCGGCCAAGCCAATCCTGCACCACCAATAGGCCCGGCACTGGGTGCTAAAGGTGTTAACATCATGGAATTTTGTAAACAGTTTAATGCACGTACGCAGGACAAAATGGGCAAAGTTTTACCTGTGGTACTTACTGTTTACAAAGACAAATCGTTTGATTTTGTAATTAAGACTCCTCCGGCAGCAATCCAATTAATGGAAGCAGCCAAGATTCAGAAAGGCTCTGCCATCTCGAATCGTAATAAGGTAGGCTCAGTTACCTGGGATCAGATTAAAACTATAGCTGAAGACAAGATGCCTGACCTGAATTGCTTTACCATCGAATCTGCTATGAAAATGGTGGCCGGAACAGCACGCAGTATGGGTTTGAATGTTGATGGTAAAGCTCCCTGGGCTTAAGTAACAGATAAAAAAATTGTCCTAATTTTATGATAATGCACCTCCCCCGGGGTGCATTGTTATTTTATTACCCTTGCAACGCTTTCATCACTTTCAGTATCTATGCACTAAACAATTTAACTCATGAAAAAAACACTACTCACTCTCTCACTACTTACCCTTTGTGTAAGTACACTTTTCGCTCAGTATAAACCTGAGGAAGGTAATTACGGTATCACTTTTGGCATAACCGGGTTACAAACGGTTAATCTGCAGCCGCTGTCTTCTGGTACAGTTGGTTTCCGTTATGCTTTGGCCAACAATCTTTGGGCTCGCATTAACTTAAACCTAACTTCAGGAAGTACTAACTCTGAGAACACACAAGGTGGAATATTAACTTCAACCAAAACAAATGGTATGAACTACTCATTATCTATTGGTGCTCAAAAAAACTTTACCGGTACAGACCGTCTAAACCCATACTTTGGTATTGATTTATCAATTGGTAACAGCGGTGGAGGTAAAATAGTGAATCGCTCAGAAGTTGTTAATGCAGATAGCACCTTTGATGCAAATGATAAAAATGGCGACTTCATGCAAACTACTGTTAAAAATTCTAAAGGAATGTCTATTGGATTAACTCCTGTTGTTGGATTCCAATATTTCTTTGCTCAGAATTTTGCAGTAGGTGGCGAATTTGGTTGGGGCTTCTTTAGAAGTTCTTCTAAAGGCGGTGAAACCACAGTGGAAGGCACAGGCATAACTACTACAACTACAAAAAATGATTCTAAATCATCTTCAGGTGGTCTAGGAACTTCAGGTAGCGGCACGATTACAGTTACTGTATTCTTTTAATTAAGTCTACATAAATTGCTTAAGAGGGATGTACCATAAGGTGCATCCCTTATTTTTTTATGAAATACTATTCTTTAAATAAACCTTATGGCATGCTTTCGCAATTTACTCGTGAGGCAGGTCATGACGTGCTCTCAGACGTTTTTGATTTTCCCAAGGATGTTTATCCTATCGGAAGGTTAGATCATGACAGTGAAGGGTTGCTCATACTAACCAATGATAAGTCGTTGAATAAAATGCTTCTGGATCCCGAGAGTAGAAAGCAAAAAATATACTCAGCACTTGTAGAAGGTAGACCAAACAATGAATCCATAGGTATACTACAACGAGGAATTACGCTTAACCTGAAAGGCGTGAAACATCAAACGCTTCCTGCTCAAGTAAGTGTGCTTGAAAATTTTAGCCCCGAAGAAAGAATCCCACCCGTTAACTATACTAAACATGATACGCACACCTGGATGGAGATACGCATCACCGAGGGAAAGAACCGACAGGTGCGGCGCATGTTTGCTGCTGTCGGTTTTCCGGTGCTCAGACTTATCAGAACGGGATTTGAACAATTAACCATAGATGACCTAGAACCCGGAGAGGTGCGCGAATACGAGCGCACAACATTCTATGAACTCTTGAATATCAGCACTAAGGGTTTTATCAAGCATCGTTGAAGTTGATTGAAGCGTCATTCAAATTGAACGTACTTTTGTTTGAGTTCAATTCACATCCCATGAAAAAAATCATCCTCTCTTTGTTTTTGCTTAACGCAGGCATTTCATTTTCTCAGGCGCAATGCGTTATGATGCCTTTTGTGCAAGGTCGTACACTGTTGTATGATATGACGAATGCACAGGGTAAACCAACCGCTACTGTGAAATATTATTTTAAAGAAGTGAACACAACTTCTACCCCCAACACTGCTATGGTGGTGATAGAAAACATTGATATCAAAGGTAAAGTGGTTTCAACAAATGAAGTAAGTTATAAATGCGACGGCAATTCTTTTAGTATTGACATGCACTCAACCTTGAATCCAAATTCTATGAATGCTTATAAAGATATGTCGGTAGTGGGTGAGGCATCGTATCTAGATTTTCCAAATAATATATCAGAAGGTACTCCATTGCAGGATGCATTGCTCTTTCTGCGAGTATATGATAAAAGTGATAATGAATTTGCGAACATCACCTCCAAAATTTTTAACCGTAAGACCTTAGCTCCCGAAAGTGTGCAGACCGAATCAGGCAACTATAATTGCACTAAGATTAGCGCTAATGGTTATTTTATGATCAAGACATTGGGTATGGGTATACCTATCGAAACATCTACTGTGGAGTGGTGGAGTAACGGTATCGGGTTGGTTAAATCTGAAACCTATAACAAGAGCAATAAGTTGGTGAGCACTATGGTGCTGCGCTCGGTGAACTAATTTTATGGCGATAAGGGTTTACTGCTCAGTGCGCGACCTGACAATTGCCCCATTTGACTACTTACGTTGCTGTACACCTGAATAGGTTCTGCAAAAGGATTGCTATAGTTATTCATATATCGGTTAAATGTTACCACAAACTGATAAGCATCGTAATTGAGATGGTGTAATTCGAACACATAGTTTCCGATAGGCTGAAATTGAAACTCAGGTTTGTCCATGCTGAAAGTAAATGTGCGTTGCTTTCCGTTGAATGTGATGTCGTCGAATACGAATTCATCAGTTTGATTGAATAAGGGATCGGCGGAGGTGAGATATACCGGATAGTTGTAAAAGTTCAACGTATCGCGATACATTAATTTAATCATATAATAATTGCTTTCGTTGGCGGGGTCGTTTATGGTAAGTTTTAAGTTCACTGTTTCGCCAAATTGTGTGACAATTCCGATGGTGTCTATAGTGGTGCTTACAATCTCCACAGGAAAGGGTAATGTGGTTTGTGCGGTGATACTCTCATAGTTTTCGTAGCTGCAGTTAACGCGATAATTTTTTCCAGGTTCCGGTTTTACACTGAATAGGTAATAACCTGCGTTGCCATTGTTGAGTGTTTCAAGCAGTACATCGTTTTCATAAAGCTCCACCTTGGCATTGGTTACCGAGATAGGACCGGTTCTGTCGAGACTGCTCACGCTTCTGTTCACGTGGATATTAACAAGCGAATCGGCATCGAGGGTGCACGACATCACTAAGCGACGCGGTGGTGTGCCCAGATCTATAATGATCTGTCGGTCGCAGGAACTGAAAAATACAATGACGATAATGAAGAATATGTTTTTCATATTTTAGAAACTGACGTTATAGGAAATTGAAGGAATGATTGGAAACAGACTTATGGAGCGTACTTGTTTATCGCCGGTTTGACTGTATCCGATGTAATAGAAATATGGATTCAACCTGCTGTATGCATTGTACAGCGAGAAGTTGAGTTGATCTTTGCGTTTTTTCTTTCCGCCAAACCAGTTAAATCCAATATCCAAGCGATGGTATGGCTTCATACGGAACGAATTTTTACTTCCGTAATACTCGGTACTACCACCGTAGTAATATTCAAGTCCGTTTGCAAGTGCCAAAGGATTATTGGGTACATTATATTGACCGATAGGTAGTGTGATGGCATTGCCCGTGCCAAACACCCATGTGAAGCCGAGACTGAACTTATCGCTCATCTTGCGTTCAAGAACTATCTCCAGATCGTGGCGACGGTCGTACTTATAAGGGAAAGTTTCGCCAAAGTTGATATTAGGGAAGCGTCGGCGACTGTAACTGAGCGTGTATCCCACCCATCCGTTCAGGCGGCCTGTTTTCTTTTGCAAAAACAATTCTAGACCGTATGCCCAGCCCTTTCCGGCATCCACCTTGTTCTCCCAGCTTTCGGCAGTATTCAAAAAGTTGGCCCCACCTAAGTAATCAATTACATTATTCATTTCTTTATAATACACCTCGGTGGTGAATTCAAAATCCTGTTCATACTTTTTGAAACTGCGCGAGTATCCCAGTGCCGGTTGCCAACTACGCTGCGGCCTGATGCGCGACGTTGCCGGAACCCAGAGGTCTGTAGGCAAACCCACACTGCTGTTAGTGAGCAGGTGTAAGTATTGCTGCATCATTACAAAGCTGGCTTTGATGCTGCTGTTCTCGTTTAAAAGATAGCGAGCACTGATGCGCGGCTCGGGCATCTGAAAAAAAGTACCCTGCACCATGTTCCCTGACCAACGCAGGCCCGGATTAATCTTGAGCAAGGATGTTATTTGCCAGTCGTCTTCCATATAAGCATAAAATTCGTGAGAGTATATGGGCTTGTTGCCAAAGGTGGTGTCGTAGTTGTATGCATTTCCTTCCCTGAGGTTGAACTGTACCGTACCTGTGGTAAAAGTGTGATAGATATACCCCGCACCGAAACGGACCAGATGTTTGCTTCCGGCATAGTAGTCGAAATCGATTTTGGCGCTCTGGTCTCTGATGCCGGAGAGATATTTTAACTTATACTCATTCGAAGTTTTATTAAATCCATCGTCCTGAGTTTCTTTCAGGGTGGCATCCACTATAAAACGAAAGTCGGAGAATATCAGACTGGTATTGGCAAATAATTTATTATTGAACTGATGATTCCAGCGAAGGGTAGAGGTGTAGTTGCCCCATTCGATGCCGTAGTTGTCGCGCTGTGTGTATTCCACTCCGCCATAACTATAATCGTAATTAGAACGTGCATAGAAACGGTCGCGGCCGCCATATAAACTCAGGTAAACACGGTCTTTGCTACCCAATATGTAATTGGCCTTGGCATTCACATCCCAGAAATAATATCCTGCAGTAGCTTGACCATCGCTGGCCGCTTTGATGAGCGGAGATAATAATAAATCCACATACGTGCGGCGACCTGAAACGATGAACGAACCTTTGTCCTTTTTGATAGGTCCTTCGAGCATCAGGCGGCTGGCAATGAGACCAATGCCTGCCGAGCCGCTCAGCTTTTTCATATTCCCTTCCTTCATAGTGATGTCTATGACGCTGCTGAGGCGACCACCGTAACGTGCAGGAAAACCTCCCATAAAAAGCGATACATTCTTAATGGCATCGGCATTGAACACACTGAAAAAGCCGAAAAGATGCGACACATTATAGACCGGAGCGCCATCGAGCAAGATTAAATTTTGGTCGGGACCACCGCCTCTCACATAAAGTCCGCTGCCGCCTTCACCGCCGCTTTGCACACCAGGTAAAAGCTGAATAGCTTTGAGAATATCGGTCTCACCCATGAACATAGGAATGGTTTTTAATTTTTCCATGGGCAAATCAATGCGGCTCATTTGTGTACGATCTTGAATCTGTTCGGTGCGAGACGAGGTGATGACCACTTCGCTGAGCGTTACCGAGTGTTGCAGATTGATGTTGATGCTTTCATCTTTCTTCAGCTGCAAGCGGATGATCTGGCTTTGAAAACCCACATAACTCACAAACAGTCTTATACTGTCCGTCGCAGGAAGGCTGATGCTGTAGAAGCCGTAAGAATTTGTAGTGGCCCCGATTTTAAGCGAAGGCTCAAAAACATTGGCGCCAATGAGGCGCTCTCCGGTTTTGGCATCGCTGATGTACCCACTGATCGTGTGTTGTTGCGACTGTGCCGCTATAGAAATGCACAGTAAGAAAAGTATCAGGAATAATCGCATAGAATTTTGGATGGGTAAACATAAACGAATTGGGGCAAAACGCTCTGTGTTATCGCCTATTGTGTTGATGTGTGAAGTGTTTACGCTTCATTGTATAACAACGTTGGACAGGTTGTATCGATTATTATTTTGAATCATCAAAATACCCTGTGTTTTTTGTATCACGGTATGTGTTTATTCAGCAGCAATTGAATTTGAGTTGAAACACCTGATAATGATTCTGCTTTTAATATTCGATGTTCTTAGGGTATGAGAATGGAACTTATTTGGGTTTATAAAAGATTAGCCTAAAATTCTATTGCGATTTGGGTGTATCATTCTCGTCACTTATGTCATTGGTAATTTACCTCTTATGACTATTTTTTTACTTCAACTTCCATTTGGGATCAGACATAATTATGAATCAAATAATCTAGTAAGAATTGATGAAGAAAGTTATCTTGAATACTTTCGAGTATGGTCGAGGAAAAATAATAGATCAAAATGTTGCCTTCCTCCGTTTTCTAAAGAGATCGCAGCAAATTATTCGTCTAAAAATAATGCTTCCATCATTCGGGGGCTTTTTTATTTTTATTGGAACAATCTTTGAAATACAACAAAATAAAGCGATGAAAAAAGTCTTACACGTACTCTTAGTTGTTTTAATACTTTCCTCAACTGTACAAGCTCAGAATACCCCAACGAATAAGAAGAAAAAGTTACCACCTCATTCAGGTTATTTTGATTTGAATTTACAAATGGGTGTCCCTATGCAGGAATACAGCACCGCGACATCATCCATACCGTTTGGTTTTAGCTTGAGTTATCTGCATCAGCCAAGCCGCTATGTACCTATATTAATAGGCGGAGACTTTAGTTATATGAGTGTGGGTAGTAAAACCATAAACCGCAACCTTACTGCTGATATCACAGCTAATGGCGTATTAATTGATCAACTGATTATTCCCTTGCAATTTAAGATTAATAACAACTTACTTGCTTCACATGTAAAATTGCGATTTCTGGCACCGACAAAATACGTGAAGCCATACATTGACGGCATTGGTGGTTTCAATTATTTATGGACTGGCACGGAGGTATTTGACCGTAGCAATGAACAATTTTTTGCCCGTAATAATAATAATGACAATGGTTTAATCAGCCGTAAAACACAGCAACAATCATTTACATATAGTGCCGGTGTCGGAGGTGGTATTATGTTTCAGTTGAAACCCAATATGTACCTGAACCTGGGTGTGCATTATGCATTCGGCGGCAGAGCAAGTTATTACGACAACTCTCAGATTCAGAACTGGGATATACAATTGAACACATCGGGATACAATGCCAATCAAACAAGCGGCACATTTAAAGAGAGTGATTTATACGTGGATGCAATACCCAAACGCTCAAAAACAGATATGCTGTTAATTCAGGTAGGTTTGAGTTGGAATGTGATTGACGGTAGATATTAGTTTAGTAATACACTACTCGATTTAAGTTTCATCCAGTTAATAATTATTAGAACATCAATATTGATTACTCAGCATACATCGCATCAATTTCTTTGGTGTATTTCTGCAACAGATGTTTGCGCTTGAGTTTGAGGGTAGGGGTGAGTTCGCCACCCGGCACGGTCCATTCCTGAGTGATGAGGATAAATTTTTTGATTTGTTCAATATGGCCAAACTCTTTGTTCAGTTCTTCTACTATCTCGTTAAACTTTGCGAGAACTTTAGGATTACTGATGATATCTTCTCGGGAGTTAAAAGAGATGCCGTTATTGCTGCACCATTTTTCAATATTGGCAAAGGAAGGTACGATGATGGCAGACACAAACTTTTTAGCATCACCAACCACCATAATCTGTTCTATGAAGAAAGACTCTTTGAATTTGTTTTCGATAGGCTGAGGCGCTACGTATTTACCACCTGAAGTTTTAAATAATTCTTTTTTGCGATCGGTAATTTTCACGAAGCCTTCGCTGTCAATTTCTCCTACATCACCGGTATGAAACCAACCGTCGGCATCAATAACTTCAGCGGTTAGGTCGGGACGTTTATAATAACCTTTCATAATGATGTCACCTTTGATGAGTATTTCTCCATCGGCGGCAATTTTAATTTCCACTCCAGGCAGCGCCTGACCAACGGAACCAATTTTATTATATCGCAAGTCGAAACGGTTTACAGTGGCAGCCGGAGAAGTTTCGGTGAGTCCATAGCCTTCCATAATGGTAATGCCGGCGGCGGTAAATATTCGTGTGAGTTTTTGCGGCATAGGCGCTGAACCTGTAACAATCATTTTCACTTCGTTGCCCAATGCTAACTTCCATTTACTGAAGATGAGTTTTCGTGCAAGGTTCAGTTGCGTCATATATAAACCACCGGGAGGATTTTGGTTGTCCCATCGTTCGCCGAGGCGCAATGCCCAGAAGAAAAGAGCCTTTTTGATGCCTTTCAATTCCAAACCTTTGGAAACAATTTTTTCATATACTTTTTCCAACAAGCGTGGCACAGCGGTGAAGATATGCGGCTTTACTTCGCGCAGGTTATCGCCAATAGTCTCCATACTCTCGGCATAATATATTGAGACACCGAAAGTGATGTAGAGATAAATAATCATCTTTTCAAATGAGTGATTCAGAGGCAAAAAGCTGAGTGCTCGGTGGTTTTCGTTCACGGGCATTAATGGTTTGGCAGCGATAATATCAGAGACAATATTCTTGTGTGTGAGCATGACGCCTTTCGGAAAGCCTGTTGTACCTGAGGTGTATATGATAGTGGAAATATCTTCTGGTGTAATACTTTCTTTAATTTCTTTCAGTTTAGATTCCTGTGGAGCATCTCCTTTTGCCAGAAACTCGAGCCAGTGAGGTGCGCCGGTTACTTGATTGAAAGTGTACACTTCCCGGATACTTGGTACATCCTTTTTGATGTTCATTACTTTCTGATACAATTCCTCTGAACTCACAAAAACAATTTTTACCTCGGCATCATTGAAGATGTATTTATAGTCGGCTTCGCTGATGGTTGGATAAACAGGAACATTGATTACTCCGGATTGCATAGCCCCGAAGTCCACGAAATTCCATTCGGGTCTGTTGTTGGAGATAATCGAAATCTTGTCATCTTTTTGCAAGCCGATATTCAAGAGTGCATAGCTGATACGATTAGCAAATTGGATGAATTCATCAATGCTATACTTTTTCCATTCGTTGTTTTCTTTACAACAAAGCGCATCGTTTTTAGGATAACTGTTTTTCTGATATTCGAGAATATCGAAGACACGGGAGATGTTCATGTGTAAGTATTATGATTTTTCAAAGTAAACGCAAAATAGTTTAAGAAAAACAAGACCATTCGACGTAAGTATTCTGCCATTTGTCGAGAAGTGAACTTTGGGAAGAACTAACTACATTACAATTGCACCGATAAAATATTAATTCACCAGAAAACCCCATTTATGAAAAAAGCATTACAATGTTTTTCATGGTTGCTTATTATTATCATCTCATTAACGAATACTAAGCTATTTGCACAATCACTGAACACCACTCCACACGTGCATAATGAGCACAGCAAGGATATCAGTGATATTTTGCATTACTACGACCAAAAGATTTATTTTACCGAGAACCGCGGACAGTGGCCTTCGAATATGCTATACAAAGCAGACTTTGCAATGGGACAGGCTGTTGCAACATCCAACGGTATGTTGGTTGGTGTTTACAATCCAAAAGATTTGGAGTTACAGCACGAACAAGGTTTGCGTGAGGAATATGCACTAAAGAACAATATTCCTTTTAATGAGGAACGTATTGTTCCCGGCGGGCATGTATGGAATATGAACTTCCTGAATCACAGCAAGAATATGCGTGTGCAGGCATTAGGTTCGCACAGTGACCCTATAAACTACTTTACCGGAGATCTTTCATTAAGTAATGTATTGAGCTATAATGAAGTATGGTATCGTAATGTCTATAATAAAGTTGATGTGCGTTACTATCCGTCTGAAACAGGAACATTAGAGTATGACGTTGTTTGTTATGCAGGTTTCGATAAACATGAAATTGCCATTCAATATGAAGGCATTGAAGAAATGTCGGTGAATGCTAAGGGTGAATTGGTGTTAAATACATCAATTGGTCCGGTAACATTTCCTGCACCTATTGCCTATCAGGTTATCAATGGTAAAAAGCAATCGGTAAAAGCTCGTTACATCATCAACAAGAATGTTGTTTCGTTCGATTTAGGAAAATATGATGCAAGCAAAGACTTAATTATTGACCCGATTGCATTGCGTTGGGCAACATGGATAAACAGCAATTCAACAGGAGATAATCATGGTCACTGTATTTGGGTAGATCCAAGTGATGGTGCTATATATGTTGTAGCACGTGTTGTTGGTACAACAAATTTTATGAGTACTTCCGGTGTTGTACAACCTACGGCTGCTGGTAATCTGGAAACTATCATTGGTAAATATTTAGAGCCTTCAACAATTGGTGGTTCAGGTACTCGTGTATGGCAGACCTATATAGGCGGTGCAAATGATGATAATCCATATGCTATGGAACAAGGTCCTGATGGGGCTCTATACATTACAGGTTATACATCAAGTGCAAACTTCCCATTGATCGGCGGTACAGCATTTGGTACTACGGGTGGTATTGATCACAGAAGTCAGGCTGGTAACAACATCTTTATCATGAAGATTAGTACAGATGGTCAGTCTATGAAAGCTTGTGTATTGGGTGGTGGTGCTTCAGATGACCCTTATGATATTCGTTTATCAAATAATGGTGATGTATTAGTTTGCGGTAGTTCTACAAGTACTAACTTAAATACGCAATACGGTTCTGCAGGTGCTGTGGCAAATGCCGGTGGACGTGACGCGTTTGTGTTAAAAGTGAATCAGGCATTAACTTCTGTATTACTCTTTAAAAATTATGGCGGTTCCGGTGCTGATCAAGCAAACATTATGTTGGTGAACCCTGTAACACAAGAAATCTATGTAGCAGGTTATACAGAGTCATCGAATTTTCCTTTGACTTCTCCTCGTCAAAATACTTTGGGTGGTTCGCGTAGTGGTTTTATACAAAAGTTGAAACCGAATGGAGCTTATGTTTGGTCATCTTATTTCCGCTCAGCAAATAGTGCGACTACTTCACCCTTATGTATGGAGTTTAGTTTTCTTCGTGATCAACTTTATTTCGGAGGCTTAACATCTGGTTTAGGTACCGGAAATATTTCAACAAGTGGTGTACATAAAAGCACAGTAGCCGGTACGGACTTTTTTGTGTGCTTAATGGATACCAACCAAACATTCCAAAAAGGCACATACCTTGGTGGTTCGGGTAATGAAGATAATATGATGGGATTGAACGTTGATTTAAATAATGATGTGTTCATTTTCGGTTACACACCAAGTACAAATTATCCCACAGCAGGTAACCCACTTCAATCAAGCAATCAAGGTTCAAGCGATAAAGTATTTACCAAGTTAAAAGCTGATTTAAGTGCCGTTGAGTATAGTACTTACTATGGTGGTTCTGCAAATGATTATGACCCGGTAGGACAACGTGGTATTAAATTTTCAAATTGCCGTATTTACACTATAGTTACTGCACAATCTAATAATATACCACTTACTGCGGGGGCACTAGCTCTAACTAAATCAAGTCCAACAACACGATATGAGCCCGGATTAGTGATATGGGCTAACCCGCCTGATTTGGTGAACAACGAAATTTTTGGAAATCAAATTATTTGTGCCGGTCAAACACCTGGTAACTTAACGGGTAGTACTCCGTCATATCAATTACCCACAATCAGCAGAAATAATGTCAACTCTGCATACCCATCATTCCCGAGTACTATTACATATACTTGGCAGTATAGCAATGATAGTATCAACTGGACAAATATCGGTGGAAATACAAAAGATCTTTCAGGATCCACTATCGGTGCATTAAATCAGAAGACCTATTTCCGACGTATTATAAATGGTGATGCATGTGTTATTGCCGGTGCTGCAAATCAAACAGTAACCATTAAAACGATGTCTGTTACGGCAATTACTACAAATGTGTCTTGTAAAGGATTTAATAATGGTTCTTTGGTGGCTGTTCCTGTTGGAACTCCTCCTTTTACTTATTTGTGGTACAATGGTAATACAACCAACACGGTTAGTGGATTAGCACCCGGTGCATACGGTATTACAGTAACTGACGGTGCCGGTTGTTCTACTACAAATTCATTCCCTATAACAGAACCCACACTTCTAACCGCAACTATTTCATCAACAAATGCTACTTGCGGTGCGGCGAATGGAACTGCAACTGTAAATGCTTCTGGTGCAACTCCGGGCTACACTTATCTTTGGTCGAATGGAGCTACGGTAAATAATCCTACAGGATTGTTGGCGGGGCCATATTCAGTTACGGTTAAAGATGCCAACTTATGTTCTTTAGTTAAATCTATCAATGTCAATCAGGCCACAACATTATCTGTTGTAGTTAACAAAACAGATGTTACGTGTAATGGTGATATGAATGGAACTGCAACAGCAATACCAAGTGGCGGAACACCTAACTATACCTATTTATGGTCAACAGGATCTACAAATAACAGCATTACTGCTGTTTCAGGTAGTACTTATACTGTAACAGTAAAAGATGCTAATAACTGTACCATATCAGGTACGGCCAACATCGGAGAGCCAGCAGTTTTAGCAGCAACGGCACAAGTTACTCATGTCTCTTGCTTTGGTAGTGCCAATGGAGCTATAGATTTAACTCCAACAGGAGGTAACGGTTCTTACACATTTATTTGGAGCAATGGGGCAACTACAGAAGACATTAGTGGTTTAGCGGCTGCTACATATTATGTTACTGTTAAAGATTCCAAGAATTGTACTTATACTAATTCTTACGCTGTTAACCAGCCAAACAAAATTGAAACAACCACATCACCCGTACAGGCTTGTGGTTCTTACACGCTACCTTGGGGACAGGTTGTAACTAGCAGCAATACATATACTCACATTTTTGCAGCCGCAAACGGTTGTGACAGTACAGTAAATATTCCAGTAATAATTAAACCTGTTTATGATGTTCAGGGAACACCTATGGTAAAATGCCAGAGCGCTACATTACCTTGGGGGCAAGTAGTTACTACAACAGGTAACTATAGTCACCTCTATCAGTCAACAGATGGTTGTGACTCTTTGGTAACTATACACGTAACCATCAACTACAGCAACACGGGCTCAAGCAACCACGTAGCTTGTAACAGCTTAACTATCGGAGGTATTACTTATACTGCCAGCGGTTCACACAATGTGACTTATACTAATGCAGCAGGATGTGATTCAGTTCATACATACAATGTAACGATCAACTACAGCAACACGGGTTCAAGCAACCACGTAGCTTGTAACAGCTTAACTATCGGAGGTATTACTTATACAGCCAGTGGTTCACACAATGTGACTTATACTAATGCAGCAGGATGTGATTCAGTTCATACATACAATGTAACGATCAACTACAGCAACACCGGTTCAAGCAACCACGTAGCTTGTAACTCATTAACTATCGGTGGCGTTACTTACACTGCCAGCGGTTCACACAATGTGACTTATACTAATGCAGCAGGATGTGATTCAATTCATACTTATAATGTAACGATCAACTACAGCAACACCGGTTCAAGCAACCACGTAGCTTGTAACTCACTGACAATCGGAGGCGTTACCTATACTGCCAGCGGTTCACACAATGTGATTTATACTAATGCAGCAGGATGTGATTCAGTTCATACATACAATGTAACGATCAACTACAGCAACACGGGTTCAAGCAACCACGTAGCTTGTAACTCACTGACAATCGGAGGCGTTACCTATACTGCCAGCGGTTCACACAATGTGATTTATACTAATGCAGCAGGATGTGATTCAGTTCATACATACAATGTAACGATCAACTACAGCAACACCGGTTCAAGCAACCACGTAGCTTGTAACTCACTGACAATCGGAGGCGTTACCTATACTGCCAGCGGTTCACACAATGTGATTTATACTAATGCAGCAGGATGTGATTCAGTTCATACATACAATGTAACGATCAAC
>CAZXFT010000031.1:0-25261 GCA_964640655.1 uncultured Bifidobacteriaceae bacterium | reverse complement strand
GGCGGGGAATTTTCTTTTGGAGCTTTTCTTTGTTTCAAGACAAAGAAAAGCGGATGCCCAACTAAAGCAACACCGAAAAAAACAAAAAATAATCTTCATATAATCCAACGTTCATCAAGGCCTAGCACATAATTCGCAGCTCCCACTGCAATCGCGGGTCATTCTTTAAAATGTAAAAGAAACAGCTAATAATATAACAGCTAATACGATTAGAATCATAGAGAGAAGTATTTATAGGTATAAAATCTAGAACATTCAAAATAGTAAGCATGGTTTTGTTTTAGATTACATCCTCTCACCGCACTAAAAGTCATTATCCTAAATTTGCCGGGTGCACATAGATATCATTACCGTTCTCCCCGAATTGCTGCAAAGTCCTTTTGAGCATTCCATTCTTAAACGTGCGCAACAAAAAAACATCGTGCACATTGAAGTGCATCAACTCCGCGACTATACCATCTATAATCATAAACAGGTGGACGATTACCAGTATGGCGGTGGCGCAGGAATGGTTCTCATGATAGAACCCATAGACCGTTGCATCACCCACCTCAAAAGCCAGCGCACTTACGACGAAGTCATTTATATGGCACCCGACGGAGAGTTACTCACCCAAAAAATTTCCAACACCTTTTCACTTTTACAAAACATCATCATTCTCTGTGGTCATTATAAAGGTATCGACGAACGTGTCAGGCAGCACCTCATCACCCGCGAAATTTCAATCGGCAACTACGTGCTCACCGGTGGCGAACTTGCAGCGGCTGTTTTGGTAGACTCTGTGGTTCGTTTGCTTCCCGGAGTGCTCAACGAAGAAACTTCTGCATTAACAGATTCCTTTCAGGATAACCTCATATCACCACCTGTTTACACTCGACCCGAATTATATAAAGACTGGAAAGTACCCGACATACTGATGAGTGGTCATCAAAAAAATATTGATGAGTGGCGCTATCAGCAGTCATTACTGCGCACAGCCGAGCGCCGAAAAAATTTACTAGACGAATAGAATGCTCCCTTAAGCTATTATCCTTATTGTGACACAACAGAAATGAATGTACTGCTGCGTTGACATGGGAGATGATTCCAATCTTGTATTAACAAATTGTTGAAGTGTTTTGACATTATTCAATTACAATTACCTTTATTCATTCTGAAAAAATTGTACTGCATGAAAAAAATGATTCTCCTTATCGCCGGTTTAGCTTTTATTAAAACTATTTCCGCGCAGGTCATCGAAGTGTATCCTTCTTTCCCTAACGAAAACGCAGGCTGCACCATATACTACCATGCTGATGAAGGTAATCAGGCTTTAAAAGATTTCACCGGCGACATTTATATACATACGGGTGTAGTTACTTCAACAGCATCCACAAATACCACCTGGCAAAATGTAGTTACCACTTGGGGTAGCACCAATGCTGCACATAAACTCACTCAGGTTTCTGCCAATCTGTACTCGTTCAGTATTCCCCACATCCGCAATTATTACAATGTAACCAACATCAATCAGGAAGTACTTCGACTGGCTATGGTGTTTCGTAACTCCGATGGTAGTATCAAAGGTGCCAATGCCGATGGTTCCGATATTTTTTATGATTTATACAACGGCAATCAACTGGCAGGTGCCTTCTTCAACCCCAATACCAATGCTGTTTTACTGGAGCTCAACGACACCTATTCCTGCATATTCAAAACTTCTCAGAATGCTACTATTACATTATACGACAACAATGTTCAGGTAAATCAGTACATCAACGAAGACTCCATAAACTTTACATACAATGCCACAGCCTATGGCAAACATTGGATAAAAGCTGTTGCAGAAACCGGAAGTTTTACTGCAGTGGATTCGTTTTATTTTTTAGTTCGTGAAGAAGTTACCATTGAAGCATTACCGGCCAATACCGACATTGGTATCAACTACTTATCTGACACAACAGTACGATTAGTGTTGTGTGCACCTAACAAGGAATTTGTGTTCGTGATAGGGGAATTTAATAACTGGCAAGCCGATGCACCTTTTTACATGAAAAAAACTCCCGACAACAACTATTGGTGGGTTGACATCAGCGGCATATCTCCGGGTGTGGAATATGCTTATCAGTATTGGGTGGATGGTGCTTTGAAAATAGCCGACCCATACACCGATAAAGTACTTGACCCCTGGAACGATTCTTACATTACAGCAACAAATTATCCTAACCTGAAACCATATCCGGTGGGTGCTAGCGGCATAGTTTCCATTTTTCAAACAGCCCAACAACCCTTCAACTGGGTTGTAAACAATTTTGTAAAGCCTGCTCCCAACAAACTGAACGTTTATGAATTGCTGATGCGCGAGTTCATTGCCAAGCACGATTTCATAACCATGCTCGATACCATCAACTATCTGAAAACACTTGGTGTTAACGTCATACAGTTGATGCCGGTGAATGAATTTGAAGGCAACAGCAGTTGGGGTTATAATCCTTCATTCTTTTTTGCCCCCGATAAATATTACGGTCCAAAAGATGATTTGAAAAAATTCATAGACCTCTGTCATCAAAACGGAATGGCCGTTGTGCTTGACATAGCACTGAATCATGCATTCAGTCAGAATTCATACGTGCAGTTATACTGGAACACTGCAGAACAAAAGCCTTCACCCGATAACCCATGGTTTAATGTTGATGCCAAACATCCTTTTAATGTGGGTTACGATATGAATCACGAAAGTCCCTTTACCCGCAAATTTTTTACAGACGTAACCCGTTATTGGCTGCGCGAATACAAGTTCGATGGATACCGTTTCGACCTATCAAAAGGGTTTACACAATTTGATAGCGGAGATAATGTTGGTTTATGGAGTTCAATTGATCAATCAAGAATTAACATTTGGGATGCCTATAATGATTCTATCCGTTCACAGTTTTCAGACGCCATACTTATTCTTGAACATTTAGGTAATAATGAGGAAGAGAAAATTTTATCGAATATGGGTTATCTGTTATGGGGTAATTTGAATTACAATTTTGGTCAGATGGCCATGGGATTCAGCAATGGATCGGATGTTGCGTGGTTATCATATTTACAACGTGGCTGGCAACAACCACACGTGGTAGGTTATATGGAAAGTCATGATGAAGAAAGACTGCTATACAAATGCTTGCAGTTTGGAAAAACAACAGCAGGTTATAGCACTAAAGTTTTAGACACAGCGCTGCAACGAATTGCTATGTGCGCCAACATTTTCTTTACAATTCCCGGCCCCAAGATGATATGGCAGTTTGGCGAGCTGGGTTATGATTACAGCATTGAGTTTGGAGGCTCAAATATTTCTCCTAAACCTATTAAGTGGGATTACTACAGCGACTGGCGCCGTTTCCGCTTGTACCGCACCTTTGCCGAGTTGATCAAAATACGTAAGCAGTACAGCGCATTTTCAACTACGAACTTTAATATGCAGGTTGGTGGATTACTTAAACGTGTAACCCTGCTCGATAACTTTATGAATGTAGTAGCTGTGTCGCACATGGATGTGGTGTCCGGTAACTACACGGTTACATTCCCTAACACCGGTACCTGGTACGAGTTTTACAGTGGTCAGCAGGTTAACATTACGAACACTTCAACCACAATGAGTTTTAAACCCGGTGAGTACAGATTATATACCACACAACCTTTACCTCTACCAAACCTGGGTACACCCCTTAACACAGAAGAGTTAGTCAATATAAACTCCTCTTCAATTGATGTTTTTCCTAATCCTACAGAGTCAAGTGCAACCATTTCTTTTCAACTGAATGTTGCAACACCTGCAACCATTAACTTATATGACATCAACGGCAGACTGATTTCCGTTCTCTTTAATCAGGAACTGGTACAGCCTGGAGTATATTCAAGCAGCCTAACAGATTTAACATTGAATAAGGGAGTTTATCTGATTGAATTGAAAACGACTCAGGGAAGTAAAACCACCAAGCTTTTGTTTCAGTGAAATTATTGATTGTTGCCGTCTGCAGCTTTATAACAATCATATCTGTTGCGCAAACCAAAACTTTGAGCAAGCCTGTTTACACAACAGGACTGCACTATGAAATGCGGGATACCTTCACTTATGTGGCAGTACCGCAGGGTGAAACAATACAAGGTTATATATTACAAAATGTGTTGGGTAGGCCTGTACATCATATAAAAGGCAAGTCGACGCACGATGCCTTATTTAAGCTGCCACATTTACCTGAAGGACATTACCTGCTGATGATGGAATGTGAGGCGGCCTACTATTGTCGCAGAGTCTATATCCGCTAACAATATCCACAGTAGCGTTTGTAAATCGTGTGTGTGGTTTTTTGTTTCGTTAATTTTATCCGATTCAAAATTTAATACGATACAACACCCATTTATGAGAAAGAAAATAGTTGCCGGCAACTGGAAAATGCACAAAGACTTTAAGGAAGGCATAGACTTTATTGAATCCTGCGTAGATCAAATTCGAGTTAATGATTTAACTCAGGCCGAAGTGATTTTTGCTACACCGTTTATTCATCTGAGAAAAGGAAAAAAAGAAATCAAGAAGTTAGACAATTGCTCTATTGCAGCACAAAATTGTCATTGGGAAAGCAGTGGGGCTTACACCGGGGAAATATCTGCATCGATGATAGCATCTACCGGAGCCACACATTGCATAGTGGGTCATAGCGAACGCAGGCAGTACTTTCTGGAGAGCAATGAACAGTTAGCCAAAAAAGTGAACCAATGTTTGCAACATGAGTTGACACCTATATTTTGTGTTGGTGAAACACTCGACATTCGTGAAGCGCACCGACATTACACACATATTGAGTTGCAAGTGGTGGAAGGATTATTTCACCTGAATGAAGAAGATATTCAGAAAGTGATTATTGCTTATGAACCCGTGTGGGCAATTGGCACAGGAGTTAACGCATCTCCTCAACAGGCACAGGAAATACATGCATTCATTCGCAAAGCTCTGGAGCAGCAATACTCGGTGGATGTAGCTCAAAACATTCGCATACTATATGGCGGCAGTGTGAAAGCGAACAACGCCGCCGAATTATTTTCACAACCCGATGTAGACGGTGGTCTGGTTGGTGGTGCGTCGCTGAATCAGGATGATTTCATTGCCATCATTCGAGCTGCGCAATAAACAATTACTTACTCATTCCAAACTATGATGACATCCATTCAAAATTATACCCTGCTGAAGTTGCACACTTCTAATCCTGAAACACAGGAGATACTCATAGCCTTGCTTTCGGACTATGGTTTTGAAGGCTTTTTGCAGGAAGACGATTTTCTCACGGCATATATTGACGAAGAGTTGTTTCAGTCTTCGATGAACCTGGAACAAATACAGGAATTGTTGGAACCATTTAAAGTGAGACTGGATGTCAGCGCCATGGTAAACAGAAACTGGAATGAAGTGTGGGAAAAATCATTCACACCCGTGTTGGTTGAAAATCAGGTAATCATCAGGGCAGATTTTCATGACAAACCGGCACACATCGTACACGACATCATCATCAATCCTAAGATGGCATTTGGCACTGGCCATCACGACACGACATATATGATGATCAAATACATGCTTGGCATCAACTTTAAGGATGCTGAAGTACTGGACTTTGGTTGTGGTACCGGAATATTATCTATTCTGGCTTCAAGACTTGGCGCTAAACATATTGTAGCTATTGATAACGACACCAATGCCTGCCTGAATACGCAGGATAATCTGATACAAAATCTGATTGTCAATTGCGACGTTAAACAAGGTGAGTTGACCGACGCTATGCACCAACAGTACAACATCATTCTTGCAAACATCAATCGTAATGTTATACTTTCCAATTTATCGACTATGTACAATCTATTATTACCCAATGGCTGTATTCTGCTCAGTGGTATCCTCAAAACCGATAAAGAAATGATTGTAAAAGCTGCCACAGAACTAGGCTTGGTAATGACTGGCTCGCTACAGACAGAACAATGGATTGCTCTTTGCTATAAAAAACTTAACGGATAAAAATTCTTCATGAGATTATTCCTTATTGCGGCACTGTTACTCACAGGCACTTCATTACTTGCACAACAAATGCCGGCATTTGAAACCAATTCCGAAAATTACATCAAGCAGGTATCCAAACTATTGAACGATACCAAACGCGATGATCTGAAAAAACTGTCTGATGATTTTGCAATTACATTCCCTAAGTATGATGGTAATTATCAGCAAAAAATTATTTCCATTAGTAATAACATGCGTGATCGCAAAATGTTACTGGTGCCATATTTTATTAAATTCTTTCAGGCGGTTAACGATTATCACACCTCTAAACTGCCACCGGGAACTCTGGAAGACTGGCTTGAAATAGTACCACAGATTATCACTAATCAGAAACCGGGCAATAACAAACAATTTGAACAGTATATGGATTTCAGTATTGATTTGTTTTCGCAGAATGCATTGAACGCCGCAAATTCCAAAACATGGAAATGTTCATCAAATGATTATGATCTGCTATATATAAATCAAGTGCCGTCGGTAAAGTTTTCCAATACAGATTTATTTGCATTCCTCACCGGTGATACCATTATGATTAAGAATACCGGGGGGTCATACTATCCTTTTGAATCCCGATGGGAGGGTATGAAAGGTGAGGCCACCTTTGAGCGTGGTGGTTTAGAGGCGGACAATGTGTTTGTTACATTTAATAAATATTCTGTTGATTGCAGCAAGTCAGAATACGTTGTGGATAGTGTGTTGCTCACCTACAATCCTTATATTAAAAATAAACTATTGGGCAAGTTTACCGATAAACTTATCACAAACAATGCTCCGGAAACATCTACCTATCCGCGCTTTCAGTCTTATGTGCGTTTTGTGAATCTGGATAACCTGGCTAACAATGTGAAGTACGAAGGTGGCTTGAGTCTGGAAGGTTCAAAACTCAATGGCAGCGGCACTCCCGATCAGCGTGCTAAATTTATCATCTCAAGATATGATGGTCAGGTAGGATGCGTGGTTACATCATTAAACTTTAGCATTAAAAAGTTTGAAGACATTATCAGTAATCAGGCTGAAATAAAAGTATACATAGGTAAGGATTCCATATATCATCCGGGTGCTACGTTCAGATATAATATGAGTACCAAAAAAATGCATGTTGAACGTGGCGATCAGGGTATAAAGAAATCGGCTTTCGTAGACTCGTATCATCAGGTGGATATTTATGCCGAGGCTTTTGACTGGGATATGAACGAGAGTTATATGGATTACAAGATGGTGGTAGCAGGCGAGTCAACACCGGCATTTATTGAATCGAGCAACTATTTTGATAAAGTTCGTTTGTATAAATATCAGAATGTGGCGGACTATAACATCATCAACGTGTTAAAGAATTACAAGGAAAAGAACGACACTAACCGAATCAGTACCAACGACCTTGCACGAACAATCAATATCAATTATACTCCTGAAACAATCAGACGCACATTATATAAATTAGTTGAAGATGGGTTTATTCATTATGATGATGTGAACGAAATAGTAACCATTCGTCAGAAGGCCATTAAATATGTATTGGCAGAACAAAAGAAAGTGGATTATGATGTGATAAAAATCACTTCACTCAAACGTGACTTCAACTCGCGCGTTGATTTTAAAAGTTATGGTATGGGCATAAGAGGTATTAAGAACATTGTACTCAGCGATTCATCCTTTGTGGTTATTTTCCCCAAGCGCGACAGTGTAACACTGATGAAAAACCGCGATATGAACTTCGACGGTATGTTCTTTGCAGGCCGAGCCGATGTGTATGGAAAAAACTTTGGGTTTAGTTATGATGGTTTCAATATCTCACTATCACACGCCGATACACTTTTACTCAACATTCCGAACGGACAAATTGGTAAAGACGGAAAGCCTGTACTGGTACCAATTCACAGTTGCATACAAGATGTCAGCGGAGTGATTCAGATTGATGGAAAGCTATCCAAGTCCGGTGGAAAAAAACACGACTGGACTTTTCCTTCCATCAAAACCACTGACAAATCATATGTTTATTATGATCAAAAAAAGACCTTCAATGGTGTTTACGATAGAAAGAAATTTTTCTTTGAGTTAAAACCCTTTCAACTGGATAGCCTGTATTCCTTCCGTCCCGCTAAGATTTCTTTTGATGGCAAATTGGTGTCAGGAGGTATTTTCCCAGATATTGAAAACAGAATTGGTATTCAAAAAGATTTATCACTGGGCTTTATTACCAAACGAACCGACATACCCATGTATGGCGGCAAAGGAAAATTCACCAACAGTATTTCATTAGATAATCGCGGCTTACGCGGAAACGGCGATATAGCATTTCTGAGTTCCATCACTAAATCGCAGGATATTATTTTCTTCCCTGATTCTCTGAATGCAAATGCTGAATCATTCAACATGCCTAAAGGGCCTTTTGGTGGTGTGCCTTACCCTAAAGTGAGCGCAACAGATATTTATGTGCATTGGAAACCATATGCTGATAGTATGGAAGTGAGAATGAAAGAAATTCCCATACAGGTATTTGAAAATAATACGAGAATGAAAGGAACTCTGGTGCTTCGTTCCAAAGGATTGCGCGGCAGCGGATTTCTCGACTGGGCCGATGCCAATATGAAATCAGGTGATATAGCATTTGGTGCCAACTCAATGACTGCAGATACAGCAGACTTTAACATCAAGTCTGTTGACTCGACAAAGTTTGCTTTAAGAACTAAAAACGTTAATGCCAAGATTGACTTCGATAAACGTGAAGGAGATTTCGTTTCCAACACAGATGATATAGCAACAGAATTACCGTACAATTTATATCGTACATCCATTAATAAATTTAAATGGGATATGAATCGTAAGCAGATTACTTTCTTCGCTCCCGAAGGCACCGAATCAGATTTTACATCGATGCACCCGCAACAGGACTCATTAAATTTCACCGGCAAATCAGCAACATACGACCTGACAAACTTCATTTTAAAAGTGAATCAGGTACCTTTTGTATCGGTTGTTGATGCCAAAGTATATGCAGACAGTAATAAGGTGGTTATCGAACCCGGAGCAGTGATGCGCACTTTAAATAAATCAACAATTGTTGCTGATACTGTCAACGAGTTCCATAAGTTCTACAATTGTACAACCGATATCTATGGAAAGCAGAACTACAAGTCTAAAGGATTGTACGACTTCATAAGTGCAAACGAGGCGAAACAAAAAATTCCGTTCAGTGACATTGGGGTATACAAAGATGATAACAAGAAACTCAGAACATTTGCCAAAACTGTCATTGATACATCATTAAAGTTTGCCGTAATACCTAAGATACAATACATAGGTAAGGTGGAAATTAAAGCAAACTATCAGCCATTAAAGTTTGATGGTTATGCCAAACTCATGGTTCAAAACCCAAACATACGTGTTGATTGGTTCTCTATTCAAAACGAATTCACCCCCGACTCAACATTAATCTATTACACCGATCCGGAAAATATGTCTAAGAAGCCTGTAACTACAGGCATTGTGTTTTATGCCGATTCAGCTGATTTATACACTTCTTTCTTCAATGCTAAACGCAGTATAAAAGACCGTAACATTTTTATTGCGAACGGAATTGCATATTACGATGAAACACAAAAAGAATTTTTTGCCGGGGATAAAAACAAAATTCTTCAAGGGGATAAACGTGGTAACTTGTTTAAGTACAACGACGTCTCTGGTAAAGTTTATGGCGAAGGCAAAATGGACTTTGGTTTAAACTTTGGTCTGGTAGATGCAAAAGGTGCCGGAACCATCAATACCGATGTAAAAAAGAATGAGTACATCCTCAACTTACTGATGGGTATTTCATTCAACATGGACAAAGATTTATTGCTGATGCTGGGCAAGTCTATTTTGAACAATAACTTCAGCGAAGAAGATGTGGACTATTTCAGTGACGAGTTTCAGTTGACTATCCCTGAATTTGTAGATCCCAAAAATGATAAAGCATTTTCAATTCAGATGAACAAGGAGGGTACATTTAAACGACCGGAAGACTCACCGTTCACAATATTCCTAACTGATTTGAAAATGGTTTGGGATCGGGAGAGTCGCAGTTTCCGTAGCATAGCGCCGATTGGTATTGCCTATGTAGGAACTACTTCTGTGAACCGTTTAGTGCAGAAAGCATATCTCGAATTTGGTTATAAAAAAACCGGTGATTTCCTGAGTCTATACATACCAGGAGATGACGACAACTGGTACTACTTCTTTTATCAGAACAACAATATGCAAATTGCTTCCGGCAACAAAGCTTTTATTACAGCGCTAGGTGCTATTGACCCCGATAAACGACGCACCAAATCGGATGACGGTAAAGTGTATCAATACAATGTTGGATCAGAGAACAAGAAGAATAGCTTTGTTTCCCGTATGGAATTGTTGTTGGAGCCGCCTAAGAAAAAGTAGCAGACTGAACAATTTGGTTTTTACTGTTGACAGTTAGATAAACAAGAACTGCAGTTACATTTACTTTTGATGTCAAACCAATTTGACGATGTCGAATATAGATATGCACCTTGGAGTAGGATCACGCGTGCAGCATGCACGAATGGGGCAGGGAGTAGTCATTGCCAATAAGTATGACACATACATGATAACTTTCTTAGATGAAGGCACCCACGAAATAGATAAAGATGACCCGATGCTGGAAACTTTACATGCAGAAAATGTAAATCCTGAGGTTGAAACCATTAGTGCCGTAGAGAAATCCTTGCTCGGCATTTTACGTCAATGGGCCGGAGTTCAGGAGTTTGTTCCTCTAGGCGATAAATGGAAAGGTGGTGTGCTCGAAATAAAATCAACCAATACCACCATCAAGTCTAAAGAAATTCCAATAGAAGTTTTCTTTCATAAAATTGTCATGCTACGCGACAGACTTCGTGTGATGGAGCAACAAATCAATGCACACAAGTTGTTAAGCGATGAAGACAAAGTGAACCTGCAGCAATATATCACACGCATCTATGGCACATTAACCACCTTTAATGTTTTATTTAAAGACAAAGAAGATTACTTCGTTGGTGAAAAAGGAAAAGAAGATTAATCTGTTTTGATTCATCCACTCCATTTACGTTTACCTGCTGTTTGTTATTCTGATGAAACTGCTTGGAAACATGCAGCAGCTATAAATTTAGGTGTAAATGAATCGCAAATTGAACATGTTCGATTAACACGTCGCTCAATTGACGCGCGGCAGAAAAAAATTTATGTCAATATCTCTCTAGAAGTTTTTGTAGACGAGCCATTCATACAAGTAAAGAATGATGTCACGGTGTATCAGCGTCTTCAGGCAAATAAGTCGGTGATTATTGTAGGAGCAGGGCCGGCAGGTCTGTTTGCTGCATTATTTTTACTGGAGCAAGGTATTAAACCAATAATTCTTGAACGCGGCAAGGATGTACGCGAGCGTCGACGCGATTTGGCAGCCATCAATAAAGAACACATCGTTAATCCTAATTCCAATTATTGTTTTGGCGAAGGTGGCGCAGGAACGTACAGCGATGGTAAACTATATACACGCAGCGATAAGCGTGGTAGCATCCGCGAAGTATTGCGACGATTTGTTGAGTTTGGTGCCGATGATACCATATTGTTTGATGCACATCCGCATATAGGAACCAACAAACTACCCAGGATTATTGAAGCCATGCGAAATAAAATTCTGGAATTAGGTGGCGAAATTCATTTCAATACATGTGTAACCGAATTGATTCGTCTTAATAATCGAATTGAAAGTGTAATCACTGAATCGGTCAACAACAAAGGGGAGTTAAGCGGCAACACACAGGAGTATAAAGCTGTTGCATACATTTTGGCAACAGGTCATTCCTCGCGAGATATATTTCGATTACTTCACAAACACAACATATCTATCGAGGCAAAGCCATTTGCAGTAGGTGTGCGCGTGGAGCATCCACAATCCATCATAGATTGTATTCAATACCATTGCAACAGCGAAAAAGAGTTGGAGGATTTGCGCTTGTATCTTCCTCCAGCATCATATAGTTTAGTGTCACAATCGAACGGACGCGGAGTCTATTCATTTTGTATGTGCCCGGGGGGTATTATTGCACCATGCGCCACACAACCCTATCAGGTGGTAACTAATGGATGGTCGCCAAGCAAGCGAAACAATCCTTATGCAAACAGTGGTATCGTTGTAAGTATAGAACAGGAAGATATGACAGCATACTACAAACATGGTGTATTTGCAGGTGTTGCACTGCAGGAGGATCTGGAATACATTGCTTGGCGCAGCGGTGGTCGCTCGCAGGCTGCACCCGCACAGCGACTTAGTGATTTTATACTCGATCAATTTTCAAACACGTTACCCGAATGCTCTTATCAACCCGGCATTACCTCAAACTTGATGACGGAGCTTTTACCTGCCTACATTGGCAAGAGACTACAGCAAGGTTTTATTGACTTTGGTAAAAAAATGCATGGTTATTTAACCAGTGAAGCGGTAATTGTTGGCTTTGAAACACGTACCTCTTCTCCGATTCGTATTCCCCGAAACAAAAAAATGCAACACACCGAAATAGAAAATCTTTATCCCTGCGCCGAAGGTGCCGGATATGCAGGTGGCATAGTGAGTGCAGCTATTGATGGCAGAAAAGCGGCGGAGGCAATATGTAATGCGATAGTATGACATATATAATGATCAAATAACGTTTGTGTAACTCCGCGCCGCACCTCTTTATCTCTTATCTTTGCCGCTCTTTTATGCAGCACATCAGAAACTTTTGCATCATAGCACATATCGACCACGGAAAAAGTACCCTGGCCGACCGTCTTCTTGAATTTACCAAAACCATCACCGAAAGGCAGATGCAGGCACAGGTGCTAGACGACATGGACCTGGAACGCGAGAAAGGCATCACAATCAAGAGCCACGCTATTCAGATGAAACATATTCATAAGGGACAGGAATATGTACTCAACCTCATCGATACACCAGGTCACGTGGACTTCAGTTACGAAGTATCGCGTGCCATTGCATCATGCGAGGGTGCATTATTATTGGTAGACGCTACCCAGGGTATTCAGGCTCAAACTATTTCCAATTTGTACTTAGCCATAGACCAGGGACTGGAAATTATCCCTGTTGCCAATAAGATAGATATGGACGGCGCAATGATCGAAGAAACAAAAGACCAGATCGTTGATCTCGTAGGTTGCCGCCGCGAAGATGTATTGCTTGCCAGCGGCAAAACAGGTTTGGGGGTGGAAGATGTATTAGCTGCCATCATAGAACGTGTACCTGCTCCCAAAGGAGATCCCAAGGCTCCATTACAGGCGCTCATTTTTGATTCTGTGTTCAATTCTTTCAGAGGCATTATAGCATACTTCCGCGTGCTGCAAGGCGAAATACGCAAAGGAGATAAAATACGCTTTATGGCTACCGGCAGAGACTACATAGCTGACGAGGTTGGCGTTTTGCTTCTTGAAAAGTCACCTCGCGATGTGATTAAAACCGGCGATGTGGGTTATGTGATTACCGGTATCAAAGACTCGCGCGAAGTGAAAGTGGGAGATACCATCACTTTGGCAGCAAACCCTGCGACCGAATCCATCAAAGGTTTTGAAGAAGTAAAGCCTATGGTATTTGCCGGCATTTATCCCGTAGATACCGATGATTATGAAGAACTGCGCGAGTCGCTTGAAAAATTAAAACTCAACGATGCCTCACTCACTTTTGAACCCGAAAGTTCTGCGGCACTCGGTTTCGGATTCCGTTGCGGCTTCCTCGGTATGTTGCACCTCGAGATTATTCAGGAACGTTTAGACCGTGAGTTCGATATGACAGTGATTACAACTGTACCAAACGTATCCTACTATGCTTATTTGAACGACGGAACCGAACTGCTTGTAAACAACCCCAGCGAACTTCCCGAACCCACCACACTCGATCACGTGGAAGAACCCTGGATTAAGGCTAGCACAATCTGCAAGCCAGATTTCATTGGCTCCGTAATGACACTATGTCTAAATAAACGAGGAATACTCAAGAACCAGACCTATCTCACACCAACGCGCGTAGAGTTAATTTTTGAAATGCCATTGGCAGAAATAGTTTTTGATTTCTATGATAAGCTCAAATCTATTTCCAAGGGTTACGCCTCCTTTGATTATCATCCTCTCGACTATCGTCCTAGTGATTTAGTTAAGATTGACATTAAATTAAATGGTGAAAATGTTGATGCTCTGAGTGCACTTATACACCGGGATCATGCTTACGATTTTGGAAAAAAAATCTGCGAAAAGCTGAAAGAACTTTTGCCGCGCCAACAATTTGTAATAGCCATTCAGGCAGCCATTGGTGCCAAAATTATTGCCCGCGAAACCATAAGTGCCATGCGCAAGGATGTTACTGCCAAATGTTACGGCGGTGATATTTCTCGTAAACGCAAACTACTTGAAAAGCAAAAGAAAGGTAAGAAGCGTATGCGCCAGATAGGCAATGTAGAAGTGCCTCAGCAAGCTTTCTTAGCAGTACTCAAATTGAACGATTAGAGTTTAGAATATAGACTGAAATACTATACCTCACTTCTCCTGATGGTATAATAACAACTACAGGACTTTTGAGCACAGTGCAGAATAGGTATATAATATTCATGGGCTGTAACCTACACTAAGTCCTTACTTATGATCAATTTTTTATTTCTATACATCCGTAAAAAATAATTTATGATTCAATAATTTGTATTATACCCAAGAACAACTTATTCTAAAGTATTGATATTTACAGCTATTATAAATTATGATGTTATGAACTTTATGAAAACATACTTCGATCAAATTCAGGTAACACTGTTACTTACCGGCGGAGTATTTTTTTTCTTTAGTCTCCTTGCACATCTGCAAAAAAGAAATACACTTTCATTATTCTTTCTATCGCTATTCGCGATTTGTATTTTTAGTTTTTCTGCATTATTAGATCCTTTCTTAAACCTATGGGATGAACGTTTCCATGCTCTCGTTGCCAAAAATTTAATGATGCACCCATTGTTACCAACCTTATACGATGAGCAGGTTGTTGACATGGCTTACGATCGTTGGGACAGATTTCATATCTGGCTGCACAAGCAACCCTTGTTTCTTTGGCAGATAGCCTTGTGCTTTAAACTCTTTGGTATCTCAGAATTTGTATTGCGATTGCCTAATATAATTCTCGGGACTGTTTTGGTTATTATTACATATCGTACAGGTCAATTACTAATCAATCACCGTGTAGGTTATTTAGCCGGCATCCTGACGGTTTCTTCTATTTATCTTATAGAGTTAATTGCCGGAAGACAATCACTTGATCATAATGACTTTACTTTTTTAGTTTATGTATCGCTCAGTATATGGTCATTGATAGAATACTATTATAGTAATAATAAGAAGTGGATATATCTGATTGGTCTATTTTCAGGCATGGCAATATTGTGTAAGTGGTTGGTAGGCTTGCTGGTTTATTTAGGATGGATGGTTGTCAGAGTATCTGAAAAAAAAATCAGCATTGCATATAATTGGGATATTCTTAAGTCATTACTGGTAACCTTATTAGTTGCCGCACCATGGCAACTTTATATTTTGTTCAGATTCCCTGAGGAAGCAAGGCTAGCATATGAATTTATATCGCAACATTTTCTCATACCACTCGAAGGCCACGAGGGTAGTATGTGGTATCATTTTCAGGAGTTCAATTCAATCTATGGCTTCGGGGCCTTACTCATTATTATCCCCGCAATTATTATTTTCATCAAACAGGTAAAAGACAAAAAACTGTCAGCTTCTTTTCTGATAATGTTAACGGCTGTATATATTTTCTTTTCATTCGCGGCTACCAAGATGCCTTCATTTCCGGTTGTTGTTGCTATGATTGTTTTTATTGTGTTTGCATCATTGTTAGACTATATGATAAGCCTGATTGACCGGTTTATTACTTCTGTAACAATTTATAATTGGGTTATTGCCATCGGTATTACTACCTTACTTTTCATAAGATTCGACATAGAGTCTTTACAGGCTACGCATACACAATGGAAGGCTGACAATCATTATACTCGGATGCTTACCCATAACAGGTTGTTGTATTCTACATTAAATCTACCATCTAATAGTGTGTTGTTTAATGTGAAAGGCCGTCATTACATAGAAGCAATGTTCTATATGGGTATGCCGGCTTATAATTTTGTTCCATCATATGAGCAATACCATAAAATAAAAAAAATGGGTAGAACTATTGTTGTATTTAAGCAGGGCTCTGATGACTTTCCTGATTACTTAATCAATGATTCCAAAGTCATGTTTATTAACAGGGAGATTTTAGGTTATGAATAACCTATGCGTTACTTATACTGCTCAGAGGCCTATCATCAAGGATTGAATCTTAGTTCTTAATTACTACAGCCATCTGATTCATAGCGCGGTTTACAGACAGGCGGTAAGTCTTTTTTAAAATATCACTGGCGAAGTTGTGTATTTTATACCAGTGATTTTGACCGATTACGTATGAATAGAGAGAACCCTGATGCGCCACCCACACATCACCATAAACGGTGGTACAAAAATCTTCAACTCCTTTATACATTGTTGTTAATTGAACGGTTGTGCCATCTTCAACATTATACTTCATTAGGAAGCTTTTTTCCTCCTGATGTTTGATAAAGTAAAACGATTTTTCTCCCGGTACTTTGCCCAAGCCTGTACCCACCATATCTGCAACAGCTTTAGTTTCACCGGTTTTTACATTCATCACCATTAACAACGGCACTTTTGTTTCTCTTCTGAATACGATGTAATCATCACCTATCCAACAGTAACTGCCTATATCAGTAATCTTTGGTGTAACACAAAGGGGAGTGCGCGCATCATTAAAATATTTCCAAAGCATTTGATTACCATCCGCTGAACGAATAACAAGACTGTATCCCAATCCATCGGGGGTATACTGCGGCCAGAATTCACTTTCGTTGTAGCTTTCGTAAAAAGAATAAGCTGTATTCGATTGCGTCGAGTACATGTAAATATCAGGGTTCAAACCTTCCTGCACAGTACTATAAAGAATATTAATACCATCAAAAGCAAATGTAGGTTGATTATCATAAAACTTACCGGTACTGATGGGAGTTACTGCTTTAACTGTAAGTGTGGTGTCCTTGATATCGAAATTAACCAAATATAAATCCGTATTGGGTAAGTTGCTTTGCGCAATTGCTATTGATGTTACAAGGAGCAGTGCTAATGTAATTGCTTTCATATCTGCATTAAGGTTTTTCATTTTGATAAACTACTAAAGCAAGCCATTTTCCGTCGGGACTTACAGAGAGACGATAAAAGTTTTTGTATAGTTTGTTGCTAAAGTCGGCGAGTTCTTTCCATTCACTGTTCACCACATCGAGTTTCATTAACTTACCATTAACACCGCACAGGAAATCACCCTTACTGCTTATGGTAAAATCTTCTACACCGTCAGGCATTTTCTCGAACTCGCCGGGTTGTTCGTTCGCCGGATTGTATTGCATCAGTGTGTAGGCATCCCACTTTCTTACATAATAAATATTGCCATCCTGAGGATTACGCCACACACATCTTCCGGGCTTGTTATCAATCAGTTTTATATCTCCGCCATTCAGTGAATAACGTATCAGTTCAAATTCTTTTTCACCCTTCAATAAAAAAAGCATTAGCGATTGTAAATTGTTCCAACAGTAATAACCTACCTGCATATCTTTTCCCGATAAAGCTTTGGTCTCTTTCGTTTTTGTATTGTATTGATACAACGTTTGTGTTTTATCGTCTTCTTCGACACGAACAAAAGAAAAATTCTTCAAATCGGGCGTGTATTGCAAAGAGTACTCTGAGGTTTTTGGTGCATTGATAAAAGGTTTCACTTCAAATTTTTTCAGTTCACACTCAAATATTTCTGCTTTGAAACTGTCGCTGATGCAACTGAAGAAAAGCGATTTAGAATTAGCGCTGAACATCGGTTGATTGTTGTAATGTCCCGGTGTATAAAGTTTAAATCCTTCGCCGTAAGTAATCACACCTTCGTCATTCTGAACAGGTATCAAATAAATATCGGTCTTGGGTACTTGTGCCTGAATGGCAAAGTATGTTGAAACCAGGAACATGATTGAAGTAAAAAAAACTTTCATTGGGCAGTGATGATGAGCGTCTAAATTAGCAAAGCGCTTTGTCATGAACAGTGCCAAAAATGCTTTTAATATTTTTGCCCCAACACCATGATGCAACTCATAGACGGCAAGGCAGTATCGCTGCACATTCAGCAAAAAATTGCCTTTGAAATAACTAATAGAAAAGAATCAGGGGGCACTGTGCCGCACCTGGCAGCCATACTTGTTGGCAACGACGGCGGCAGCGAAACTTACGTAGCTTCTAAAATGAAAACGTGCGAAACAGTTGGTATGGGCTCTTCGCTCATACGATACAATAATGATGTTACTGAAGTGGAGTTGATTTCAAAAATCAGCGAGTTGAACCAGGATGAACACATTACGGGAATATTGGTACAAATGCCGTTGCCCAAACACATCAGTCCTCTGAATGTGATTATGGCCATTAACCCTCAAAAAGATGTGGATGGTTTTCACCCGCTCAACACGGGTTTGATGATGAAAGGCTTGCCTTGCCATATCCCTGCTACACCTCAGGGTATTTTGTTACTGCTTGAATATTACAAAATTGAAACAGACGGTAAACATTGCGTCGTGCTGGGCCGCAGCGATATAGTGGGTAAACCGATGAGTGTGTTGATGAGTCGTGCGACTTATCCCGGGAACTGTACGGTAACTTTATGTCACAGTAAAACAAAAGATATTGCCACCGTGTGCAGCAGTGCAGATATATTGATAGCTGCTATAGGTAAACCGGAATTTGTAAAGGCAGATTTTGTCAAGCAAGGTGCGGTAGTGATAGATGTTGGTACTACACGCGTACCAGACATCAGTAAGAAAAGCGGCTTTGCTTTAAAAGGTGATGTGGCATTTGATGAGGTAAAAGATAAGTGCTCGTTTATAACTCCGGTACCTGGCGGTGTTGGTCCTATGACCATAGCATCACTGATGCTGAATACTTTAAATTCTACTGAATTAAAATATTAAACAATCCTTGAGCAACTCGTTACTGGTCATGGAATTGTTTTACACGCTGCAAGGCGAAGGCGTGTATCAGGGACAGGCTGCTGTGTTTGTACGCCTTGGCGGCTGTGATGTGGGTTGTGTCTGGTGCGATGTAAAAGATTCGTGGCAGGCTGATAAACACCCCTTGATGACTGTAAAACAAATTGTGGAAGAGGTAATAAAATATCCTGCAAGCATTGTTGTCATCACCGGCGGTGAACCTCTGATGTATGAACTACAGGACCTGACAACTGCATTACAATCCGTTGGCAAACGCACACACATAGAAACGTCCGGCGCTTATCCATTGAGCGGAAACTGGAATTGGATTTGCGTATCACCTAAAAAGTTTAAGGCGCCATTGCCTGAAGTAATCAGTCAAGCCAATGAATTGAAGGTGGTTGTATTTCATAAAAGCGATTTTGAATGGGCATTAAAAAATTCCGAATACACATCAGAACATGCTGTGCTTATGCTACAACCGGAGTGGAGTCGCGAGAAAGACATGCTGCCTCTAATCACCCGTTTTGTAATGGACAATCCGCGCTGGCGCATATCGTTACAAACACATAAATACATGAACATTCCTTAATGAAATACTATATTCTATTACCTGTAGCACTGTTGTTCATGATGAGTCACGCATCAGCGCAATCATATACCACAGAAAAAACCACTTCATCCAAAGTTCAAAAACTGATAGGTGATGCAAAGGGGTCGATATTTTCAAATAATTTCGATGATGCAATCAAGTTGTTGCAGAAGGCGTTAAAGGAAGACTCTTTATGTATAGACACTTGGCAAATGTTGGGTGAGGTGTATTATTCACGTGAGCAGGATGCTGAGTGCATTCAATGCATGGAAAGTGTTCTCAGGTTGAATCCTGAGTATAAATCAAAAACGTACTATCTCCTTTGTATGTCTTATTGGGCTACAGATAATTTTGACTTGAGTCAGAAGAATGGCAAAACCTATTTAATGACAAAAGACAGATACGACCAATGGGTTAAAGAAGTGAAGCAAGTTATTGCCAACGCCGATTTTGCAGGAGTGGCCATTAAAAATCCGGTGCCATTTAATCCCACCAACTTAGGGGATAACATCAATACCAATATGATGGACGAATACAGTCCGTCCATATCACTCGATAACAGCATACTTATTTATAATCGAAATGTTGCCAGCGGGAATACGCATCAGGAGGACTTCTACATTGCCTATCAAAAAGATGGTGTGTGGAGTAAGTCTATAGATGCAGGCACGCCATTAAACACTCCAAACAACGAAGGTGCACAAAAACTAAGTGCTGATGGCAATACTTTATTCTTTACCATTTGCAATGCCAAAGGGGGGTACGGATCCTGTGATCTCTATACAGCGCAACGCAATGGAGATGCATGGACTAACATTCGCAACATAGGATTTCCTGTTTCTGTACCTACCTGGGAATCGCAGCCGAGCATTTCTGCCGATGGTAAGGATTTATACTTTGCCAGTAATCGTCCCGGTACGCTGGGTGTGCGCGACCTATTTGTTTCTCACAAAGGGCCCGATGGCAAATGGGGCATACCCGAAAACCTGGGAGAAAACATTAATACTACCTACGACGAAGGTTACCCGTTTATTCATCCCGATAACAAAACACTGTACTTCTGTTCTGATGGTTGGCCGGGTATGGGAGGTATAGATATTTTCGTGAGTAAAAGAGATGAAAAAGGCAACTGGAGTAAACCGGTTAATCTGGGTTACCCCATAAACACCAAAGGAGATAACACCGGTTTGATAGTTTCTGCCGATGGCAGGACTGCTTACTATGCGTCAACTCCCGATGGACGCAAAGACCTTGATCTGTATAAGTTTGACATGCCGGAAGAGGTAAGGCCTGCGCCGGTTACCTATGTTAAAGGCGTGGTGAAAAGCAAAACCGACGGTAAGCCTGTACAGGCAAAGATTGAACTGATTGACCTGACAACATCAAACATTATTGCTACGCTATCAAGTGATGCGAATGGTTTGTTCTTTCACAGTTTGCCAACGGGTTACAATTATGCATTCAATGTTTCCAGACAAGGTTATTTATTCTACTCCGAAAATTTTGAATTGCTGAAAGAAAGCGATGCCACCAATCCATTTGTACTCAACATCAGTCTGGAGCCTGTTACAACCGGTAGTGCGGTGGTGCTGCGCAATGTGTTCTTCGATGTCAATGCTTCGGCACTTAAGCCCGAATCAAAAACCGAGCTGGATAAACTTGTTCAGTTTTTGAAAAACAATGCAACGGCAAAAATTGAAATTGGCGGTCATACGGATAACACCGGTACAGCATCTGCCAATCAACAACTCTCTGAAGCACGTGCCAAGTCGGTTTATGATGCTATAGTACAGGCAGGCATTGACGCTTCAAGACTTACTTACAGGGGTTACGGTGCAAGCAAACCTGTTGCTGATAATGATACCGAGCAGGGTCGTTCGCAAAACCGCCGTACCGAAGTGCGCATCACGTCTATGTAAATTCACTAAGGCGTTAAAAATTTTTCATTCATTTTCGTGTTATGATCAACATTCGTCAATTGGTTACTGCAGCATTATGCAGTTTAATCTTCTTCACTCATTCATTAACTGCTCAGAAGAAAGATATCTCTCTGGAAGATGTTTGGCAGAAAGGAACATTTCGAGAAAAGACTGCTGCATCTTTTCATCCATGGCACGATGGCATACATTATGTGCAATATGTAAATGAAGAAAAAGAAAGCAACAATGGCTTTTGGCTGTTCGATTTTGCATCAGGTAAAAAGGTGAAACAAATCGTAACCGGTGATGAACTCAAGAATGCATTTAACGACAATGCTCCAGGGTCGGCCGATGATGTGGAATGGAATGATAATGGCACACGCTTTATGATTGCCACCAATGTAAAACCAATATATCGCCACAGTTCCGTTGCCGAATATCAGGTTTATGATATTGCATCTAAAAAAACTATTCCGGTCTCAAGTAACGGAGCACAGCAGGAAGCCACCTTCTCTCCCGATGGCAACGCCGTAGGTTTTGTGCGCGACAACAATTTGTTTATAAAAGATTTGCAAAGTGGAAAAGAAACGCAGATTAGTACCGACGGCAAACGCAACGAAATCATCAACGGTATTCCTGACTGGGTTTATGAAGAAGAGTTCTCCTTCAGTCGTGCATTTGAGTGGAGTCCCGATTCTAAAAGCATTGCTTGGATACGTTTTGATGAAAGCAAAGTACCCATGTACACCCTTCAATATTTCGATGGACTCTATCCCACCAACTATGAATATAAGTACCCCAAAGTAGGGGAGAACAATGCTGTGGTAAGTCTGTGGGTGTATGACATTGCTTCAGCAAAAACTAAAGAAATGAAAGTAGCAAAGAGCGATTATTATCTGCCACGCATAAAATGGAAAAACAACGCACAGCTCTGTGTTACTAGACTGAATCGTTTACAAAACGATTTGGAATTATTACTCTGCGATGCGAGCACCGGTAACACCACTTTATTATTCAATGAAAAAAATCCTTACTACATAGAAATAGAAGACCACCTCACTTTTCTCAAAGACGGCTCCTTTATATGGGTAAGTATGCTCGATGGCTTCAATCATATTTATCATTATGCAGCCGATGGTAAGTTGAACAAACAGGTTACCAAAGGCAACTGGGATGTGAAAGTGTTTTATGGCTACGATGAAAAAAGTAAAACGCTTTACTATCAAAGTGCTGAAGTGTCTGCACTTGAACGACATATCTACTCAGTGAAAATCGACGGCACCGCTAAAAAGAATCTAACCCCAGCACCGGGCTTTCATAAGGCTACCTTTAATCCTGCATTCACTTTCTTCCTGCACGAAGTCAGCGATGCCAACACGCCTCGTACTTACAGCATTTGTAAAGCCGAAGGAAAAGAACTGCGCACACTGGAAGACAACAAATCATTAAAAACTTTGCTCTCGGAATACAACCGCTCGCTACGTGAGTTTATCAATATGAAAACTCCTGAAGGCATAGAGCTGAACGGATGGATGATGAAGCCCATGAACTTTGACCCCAATAAAAAATATCCTGTGCTGATGCATGTGTATGGTGGTCCCGGTGATCAACAGGTGTTGAACAGCTATGGCGGCTCGCGCGATTTGAACCTCAACTACCTCTGTCAGCAAGGTTATATCATTGCCTGCTTCGATAACCGCGGCAGCGGCTCGCGCGGACAGGAGTTTCTGAAATGCACTTATAAACGGCTTGGAGATTTGGAAAGCAACGACCAAATAGATGCAGCACGTTATCTGCAAACCCTGCCTTATGTTGACGGTAAACGCATCGGCATCATAGGCTGGAGTTTTGGCGGATTTATGAGCACCCTATGCATCGAAAAAGGAAATGGTGTTTTTAAAACCGCTGTGGCCATTGCACCCGTTACCGACTGGCGCTTCTACGACTCCATTTATACCGAGCGCTACATGCAAACCAACAAAGAGAACAAAAATGGGTACGATGAAACATCGCCATTAAAAATGGCCGACCGCATCAAAGGCAATTACCTTTTGGTGCACGGAATGGCTGACGATAATGTGCATTATCAGAACACTGCCGAAATGCTTAAGGCTCTTTACAAAGGCAATGTGCCTTTTACACAGATGACCTTTCCGGATAAAAACCACGGCATCTATGGCGGCAATACCAGGCTTTACTTATATACACAGGTACATGATTACCTGCTGAATAATCTGTAATCTTTATGGAGTTTTTACAGGAGCTGATATACATCAGCGTACACGTATAGCCTCAGACCTTATATTTGCACAAACCCGATTTAACACACGAATGAGTAATCCTCTGAATAAACTCATCACCCTGGATGAGTATATCATACGCAACGAAAAAGATTTTCCTTTTGCTTCCGGCGAACTGTCCGGCCTGCTGCGCGACATTGGCCTTGCGGCCAAGATTGTGAACCGCGAAGTAAACAAAGCCGGTTTGGTTACCGATATACAAGGCATAGTAGGCAGCACCAACTCGAGCGGCGAAGAACAGAAGAAGCTCGATGTATATGCCAATGATATGTTTATTAATGCGCTGCGTGTGAGCGGCGAATGCTGCGGTGTGGCTACCGAAGAGAACGAAGACTTTATTGCCTTCGATCCCGTGCCCGGTAAGAATGTAAAATACATTGTTAACCTGGACCCACTCGATGGCAGCGGCAATATTGATGTGAATGTTTCCATAGGAACCATCTTTTCCATTTTCCGCCGTGTGTCGCTCAGCGGGCCCTGCACGCGCGAAGACTTTTTACAAAAAGGCCGTGAACAGGTAGCAGCCGGCTACATTATATATGGTTCATCTACTATGCTGGTGTACACGACCGGCAATGGCGTAAACGGTTTCACATTAGACCCCTCTATTGGAGAGTTCTGCCTATCGCATCCTAATTTTAAATTTCCCCCAAAGGGCAAAATATACTCTGTGAATCAGGGCAACTTCCTGAAGTTTCCGGAGCCTATACGCCGCTATATTGATTATTGTACTGCGGAGGATAAGGCTTCAGGTCGTCCGTATTCGTTCCGCTATATAGGTTCCATGGTAGCCGATTTTCACCGCAACATGATACAGGGGGGTATCTATATGTACCCACCTACCACCAAGCAGGCCAAGGGCAAGCTGCGACTCCTTTTTGAGTGCAACCCACTGGCATTTATTGCCGAGCAGGCAGGTGGCAAGGCCAGCAGCGGCGACACACCCATACTCGACCTGGAACCCACCGAACTGCACGAGCGCACTCCCATCTTTATAGGTTCTACCGACATGGTGGACAAGGTGGAAGAAATGCTTCGCAAGTCGAAGGTTGGGGAAGCGTTGTTGTAGGAGATGGGTTGAAGCACTACCGAGGTGCAGGTATCTCAGATTGAGTAGTTGGGTTGTGGTATTTGCCCAAAGGGAAATGGATTATGGGCTGCGAAGTGTGGATTCGGGTATGGGTGTATGACCCTTCCTAAAAAAACCTTACACATTTTAAGTGTTGTTACTAAATGTGATT
>CAZXFT010000030.1:0-27476 GCA_964640655.1 uncultured Bifidobacteriaceae bacterium | reverse complement strand
ATCTCCCTCTTTCATGTCCGAATCTCCCTCTTTCATGTCCGAATCTCCCTCTTTCATGTCCGTATCTCCCTCTTTCATGTCCGTATCTCCCTCTTGCGCTTCCGTATCTCTCCGCCTCCCGTCCGCATCTCTCCACCTCCCGTCCGCTTTTACACGAGGCCTATTCTCGCGGTTTGAGCTAATTCAAAATACTTGTCTCATCTCAATCCCATTTTCGTCAATCCCTTTTCCATTTCCGCCTGTCTCTTTTTCTCATTTCCATCTCCCTCAATTCATCACACATTTGTATCAATTCTAATCATCTCAGGGCGGCACTATCGCTTAAGTAAATTCCTGTCACATTTAACCACAAAAAGCATTTCGCTGTTCATAATATATTTCACAACTCATTCAAAACAAATTCAACGCTTATTCCTTTTATGTGCTTATGAACCCAGTACGTTTTATACTTACCTTATTACTACTACTGATAAGCTCAGCAGTAACTCTTGCACAGCAAGGCATTATCAAAGGCACCGTTACCGATGTTTCCAACAACAAGCCGCTGGCATTTGCCACCATTGTGGTGCAGGGACAAAGCGCCGGTGCCTACACAGACGATAACGGAAACTACAGCATTACCTTACCCATTGGTTTATACAACATTTCATGCAGCTCGGTGGGTTACCTCACAAAAACGGTGAACGAAGTAGAGGTGAAGCAATCCAAACCTGCTATAATCAACATAACTCTGGAGCCTGCTACTAAAGAGTTGCAGAACGTAGTGATCGAAGCCGGCAAATTCTCTTTCGATAAAAACACCGAAAGCCCGGTTTCCTTACGTACCATTGGCGTAAACGAGATTCAACGCAATCCCGGTGGTAACCGCGACATTTCGCGGGTATTGCAATCGCTGCCCGGTGTACAAACCATCACTTCCTTTCGAAACGATATCTTAATTCGTGGCGGTGGTCCAAACGAAAATCGATTTTATATAGATGGAATTGAAGTGCCCAACATTAACCACTTTGCCACGCAGGGCTCTTCCGGTGGTCCTGTAGGCTTGCTCAATGTTGATTTGATTAAAGATGTCAAGTTTTATTCTTCAGCCTTTCCGGCCAACCGTGGCAATGCATTAAGCTCTGTAATGGAACTGACTTCTATTGACGGCCGCAACGATCGCTTTGGGTTTACCTCTACAATTGGCTCCAGTGATTTAGCGATTTCCATGCAGACTCCGCTTTTTAAAGCCAATTCCAAGAATACGGCTTTGTTAAGTGTTCGCCGTTCCTATCTGCAGTTATTGTTTCAGGCCTTGGGACTTCCTTTTTTACCTACTTATAATGATTATCAGTTTCGGATAAAACTAAAACCTACTCCCAATAGCGAACTCACTGTTATGAGTCTTGGTGCTTACGATGTATCAAACCTTAACCTCAGCGCCGATTCAACCAACTTTCAGAAATATCTGCTTGGCAATCTTCCGGAATTCTTCCAGTGGAACTACACCTTTGGTGTGTCCTATAAATATTTTGGAAAAAACAACTACATCACCGTAGTGGCATCGCGCAATATGCTCAACAACACTTCGCAGAAATATCTGAACAATAATAAAAGTATAGCGTCAAATAAAATATTTGACTACACTTCGCGCGAGATAGAGAACAAGTTACGCCTTGAGAATAATGTATTTAAAAACGGTTGGAAAGTGAACTATGGTGCCTTGTTTGAAAATGTGAAATACACCAATTCCACACTACAAAACATTTCAACAGGGCAGGGTAGCACATTGATTAACTTCAACTCATTTATAGAGTTTAATAAAGGCGCACTATTCGCTCAGGTAACGCGTAATTTCCTCAACGATCGTCTTATCAGCAGCGTTGGTTTGCGCAGCGATGTCAATAATTATTCATCAAGTATGATGAACCCTCTGCAACAGCTTTCGCCTCGTATTTCTCTCAGCTACATTCTAACAGAGCGCATCAGCATCAATGCCAATACGGGTATTTATTATCAACTGCCTCCATACACTGTTTTGGGATTCCGCAATAATGAGAACCTGCTGGTGAATAAACAAAACGACATTCAATACATTCGTGCAACACACATTGTTGGCGGAATAGAATATTATTCCAAGAACAACACACGTATCTCTATTGAAGGCTTTTACAAACTATATGGCAATTATCCTTTTGTCCTAACGGACTCTATAGCCCTGGCTAACCTCGGTGCCGATTTTGGTGTGGTGGGCAATGCACCGGTTAATTCTTCTGCATCGGGTAAGAGTTATGGTCTTGAATTTTTATTGCAGCAGAAATTGTATAAAGGCTTCTACGGTATTCTTTCATTAACGGCCTTTCGCAGTATGTTCAGCAATGCTGAAGGCCGGTTTATTTCTTCCTCCTGGGATACACGTTTCATAGCGACGCTTACTGCCGGTAAAAGATTCAAACGCAACTGGGAACTGGGAGCACGCTGGCGTTTTAGCGGTGGTGCGCCATATACACCTTTCGACATTAGCCGGTCTTCGCTTATTCCGGTATGGAACATTAATGGCAGGGGATTGCCTGACTTTAACCGGTTGAACACAGAACGTCTGCCTGTTTTTCATCAGTTGGATGTACGTCTTGACAAAAAAATTCCTTTCAAGAAATTTATCCTCGAGCTGTATATAGATGTGCAGAATGCATACGCCTTCCAGTATCGTCAGCAACCTTACCTGGATGTTCGCCGCGATGCAGATGGCAATCCGTTAATAGACAGCAACGCCTCTCAGCCATCTTATCAAACCTATTTGCTCGATAACATCAGCGGCACTGTGTTACCTACGCTGGGTATCATTATAGAGTATTAATCGCTCATCACATTCAGCCATACAGCAAACATCAACCACTTCAATGTTTTGTAGTTCTCCGGTTTGTGTTGATGCTTGTCCAGACGTTCTATAAACTGTTTGAAATTTTTCAGGTGAAAATATTCGCTCAATTCAACTGTAGCATAACTCATCCACACATCTTTCATTGAAACCATCCATGCATTATTGGGTGATGCAAACCCCAATTTATCTCTGCGTTCATATACCGATTGTGGTAGTATATCTTTAAAAGCTTCGCGCAGCAGATATTTACTGGTACCATGTTGCATCTTGTATATTCCGGGAATTGAAAACAGCAGCGTGCTGAGTTCCATATCATCGGCAAATGGAACACGCGACTCTATGCTGTGTGCCATGGCATTGCGGTCTTCACGATAGAGAAGCTCTTTCAGATAGATGCCATAAAAATCGTGATGCAATGTTTTATTGAAGCCGGCAAAGAGCCTTTGAGGTAATGCTGCAGCTGACTGATGTTTGAATAAATCTTTATTCAACAAGCGATGAGCAGGATTAAATGCATCAATCACAAAACGCATCGAACCTATTTTGAGCCATTCTTTCAGCTGATAATTATTAAAGGAACGTAGTGAAGCCTTGTCAGGAAAAAATTCTTTTTTTAATTGCTTTACCATTACGACACCGCCACACTGTTGTGCATCGTTCAGATAATTGCTGATGTAGCGATAATATCCACCAAACAACTCATCAGCACCCTGACCATCGAGCACTACTTTAATACCCTTTTCTTTAGCAAGCCTCATTACTCTGTACTGTGCATAGCTGCTGAAAGAGCGGAGTGGTAAACTGTGCGCAGTAACCAATTTTTCCAAATCAATTCTGAGTTCGTCGGCAGTTGGATTTACGATATGAAGAGTTACAGCTTTATCTTTTACTGCCGCTTCTGCAAAATAAGTTTCGTTAATGGAAGCTTGACTGAAGGATGCATGAAAAGCATGTTGCGTGTTGCCGGTGTGCAATACATCCATTCCGATCATCTGATTGATAACAGAAACAATCACTGTACTATCCAAACCGCCGCTGAGACAGGTGCCAACAGGTACATCGCTTTGCAAATGAGAGTGGATAGATGCTGTTGTCGCCTCTTTTATTTCGCTGATATATTTTAAAGTTTTATCAGCTTCAGGTGCTTCGATATGTTTTGTAAATGAAGGTGAATAGTAACGACTCACCCGCAATTCACCGGTGTGCAAATGATAAATAAAATGATGCGAAGGGGCTAACTCCACCACACCTTTGAACATGCCTTCGCTTTCGTGCTCCAGCAAATCATTATATAAAAAATCGAAAACTGCTTTTTTATTTACCTCAAAGGGTAGCCATCCTGCTTTATGAAAAACATGTTGCTCAGAGGCAAAAGCAAGACTGTTGTTTTGATTTACATAGTATAATGGTTTAACTCCAACGCGGTCACGCGATGCAAAAAATATTTGATGTTCGCGATCATAAATCACAAAAGCCCACATGCCGTTGAGATGTTCTTCGCAGTGCTCTCCCCATTCTATATATGCATATAACAGAACTTCGGTGTCGGTATAAGTATTAAAAGTATGACCGCGGTTTTCAAGTTCGTGGCGCAGTGCCTTGTAATTATAAATCTCTCCGTTATAGGTAATCCAGTATCGTCCGGATGCGTCGCTAAGTGGTTGATGACCCGAAGCGCCTGTATCGATAATAGACAAGCGACGATGCAATAATCCAACAGCGAAAGGTTTCCTGCATTCCGTAATATTTTGAACTGAATGTGTTGCGGTCCATTCTCTTTGAGTTTGTTTGCCGGCTAACTGAACCACTTCACCATCGGATAAGATGATATGTCCTTCATCATCTGGTCCTCGATGTACCAATGCCTCTGATGCTTTAATCAAAGAGGCTAAATCAAATTGTTGATTATCGGGATGCCGCGCTATACCTGCAATGCCACACATAAATGCTTAACGTAATCGTTTGTATCGCAATAGTAATGAATTACCAATAACCACAAGGTCGGAGAAGGCCATAGCTGCAGCTCCAATGATGGGTGACAGATAACCTAAGGCTGCCAGCGGAATGGCCAGCACATTATAAAAGAAAGCCCAGAACAAATTTTGTTTGATGGTTCTGTAGGTGATGCGACTAATGTTGATTGCATCCGAGAGACTTTCAATTTTATTGCTCAATAAAACAACCTGAGCGGCATCGGTCGTAATACCACTTTGAGCCGCAAGCGATACACCTGCGTCAGCAGCAGCAAGAGCAGGAGCATCGTTGATGCCGTCGCCGACCATCATTACAGTTCCATTTTTCCTGAGGTTAACAATGCAAGAGACTTTCTCCCCTGGTTTTTGCTCGGCGAAATAATTGCTTATACCGGTTTGTTCTGCCAACTGTTGAACGCGTGCTTTTTTATCACCACTTAATAAATAAGGAGTAATGCCCGAAGCTTTTAAATCACTGATTAATGTTTTTGTATTTGATTTGATTTCGTCAGAAAGCAATAACCTGCAAGCGGTCTGATCGTTCACAGTGAGCTCCACACCATAGTATCCATTTAGCTCATCATAATAACCGCTTAACTTCAATTTATTCCCCTGTGTATCGGTAGCAGCCATTCCCTGTCCCGGAATTTCGTTTACTTCCTGCAATTCAATAGCAGTTGATTTTTCAAAAGCTTTTACCAGAGAACGTGCAATGGGATGTGATGAGTGTTTTTCGATAGCAAGAATCTGAGCGATACTTTCTTCCTGAGAATGATTAAAAAACTCAGTCTTAACAATGCCGAAATTTCCTGTGGTGAGTGTTCCTGTTTTGTCGAATACAATTTGTTTGATTCCTGGAATAATTTCAATAACAGATGCATCCTTAAATAAAATGCCTTGGCGTGCTGCGAAACCAATACCTACCATTAAGGCTGTAGGTGTGGCAAGTCCCATAGCGCATGGACATGAAATCACCAACACGGCAATGCTGCGCATGATGCTGCCCGTGAAATCAACCTGAACAAAATAAAAATTGATGATGAATGTGAGTATAGAAATGCTAATCACTACAGGTACAAATACTGCTGTGATACGGTCTGCAAGGCGTTGAATGGATACTTTACGAGCCTGCATGGTTTTCATCAGTTTGATGATGGAAGAAAGGGTAGTGTTTTCACCTAACTTTTTCACCTGCACTTTAAGATTGCCATTAATCACTGATGTTCCGGCAAGTACTTCACTGCCTTTTTGTTTATGAACGGGAATGCTCTCGCCACTGATGAGTGCCTCGTTCACATCAGCATCACCCCAAAGAACTTCTCCATCCACAGCAATAGCATCACCACTACGAATCAGAATAATGTCGGTAGGTAATAATTGTGAGGCATCAATTTCTTCAGTTTGTTCAAACTTGCCCATACCGTAAAAGTTGATACGCAGGGCTTTATCAGGTTTAGCTTTTTGCAATTGCTTGAGCGAACGGCGGGTTTGCTCCACAGCATAATGCTCCAGATAATTTCCAAGCAATACTAAAGTGATAATACTTGCTGAAGTTTCGAAGAATAGGTAGTTGATGTCGTTCAGGTAAAGAACCCCGATAATACTATAGATGAAAGCGGCCGACGAACCAATGATGATGAGCAAATCCATATGCAGCACTCCCAATAACAGGGCATTAATGGCGGTTCTGCCAAAGTGAAAAATGCCGATGAGCATTACAGGAATTGCACAGATGAACTGAAACACAGGATTGTGTAATAGTGGGTAATGCAAAAACATATGCATTAAAAGGGGTAGCGTAAAAACTGTGCTTATGAGTAGTTTGATGAGTAATGGATTAAAACGAGAGTTCGACTCGGGCTTGGCGGAGTCCACCACCTTGTATCCCAATTTGGAAATACCGGTACTCAGTTTATCAAGAAAAACCTCATCGTTTGACTGAAAGCGTGCCATACCTGCGGCATAGTCAACATGTACTTCTTTCAAACCTTGCTTCTGTAAATAAGAGCAAATGGTGTCTGCACAGGTGGAACAATCCATTCCTTCAATTTGTAGTAAATACTCTTCTGACTTTTTAAACCTTTCAGACATTCGTTTGTGAAATTATAACTTACTTTAGATTACCAATTCAAACAAAATAAACAATGCACAACACAAATAATTCAAGACGCTCATTTTTAAAATGGAGCAGTCTTCTCAGCGCAGGTGTATTAACTGGAATTAACACCGATTCTTTTGCTTCTGTAACAGAACCGGAACGGTATCAATTAGAAAACATACAGGGTGAAGGCGGACAATTTCAGTTGCCCCCTATGCCATATGCATTTGATGCATTGGAGCCGCATATTGATGCTAGAACAATGGAAATTCATTATTCCAAACATCACGCAACGTATGTCAATAAGCTGAATGAAGCCATTGCAACATCGGAAGAGTATCAGGGAAAGTTGTTGGATGAATTGTTTACCGGCATGGACAAAATGGCCACGCCTTTACAAAAGGCAGTTCGTAACCACGGTGGAGGTCATTGGAATCATTCCTTTTTTTGGAACATTCTATCTCCGGGCAACAAGCCATTTAAGGGCAAAGTAGCCGATGCTATAACTGCTCAGTATGGAGGTGTTGAAGAATTCAAGAAAGCATTTAATGAGTCGTCTATGAAGGTGTTTGGCTCGGGCTGGTGTTGGTTAATAAAAAATGCTGATGGTAAACTCAGTATCATCAACACGGCCAATCAGGACAACCCGCTGATGTCAATTGCTGAAGTAAAAGGTAAACCGATTATGGGAGTAGATATATGGGAACATGCATACTATCTGAAGCATCAAAACAAACGAGGCGATTATCTGAATGACATCTGGAGTGTATGGAATTGGGAGAAAATAGAGCAGAATTATCTCTCAGCTTGATATTACAAACACAAGTAGTACTTTTGTGCCCGCCACTTTGAAAAAATATGGCACATGGTGACTGTAGCTCAGTTGGTTAGAGCGCTAGATTGTGGCTCTGGAGGTCGCGGGTTCGAGTCCCGTCTTTCACCCTAAAAACCAAACCGCCTAAAACGGCGGTTTTTTTATTTATGTCAAATACGTATTGGTCGGTAAAAAATATTTTTCGAATAGCACTTCCTATTATGGTGGGTTCGCTGGCCAATAACATCATTAATCTGGTAGACACTTCTTTGTTAGGTCGTGTTGGTCAGGTGGAGTTAGGTGCAGGAGCCATTGGAGGTATTTTCTATTTCGTGATGTATATGAGTGCCTTTGGTTTTAACACAGGTATGCAGATTCTCATAGCCCGCCGTATGGGTGAAGGCCGTAAGGATGAAGTAGGTCGTATTGCCGATCATCAGTTGTTCATCATTGGTGCTGTTGCCGTGCTTGCTTTTTTGTTTATGCAACTGTTGTGTAGCCCTTTATTCAGTCTCATCATAACTTCAAATGATGTTCGCAGTGCAGCGCTGGAGTTTATCCAATACCGGTCATTTGGGATTTTTCCTGGTGTAATCAATTCTTTCTTTCTTTCCTTTTTCATAGGTATAGGCAGAACCGGAATTGCAACTTATACTATGCTCGGTTTAGCCGGTGTCAACTCCGTATTAGCGTATGGATTTATCTTCGGAAAACTGGGTATGCCGGAGATGGGAATTGGTGGGGCAGGACTGGCGTCTTCAATAGCCGAACTGGTTATCTGTACAGTTTATTTAGTTTATATCAATGCATCCGGTTATCGTTCTCAATTTCGGTTATTTGAGTTTATCAGCTTCGAATTTGATTTAATCAGAAAGGCTTTATCGCTGTCCTATCCATTAGTATTTCAGCAATTGTTAAGCATCACTACCTGGTTTGGTTTTTTTCTAATCATAGAAAACCTTGGTGAGCAGGAGTTGGCTGTATCCAACATTGTTAAAGGTATATACATCTTCTGGGGTATTCCGAGTTGGGCATTTGGAGCTACGGCAAATACTATGGTGAGTAATGTGCTTGGTCAACAAAAACCGGAATGGGTAAAACCTATCATTTTAAAGATTTGTACCATCAACACCTTAATGACCCTGGCGGCCTGCATATTGCTGGCTTGCTTTCCAACATTATTTGTTTCTTTATTTACCGATGATACTTCGTTGTATCCCGGCTCAATAGCTATTTTACCAACAGTAATACTGGCTTTGTTATTCTTTCCGAGTTCATTTGTGGTACTGATGTCAGTATCGGGTGCAGGTTCCAGTAAAGTTGCGCTCGCCATTGAGTTTGTCAGCATTACGGTGTATATCATCTTTACCTATTACACAGCCCGTGTGATGCACTCCTCGCTGAGTATTATCTGGGGTGCAGAAGTATTATACTGGTTGGTTACACTAACACTGGGTTTGTTGTTTTTCAGATTTGGAAACTGGTACAAAAAAATTTGATTATTGACTGCATATTTGCAGCGCCTTAATAAAATGTTGTGCACTTAATTTCCTTTCTTATGTAATTACACTTTTACAAGAACAGTTATTTATTTTTAGCTATTATCAAATCATCTAAACGACTAAGATCTGTACCATTAAACGTACTATTTAGTGATAGATGAATGAGCGGATGCTAAGTTGCTGAGTTTGATTTACTATAAAGCAACTTGATAAGTACTGTATTGCAGTGGTTAATTATTATAGTAAGAAATGCTCTTACACACCGAGAGTTTTTGATAATAAGTTCTCATAACCTTTCTAAGGGCACATAATTTTTCCAGACATCAAAAACAATTATTACCAAACTCACTCCATGACAAACTTCATTCAATTGTGCTTTCTGTTATTACTGGTTTCAACAATTGCAGCTGCTCAGTCTGACATTTTAGATAAGAAAGAACCTCCGGTTAGTAGTATTAAAAAATGGCATGAAAACTTTGCTATAAGAGGCTATATGCAGATTAGGTATAACCGTCTTCTCGAAACAAATGAGGATTTAAATTGCGAACAATGTGACCGGTCGTGGGGTAAAAATGGTGGTTTCTTTATCAGACGTATGCGTATTATTTTCTATGGTCAGATTCACAGGAATGTTTACCTGTATATTCAACCTGATTTTGCCAGTAGCCCATCCACAGAGAGGCTTCACTTTGGACAGTTAAGAGATGCCTACTTTGATGTTGGTGTTGATAAAGACAATGAATTCAGATTCAGAATAGGGCAAAGTAAAGTGCCGTATGGTTTTGAAAATATGCAATCGAGTCAGAACAGGTTGCCACTTGATCGAAACGACGCTCTGAACAGTGCTGTTTCCAATGAGCGTGATTTAGGTGTATTTTTCTATTGGGCACCTAAGAATAAACGTAAACTCTTTTCAAGCTTAGTCAGTGATGGTTTGAAAGGTAGTGGAGACTATGGCATTTTTGCATTTGGAGCATATAACGGTCAAACCGCTAATAATCCTGAGTTAAACAACGAACCGCATATAGTTAGCAGAATTACTTACCCTTTTGAATTTAAAAAACAAATTATTGAAGTTGGTGTACAGGCCTACACCGGTAAATGGGTGATGCCTAAAGCAAATCTAAGTACTGGTGTTAAGACGAATGAATCTCTGAACTATATAGATCAGCGCATAGCAGGAACTTTTGTTCTTTACCCAAGGCCTTTTGGGATATTAGCTGAATATACTATAGGTAAAGGGCCTCGATTTAATAAAGAAACACAAACCATTGAAGAAATGCCGCTAAATGGTGGGTTTGCAACCTTGCACTATTACGTGCAAATGCAAAAGCAATTATTGATACCATTTTTTAGATATCAGGTTTATGACGGTGGAAAGAAGCACGAAAGAGATGCCCGTAGTTATGTCGTCAGAGATTTTGAGTTTGGTGCCGAATGGCAGCCTAATAAAAATTTTGAACTGGTGGTGAACTATACTATAGCAAACAGAAGGTATGAAGATTTTCTGAATCAGGATAATTTGCAAACAGGAAACCTTTTAAGGATTCAGGCACAGGTGAATTTCTAATTATTGATTTAATTATCCACAACCGGATTTCCAACTCGTAAAATTATACTCTACTCTTAATAGAAACTGAGCAACTCGGAATAAATTCATTAAGATGGAGAGTAGTTATCTAAAAAATACTCTATCATCCATCTTTGATTATTTTCGTTGCCCTTAGTAGTAACGATAAAAATGAAGGATAACAACAAAGAGCTAGAAGACAAAAAAAATGCAGCACTTGAAGGTGGCGGAAAGAAGCGAATAGAAGCTCAACATAAGAAAGGAAAACTCACAGCCCGCGAGCGCATTCACTTTTTACTCGACGAAAATTCATTTGAAGAAATTGGTATGCTGGTAACACACCGGGCAACCGATTTTGGTTTGGATAAAGAAGTGTACTTAGGTGATGGCGTTGTAACCGGTTATGGAAATATTGATGGTCGTTTAGTATATGTCTTCTCTCAGGACTTTACAGTTTTCGGGGGGTCTCTTTCTGAAACGCACGCCGAAAAAATTTGCAAAATCATGGATCTGGCTATGAAGAATGGTGCACCGGTAATTGGCTTAAACGACAGTGGTGGTGCTCGTATTCAGGAAGGTGTGGTTTCACTTGGTGGCTATGCCGATATCTTTTACAGAAATACTTTGGCATCGGGTGTGGTACCTCAGATAAGTGCTATAATGGGACCCTGTGCCGGTGGAGCAGTTTATTCACCCGCCATCACCGACTTTATTATGATGGTCGAAAACACTTCATATATGTTTGTTACCGGACCTAACGTGGTTAAGACGGTTACACACGAAGAAGTGAGCAGTGAAGAACTCGGAGGCGCATCAACACATGCCAGCAAATCGGGCGTTACTCATTTTACCTATGCTAATGAAATCGAATGTCTGAAAGGAATTCGCACCTTGCTTTCATATATACCTCAGAACTGTGAAGATGATGCACCAACAATAAATTATCGTAATGCTGACGAAAAAAGACCTGCATTAAATAAGATAATACCATCTAATCCCAATCAGCCTTACGACATGAAAGAAGTGATTGAAGGGGTAGTGGATGAAGCTAGTTTTTATGAAGTGCATAAAGCATATGCAGAGAATATTATTGTTGGGTTTGCTCGACTGGCTGGCCGCAGTATAGGTATAGTGGCTAATCAACCATCAGTGATGGCGGGAGTGCTCGACATCAAATCTTCCAACAAGGCGGCACGCTTTGTTCGTTTCTGCGATTCGTTTAATATTCCGTTGCTGGTATTTGAAGATGTTCCCGGATTTATGCCCGGCACCGATCAAGAGTGGAACGGCATTATTAACAACGGTGCCAAGTTGCTCTATGCTTTTTGCGAAGCAACAGTACCGCGTGTTACAGTAATTACCCGTAAAGCATATGGCGGAGCATACGATGTAATGAATTCCAAACATATAGGATGCGATATGAACTATGCATGGCCAACAGCTGAAATTGCCGTGATGGGTTCTAAAGGAGCTGCGGAAATTATTTTCAAGAAAGAAATTGCCGAAGCTAAGGAACAGGACAAGATGCTTCAATCCAAGATTGATGAATACACACAGATGTTTGCCAATCCTTATAAAGCAGCAGCCCGCGGTTTTATAGATGAGGTGATTCAACCGGAAGATACTCGTATCAAATTGATACGTGCATTCGACATGTTGCAGAATAAGGTGGCTCATCTTCCTCGCAAAAAACACGGTAACATTCCGTTGTAGCTTGTGATTGTTCGCATACTCAAACAAATTGGTAATGCTTTCTTTCTGGGAAATATTTATATCTCCCTATGTGCAGTTGCCTTGCTGTGGGCTACCTATCTGCGCCTGGGAATCACTCCTAGACTGGACTCGCTGAGTACCTTCGTGTTCTTTGCCACGCTTTTTCAATACACATTGCACCGCTTTGTGGCTTACCGTAAAAGAAAAGACTCAGACAATGATGTGATTGTATGGACTTCCAAGAACCAATTTTTATTATTGATGCTAGGCATCATTTCCGGCGGAATGGCAGCTAACGTTGCTTTCCATTTACAATTTGAATCATTGATGATACTGATTCCGTTAGGCTTGCTATCAGTTTTTTACGAATTACCCGTATTCAAGTTCAAAAATCAATCGGTTCGCTTGCGCGATGTATGGTTCTTTAAAATTATACTTATCACTTTGGTATGGACATCCACCACGGTGATTCTCCCATTCTTACAGTACGATTATAATATTTTTAGCACCACATTTATTGTTCTTTTTTTTCAAAAAGCTTGTTTGGTGTTTATGGTAGCGCTCACCTTCGATGTGCGCGATATGGAGTATGATCGCCGTGACAATGTGATAACCATTCCGGTTCGATATGGTTTAATCCGTGTCAGAAAAACGATGATTATACTCACCGTGATATGTATCTTATTGGCAATCATTCATGCTTTATTTCTAGCACCCTTTTCTATGCCTTTCCTCTTGGTTGCTCAGTTAGCGCCATTGCTGGCTTATTACATCATCACCATTACCTATCGTTATCCAATTGATCCGGTTTACGTCATTGCTGTTGATGGCATATTGGCTTTTGAGTTTCTGCTCATTCTCTTTTTTCAGTTATTGTTTTGATGCGGTTGCCGCATTCATAGTTCATTTAATTAACTGCAGGTGAATATCTGTGCTAATATTTTTTCTGAATACTCTGCTTCACACGTTTATTTTTACGAATACAGATGAGCATGGAATCCATTGCATTAAATATCGAAAACTTGAACATTAAATCAGGTGATGCCTCTTTGTTACGACATGTTTCTTTGCAAATTGCTCCCGGAGAAATTTTAGGGCTTGTAGGAGAATCGGGTTCAGGAAAAACAATAACCTCGCTGAGCGTGATGCAACTGTTAAATGCCGCTTCGCTTAAAAGTGAAGGTGTGATTCAGTTGGCAGGTGATGAACAAAATATTTTACAACTTAATGAGCAGCAGCTGAGTGCACTGCGTGGCAATAAGGTGTCCATGATTTTTCAGGAACCTATGACAGCACTTAATCCTTTAATGACTTGCGGTAAACAGGTTCAGGAAATCATACAGCAACACAAAGCTATATCAGATGCACTTGCCAAGCAGGAAGTGATTCGCTTATTTGAACAGGTACAATTACCCGAGCCACACAGTAAATACATCGCATATCCACACGAGCTCTCAGGCGGACAAAAACAAAGAGTGATGATAGCTATGGCTTTGGCCAATAAACCTTCACTCATCATTGCAGACGAACCAACAACTGCACTTGATGTGACGGTACAGGCAGGCATATTACAATTGATGAAAGAACTGGTACTACAGCATCAGACAGGTATGTTGTTTATCTCTCACGATCTGGCTGTGGTCTCTTCAATTTGTGACCGCATTGCAGTAATGTACAAAGGTGAAATCGTAGAAAATGGTAAAGCAAAGAGCGTATTGGGCAATCCGCAACATCCTTATACAAGGGCACTGCTGGCTTGTCGACCATCAGCTCACCAGTTCGGCCGCAGATTGCCGGTGGTTGCAGATTTTTTAAACGAATCTTCAACAGCTAAAGAAGAAGCATCACCAAACATCCATCATCAATTAGAAATAAAAGATGAAGTACTGCTCCAGGTTCAACACCTCATGAAGCGCTATTCTTCAGGCGGAATATTTCAGAAATCAAAAAAAGAATTTATCGCTGTTAACGATGTTTCGTTTCAATTGAAGCGAGGCGAAACATTGGGACTTGTTGGTGAATCAGGTTGTGGTAAAACTACTTTAAGTCGCTGCCTGTTGATGTTGATTCGTCCGGACTCCGGTAGTATTCAATACAACGGCAGAGATATTACAAAGATGAATGAAGATCAGATCAGAGCCTGGAGAAAAAAGGTTCAAATCATTTTCCAGGATCCATACAGTTCATTAAATCCGCGTATCACCATAGGCAGTTGCATCAGCGAAGCAGTTTTATTTCACCAAGTAGAAAGTTCTGAAAACAAGGCTAAGCAACGCGTTCAAGATTTACTCCAACAAGTTGGTTTAAAAGCAGAGCATTACCATCGTTATCCTCACGAGTTCTCGGGTGGGCAAAGACAACGTATTTGTATTGCACGCGCATTGAGTGTAGAGCCCGAATTTATCATCTGCGATGAATCTGTTTCAGCCCTCGATGTATCGGTGCAGGCACAGATACTGAATCTGCTTAATGATTTAAAAGCTACCTTTGGCTTATCGTATTTATTTATCTCTCACGATTTATCAGTGGTAAGATATATGAGCAATCGAATTATGGTAATGCAAAAAGGCCGCATAGTTGAGGAGGCCGAGCCCCAGTTGTTATTTGAAAATCCTCAAACCGAATACACTAAAAAATTGTTGGCTTCCATACCAAGACTTCATTTTGAAAACTAACCATGTCTAAATTTCATAAAGACCAAAAAAATAAAAGCAAAAAGCCGCGCGATGTACGTGATGTGATTATGCAAATGTTTAAAGACAGTTCCAGCAAGAAACTATCTTTCAAACAAATCAAGAAAAAGCTTTCTTCCAAATTTCCGGTTGATGTACTGTATGATACCGTGCAGGAACTGGAACGTGATAAACTACTGGAGCGCAAGGGTTCAGCTTTTGTGCAGCGCAACGAAAAGAAAAAGGTAACAAGATTTGAAACTACACTTACCGGCATACTTGAGCTGAATCAGTCAGGTGTTGGCTTTGTAACCATCGAAGGTTATGAAAAAGATATTCGTATTCAAAGACGTAACGTGGGCAATGCATTTACCGGTGACAAGGTTCGCATAGTACTTGTTGAAGTTCGAAGAGGCAGTCGCTTGGAAGGACGAGTAGTAGAAATACTCGAAAGAAACACCGAGTACATCACCGGTGTTATTGAAATAACGGAGCGCACTGCATTTGTCATTCCCGATCACAAATCTTATCAGCACGATTTTTACATTCCTTCATCCTTAAGAGGCGATGCTCAGAATGGCGACAAGGTAGTGGTGCGTTTTGTGGAATGGAATCCGGAAGAAAAAAATCCGGTTGCAGAAGTAGTGAACATACTGGGTAAGGCTGGTGAACATAATACCGAGATGAGCGCCATACTGGTTGACAATGGATTCCGTCTGGAGTTTCCCGCATCGGTTATGGAAGAGTGTGAAAAAATGAATGACCACGTGAGCGAGGAGGAGTTGAAGTTGCGCCGCGATATGCGTCTCGTTCCAACATTTACTATTGACCCTTTCGACGCCAAGGATTTTGACGATGCTATATCGTTCCGCGAATTGAGTAATGGTTTATATGAAATAGGAATCCATATAGCGGACGTATCGCATTATATAACACATGGTTGTGAAACCGATTTGGAAGCACAAAAGAGAGCTACATCAGTGTATATGGTTGACCGTGTGATTCCAATGTTGCCGGAGAGAATATCCAATGAACTTTGTTCTTTGCGTCCTAACGAAGACAAGCGTTGTTTTTCAGTTATTGTTCAAATGAATGAGAAAGGTAAGGTGCTGGAACAATGGTTTGGCAAAACGTTGATTCATTCGAGACACCGTTTTGCTTATGAAGAAGCACAGGAAGTACTTGAAGGAAAGCAGCACGAATTAAGTCATTTTTTACTGACACTGAATAAACTGGCATACAAACTCCGGGAGCGCAGATATAAAGATGGCGCCATCAACTTTGAAACGGTTGAAGTAAAGTTTAAACTCGACGAAAACAACAAACCTATTGGTGTATATGTGAAAGAACGTAAAGACGCGCATATGCTCATCGAAGACTTTATGTTATTGGCTAACAGGCTGGTTGCTGAATTTGTAAGCAGAAAAAAAATGGATGGTGCACCGGTGCCTTTTGTTTACCGTATTCACGACTTACCGGATATGACCAGGCTCGAAGATCTGCGAGACACGGCATCTGTTTTTGGGTACAAACTGAATTACGACACACCCAGACAAATAGCCGAGTCTTTTAACAAAATGATGAAAGAATTGAAAGGCAAGCCCGAACAAAATATGCTGGAGTCCCTGGCCATTCGCACCATGTCCAAAGCGATATACTCCACTGAAAATATCGGGCATTATGGGTTGGCATTCAAATATTACAGTCATTTCACTTCACCCATTAGACGTTACCCCGATGTATTGGCTCACCGTATTCTGTACGACATTCTTTATGGCAGCAAGCATAAAAAGTATCCGCACCTCGAAGACCTGTGCAAACATTCTTCCGACATGGAAAAGAGTGCAGCCGATGCAGAACGCACTTCCGTTAAATACAAACAGGTGGAGTATATGCAAACGCGGGTGGGGCAGTCCTTTGAAGCACTCATTACCGGTGTGACAGAGTGGGGAGTATTTGCTGAAGTTATCGAAAACAAATGTGAAGGCTTAATTAAACTGACGATGCTCGGTGACGAGCGATTTGAGTTGGATATCAAAGCACACGCTGTTGTTGGCGTTGAAACTGGTACAACATACTCTTTAGGAGATAAAATCAAAATACGCGTGCTGAAGGCCAACCTCGAAAAACGACAGTTGGATTATGCCATGGTTTATGATGAAGAAGATGATGACTAAACGACCACGTTAATCATTCTCCCCTTAACAAAAATAATTTTCTTGGCAGGCTTGCCTTCCATCCATTTTTGTACAGCTTCAATCTGTAGCACTTCATGTTCTATCTCCGAAGTCGTTTTATCTAAGGAGAAGTTTGCTTTGGCTCTGACTTTTCCATTGATGGAAACCGGATATTCAAATTCGTTTTCAACCAACAGCGATTCATCGGCAACAGGGTATGATGCATGAAGTATGGATTGTGTTTCACCGCATTGCAGCCATAAGTATTCGGAGATGAAAGGTGCAAAAGGGTGCATCAATATCAATAATGGTTTAAGCACTTCCGGATTATTGCATTTCATGGAACTTAATTCATTCACACAAATCATAAACGTACTTACACAAGTATTGAATGATAAACGTTCAACATCTTCGTTCACTTTCTTGATGCAGCGATGCAAAGTTTTCAATGCCTCCTGCGAAGGCTTATCCTTGCTAAGGATCAACTGTCCCTGCTCATTATAGAACAATCGCCATAGTTTCCGCAAAAAGCGTGATACACCATCAATGCCTTGTGTATCCCAGGGTTTGCTTAATTCAATAGGACCTAAAAACATTTCGTACATACGGAAACAATCTGCACCGTATTCAGCCACAACATCATCAGGGTTTACCACATTGAACTTAGACTTAGACATTTTCTCCACAACTTGCTTCACCACAAATTCCTGTTTAGCATTAGTAATAAACTGAAACGAAGCAAACTCTGCATTCCATTTTTGAAATCCAGTAATGTTCAGTTTTTGATTGTTTACCAATGCAATGTCGGCATATACAAATTGAATATCATCAGCACTCAAATTATTTATTGACAAATATTCATTCAATATATCGAACGATACACACACCTGTTTCCCTTTCACACGCGCCACCAAACTCGATATCCCTTGAATCATACCCTGATTTACCAACTTGCGTGCAGGCTCATCGCAATTCACAAAACCTAAATCGTGCAATACCTTAGTCCAGAATCGGAAGTACAACAAATGACCTGTGGCATGCTCTGAACCGCCAAGATAAAAGTCCACATCGCGCCAGTAACTCAATGCTTCTTTTGAAGCAAAAGACTTTTCATTATTCGCATCCATATAGCGGAAGAAATACCAGGACGAACCAGCCCAACCGGGCATCGTTGTTTTCTCATACTCAAATTGACCCTGATGTTTCCAGTTCGTGGCACGTGCCAGCGGAGGCTCTCCGGTTTCCGTTGGCAGGTACTTGTCTATATCAGGCAATACCAGCGGCAACTCATTTTCATGCATCACATAAGGCACATCATCTTTATAATAAACCGGTATGGGTTCACCCCAGTATCGCTGACGACCAAATACAGCATCGCGCAAACGGTAATTCACTTTACCTTGTCCGATGTCGCGCTTCTCCAACTCTTCAATACATTTTTTCATGGCTTCCGGAGCTTTCAGACCATTTAAAAAATCAGAATTGGTGATGACGACATCTTTTGTTTCGCAGGCTTCTGTACTTACATCAACGCCTTCGAAAACATTGGTAAAATCTTTTAACTCAGAAAAATGATTGGCAAAACGGTGATCACGCGAATCGCCACTAGGTACAGCCATCACAGCACCTGTACCGTAGGTAGCCAACACATAATCGGCTATATAAACCGGAATGTCATTGCCCGTGAATGGATGCGTGGCATAGGCACCGGTAAAACAACCGCTTACATTTTTTACATCAGCATTTCTGTCACGCTCCGATTTTGCAGCTGCTTTCTTTTGATATTCCTTTATAGATTGAAGTTGATCCGGTGCTGTAATTTCAGCAACCAAATCGTGCTCGGGAGCCAACACCATAAAGGCCACACCGAAGATGGTATCTGGCCTAGTGGTAAAAACTTTAATATGGTGTTCGGAATCTTTCAACTTAAAATGAACATAGGCACCTTCACTCTTTCCTATCCAGTTGCGCTGTGCTTCTTTCATGGAGTCGCTCCAATCAATGTCATTTAAACCTTGCAGCAATCGTTCGGCATATGCGGTGATGCGCAGGCTCCATTGCTTCATCAGTCTCTGCTCCACCGGATAACCACCTCGTTCCGAAACGCCATCCTTCACTTCATCGTTGGCCAATACAGTACCCAATGCAGGACACCAGTTCACCCACGAGTCGGCTAAATAGGCCAGACGATAATTCAACAACATTTTTTGTTGTGCTGCTTCTGTCATGCTTTTCCATTCGTCTGCAGTAAAAGAATTGTGAGGTGTGCAGTGTGCCTGAACCGATTTGCTGCCATTTGTTTCAAAGTGGTTGATGAGTGTTGAAACCGGTTCAGATTTATTGCTTTCGTTATTATACCAACTATTGAACAACTGAATAAAAATCCATTGAGTCCATTTGTAATACTTCGGTTCGCAGGTGCGCACTTCGCGGCTCCAGTCAAAACAAAATCCAATCTTGTCTAACTGTTCACGATAACGCTTGATGTTATCTCTTGTAGTAATCACAGGATGCTGTCCGGTTTGAATCGCATATTGCTCTGCCGGTAAACCAAATGCGTCGTAACCCATAGGGTGAAGCACATTAAAGCCTTTCAAACGCTTATAACGCGATACAATATCCGATGCAATATATCCCAGTGGATGCCCCACGTGCAGCCCTGCACCCGAAGGGTAGGGAAACATATCGAGTACATAGTACTTTGTTTTGTTCTGATTTTCGCTAACCTGATAAATTTTATTTACAGCCCAATAGTCTTTAATCTCCTGTTCTATGCGGGTAATATCCATTTCCTTCATGGCCGCAAAACTAATTCCTTAGGACGGCTTTACACAGTTCACATACAATGGGTTGATGAATGTTGAAATCATAAGCGTATCATCCTTTGGTTTGCTTCTATTTTTAGCCTGATCAAAATTTGAAAGGTGTCTGCAAAGCAAGGAAATAATCTGTCGAGAGTGTATGCTATCATCACCACGGCGTTGGTGCTGTTTATGGTAGGTATATCGTTTTTAATTTTTCTTCATGGCAATAAACTCATTAATCAGTTTAAAGAGAGTGTAGAGTTTTCCGTGATATTGAAAGATACTATTGAGAACAGTCGTGTTTCCGCTCTTAAAGAAAAAATTGCGGCAGCTCCGTTTACCCAGCAGTTAGAATTTGTCAGTAAAGAGGAAGCGATGAATCGTTACATAGCCCTTACCGGCGACGACTTTCGCGAAATGCTCGACAACAATCCCCTCTATTCTTCCATCAATATCAAACTGAAAGCCGATTATGCAAACAGTGACAGCATACAACGCATTCAGTATATGCTCACGCAGGAAGCAGGTGTGGCTGAATTTTATTACGAAAAAAAATTAGTGGATGCCATCAATGATAATGTGCAAAAAATGACGTTGATCGTTATAGCTATTTCTATAATCCTTCTCATAATCACTTTTGTTATGATTGACGGTACGGTACGTCTGGCTATGTATTCCAATCGCTTTTTAATACGCAGTATGAAATTAGTTGGTGCCACACAGTGGTTCATTGTAAAACCCTACCTAACCCGCAGTATAGTGGACGGCATTCTAAGCGGCTTACTTGCCGTAAGTGGTTTGGTAATGCTATTGAATTTACTCCTCAATATCATTCCCGAACTCACGGTGCTGCAGGATGTTTCACTGACAGTTATCCTGTTCAGCATTGTGCTTTGTTTCGGAATTTTATTCTCATCCATAAGTACCTACTTTGCCCTGGGTAAATACCTGCGCATGAAACTCGACGAGTTGTATTAATCCTTTATTACTTTTACACACCTTATGAGTACGAATCAAAAATCATCCAAGCCCACTAAATCTTCATCACCGGTAAACACTGTTCCGGTTAACTTCTTACTCAAAAAAGAAAACTACTATCTGCTTGGTGCAGGCGTATTGCTCCTTATTGTAGGTTACTTTCTGATGTCAGGTGGTCAACAGCCTGCAGATCAATACAATATGGATGAGATATACAGTTTCACACGTGTTACCTTATCACCCATCATCATTATCATTGGTTATATTGTAATTGGTGTAGGTATTATGTACCGTGCAAAAAGCAATACGGAGAAATAATTTTTCTTCATTCATTAAACAAACCATTTTTCTGCTGCTATATTTGCGGCCACAAATCGCGGAGTGGAGCAGTTGGTAGCTCGTTGGGCTCATAACCCAAAGGTCGTAGGTTCGAGTCCTGCCTCCGCAACTTCAAGTAAAGCCCTGAATTTGTAGGTAAGATTCAGGGCTTTTTTTAATTAAGTGGTTTGTTTAAATTGCATTTAATATAACTCAAACCATGAAATATATCTTTTACTTCTTTGCCCTCTTTTTAATGAGTGGCTGTTGTTGCTGCAAAAAAAATTGTCCTCCAGATCAGATATGGGATGATAATAGTTGTGAATGTTATTATAATCCAACAGCCGGATATGGTAACATGAATATTACTGTTAACGAAGGCTCCGGCAACGTACAAAAAACTTCTAACGATGCTACAATGACTGCAAGCAACGATAGTACTGAAGTAGATGCCAGTTTTGATAACGGTCGCTGGCTTTGGTTTAGATTAAATGGTCAGAGTACAGGTATATATCAACTGAATGATAATGACAACATTAGTATATACAATACTGTTACAAATCAAGAATATGTTGCTGCTTCGGGAGAAGTAAATGTAACTGATTACATTGAGGCGGATAAAAGAATAAAAGGAAACTTGAATAACCTCAAACTGGTGGGCCCAATGGGTGATACCATTTATGTCCAAGGTACTTTTGACATAAACCGCTAAAAAACCTCTTCTCATCATCTTCTGATTTAAAATCGCTTTTTGCTTTTATTCTTTTATCATTTTATAGCTCAGTAATGAAACGTGTACAACTCATACTAATTATTCTACTACCGTTGGCAGCATTTGCTCAGCGACAATCAGATTCCATCTTCATTCAAAGATTATTCTCCACTGCCTTGGTTCAAAAGCAGGGTTATTATTTTTTAAAAGACCTGTGCAAAAATGCCGGGCCACGTATCAGTGGCAGTGCTGAAGCAGCCAAAGCTGTGGACATAGCTTTCAGCTATTTAAAAAAGTTTGGTGCCGATACGGTTTATAAACAGGAAGTAATGGTGCCGCATTGGGTGAGAGGAAATATGCATGATGCCTACTACATTTCAGGTAAACAAAAAGTGAAAATTTCCATTGAAGCACTCGGTGGCAGTGTGGCCACATCAAGCAATGGCATTACTGCAGAAGTAATTGAAGTCATAGGCATGAAAGACCTGAAGAACTTTACGGATAAAGACATCAAAGGAAAAATAGTATTCTTCAACGGACCTATGGATGAGGAGCACATTCAAACATTTAAAGCTTACGGAGGCTGTGTTGGGCAGCGCTGGGCCGGTGCTATGGAAGCCGCTAAACTAGGTGCTGTGGCGGTTATCATTCGTTCGGTTACTATGTCGGTAGATTATTATCCGCACACGGGTAGTATGGGATATAACGACAGCATTGCGAAAATTCCTGCTGTGGCTACGTCAACTATTGATGCCGATAAACTCAGCAAGGAATTGAAGAAAAATCCATCTCTTAAATTGTATTACAACATCAATTGCCTGACCTTACCCGACGTACTATCTTATAATGTTATTGGCGAAATACGCGGCTCAGAGTTTCCAGACGAAGTGATTGTTGTTGGCGGCCATCTTGATGCATGGGACCTTGCTGAAGGTGCACACGACGATGGCGCAGGAATAGCACACTCTCTTGAAGTGATTCGGTTGTTTAAAGAACTGGGGTATAAGCCTCGCCGAACTATTCGTGTAGTGTGTTTTATGAATGAAGAAAATGGATTGCGCGGAGCCATTAAATACGGAGAGTGGGCCAAGACTACAGGAGAGAAACATATCATGGCTTTAGAAACCGATGCAGGTGGTTTCACGCCGCGCGGTTTCTCTTTCGATACCGACGACAAGTCCTATGCATTTATTAACACCTGGCAACCACTGTTATATCAATTTGGAATAGGGGAGTTGAGCCGTGGTGGTTCGGGTGCCGACATCAGCCGACTGAAAGGCAATTGCACCATTCTGTGTGGGCTTCATCCCGACTCGCAACGCTACTTTGACCACCACCACGCCGCCAACGACGTCTTTGAAGCCGTGCATCCGCGCGAACTTGAACTGGGTGCCGCTGCTTGTGCAGCCATACTTTATCTGGTGGATAAGCACTGGTAGTCTGGTCCTTCTTCAGGTTTTCCATTGTAGATTATTAAGAATAGGAGTAATATCAATTTTCTTATTCCTAATACTATTTGTTTAACTACAAATTTTTTCCCTCTTACTCTGAACGAACGAAACGGTAATGTTCTCTTCCCTTACCACGGTCTATTACGAGCAGATACATTCCGGCTGTTAGCTCCGATACATCCAGACTACTGTTCATTGTTCCACTCATCAGAGTCTGACCAAGTATATTGACTACTTCATAAGGCACATTGGATAAATGACTACTCAAGTTCAATGTGTTCGCAGTAGGGTTGGGGTAAACAAACATTTCAGAAGATATGTTGTCATCAAAACCTATTCTGAATGCGGCAGTGGTGAAGGTATAAACAGCTGAATAGGGTGAAAACTCGTTGGGGTTGTTATTACATTTTGTTCTCATCTGGTATTCATAGGTAGTCGATGAAGTCAGGCCTGCAAGCATAGTAGATGAAGTCAGCGGATTAGTTACTGTTTCAATATTCCAGGTGGCTGTGCCAACCTTACGATAGCGTATGTTGTACTGAAGAGCGGTCACTTGCGGTGTCCAGAATATTGTGGCTGTACTCGATGTTAAATTAGATGAACCTATACTTGATGGAGCTACACATAATACTCCCTGACTGTTTAATGTAGTGAAGGAGGATATAGGAGATAGCTGCGACACAACAGAGCCATTTTGCGAACACTGTGTTCTGATTCGTACCTGGTAACTGGTATTAGTTTCAAGACCGGTTAAAGTGTATGAGGTGTTAGGTGCCTGAACCAGTATGGTGCTTTGTGTGCCTGCCCCCACCTTTTTTAATACTATCCTGTACTTGGTAGCGCAGGGCACTGCGGGCCAGGTAACTTGTGCAGTTGTTTGAGTTACGTTGCTTACTGTTTGAGAAGTAACCTTAGGGCAGATACTACCGGTAATTGTACCGGAGCCGGATACGGTGCAGCCGTTCGCGTCATTTACTGTTATGACATAGTTACCTGAAGAAAGGTTTTGCTGGTCGGCAGTTGTAGCACCATTATTCCATATATAGTTATAAGGAGATGTTCCACCCGATTGTGTGCTGGATAATGTGCCATTAGGTAATCCACAGGTACTGTTACTTGTTTGAACCGAAGCCTGCATATTGGCACCGTTGCAAGCAGAAACTCCGGTATATAATGCGGTAACTTCAGCCTGTGTAATAGCTCTGTTCCATGCGGCAACATCATCTATTTTGCCGTTGAGCATTCTTACGGGTAAGAAATCTCCCTGTGAGCCTATGCGGAATTTATCGTTAGGAGCCTGTAACACATTTACGGGAGTAGGATTATAAATATCCAGATTGCCGTTGATATATATTTTGGTTCCGTTAATAGCGCTGTGCGTGGCTACTACGTGGTACCATTGATTGGTACTTAAAGTTGCATTACTGTTTATATAGAACTCGCCGCCGGTTGATGGTGTAAACCAAATATTTACCTTATTGGCGTTGATGGCAAAGGCATAAGAACCAAGAAAGTTGACATCGTACTTGGCTATGATTGTCTGATACGAATTGTTGAGCGTACCGGTATTTATCCATGCGGAGAAGGAGCAATCATTGAAATTCAGAGAGCTGTTGTTTCCGCAATCGATCTGCGCGCTGCCATTAAAGTAATAAGCCTTATTAGCATCATTGTTCCTGTCGCTTGTTAAGGTTGCATTAATAACGGTGCCATTATTGTTATAACCACTCAGGTCATTGGCATTGCCATTGAAGGGCCACCAGCCTCTTAATCCGTATGTTGAAACATAAGATGGAACTGAGTTAGCGTTAAATATAGTTTCATAGGCAATGGCGTAGCTGTAAGTACCGTTGCAGCTGCTTACCTGATCCCAGTTAATAGACCATGTCATCATTCCTCTCAGGTTAGGATAACCACCGCTTTGTACCAGTGTGTAGGAACCCGGTTGCGAGCCGGTACCAAGCAGATAGTTCATGGCTGATTTCATCACAGTTGTAGATACATAGCCACCGCCGGCTGCTAATGAACAAGCAGGTAATCCTACAGCTATTTTACTTGCAGGCAATCCTGTAAAAAATCCACCGCTTGTATTAAAGCCCTGTATCAAAGCCTCTGTTAATGCCACAATAAAATCGGCTGTGCCCTGCGTATACACGTTGCCATCTATGCCAAACATAGTTCCGCTGTTGTATAGCTGCATTTGCAATAAATCAAGTGAATCGCGCAATGCATGTATAATGGGCAAATATCCACCCCATATTCCGCCGTAAGCACTTTGCCCGCCAACAACATAGGCTGTTTCAGGGGCCATAGTCAGCAATAGCTTTTGGGTTGGATGTAAACTCCGGTAGTTGGACATTATTTGCTTGATGGCGTCTATCAGATTAATCTGAGCCACACTGCTTGGAGCCGCAATGCTTCCTCCGCTAACTAATATGGAATTGCCATGTTCAATATCTATGTCTATACCATCAAATCCATATGTATTAATTAATGTGGTCAACGAATTAATGAATGCATTTTTATTGACAGTAGATGTCAAATCAATGGCAGTTGTCGCTCCTCCAATGCTTAACAACACTTTCTTACCCTGGCTTTGCAAATTCTGAATTTGAGCGATGAGTGTGCTTTGTGAAACTACATCCGGAACAAACAACATGGTCATATCCGTCGGTGATGTGGGTACAGCAAATGAAACTTCTATAACATTATATCTGCTATCTATGCTGGTTAAGGGTATATAGGGTGCATTTACATCATTCCAGTTATGCCAGTAACCAACCAATGTTTTGTTTGGCAACTGGGCATTTAACAGATTACTTAACAGTAATAGAATGGCAGAAATTAATACTCTTGAATTCATAAACAGGTTTTTTTGGGGGTTAGAATGATAGGTTACTGTACCAAGAAGTTACATTAAACCGGTTTCAAACTTAATGTTAAATACTATATCTGGTAACTATTAAACGTAAGTATTTATTAAAAAAAACTACACGCTCTACTGAAACAGAGATGTGTGATGAACAGATATGTATGATTTGGTTGTTAATTATTGCTTCACCATCTTCCCATTCTCCACCTTGCCATCCTCATATACCAATTTCCACAAATACATCCCTTGCGCTAAGTGATTAATGTTGTAGCTTCTAAAAGCACCACGCGATTGGTTTTTAAAAACTTCTTTGCCGGTAATATCATACAAGGCAAACTCCCAGGCTTTGGTAAGGCGCGGCACAAAGAGTGTGATGTAATCTGATGCGGGGTTAGGGTATATCTTTACAGGCTCAGTGTTGTTATCCAGCTTATCGTTAATGTTGGTGAGGTTGTCTATCCCCAAGGTATCGCACGCACTGCCGTCTATGGGGCCGAGGCGGAAGTTAGGGAAGTTGGGCATTGAATACGCATTAAGGGTGGGCATTTTAAAGCTGTGTTGATTTACACTACAAGCTAATCCTTGTTCATCGGGGTTGTCTATGGTGTGCAGATAAGTAGTGTTGCCACCGACAATATATATTTTATTATCAGGCCCTAACTGCATCCATACAAATGTAGTCCCGAATGGAAGCCCCCCACTATTATCTATAAACCCATCATACTCCGCCACAGTAGTTTTGCTTGCCAAAATATCAGGTGCCTGCAAATCGAACTGCCAGATTTTGAAACGATTGGCTAAGTATAGAAAGCGGGAATTGGGGCTAATGGCAGCCGATGATGACACCGACCCGGATGAGTCGGGGAACTCAATATGAATCGGATTGCCTAACAAGCCTGTACAGCGATCAAAATCAAATATTTGTATATGCATCTTATATTCATTAATATAATCATCTAATC
>CAZXFT010000029.1:0-30139 GCA_964640655.1 uncultured Bifidobacteriaceae bacterium | reverse complement strand
ACACGAATGTAATATTCATTTATTTGCGTGCAAGTTTTTTTTGAATTATTTTTTTTGCGCTGCAAGTGCAAAACTTTTATCCAAGAAAAATAACTACTCAACGTGCCAATCATCACGGGTATAATAACATATTATGAAGTGGAATAATTGTAGTTCAACGCTTAAACACCACACTCCGGTTTTTTAACACGGTGCTTCGATAAGCTGAATGTATTTAACCAACCCTAAACTGGCTTCGCAACTTCTCAAACTGCTTGAATCATCATAAATAGGGCATTCAGTGTTGTTTTGTCGGCTTGAAGTAAGACATTTCAAGTGTGAATTACATCGTTTCAAGCGTGAATTACTCCCATTCAAGTGTGAAGAGCATCGATTCAAGTAGATAGAGCATCGATTCAAGAAAGAAGAGAACCGATTCAATTGTGAATTGCTCCTATTCAAGAAAGAAGAGAACCGATTCAAGCAGACAGAGAGCCTCTGTCGGCAGACAAAACATCGCATCAAGCACTTTAATTTATCTTTAATGATTATTGATACTTTATCAATACACCTCATTACAATTCTCACTCACAGGCGGGTAAAATCTATTTTTTTCGTCACACAGTTCACTCAGGGTGTATCATTTCTTACCAAGATATAATAGATTACATATGAGATATCACTGAAAAGAAGTAGATAGTCTTCTCATTTTTTTAAATTAGTCGGGGTGGCGGGACTCGAACCCACGACCACCAGCACCCCATGCTGGTATCCCGCCATGGGCGGGACTACACCCCTCTTATCAACCGTTTGAAGGCTTCACCTCCCTTCCATGATTTAATTTGTTTTTCTCTCCGTAGAGCTTCTTCTCTAGTCATGTATTCTTCTGACAACACTAACTCGAATGGAATTCTATTTTTTGTTGATTGTTGTTTTCCACTATTGTGATAGTTCAATCTCGTTATTACATCGGATGTTTCTCCAATATAATACTTGCCATCTTTAACACTCCGTATTATATATACATAATGCATTCTATCATTAATTAGTCGGGGTGGCGGGACTCGAACCCACGACCACCAGCACCCCATGCTGGTACGCTAGCCAACTGCGCTACACCCCGATTGGTGTTTCTAAAACTTAAAGTTGTTCAGAAAACCGGTATTGAAATTTCCTTCTCTAAAGTTTTTATCTTTCATCAACGCACGATGGAAGGGTATCGTCGTTTTGATGCCTTCGATTACATATTCGCTTAATGCACGCTCCATTGTTTCTATGGCCTCAATGCGTGTTTGTGCTACACAAATAATTTTGGCAATCATAGAATCATAGTATGGCGGTATCACATAACCATCATAAATATGAGAGTCTATTCGTACGCCATGCCCGCCGGGTGTGTGCAAGGTAGTGATCTTACCCGGACTTGGTCTGAAGTCGTTGTATGGATCTTCGGCATTGATGCGGCACTCGATGGCGTGCATAGCAGGGTAATAATTCTTTCCGCTAATGGCATCTCCTGCAGCAATCTTAATTTGTTCTTTTATTAAATCGTAGTTGATCACCTCTTCGGTAACACAGTGTTCTACCTGAATACGTGTATTCATTTCCATAAAATAGAAATTCCGGTATTTATCAACCAGAAACTCTACTGTTCCCACACCTTCGTAATTGATGGCATTGCAGGCTTTGATGGCCGCTTCACCCATACGCTCGCGCAGTTCGGGAGTCATAAACGGCGAAGGAGATTCTTCTGTCAACTTCTGATGGCGGCGTTGTATGGAACAATCCCGTTCACTCAAATGACATGCTTTACCATACTGATCTCCGGCAACCTGAATTTCGATATGACGAGGTTCTTCGATAAACTTTTCCATATACACACCGTCATTACCAAATGCGGCACCTGCCTCAGTTCGTGCGGTGTTAAATGCTTTCTCCAGTTCTTTTTCTTCCCAAACCACACGCATACCCTTGCCACCACCACCGGCAGTTGCTTTCAATATTACAGGGTAGCCTATCTCAATAGCCAATCGCTTGGCTTCATTCATATCTTCTAAAAGTCCATCGCTGCCGGGAATGCAAGGCACACCTGCTTTACGCATAGTGTCCTTGGCAGTAATCTTATCTCCCATCATCGAAATCTGTTGCGGTGTGGGGCCAATAAATTTGATTCCGTACTCGCGGCATATCTCGGCAAACTTTTCATTTTCTGCAAGGAAACCATAGCCCGGATGTATGGCATTGGCATTGGTTATTTCGCAAGCCGACATGATTTTAGCCATATTCAGATAAGACTCTGAACTGGCAGGAGGGCCTATACAAACAGCTTCGTCGGCAAATTTTACATGAAGACTGTCACGGTCGGCTGTAGAATAAACAGCTACCGTTTTGATGCCCATCTCGCGGCATGTTCTGATGATGCGGAGGGCTATTTCACCTCTGTTGGCAATGAGAATTTTCTTAAACATTTCTCTGTGCCCGATTACATAGGTTCAATAATAAATAAAGGCTGATCATATTCCACCGGCTTTGCATTGTCCACCAGTATCTTAACAATCTTACCACTGATGTCGCTTTCTATTTCGTTGAACAACTTCATGGCTTCAACCACACATAGCACTGTGCCGGGCTTCACCATATCGCCAACTTTTACATAGGGTTCTTTATCGGGTCCGGAAGAACGATAGAAAGTACCTACCATTGGTGATTTAAAAGACACCCCGCTGTCACCGGCTGAAGCAGGTTTTTCTTTTGGAGCATCGGGAGTTGTTGTAACAGGTGCTGCTACAGGAGCTGCAGCTGGAGCAGCAACAGGTGCTTGCACTGGTGGCATAGCATAAGCAATGGGAGCGTGCTCAGCGCCGCGAGCAGAAACGGTGTAGTAATCGCGTGTGCGAATGGTTATTTTAAAAGTGTCCTTTTCAATTCTGATCTCAGCCAGGTTCGACTTGTTAACCATTCGGATGAGTTCCTGGATTTCTTTGAATTCCATAGTTGTGAGGGTTGTGTGTTGGTGCAATATAAAATTTTTTCCTTAGGCAGGAAATGTTACTTCACGCGTTCCACGTATGTTTTTGTGCGCGTATCTACTTTAATCTTTATTCCTGAATCCACAAACAAAGGTACCTGTACGATAGCACCGGTTTCCAAAGTTGCAGCCTTCATAGGATTATTGGCTGTGTCGCCTTTCACCCCGGGTTCGCTGTATGTAATTTCTAACACAACAAAAGGAGGAAGATCAACACTCAGTGGTTTTTCTGTTTCTGCATGAAAAGCTATTTCCACTTCCTGACCTTCTTTCAAAAATTCCGCGCCATCAACCAAATCTTCCTCTATGGCAATTTGGTCAAAAGTGGTTTGATCCATAAAATTATAGCCGCTATCATCTTTATAGAGGAACTGACATTTTCTGCGCTCGATACGAACCGGGTTAATAGTAGCTCCTGAGTTAAAAGTTACATCTATGGTTTTTCCGGTGGTAGCACTCTTCAATTTTGTGCGAACAAAAGCTCCGCCTTTACCGGGTTTTACGTGTTGAAAATCCACGACGGTATAGAGGTCGTTGTTGTAGTCTATAGTGAGTCCTTTCTTGATTTCGTTGGTTGTATATGCCATAAATTATTGTATTAAGAATTGTAAGCCCATTTTAAATAAATCGCTCCCCAGGTAAATCCTCCACCAAAGGCAGCAAGTATTATATTATCTCCTTTTTTCAGTTTCTTTTCCCACTCCCATAAGCAGATGGGTATAGTGCCGTTAGTAGTATTACCATATCGGTCTATGTTAATCATCACTTTTGAATCATCAATACCAATGCGACGCGCAGTGGCATCAATAATTCTTTTATTGGCCTGATGCGGCACCAACCATGAAATGGAATCGGCAGTAAGATGATTACGTGTTACAATTTGTTCAGCCACATCAGCCATATTGGTTACAGCAAATTTGAAAACAGCCTGGCCTTCCTGATAAACATAATGCAGTTTATTGGCAACAGTATCGTATGTGGCAGGCATGGCTGAGCCTCCGGCTTTTTGATGAAGATGAATTCTACCGGAACCATCGGAACGCATAATGGTATCAATGATACCTACATCTTCGCTTGTTGATTCGAGTAATACAGCACCGGCACCGTCGCCAAAAATTACGCAGGTTGCACGGTCAGAGTAATCAATAATGGACGACATTTTATCGCCGCCTATAACGACTACTTTTTTTGCCCCACCTGATTCAATCATCTTAGATGCTGTAGTTACCGCATATAAAAATCCTGAGCAGGCAGCATTTAAATCAAATCCCCAGGCGTTTTTTGCTCCAACTTTATCTGCAACAATATTTGCAGTGGCAGGGAACTGCATATCCGGAGTAGTGGTAGCACATATCACTACATCTATATCGAGCGGATTGGTATTCGTTTTTTTCAACAAATCTTCAACAGCTTTAGCCGCCATTACAGAAGTGCCCTTGCCTTCTCCTTTTAAAATATGTCTCTCTCTGATTCCGGTACGAGTCATGATCCACTCATCCGTAGTTTCCACCATCTTTTCTAACTCAGCATTGGTTAATACATACTCAGGGACATAAGCTGCTACCCCTGTAATTGCAGCACGAACGCTATTGCTCATCTTAACTTTCTATGCTTGTGGTTGATTGAATAAAATGGTGACGAAATTTTTCTATCACATCGCGTTCGATGAATGTCTTCATCAAATTATACATGTTGCAAAATGCATTGGCGTTGGAAATACCGTGTCCGATAAATACAGGTGCATTCACGCCTAAGATTGCGGTACCGCCAAAGTTTTCGTAGTTGAATAATTCAAAATAAGGGTCGTTGATATTTCTCGACTTCACCACATCATAAAACGATTCACCCATTTTTAAAATGATGTTACCGGTAAAACCATCGCAAACCATAACATCGGCGTGATCTTTAAAAACATCCCGGCCTTCTATATTTCCAATAAAGTTCAGTTGATTACTTTCTTTCATTAAGGTGTATGCCGCCTGTGCTAACATATTTCCCTTACCTTCTTCTTCACCAATGTTGATTAATGCCACCTTAGGATTGGGCACGTTAAAAATACTTTCTAAGTAAATTGAACCTAGCATACCAAACTGAACCAATACTTCAGGTTTACAATCAGAGTTGGCACCAACATCAACCAGTAATCCTAGTTTATTTTGTGTGCGGGGAATGAGTGAAACCAAAGCAGGTCTTATGACTCCGGGAATATTTTTAACCGTGTAAATGGCTCCAACTAATACAGCTCCGGTATTACCGGCACTGGCAAAGCCGTCAATATTTGTTTCACATAAATATTTGAAGCCCTGAACAATACTGGATTCGGGCTTTTGAGCAATGGCGCGTGTCGGTGACTCGCTCATTTCTATATTGTTAGAGCAATGAATTATTTCGTAAGAAACCTTCAATGAACCTACACTGCTGATTGCGTCCTTAATGGATTGCTGGTCACCAAAAAGCACAAAATGCACGCTCTCAGGATTTTTTTCTGCAAACTGCTGAATGCCCTTTATGCATTCAAGAGGTGCAAAATCACCACCCATAGCATCAATACCTAAGCGAATCATAACGATGGATTATGAATGCAAACTAATAAAAAAGTTGAAAATTGCAATGTTGGTTAGTCAACAGCCTTTTCAAGAACAACGTTGCCCTTATAATATAATTTGCCTTCGCTCCAGTGAGCACGGTGACGAAGGTGCGTCATACCTGTGGTTGAATCAACAGAAAGCGTTGGCATTGCTGCTTTATCGTGAGTTCTTCTTTTATCGCGGCGTGTTTTCGAATGTCTGCGTTTAGGATTTGGCATATTATTTAAATTTTATGTTTTTTAAAGTATCCCACCTGGGGTCTTTTTCTTTTTGTTTTTTTTGATTCAAGTCGTCCAATATCTTCAAAACTTCTGGGTCGCAAGATTTTCCGGGTATGTTGCTGCATTCCACCACGTAAGCCGGAACTGTGAGGTTTATGAACTCATACAAGAGTTGCTCTATGTTCAGGTGCGTTTCGGAACGGCTGATAAAGATGACATCCTCTTCAACCTTTGCATCCTCCCGGCTGACATCTCCCAATTTTACCACAAGTGGAAAATCTCCATCAATGGGGTAATCGAGTTCGGCATTACATCGGTTGCAATTCAGCTTAACTGTTCCGCTAATTTGAAAGTCGAGAAGAAAAAATGTGCTTTTCTTATCAAACTTCAAGAGCACCGAAATATCGCAATCCATTATTGGCGATGAATCGAAGTTTTCAAAAAAAGAACGATCTATCTTAAAGTTGAATTCGTGTAATGCTTCCTTTAATCCAACAAAAGCTATTTCAAATTCACGCCGGGCATTCATTGCATCAACCTTAAAAAGGAGCACAAAAGTATAAAAATGAAGAAGAAAAGGAAATAAATTTTAGTAAAATCCTAATCCGTAAGCCAATCGAGCTGAATTACTTCGTCGGTGTACTTAAAGGTGGTTAATACTTCAGTTTTTTCGGATTTTATAGCCACTGTGTGCTCGAAATGCGCCGAAGGTTTACGGTCGGTGGCATATATAGTCCAACCATCGTTGGCCTCAGCTATGGCTCTTTTCCCTAAATTAACCATAGGTTCTATGGCTATAACCAAACCGGGTAATAATTTAGGGCCTGAGCCACGCTTTCCATAATTAGGTACGTTAGGCTCTTCGTGAAGCCTCTTACCTATTCCATGACCCACCATTTCGCGAATAACTCCATACCCATACTTCGACTCGCAGTAATCTTGAACAGCAAAACCAATATCTCCTAATCTGTTACCGGATTTGGCTGCATCTATAGCATGATTTAATGACCTTCTTGTTACCAGCAATAATTGCTTCAATTGCTCCGAGATGTGCCCAACCGGAAAGGTAAATGCGCTATCTCCATAATATTGATTCAAAATTACTCCGCAATCAATAGAAATGATATCGCCTTCTTTTAATTCTGTTTCGTTTGGAATGCCGTGAACAACGACTTCGTTTAAGGAAGTACAAAGTGTACCTGAAAATCCCTTGTATCCTTTAAATGCAGGAATTCCTTTGTGATCTCTAATAAAGGTTTCGGCAACCTGGTCTAAATGAAGAAGCGATACTCCGGGCTTGATATGTTTGGCAACTTCGGCAATAGTTCTGGAAACTAAATCGCCACTGAACTTCATCAGTTCTATTTCTTCATCCGACTTATAATATATCATTTGTATTGTAACAGTAATTGTTACATAGCTGTGCCAACCTGAGTACGGCCTTTAATACGTCCTGATTTCATCAAACCATCATAATGTCGCATTAATAAATGACTCTCTATTTGCTGAAGAGTATCCAGAATAACACCCACCATAATCAACAATGAAGTACCACCATAAAAATTGGCAAACTGACTGTTGACACCAAACATGGATGCAAACGTAGGCATAATAGCTACAAATGCAAGGAAGATGGCACCCGGCAAAGTAATTCTCGACATAATAGAGTCAATAAACTCAGCAGTCTTACGTCCAGGTTTAACTCCGGGTATAAACCCTCCGTTACGCTTCATATCATCCGCCATCTGAATTGGGTTAACAATAAGTGCAGTATAGAAGTAAGTGAAAACGAGAATTAATAGTGCAAAAATAAAATTGTACCAAAAGCTCATTGGATTTGTAATGGAACTGGCACCCTGAGCTGCGGCTGAATCTGGGAAGAAAGAAGCAATAGTAGCAGGTATGAACATCAAAGCCTGTGCAAAGATGATAGGCATAACTCCTGCAGCATTTACCTTAAGAGGTATGTACTGACGTACACCACCATATTGTTTGTTTCCAACAATTCGTTTTGCGTATTGTACCGGTATTTTTCTTGTTCCCTGAACTAACAGAATAACTATAAGAATAACCGCAATCAATGCAGCCAATTCAAAGATGAACGCTACTAAACCACCGCTGCCGCCATCACCCATACGTGACTGGAACTCGGAAATTAATGCGAAAGGCAAGTTGGCCATGATTCCAACCATGATCAGTAAAGAAATACCGTTTCCAATTCCTTTATCGGTAATTTTTTCACCCAACCACATTACGAAGATGGTACCTGAAGTTAAAATTACTGTGCTTGATAACCAGAATAAAGTTGGGCTAACCAGTGTTTGTGCTCCTAAACTGCGCAGGTATACAATGTAACCTGTTGCCTGAAAAAAGGTAACACCTACAGTGAGCAAACGTGTAATCTGATTGATTTTACGACGACCACTTTCTCCCTCTTTCTGAAGTTTTTGGAAATATGGAACAGCCATACCCAACAACTGCACCACGATGCTTGCTGAGATATATGGCATAATACCCAATGCAAAAATGGATGCACGAGAGAATGCACCACCGGCAAAAATGTTAATCAATCCGAAAACTCCTGAATTACCTTGATCATTAAGGGTGGCTAATTGGCTTGCATCCAAACCGGGCAGCGCTATATAAGAACCGATGCGGTAAATAAGTATAAATCCAATGGTATTTATCAGACGTATTCTCAGGTCTTCGATGTGCCAGATATTCTGCAGGGTTTGTATAAAACGTTTCATTCTTTCTTAAAAAGTCTATTTATTGTAATTTTGAAGGAGTGCAAAGGTATAAATATTTCATACTTGAACAATATTCTACTAAACAAGCCGCAAACTTGCCTTTTTTCGAAGTAACTTATTATCTTCATACTCGTTTCAGACCGTGAAATAAATAACCCAGTATGAATTTTCTATTTATTCAGCTTATGATACTACTACAAATAGTATCAACCCCTACCCCAACGGCCGATGATTACGTTAAAGAAGGACGTAAAAAATTAGAAGCCAAGGATTACAAAGGCGCTATTGATGATTTTACTAATGCAATTGAACTTAAGGCGGATTTTGCTATAGCTTACTTCAGACGTGCTTCAGCATACTACTTTATAAACGATTTCAATCGCGCACTAAATGATTTCAATACCTACATTGAAATGAAACCAAATGATGCCAATGCTTATTACAACAGAGCTATGGCATATAAACAGATGGAAAATAACGAGACTGCCATTCAAGATTTAACTATGAGCATTCATTTAGACCCTGAATTTGCCCAAGCGATTATGAAGCGTGGCAACCTCTATTTTGAGGCATTAAAATTTGATTCTGCCATTCAGGATTATAGTCATTACATTTTACTACGACCTGACAGTGAAAAGGGATTTTATAACAGGGGCAATGCTTATAAAAGACTCAAACAATACGATTTGGCTTTTAAAGATTTCGCACAAGTAATTGATTTAAATCCCAAGTTTCAGCAAGCATACATCAATGCCGGTTCAACATTGGCAGATGTTGGTCGCTACGAAGAATCCATCGTATTTTTTAACAAAGCCATTGAACTGAATAAATATGATGGAGATGCTTATTACAACATTGGTGTGGTATATAACAACCTTGGCGAAAAGGAGGAGGCATGTTCCTGCTGGAAGAAAGCTGCCGAGCTCAATCAAAAAGATGGTATGAGTATGTATCAGAACAAATGCAGCAAAGGCGGTTTTATTAAAAAATACTCCAACAATTAATTAACCTTATTATTAAAAAAAATATAAGCAGGCTTTTTAAGCCTGCTTTTTCTTTTTGATGCTTTGAACAAGACCAAGAATTTTTTCAACTGCATTAAAATAAAGACACACATATAACAAAACGATGCTTAAAACCAATATGAGGATATTGGCCGCATGAGTATTCATCTTTTGACCCAGGAATAATTTTACAGGTGCATACATAGGTGAAGCAAAAATTCCAAGCTGAGGTTCGTAGTCGAATACAGGTTCATAGAGTCTGATCAATTTGTTATCCTTGGCTTTAACCTTATTCATCGACTCTTTGTTTCTCAATAAATCGTTAAGTGTTGAATTGAAGGACTTCTTTTTTTCTTCTGCCATTAAAGGTTGTTTGGTGAACTGTTTTTGTAATGCTTCCGACACTAAGGAGAATTGATCAATATATTTATCCTTAACTGTTTCAAGCACTTCGTTTGCATTTGATGCATCCACTTTTTGGCGCAAGCCCAATATTTGTGCCTCCTGTTGGAGACTATGAATGCAATCGTTATGCAAATCGCCGTTTAAATGTTGCTTAACGAAATCGTACCAGTAGTCAATGATATAATGTGCCTTACTGATTTTAATATCGTACGGTTTCGAAAAATGGGAATATTTTGAAGAGTGAATTTCGTTGAGTGCTATGGACTCAAATGCCCAGCGACTCACCATTGTGTTGCCAACAGCCGGCATTACTGCGTCCGCTGTGATTACTGTATTTAACCGGTCGAAACGAACCATAATTCCGCTGAGTAAAAGTTGCGGTATAACAATGAACGGTATCAGGATATAAACAGTAACTGCCGTTTTAAACCCTGCGGAAAGATTTAGCCCCAGCATTACTGCACTAAATGAAGTTAACATCAGGATCCACCACAGATACCAGAATGAATTTAATCCAAGAACGAAGAAAATGATCAGAGTATAGGTAAATACCTGAAACATAGAAATAATAAATAGAACAGATATCTTACTCAGTAAATAACTATTACGGCTTAGCCTGAGCAGTGCCTCCCGTTTCAGAACATGCTTGTCTTTTATAATTTCTTCTGCACTTACCGATAAACCCAGGAAAAATGCAACGATAACTGAGATAAATAGTATCACAGTGATGTTATTATTAGTGGCATAAGAATAATTCTCTCCGGGATTGTGATATCGCAGTGCTGCTGCTAAAATGGTTCCCAGCAATGGAGCGATCAGGAGATTAACAAACAGATACTGAGCATTCTTCGACTTTGAAGCAATGTCTCTTTTCAGATAGGTAAAATACTGAAACCATGCAGAAGATTTTGATGAGGTTAATCTGCTAGATGACGCTTTTACTTTTGTTGTGGCAGTATCATTTTCCTGCTGTTGAACAGATTGGCGATAAGCAGCATACCATTGAGCCGGACTGACTTTTCTTGTATTAGACAAACGGCCATATTCGTCTATCAGTTTTGATTCAACTATGGTAAAGATGATTTCAGGGTTTACGTTACCGCAGCTGATACATTCACTTTTATCAGAGTCGGCATAAGCGGCCGCTCTTTTAAAATACATTACTGCATCCAAAGGATGTCCATGATAGATATGAAACCCTCCCCTATCAAAAAGTGTAAGTGCATCAAACAATTTATAAATTTCGGACGATGGCTGATGAATGACCACCATAACAATAGAGCCTTTGTCTGCGATCTCACGAAGAAGATCCATAATATTTTCCGCATCGTTCGATGACAAACCTGAAGTAGGTTCATCAACTAATAATATTTTAGGCTCACGAATCAGTTCGAGGGCTATGTTTAAACGCTTTCGCTGCCCCCCACTAATATATTTATTCAGTGCATCACCAACTTTGATATTTCTGATATCATATAAACCAAGTGAGTTCAATGTCTTGTTGATGCGCACACGCAATTGATCATCATTCAACTTGCCTATTGATAATCGAGCACTATAGTATAAATTCTCAAATACTGTTAATTCACTGATAAGTAAATCATCCTGCGGTATAAATCCAATCTGTTCAAGCAATTGTTTATTACTATGTATATCCTCACCATTGATAAGAACACGTCCTGATGCAGGTAGGTAGGAACCATTTAAAATTCCAAGTAATGTTGACTTTCCGGCACCACTGTTTCCCATAATACCCATTAATGTTCCCGACTCCACATCCAAGGAAAAAGGCTGAATACCTGTACTACCATCATCAAATTTATACAGAACATTATCTACAGTTATTCTATAGTGTTCTTTAGTTTCGTGTTGTACAAAGTGTTTATGTACTTCACTAAAGTAAATCGTCTTGAAACGGTTGCTGCGTATAACTGCACCATGTATTATTATTTGTGATAAGCCACTGACAACCGGCTGATTATTGATGCTGATATCATTAATACCAACAGCCTTCATTACAATAAGATCAGCTTCTGCTGCGTATAAAAAAAATAATTCTTCAGGTGATATTTCTGCTACAAGGTGCGTGTGATGTAATGATGTAAATATTTTGCTGTATGTAATCAGATGTTTAGTTGATATGTTATCTGTTTCTCCTTTGATAAGTGCTATCAGGTTTTTAACATCAGTTTCATCCAGATTAAAATTGCGAGCTGCTTTATTGAGGAAAACACTGTCCTCAGAAGTTAATTCCGCTTGAATGAAAAACAGAAACTCAGCTAAACGCAACAGTAAAATATACTTGCGTTTAAAGTTGAGTTCATCGTTGATGCGTTCGAAAATGTCATTCAGCAATTGACGGTTTTCTTCAAATCGCAGAGGATGATCTGCAATAATCTTTATTTCATCAGGCTTTTTATGTAAACTATTAAAAAGCTTTAGATAATCCTCAACTAAATCAGGGCTGATGTTTTGACGTAAAAAATTTTCAAGTACTCTTCTAGATGCATCAGTCAGTACACTGCTTCCGAGGCAAAGTGCAAATAGTTGCATTAATGCCTTCAGTAGTATACTACTCATATCTTTAAAATCGGAATCTAGCTACCTTTTAGATGAATTTGTTGCGCAAGGCAACAACCTTTTCAGAAAGCTTATTCAGGCTTTCTTTGTTTAAGGCTTTTTCATCTGCTACAGTTGCATTAAAGAATTGATCATAATCTTTAAGTGCTTCTAACAATGTTGCTGCATCCTTATCTGTTTTAAACTCTTCCAACAAATTGATTAAATGATGGAAGTATAACTTATGATTATAAATACGTGTATATAAATCATCATTACCGCTACCACGTTCTTCATTCTTCATCAGTTCAACACTGAGGTAGTGTGTTTCAATGATGGATCCTGCGAGTACCTGAGATGCACTTAAATGGCGCTTATAATTACGCAGGTAAGAATCTGTTTCGTTGAATGCACGATCTAACAAAACAATCATCGAGTCTTTATTGTCTTGATAATCGTAAAACTTACCGGCAAACTCATCGAATGTTTTTTCGATACTGAGGTCAGTGGCTAATTGTTTAACCGTGTTGTAATAGCTCAAAAGATTTTGCTTGCTTCCGTAAAAACCAATATAACTGAGGTCAACACCATATGCTCCATAGTTGTATGCTTTCTGAGCACCACTTTTGTATTTACTTGCAGATGATGTCGGGTTTAAAAGTTTCTCATTATAAGGCAACTTATTTGTATAAACCACATTAATCATTTCAAAAGGAGAGGGAAGATTAGCTACAGCAGTTAAAAATTTAAAATGTATCAGGTCTTTTTGCTTGGACGATAAAGTATCTTCAAATTTTATATCAGTGCTGTCAATATTATTGTTGTTATCGTTATCACTTGAGTTGTTATTACAACCGATAAATGCTAATGCAGCTAATGTTATAACTAAAAATGCCTTTTTCATGGATTGGGTTATTGAGTTTTTATAGTTGTTTAGGGCAATAATATTAATGCAATATTTCTAAATTCTGAACAGCATAAAACATTAATAAATCTTGCCGTTATTCCTGAGGCACTATTAAGAGTCAGTTGTTTTACAAGTATACCTTAAACGATGTGCATTTGACCGTTTATATTCCGACTACTAACTTCGAGTAGACACCTTCCGATTGAATCAATTCATCGTGTGTCCCCTGCTCCACTACCTTGCCATCCTGCAGAACCACAATTTTATCCGCGTTTCTGACTGTAGATAGACGGTGAGCAATAATCAGACTCGTTCGGTCTTTCATCAGTTTATTCAAAGCCTCCTGTACGAGTTGTTCACTCTCAGTATCGAGAGCTGAGGTAGCTTCGTCTAAAATCAATATGGGAGTATTTTTTAAAATAGCTCTGGCAATTGCAATTCGTTGGCGTTGTCCACCACTAAGTTTAACGCCACGCTCACCGGTAACAGTGTCGTACCCCTGTTCGAGGTTAAGTATAAAGTTGTGAGCGTTTGCCGCTTTAGCTGCTTCAATAACTTCATCAACTGTTGCGTCCTGTTTGCCGAGTATGATATTGTTGAATACGGTATCGTTGAATAAAAAACTATCCTGTGAAACCATGGAAGTTAAACCTCTCAAATCGGAAATACACATCTGGTTAATGTTGATGCCATCAATGGTGATAGAGCCTTCTTGAATTTCATAAAAACGCAGCAACAAATCTGCAATAGTGCTTTTTCCACTTCCACTTGGTCCAACCAGTGCAACAGTTTGCCCTCGGGTAATGCTGAAACTTACGTCCCGAAGAACAGGTCTTTCGGAATATTTGAAACTCACATCTTTTAGTTCTATAGAAGCATCAAAGTTTGTCTTTTGAGTAGCGCCGGGTTTATCTTTTATCATTTTCTCGGCATCCATTACCCGAAAAATCTTTTCGCATGCCACAATTCCCCTTTGGACATTTGAACTCATCTGAGAAAGGTTCTTTAGTGGTTGAATAATCTGTGAATACATAGCAAGGTAAGCAATAAAAGATGGTCCGGTTAAGGAACTCTTGCCATTTAAAATTAAGTATCCGCCAACGATAACAAGAACCAATGCAGCAAGAACACCGGTTATTTCACCAATAGGTGTAGCCATCTCTTTTTTAGAATATAATTGTTTGCTCACACGCGAAAAACGATAATTCAATTCTTTGAATCGTTTCATCATATATGCTTCTGCCCTGAAACTATGAATCTGCCTCATTCCGCTAATAGTTTCATCGCTGTGTACCATCATTTTGCTTAAATCATCCTGACTGAAAAAACTTAGTTTTTTAAGTTTTCTGGTTATCGAAGAAATAAGTATTCCTGTAACCGGCAAGAAGCAAAGCGTAAACAAAGTCAATACCGGAGATATGTAAAACAAAACCCCCAGATATGCTATCACGATAAATGGATCGCGAAGCATCACCTGAATAGCATTCATCACAGAAACTTCAATTTCCTGTACTTCATTTCCCATGACTGTAATCAGGTCGCCACGCTGCTGATTATTATGAAAACTTAATGACTGTTCAAGAAGAGAACTATATAAATCGTTTCGAACACCTTCCATCAGTTTAAGCTTTAAACGCAATGTTGTACGAATCGCCATATAACGAGCTGTGTTACCAAACAAAACACTTACGCCTATAATACCACATACCATTAACAGAGCAATAAACCTTCCTTGTTCGTTAATGACCAGCCATAGTATATAGTTAAAATAACCTTGCACATATGCAAGACCACTTAATCCTTCAGGTTTCTGCAACACAGAAGTCGATTGTTGATCGAATAGCAGTTGTAGAATTGGTATAAGTAAAGTGAAATTCAGCAGGCCAAATACAATTCCGAATACTGTATAAATAAGATACTCCGGAAAAAAATGAGACCATGGTCTACCGTACGGCCATAGCCGCCATAAGATTTTCATATGCCAAAGATAATTACAGGATTGATGTTGAAAATGTGAACTGACCTGCTAAACGATAATAGATTGTTATAACTTAGATCTGATACTATTTTACTCTTTTATACAGTATGCCATTATAGCCATTTTCTGAGAAGTTATATCCTTTAATAATATTAGAAAATGGCTTTACAAATGAACTTGTGGGAACTTTCAAACTATCTATGTAAACAAGTTGAGCATGCTGCTGATATTGAGAAAGCACCTTATCATATCGCTTATCGCTGAGCATATCAAAAGAAGCAAGAATATAGTCATAATCGAATTCAATTCTCCTATACTTTTCAATGGTTTCTATATTATATGAATCACTTATAAAACCAACCGGATTAGCATATTGAAACTCGCACTGATTAACAATAGCAGCATAATAATATTTAGGTTCACCTAATATTTTCGACCCAGGTGGCACGTGTAGCCTCACAAACTCGGTAATGTGTTTATGATTTCTCTGATTAGATGTTATCGAAAGAGTCAAGAATTTAAATGCAAATAATAAAGTGTGAATAATAAATAATCCGTAAGTCATATATTTCAAAATACTAAAAGTGTTTGAAAAAGCCTCAGATTGAAATAGAGTTAGTAAGCGTATAAGTAATAAATAAAAAACCGGAATAACAATAATGGAGTATGGCCCCACATCACCCACAACCGTATAAAATATCAGGATATAAATAACATAACTGAATGTTATGGCATCAAAAACTTTATATTTTAATTTAATTATTGTTACTACCAATACTAAAAGGGATAAAAACACCAATGGCTTTACCTCGATTGGAATAAACAGGTTTCCAATTAAGTGATCCGAATTAGCATCTTTAATCTTTTCAAAATAAGAAATGAAGTTTTTAAGATTTCCAAATTTGTAAATTATCCACGATAGATAACCAACAACAGGAATAATAGCCCAAAAAAATGCCAGCTTAAAAATTTCAAACAATGATTTTTTTGATTGAAATAGATAAATAAGTAATGCACAACCTAAAGGAAAACCAAACGGAATAAAGCGCATAGAAATTAGTGAGCACGCTGAAAAGAATATCGCTGAGAAAAACAATAACTGAATTTTTTTATTGTCAAAATATAGAATGAGAAACTCAAATGATAATAGATAAAACAAAACTCCTAATGAATCATAGCGTCCTTTATGAAGGCTGGCATTAAAGAATGGGTCAAGTATGAAACTAATAAATACAACAGCTATAACCGGATGATTGTGTATTGCTGTCCTATGTTTGTAATACGTATAGAATAAAATGAATAGACCAGCAATAAGCCCCAGTAACCTTCCCTGCCAGATACCATTCCCAAGTATGTTGATTATAAACCCGTTGAAAGCAAAAAAAACTGGTCCATAAACAATTGCTTCTTGCCCTTTAGTATATATAGGGTCTGTTGATGAATACAATGTGCCGTTATTAATAAAATCAATAGTAATTGAATTTATTACGGTCTCATCATACCATACTAATGGAGAAATATCAAGAGTAATCAAATGATAGGCAATGTAAAGTGCACATAAAAGAAGAAGCATTGTCTTTTTAATCATATGACAATAAATTTAATGACTTTGGGAGACAACAATTATAGTAACATATTTCTACAATGATGTGATATTACATGCAGTTAATAATTGACTATTGTAAAATTAAAAAAGCCGTTTAATTAAACGGCTTTTTTTGTTAATTCATTAAAATAGTAGAACTGCTATTCTTCAAATTTAAGGTCGAGAGTTAATCCACGTAACTCATGAATTAATACATTGAATGATTCAGGGATATTGGGTCTTGGCAGGTTGTCACCTTTTACAATGGCTTCGTATGCTTTGGCACGACCTACAATATCATCAGACTTGATCGTCAATAATTCTTGCAGTATGTGCGAAGCTCCATAAGCCTCAAGTGCCCAAACTTCCATTTCACCAAAACGCTGTCCACCGAACTGGGCCTTACCACCCAAGGGTTGCTGAGTAATTAATGAGTATGGACCAATAGAACGAGCGTGCATCTTATCATCAACCATATGACTCAGTTTCATCATATAGATGACACCTACAGTTGCTTTTTGATGGAAGCGCTCACCTGTTTCGCCATCGTACAGATATGTTTGTCCAAATGCAGGTAATCCTGCTTTTTTAATTTGTTCATCAATTTCTTCCAATGTAGCCCCATCAAAAATTGGAGTAGCATATTTTACACCTAGTTTCATACCAGCCCAACCAAGAACAGTTTCATAAATCTGTCCAAGGTTCATACGTGAAGGTACACCAAGAGGGTTTAATACAATATCAACAGTAGTACCATCTTCAAGGAATGGCATATCCTCAGCACGAACTATTCGAGCAACAATACCCTTGTTACCGTGACGACCGGCCATCTTATCACCCACTTTCAGTTTACGCTTTTGTGCCATATAAACTTTAGCAAGTTTCAATACACCTGTTGGCAACTCGTCACCAATGCTGATGTTAAACTTCTCGCGTTTATTACGACCGTTTAACTCATTAAATTTAATACTGTAGTTGTGCAGTAATTGTTTAATAACCTCGTTGGTTTCCTCGTCATTCGTCCAGTCTTTTGGATCAATCAATTGATAATCCAGACCCTCGAGAACCTTCTGAGTAAATTTCACACCTTTTGCAACAACAGTAGCCTTGTAATAGTTAACAATGCCTTTTGATGTTTTTTCTTTCAAAAGTTTCATTAACTTCTCAACCAACTGCTTTTGTAAATCAGCTAACTGAGCATTAAATTCTACTTCCAGTTTTTCAAGTGCCGCTTTTTCACGAACCTTAGCATTCTTATCTTTCTTAGCACGAGAGAATAACTTCTTGTCGATTACAACTCCATTTGTACTTGGTGGTGCTTTTAGTGATGCATCTTTCACATCACCTGCTTTATCACCAAAAATCGCTCGTAATAATTTCTCTTCAGGAGTAGGGTCTGATTCACCTTTAGGGGTAATCTTGCCTATCAATATATCTCCTTCCTTAATGTGTGCACCTACACGAATGATTCCGTTTTCGTCCAAATGGCGAGTAGCTTCTTCGCTCACGTTAGGAATATCCGGAGTCAATTCTTCCTCACCCAGTTTAGTATCGCGAACCTCTAATTCAAACTCTTCTATGTGTAATGAAGTAAAAATATCTTCACGAACAATACGTTCAGAGATAACAATCGCATCCTCAAAGTTAAAGCCTTTCCAGGGCATAAATGCCACTTTCAGGTTTTGGCCTAAAGCCAATTCACCACTTTGAGTACCGTAGCCTTCGCACAGAACCTGACCTGCTTTAACCTTGTCACCTTTCTTGACAATAGGTTTGATATTAATACACGTGCTTTGATTTGTTTTCTTAAATTTCAGTAGATCATAAACCTTAATATCACTTTCGAAGCTGATAATTTCCTGAAGTTGTGTACGGTCGTAACGTACGTGTATCTGATTGGCATCAACATATTCTACAACACCATTGCCTTCTGCATTAATTAACAACTTAGAATCCTGTGCAGATTTTGCTTCGAGACCAGTACCTACTATAGGGGAATTTGGTTTTAACAATGGAACTGCTTGGCGTTGCATGTTTGAACCCATCAAAGCACGGTTCGCATCATCATGCTCCAGAAATGGAATCAATGAAGCAGAAACACCCACAATCTGATTAGGTGCAACATCCATATACTGAATGTCCTTAGGTTCTAAAATTGGGAAGTCCCCCTGATGACGACATTTTACTTTATCGCCATCAAATGAACCATTATCTTGTATCGGTGCATTTGCCTGTGCAATAGTTTTATCATCTTCAGCTTCAGCTGAGAGATAATCAATTTTCTTTTTATCAACAACGCCTTCTTTAACACGCATATAAGGTGTTTCAATAAAGCCCATCGGATTGATTTTAGCATAAACGCAGAGCGTGGATATCAAACCAATGTTTGGTCCTTCAGGTGTTTCAATGGTACATAAACGTCCATAGTGAGAATAGTGTACGTCACGTACCTCGAAGCCCGCACGCTCTCTAGATAAACCTCCGGGACCTAATGCAGAGATACGTCGTTTGTTGGTAATCTCTGAAAGTGGATTGGTTTGATCAATGAACTGAGATAACTGTGATGTTCCAAAAAAAGAATTGATTACTGATGATAATGTACGAGCATTTATCAAATCAATGGGTGTAAAAACTTCGTTGTCACGAACATTCATACGCTCACGAATGGTTCGTGCCATACGAGCCAGCCCCACACCAAACTGAGCATACAGTTGTTCTCCAACAGTACGAACACGACGGTTACTCAAATGATCGATATCATCAATTTCGGCTTTGCCATTAACCAGCATCACCAGATATTTCACGATAAGTACAATATCTTCTTTTGTGAGAATTTTAACATTCAGCTCGGTTTTTGTGCCTAGCTTTTGGTTGATTTTATAACGACCTACTTCGCCGAGATCATAACGCTTGTCAGAGAAAAACAACTTATCAATGATGCCACGAGCAGTTTCATCGTCGGGTGCATCAGAACCGCGTAATGCACGATAAATAAAGTGAACAGCTTCCAGTTCAGAGTTAGAAGTATCTTTTTGTAGTGTATTGTAGATAATAGAATAATCGGCATCCGTATCTTCTTTTTGAAGAATGATAGTTTTTACATCTGTCTCTAATATTTGCTCAATATTCTTTTCATCTAATACAGTATCACGCTCAAGGATAACCTCATTACGTTCGATGGTAACCACCTCTCCTGTATCCTCATCCACAAAATCTTCCATCCAGCTACGCAGTACGCGTGCAGCTAATTTACGTCCTACACATTTCTTCAGGTTCTCACGTTTTGCAGCTATCTCATCTGCTAAATCAAATAATTTGAGAATATCTTTATCGGTATCGTATCCTATGGCACGAAGTAAACTTGTTACCGGGAATTTTTTCTTACGGTCAATGTAAGCATACATTACTGTATTAATGTCGGTAGCAAATTCCATCCATGCACCTTTAAAAGGAATCACGCGAGCAGAATAAATTTTAGTGCCGTTTGGATGTAAACTTTGACCAAAGAAAACTCCAGGAGAACGATGCAACTGGGAGACAACAACACGCTCAGCACCGTTGATTACAAACGTGCCTTTAGGTGTCATGTATGGAATATTGCCTAGGAAAACATCCTGAACTATAGTTTGGAAGTCAATATGTTCCTCATCATTACAAGAAAGACGCAACTTGGCTTTCAGCGGTACGCTGTAAGTCAAACCACGTTCGATACACTCTTCAATGGTATATCGCGGAGGATCAATGAAGTAGTCCAAAAATTCCAGAGTGAAAATGCTGCGAGTGTCGTTTATTGGAAAGTTTTCCATAAACACACGGTACAGCCCCTCGCGATCACGTTTGTCGGGAGTGGTTTCAAGCTGAAAAAAGTCTTTGAACGACTGTAACTGGATATCCAGAAAATCAGGATAATCCAAATGATGTTTTATTTTACTGAAGGTTACTCTTTGAGAGCGAGTTGTGGTTGCAGACATCTGGTTATAAGCTTGATTTAAAAGAAATAAGATATAGGTGTAGTGTGAGATACACTACACCTATAAATTATAATTGGGAACTGGTATTACTGAATTTCAACTTCAGCACCGGCTTCTACCAATTTAGCTTTTAAAGATTCTGCTTCGTCTTTAGAAACACCTTCTTTAACAGCTTTTGGAGCGCCGTCAACCAAGTCCTTGGCTTCTTTTAATCCAAGACCAGTTAATTCTTTCACAACCTTAACTACAGTAAGCTTCTGAGCTCCACCATTTTTAAGGATTACGTTGAAAGAAGTTTTTTCTTCTGCGGCTGCACCACCACCAGCTGCACCACCAGCTACCATTACTGGAGCCGCAGCAGCAGGTTCAATACCGTATTCGTCTTTCAGTATTTTAGCCAGCTCGTTTACTTCTTTCACTGATAAGTTAACCAGTTGTTCTGCAAATGCTTTTAAGTCTGCCATTGTTTGTGATTTTTATTGTTTATTGAATTGTTTAATAGTTATTGTTTTTTGTCTTCTAATGTTTTTAGTATACCACTAAGTTTTTGACCACCTGACTGAAGAGCGCCAATAAGGTTCTTAGCAGGTGACTGCAACAAGCCTATGATATCGCCTATAAGCTCGTTCTTAGATTTAAGTGAAGCTAAAGCATCTAATTGATTATCCCCCACGTAAACGGCTGCATCGATCCAAGCTGCCTTAAGTTGAGGTTTTTCACCGGTCTTTCTGAACTCTTTTATCACTTTTGCAGGGATATTGGAAGCATCGCTAAATAATACAGCGGTTGGTCCATGAAGGGCTGCTTCTAACTCAGGAGTTAGTTTATTGTTGTTTTGTAAAGCAATACGAAGCAATGTATTTTTTGCTACACGCATTTCTACGCCAGCCTTGAAACAAGCACGACGGAGTTTGTTCGTATTCTCAACAGTTAATGCTGAGGGGTCTGTAATATAAAAATTACTGGCTGATGCAAACTTCTCAGTCAGCGCATCTATTTCTGTTTTCTTATCTGCTTTGTTCATTTTCGTAAGTCCCGTTTAAATGATTAGCTGAATGATTTAGTGTCTATTAATATTCCGGGGCTCATAGTAGAGGCCAGACATACACTCTTAATGTACGTTCCTTTTGCTGAAGAAGGCTTCATCTTAATAACTGTGTGAAGAAGTTCTAAAGCATTTTCGTGAAGTTTTTCTTTTGAAAAAGAAACACGACCAATAGAAGAGTGAATGATACCTTGCTTATCAACACGGAAAGATATTTTACCACCTTTAACTTCTTTTACGGCATCTGCAACACTTTCAGTTACCGTTCCTGATTTAGGATTAGGCATCAAGTTGCGCGGACCAAGTATTTTACCAAGCTTAGCTATTTTAGGCATCACAGAAGGAGTCGCAATAATTACATCAACGTCCGTCCATCCTTTTTCAATCTTTTCTACAAATTCAGCGAGACCAAAGTAATCTGCTCCGGCATTTTGTGCCTCTGACTCCTTTTCAGGCGGACAAAGCACCAGAACGCGCTTTGTTTTACCCGTACCGTGAGGTAAGGCTACAGTTCCACGAATAGCTTGGTCAGCTTTGCGGGGATCTATGTTTAAACGAATATGTAAATCAACAGAAGCATCGAATTTGGTCAGATTTACTTCTTTTACCAATCCTGCTGCATCGCCTAATGCATAGGCGTGGTCAGGCTTCACTTTTGCCTGAACGGCTTTTCTTTTCTTAGTTAGTTTCACGTTTTTGAGCGGTTATTTTTGAATTGTTAACCTACCTTTCTAAAAAGGGAACGCAAAAGTAATAGAATTTTTGAAAAGAAAAACTATTGCTACAAATTATTAGGATAATTCTTGAAAATGAGCAATTCAATATATTGCCCAAATCAAGTCATGCTATTAGAACTTAGGACAGAAAGTCTTGCTTGGCTTGCTTTTAAATGCTCCTACATACTGAAAAGCAATTTCAGGACCACCACGACCCGAACTTGCAGGCACTAATCCGGAAAGGTTAACATCATAACTGAGACCAAAAGTAAAGGAGTCAATATCGAGTTTTGTGGCAATAATTAATGCGTCACTGCCAATATCGGTTTCATTATCACCAACTATGCGATAAAAGGGGCCAATGTAAAATGCAGTACCTCCAAAAGCGGTCGTTTTACGCTCGTCAAGAATAAATTTCCCTAAAATACCACTTGTTAACTCAAAAGCAGGCCCTTGAATCATACCTAATAAGTATGGATTAAGGTCAAATCTTGGCTTAACTTTAAATCCTGCACCTGCGTGTATAGTATATTTAGTATAAAGTCTGTCAACACTGTTTGGAACTAATGAAATATTTGGTCTATTGACATGGAACACCGAGCCACCAATGTACTGGAAGTTTCTAATGTTGGAAATATGATACCACATTATTCCCACATTGGCATCAGCATATGACTTTGTGCGACCATCAAAGAATTCACCTGTTGATGCAGTTGCTTCAAAGGCATTACCATTCCATTGATTTCCAGTTGTCATTTTCAGATAATTAAATGACGACTGGTTAATTGCAGCCTGAATACCTGCTGCAAGGTAATAATCTCGGTTTCTAGAAAGTGCAAGAAGATAGGCAACAGAACCTGCTACCTGAGTTTTTGAAAGATTTAAGGAACCAGCCTGGTCTGAAAATAGGTGAATACCACCTCCTACTCTATTATATGTTCCTGATTTGCCAGATAAATCAACTGAACCGGCGAAAGTTCTGAAAGGAACAGTTGGCATTACGCTTTGCCACTGGTTGCGGTAATTCCCTGTAAAACGATAGTTGCCATTAAACAATCCGGTCATTGCAGGATTTAGGGTTAATGGTGACATATAATATTGTGAAAAGTGCAAGTCCTGAGCTTGTGCAGAAATGGTCATAAACATGACCATTAGCAAAGGTAATCGAAGTAATCGTTTAATCATCTGCATAAACATACGCTAATTACGGAATTAAAGGTGTAATGTTAGCTTTTTTGGTGTATTTATTCGACGAAACTACATAAAAGCACCTATCTAAATATAAAACTGTTAACATTTATGTGAGTACTTAGTGCAGCTTTGAGTAAAAGTACAAATAGTGTGGTTCAGTAATCAAGTTTTTAATTGAAGCGGAATTAAGTTCGTTGAGGAAGATTCCAAATACCGATGAGCCCGAGCCACTCAAATTTGAAAATATCGCTCCAGACTCATACATACGCTCTTTTATTAGTGCTATTTCAGGATGTTTTGGAAATACTACTCTTTCAAAATCATTAAATAACAATTCTCTCCATTTTGAAAATGGTTCGTTTATAGCTGAACGGACAACACCTGATTGACTATAGCTTTTACTTTCTGCCAAGGCATGATATGCCCAGGCAGTATTAATATGAATTCCCGGATTAACAATTAGTATGAAATAGTTTTTCAATGATAAATCTAGTTCCTCTAATTGCTCTCCCCTGCTAGAAGCAAACTGTGGTTTGTTTTTAAGGAAAAAAGCGCAATCACTACCAATTTGTGAAGCATAATGAATTAACTGATCATGAGTTAATTTTAAATTGAAACGATCGTTTAATAATAGTAATGCAGTTGCAGCATTGGCGGAGCCGCCGCCAAGTCCGGCACCTGTAGGAATATTTTTTAACAAAACCCAACGAACCGGTTTTAAATCAAAGTCACGCGAAAGTAATTGATATACCTTGTTGCAAAAATTATCTTCTGTATTTCCTGGTATTGAAAGTCCGTAGTTTGTTAAATCATTTTTATCGGCGGGAATTAGCTCAATGACATCGTTCCAGGGTACAGGATAAAATACTGATTCTATATTATGGAAGCCATCTACCCTTTTACCAATAACCGACAATCCAAGATTTATCTTACAACCGGAGAGTCTGAGCATTATATGAGTTTAGAACGTTTAATCAAATAAGGCAATAATATTTGTTCAAAGCCTTTATTAATATCTGCTTCTACTATGCTGATGTTATACTGATGGCATTTATCGTTGAGTAACTTTTTATAGGCATTCATCTTCTCCTTATACACTTGTTTTACTTCAATAGGATTTAACTTGAGCGTGGTGCCACTTTCCAGGTCTATGAATTTATAAGGCCTGTTTTCAAAATCAAAATCCATTTCTGATTTGCCATCATAAATATGAAATAGTATTACTTCATGCTTATTGTGTTTTAGATGTTTAAGAGCATCGAACAGGGCATCGGGAGATTGTTGTGCATAGACTACCTGATCCATCATGTCGCTGAAGATGATGACTAATGAGCGTTTGTGAATTTTTTCGGCAATGAGATGAAGTACTTCAGATGCCGCAGTTTGATTTTGTTGCGGATGAGTGGAAAGTGCCTCATGTAAATAACTATATATTAATTGCTGATGTGTAGTGGTGGAACGACATTCTGTGTGGCGCATAAGTTTATTGTTGAATAAACTCAGTGCAAAAGCATCGCGTTGCTTTTTCAACAGATTAATAAGTGCTGCAGCGGCTATAGAGGCAAATTGAATTTTATTGTAAATTTTTCTTTCGGCGCATTCCTTATCTGCAGGGTAATACATAGAGGAGGAAATATCTATGATAATCTCAGAGCGCAGGTTGGTTTCTTCTTCATACTTTTTTACAAATAGCTTTTCACTACGTGCAAATACTTTCCAATCTATGTTTCGGATACTTTCTCCGGTATTATATAATCTGTGTTCTGCAAACTCTATGGAGAATCCATGAAAAGGACTTTTATGCAATCCGATAATAAAGCCTTCAACAACCTGTGCCGCAATCAATTCAATATTTTTAACATCAGTTGTTCGGTGAGCCTGTATGAGTTGCTGAGGGTTCATATAAAAAAGCGGAACGGAAAATTAAGTGAATAATTTTCCGTTCCGCAAAAAATTGAAAGGTTTACTTTTTAGAGTAGCGCTTTTAGTTTACGTTCAAGTTCTGATTTTGGAACGACACCTACCTGTTTATCAACTTGTTTACCATCCTTAAAGAAAAGAATAGTTGGGATGCTACGAATACCAAATGATGAAGCAACATTAGGGTTATCGTCAACATTTAATTTGCCAATAACTGCCTTGCCTTCGTACTCTTTAGATAGTTCTTCAACTGAAGGACCTATCATGCGGCATGGGCCACACCATTCTGCCCAGAAATCCACCATTGCTACTGTGTTTTCTTTAGTTACGAGATCATTGAAGTTTGCATCTGTGATTTGAGTTGCCATAATATTTTGTGTTATTTTTTTGTGATGAAATGCTAACGCAAGGTTAGCAAGAAAGTTCCAAACGCTGTGTTATAAAAATTTCAATCGACCCTCAATGAGGCTACGATAAAATTCGGGAAGTGAAGCACAAGTATAATCTGCAGAAGTATTATCGCTGGATTTGCTAATGAATACTTTTTTCAATCCCGCACGATCTGCCATAAGCATATCAGAAACGGAATCACCAACCATAATTGATTTTTCAAAAACAATGTCGGGAAATAAGATTTTTGCCTTATTAAGCATTCCGGTACCGGGTTTTCGGTCGGCGTGATTTTCGGAAGAGAGTTGCGGTGCAAAAAAGATTGCATGAATTTTCCCACCGGCTTTCCTGACATCGTCCTGTAGTTTATAATGAATGCTTTGCAAATCCTGTTGTGACATTAAACCTTTACCAACACCTTGCTGATTGGTTACAATAATTATGTGTCGGAAAATTTTATTTAAAGCAGCTATAGTCTTGGGAACATTTTCAATCCATATAAATTCCTGAATAGACTTCACATAGTCGTTATCTATTTTCACATTCAGAACTCCATCTCTATCTAGAAACAATGTCCAATCTTTCAGGTAATCGATATCAATTGCCGGCATCTGAACAAATGTACCGTAATTCTTAGCGGAGCAAAGTAATATCTCCCTTGAAGAATCCTTTCTTACCCGTTTCAAACTCTACAGTAGCCCAATAAACAAAAACAGCGGTGTTCATTGGTTTGCCCTTAAAGTTACCATCCCAAGGTGTGTTGTTATCGGTATTGTAGACTTTTTCACCCCAACGATCATAGATAACATAATACACTTTGGTAATTCCTTTTCCATAAACTTTGAAGAAGTCGTTTATACCATCACCGTTTGGAGTAAATGAGTTTGGTATAAACACGTCACCATCCTCAACAATGTTTATGTAGTTGCGCATTGCAGTGTCTCTACAACCATGATATGAAGTAGCTATTAATGATACACTGAATGAACCCACATCCTCATACTTATGCGTAGGATTCACAGAAGACGATGTATTGCCATCTCCAAAGTTCCATTGATAAGATGTTGCTCCCTGGCTCAAGTTAATAAATGTGAATGTAGCATCATCAATAGCAACAAACTGATTGAAGCCCGGAGTAACATTGAACTCGGCGTTTGGTTTAGGATAAACAGTTACAGCGTTATTGAGTGACATTGTATCAGCACATCCACCAGGACCTGTAACAATTAACATAACAGAATAAATACCTGCACCAAATGTTTGCGTGAATTCTTCCTGAGAACTTACCAGAGATCCATTGATAAACCACTGATAAGTTGAAGCATTGATACTGTTGTTCTTAAATTGAACCTGAAGTGGTTCGCAACCATTAGCTGCTGATGGGTTGAATGCCGCAGAAGGTGAATTGGCAACTTGAACAATAACAGAATCGGAAGATGTACATCCACCGCCATTAGTTCCAATGACTGTGTATGTAGTATTGATAACAGGATAAACTGTTATTTGAGAGCCACTTGAATTGCTAGTGCCATTACTGCTTGTCCAGGTGTATGATGAAGCACCTGAAGCATTGAGAGTAACTTCATTACCTAAACAAAGGGTAACCAAATGTGTGTTAACGGTAACCACAGGCATTGGATGAACTATAACTGGAACACTAATAGTTGAAGAACATCCGGCAGGAGTTTGACCTGTGAATGTATATGTAACTGAAGTTTGAGGATATGCAAAGAATGCAGAGTCGCTTACTTGTGTGATTTGAGTATTAGGCAACCATGTATATGAGGATGCACCATGCAACTGAATAGAAGCTACCTGTCCCTGACACATTGCAGAAATCTGATTTGCATAAATGTTAGGCAGATTTTGAACTATTAATGATATTGTGTCGCTTTCTGTACAACCATTAATGTCGGTGCCGGTTACAGTATAAGTAGTATTGACTAATGGTGTAACATCGATTTGATCACCATTTCCAATTTGTGTACTACCCTGATACCAAGTATATGTAAATGCCCCGTTTGCACTGAGTGTTGCCTGTGAGCCGCTACATAAATTGTTGGCTGAAGTTTGTGCCTGAATTTGAGGAAGTGGATTTACAACGATTTGTGTTTGTGTTTGAGCGGTGCAACCATTAGCATCTGTTCCTATCAGTGAATAAACCGTGTTTGTTTGTGGATTTACAGAAATATTCGGTGAGTTTCCTATTAATGAAATACCATTAAACCACTGGTATGTATTAGCACCGGATGCACTCAAGTATACTGATGAACCAATACATATTTCATTTGATGGCACATTAATTATTATTTGTGGTTGTGCATAAATATTTACAATAACAGTAGTTGTTGAAGTGCATCCATTCAAATCAGTACCGGTTACCGTGTAGGTTGAGTTGACAGTTGGTATTACTGAAATTGAACTTCCTGTTTGAGCACTTAATCCTGTACCTATCCAAGTATATGACACAGCTCCGGATGCATTCAGGTTAGTAGCTGCACCTGTACAAACAGATGTTTGTGATGCAGTAGCGTTGATTTGCAATGCACCTTGAGTAGGTACGACTAATTGTGTAACTGCCTGACAAGCATTGGCATCGGTTACTGTCATCATATAAACACCTGCAGCGACATTGGTTAATTCCTGTTGTGTGCTACTATTAGACCAGATGCAAGAATATGGTTGTGCACCACCGGTAACGTTCACAGAAGCAGAACCATTTTGTTGATCACAATAATCCGGTGACGTGTTATGGAATAAGAGTATCGGTGCCGGCTGATTTACTGTGGTCGTTTGTGTAGCTGTGCAACCCAGATTGTCGGTTACAGTTACTGTATAATTACCCGCAGCAAGGTTAGAGATAGCTGAAGTGGTTTGATTATTTGACCATTGGTATTGATAAGGCACCTGACCACCACTAACTGTAATACTCACATTACCGTTATCAAAACCATTACACTGAACATGATCTATTGATGCATTTGCGGTAATCGAATTAGGTTCTGAAATAATTACAGAAGCAGTTGATGTACATTGGTTAGCATCTGTTACTGTTAATGAATAGCTATCGGCGCAAAGATTTATTGAGCTTATTGTAGTTTGTCCATTTGACCATAAGTATGAGTATGGTGAAGCACCGTTTGAAGGTATGGCAGTTGCAGAACCATTACACTGTGCAAAGCATGTAACATTCTGGAAGACAGTTCCTAGTGTTAACGTGCAAGGTTGTGATGTGCATATTAAAACAAATGATGCTGTTGCCGAACATCCGTTGATATCTGTAACGGTTACCGTGTAGGTACCTGCAGGCATGTTGTTTAACTGAGATGTGGTTACGTTATTACTCCACAAGTAAGTGTATGGTGCAGTACCACCTGTTACTGATGTATTGATTTGTCCGTTGTTTAGTGTGCAATCCGGTTGGTTTACTGTACTGCTGATTGAAACTGTACTTGATGAGGCTATTGTAACAAATTGAGTTATTGTACAATTGTTAACATCACTAACAGTAAACGAATATATACCGGCTGATAAGTTTGAAATAGAGGAAGTTGTTGCATTGTTATTCCACAGATAAGAGAAAGGCGCATTACCATTTGCAATAATATTAACCGAACCATTATTTAATGCACAAACTGTATTTACAGCACTTATTTGCGCCGTAGGTTGTGAGATATTAATAATGATTGTAATAATGCTATCACAACCTGCTGATGAAGTGAGTGTTGCCGTATATGTTCCTGCTGAATTTACAGTAGTACCATTCGGCATCACAAATGATTGACCAAAGCAAAGAGTAATTGATTGAGAAGAAGTTAGCACATTGTTAACAGACAAGTTCAGTGTTGCCACGGAGTCACATCCTGCCGCTGATGTTAAGGTCACATTGTATGTACCTGCTG
>CAZXFT010000028.1:0-32849 GCA_964640655.1 uncultured Bifidobacteriaceae bacterium | reverse complement strand
TTCAGATGTGTAACCTAAATCTTTTAAGGTTATTAGTTTGTAATCGGGTTTTAATACGCGATTGAGTTCGTCGCGTTTATGATTGTTTTGAGATGCAAATATTAATTCCTCAGACATAGTCAAGAAATCAATGCCTCCCAAAGTTTTCGTTTAAAGCCCTGAGGATTAGCGCTACCGGCATCGATTTCCATTTGGTAAATAGTATTACCTACAATAATTATTTTGTCTTGCCAATTTATCCGGGAATAGAACTTTAAAGGCAGAACCTCAACATTAAAAGGTTTTACTCCAAGAAAAACAATGGTCCGGATAGAGTTAATATGTTCAAGACTCTGTTGTATGAAACAATTTGTTGAGCAATAAATAATCCCGGCTTTTTTACCATTCTTTTCCAAACTGTCCCTTAATCGCTCCATTGTTTTTTGCTGAACCTGTAAGCTATTTTCCGGTTTATGATCATTTAAGGAAACAATCACTATTTCGGGTTGATATGCATACAATGCATTCAAATCATCAAGTTCATCCACCACCGTAATAGCAATAACTTTTTCGTTATCGAATAATGTATTCGGGAAGTGACTGTTTGAATCCATTTAAAGGAAGATAATGTGTTACAATGCGGATAAAATTAAATAAATAGATTTGTTGCTCCACAACAGTAAGAGAAAATGAAATATCCCATTCGTATAGATAAAGTAATAGAGTCAAGAGCCGGCAGCATAGATAAAGACGATATTGTTTTTGGTAAGAACTATGCCGATCATATGTTTATTGCCGACTATTACGATACTGAATGGCGTGATGCAAGAATATTACCTTTTCAAAACCTCTCGTTAAACCCTGCAACAAATTCATTGCACTATGGCCAGTTGATTTTTGAAGGGATGAAGGCTTATAAAGGAAAGCACAACGAAGCATTACTTTTTAGACCGGATAAGAATTTTGAGCGCTTAAACAATTCAGCGAGAAGAATGGGAATGCCCGAGTTGCCCGAAGAGTTATTTATGAATGCCATTCACGAACTAATCAACCTTGATAAAAGCTGGATTCCGACGGGTGAGGGCTACTCATTATATATAAGACCTTTTATGATGGCAACCGATGAATTTATCGGTATCAGGCCCACAGAGCGCTTTTCATTTATTATAATTACATCCCCTGCTCAACCGTATTACAGTAAACCTGTGAAGGTGATGACCTTTGAAAAATACGTTCGTGCCTTTCCGGGTGGTGTTGGTTATTCCAAAGCTGCTGGCAACTATGGCTCATCGATGCTTCCACTTCGTGAAGCCATTAAAAATGGATATGATCAGGTATTATGGTTAGACGGTTTTGAGCATAAGTATGCTGAAGAAATTGGCTCTATGAATATCTTTTTCATGATAGATAACATATTAATAACTCCTTCGCTCAGTCAGGGCACTATTTTAAATGGCGTAACCAGAGATTCCATTATCCAATTAGCAAAGGCTGAAGGATTATCTGTTGAAGAGCGTAAAATTTCAATTGATGAAGTAATAGAAGCCAACAAAGGCTCCAGACTTAATGATTGTTTTGGAGTAGGCACCGCTGCTTCTGTTGTACCGATTTCGTTAATTCATTACAAAGGTCAGGATCATGTGCTTTCTCCGGTTGAAGAACGGATTTGGTGCAAAAAGCTGAAAAACACCTTGGATTCAATTAAAACCGGACAAGTATTGGATACCCATCAGTGGGTGATACCGGTAGGTTCTACCATTTACAATTAGTGTTTGACGCAGGATATCTTGCGTTCATCAGTTTTTTTCAACCACTTACCGAGTAAATAGAAGCATCGGTATAGTGCTAACATAAGTTTGTCGTGCTTTTAATAATCAAACTTATGTTCACCTTAAAACAAACTTCAGTAACTATCGCGCTGCTTTGCTTGATTGGCAATATTTCTTTTGCGCAAACATCGGTTCAATCTTTCGGTACCGGAACGGGCAGTTTCATCACTGCTAACAGTACAAGTACATCATTTCTTCCAAATCCAACCGGTAGCGGAACTACATTTGTAGCAATTAACAACGGTGGGGGTGCCATTAATCTTGTTAATCCCGGTTTAATTGCTCTTGGATCAGGTACCGAGGTACGCGCCAGCGCATCGAGCAATGCCAATGTAAATAAGTTTACACCGGTGTTGTCGTACACAAATTCAACCTCCTATTACACTACATTCTGGATGGTATTAGGTAACAGCACCGGTGGCAATACTGCCACAAATGGTGAATGGGCTTTTTATCAAGGTGCTGGTGCCGGATATAGTTCTAATGGTGACATGCCTACAGGACAGGTGCATACAGGTCTTCGCTTTACGTTTGGTAATAGTGGAGCCATAACATTCAATTACCTGAATAATACAACCTGGACAGCCTTAGCTTCTGTTAATATTAGCCAGGGTAATTTATATAAGGTTGAAATTATGGGTAATAACGGCGCAAGTACAATAAACTATAATTATGGAAATGGTGCCAATTCAGTTGCAGCCAACCGATATGACCTTTGGATTGATGGTGTATTAGTTGGAAACGACTTAGTAAAAGGTGGTATAGGCAACTCAACCAATGTGAATTCCATAACATATATAGGTAAAAACAGTACTGCTAATGCTGCCAACATCTTTGTTGATGATATAACTGTTTATAACTCAATTCCATCAAACATAAGCGCCTCTTGTGCTGAACCTACTACCGGAAGTAGCAGCTTTACCGCAAACTCAGGTGGCGCATCTAGCATCAATCTTTCATGGACAAACGGAGATGGTTCAAACAGGCTGATTATTGCCCGTCGTGATAATCCTGTATCGGCAATACCGGCTAATAATTCATCTTACACAGGTAATACTGCATTTGGAAGCGGAACTCAAATATCAACTGGTGAATATGTTGTGTATAATGGTAGTGGTAGCTCAGCAACGATTACATCGTTACAAGCTGGTTATACCTATCATTTCAGAATAGTAGAATTCAACTGTTCAAACAGTAATGAAAAATATTATAATAGTGGCGCGGTTACAGCAAATGCAAGCACAACACCTGCAAGCGTAACTTCTTTTCAAAATGTATGTAATTCAGATGGTAGTATTGTTATAAACTGGGATGTGCCTTCATCAGGATACGATGGTATCTTAGTATTTGCCAGAACAGTTGCTCCAAGCTACAATCCAACCGGAAATAATGGTGCCTCATTTAACGCAAATTCTGATTTCTCCGCTGCAACAACTTATGGAACTGATAAATGCGTATATAACGGCACAGGTAATACAGTTACCATTAATGGATTGACAAGCGGTTCTGTATATTATTTCAGAGCCTACGCATATACAGGATCAATATATAGCACCGTATCACCTATAATTACAGGTATCTCCGGTGTTGCAAATGTAAGCGGATTATCTGCTACAGGAGCTAACGGTATTATTAATGTATCGTGGACTAATCCAGGTTATTGTTATGATGAAATCATGTTTGTAGCTGTTGCAACCTCAAATGTCACAGCTATTCCAACTGGCGATGGCTCACTATATGACGCTGATGCATTTTTTGGAACTGATGTATCCAATGTAAACATGCCGGCTAATGAATTTGTAGTTTATAAGAGTACAGGTACATCATTTACAATTTATGGATTGATTAATGGAACTAATTATAAAGTAAAAGCCTTCGCAAGAAGTGGTAATTACTGGAGTTCAGGAATACAGGTAAATGCCACACCTGCAAACGTAGCTGGTGACTTTAGATCAATTCAAAACGGTGACTGGACTAATATCAACACCTGGCAAAGATTCAACGGTGCTAACTGGGTTACTCCAAATGCAGGTCAGTTTCCAAATCAGCAGACTGCATCTGTTACAATCAGAAACGGACACACTGTAACCGTTAATGGACCCGGTGGTAATTACCAAATGGCAACCCTCATCGTAGAAAACGGTGCTAAGCTTTATGTTAACAGTACTTCTACTTTACGTTATTTAAATATTTACACTCAAATTAACAATGATGGTATCATTGGAAATGGTGGCACAAATGATGGTATTGCCCTAAATATAGAAGGAGCAAATGTGTTCATCGGAGGTGATGGTGTAACAATAGTGTCAAGAATTAGAAAAGATGAAAATAATAATACAACATCAAATCTGACTATAAGTACAGATATTCAGTTATATTCAATAGGAAGTGCAAAAACTCTGCTATATAATAATCAAGGTAATACTTATTTTAATGTGACTATAAATTCTGGAGCGACAGTTTCAACACCAGCAAACTTCGGTAATGTTTCTATTGACGGTACTAACGGCGGAGCGGGTGGTAACCGTCGCGGTAGTATTACAGTAGCCGGTACACTCAATATCAACGGCATCCTTTATATGACTTGTCAAAACGGATCAGGTGGCGCTTCCACATCAAATAAAATTACTATAGAAGATGGTGGTGTGATAAATGTTGACTCAATTGATGCAGATAATAGCTCTGGCTCAGGTCATGTTACGACAATTAAAAATGGAGGTATCCTAAATATTTATGGCAGAGGATTTTATGACTTTAGTACATCAAATAATACCTATACGTGTGAAACAAATTCATTGGTTCATTATTCAGGAACATCAGCACAAACCGTTGAATCAGGAATTGATTACGCCGATTTAAAATACTCAGGAGGAGCTAATAATAAAACACAAAACGGAGACTTAACAGTTAATGGAAACTTAACCGTTGATGCTGCGATATATAATGTAGGTACGAGTTCACGTGATCTAAACCTAGGAGGTAATTTTACCTTGGAGAATGGTGGTACAATGAACGCTACCAATTGCCGCGAATATCTAACCATATTATGTAATAGTAACACCACACAAGTATTCAATGGAAATGGACAAATATTTAACTGTTTTTTATTTACTTCTGCAAAATCTTCCGGTTCATTATCTTTTAATAATTCTAATAGTTCATTGTATGTTAAAGACGATATGATTCTGGATTATACCGGATCATCTTTGTTTAGCGACAATCTAAATACTTTGACTGTTGGTGGCGCTATAAGATTCGGAAGCAGTACATCAACCAGTTCAAACTTCAATATTACAGGTACAATTTTATTCAACTTCGATACAACTACAAGTGGCTACTCAAACATTTGTAACGTGGCTCAGAATGGAATAACCGTTGCTCAATTAAATAATATCACATTACAAGCAATATCTGTTGCTACTGTACCAGAAGTTCAGATATATCCAACTTCAGGCGGACAAACATTAACAATTAAGGGTAATGTTACCATCATGAACACTAACTATAATTCAATCTTTATTACCAACAATAACAATATTGTTGTTCGTGGGAACTGGACCACATACAATCAATCAGGCTTTACAGAAGGAACAGGACGTGTTACATTTAATGGTACTTCAAATCAAACCATTACCGGTGCCGAGACTTTCTATCAGATGGAAATCAACAATCCAACATCTGTAACACTGAACAATAATATCATAGTTACCAATGCTCTTAGATTAAATCAGGGAGTTATTATAACCGGAGTAAATGAAGTTCATGTAACCAACAATAACGCAGCAAATGCTGTAGTGCTTCACAATGTGAATTCATATGTACAAGGAAGGCTTCGTCGTAATGTTGCGTCAACAGGTACTTACGATTTCCCTATTGGTGATAACAATTATCAATTGGCAACTGTAAAATTGAATTCCTCAAGTGGTATTAGTAACCTTATAGCATCATTCACAAGCGGCTTACCTGTTACAATGCCTAATCCAACAACTTGTAAAGTTAATGGTACCGGTATTTCAAATATGTTAAACAGTGGATACTGGACTATTAGTCCTAATGCAATAACAGCTGTAAATTACGAAGTAACTTTAAATGGCCGCGGGTATAGCAACTTTAGTGGTGGAGCTACACAATTATGCGTTATTAAACGATCCAATTCATCATCTCCATGGTTAGGTACCAACAGTTCAGGTGTAAATGGTTACCATAATGCAGCAAATCAAGGATTAAGTGGAGGAGCTGCTAAAGGTGTACGCACTGGATTAACGAGTTTCTCTGACTTCGGTATTGGTTTTGGCGCTGTACCTCTTCCTGTTCAATTAACTTCATTTGATGTTGTTGCCAATGATAATAATTCAACAACTATCACCTGGTCAACTGCCTCTGAATTAAACAATGATTACTTCGAAGTATTACACAGCTTAAATGGAATAGACTTTAATTTAATTGGTACTGTCAAAGGTGCAGGAACTTCACAGTTTGCCAATGAGTATGCTTTCCTTCACACAAATGCAAGTTGTGGTAATAATTACTATCGTTTACGTCAGGTTGACTTTGATGGCAAATATGAATTCAGTTCTATCAAGTTTGTTAACTTCAATTGCGCTTCAAACTTCACTCTTTATCCAAATCCTGCTGTTAATACAATTTTCATCAACAGCACATCGATTAGTGATTTGGCCACTATCAATATCTATAACATCGAAGGACGTTTAATTATTACAAAATCATACAATCAATCGGGAATAAACATCAGCGAATTGCCTACGGGTTTATATCTGATTGAGTTGGTTAACGGAAATAGTATCAGCCAGACACGCTTTATAAAGAGCGAATAAAGACACCGGTATTATTAAAAGCAAAAGAGCCGCTCTCATGGTGAGGCGGCTCTTTATATTTTTATTCTGGCGAACTAGTTCTCACCAAAAAGAATGTAGTGTACACCTATTCTTAATCCCCCTGTTGCGTTTTTTGATGCTTCATAAACGCCGGAGCTATCGGGAATATGAAAGTCTTCATCATTAATATCGTTGAAGCTATAAAAGAAATCCATACCTGCACTAATATAAAGGTTAGTGATGATATCAATATTAGCCCCTAAGCCGAAGTTGATACCGTTATCATTTTTTGTAAAACGTTCTTTAATGCCCAAAGTGAATGATGATGCTGTATTGGGATCTTCGAATGTATAGTTCGCATCAGAGATAAATCCAAATTGTGGACCTGCCTGAGCATAGAACTTTACTTTAGAACTACCTCCGGTAAATCGAAATAATAAGGGTATGTAGTTATACTTAAGAGAAATGTCGCGAGTCTGTCCTGTGTTTTTTGAACTTTCATAAGACTGACCCTGATTGGCAAATTTAAAACCAGTAAATACTCCGAGGTGATTGGTAAAGTTATAGCCCGCGTCAATGCCAGCACCTCCACCAGTCTTTAATGTATAATCGTATTCTTCTCCACCGTAAGCATTCTGATTAACAATCCAAACAGTATTGAAACTTCCTGATGCACCTAAATGCAATCCTTTTTGTGCAAAGGCGTATGTGCTGATGCTGAGCAATAAAATGGTAATGATTCTTTTCATGATGTATTAATTATTTCGCTTCAAAAGAAGCATGAATTATTTAAAGTCAAAAAAAGAATTGACTACACCTAAAAAAATTAATAGGTTGAGGCTATGAATAGTATCAGATAGACATAAAAAAAGCCCGTGCAAGCACGGGCTTTGGTTTTAAGAATATTTAATAATTACTTAGTTACTACTACACGTGTAGATACAACGTTACCATTATCGGCTGCTATGTTTACAAAGTAAACACCGGCAGCAATATCAGAAGTATTGATGTTAATGTTATTTTTACCGGAATTCATATTACCGTTGTAAAGGTTTGAAATTACGCGACCGGTAACATCAGATAATGTTGCGGTTACAACAGAAGGTTTTGCCAGTTCAATGTTAGCACGTACAAAGTTTTGAGCTGGGTTTGGAGAAAGACTAACCAAGGTAAGGTTATTGTTTACATCATTGATACCAACATTCCAGTCGTAAGATACTTTGGCCCATATTGCCCAATTCTGAGCTTCAAGCCAACCTTGAGAACCAACAGGACTTCCATAACCTACATTTGAATTCAAAACGATGTTTGGAATGTTTGGAGGGAAACGCATATATGAATTCTTGTATGAACTTTGTTGATTTGTTCCACCTTGACCATCATCAACTGAGGTACCAAGAACACCAAAAGAGTCAATTTTGCTTGGGTCAAGGTATTCAATAACAAATGCAACTTTTTGACCTGCAGTTGTAGTATAAGCCGGACCATAACCTAATGTAAAACCGGCATTTTGGCCCAGCCAGTTACCGCTTGGTGACAATGAAACATCAGATGAATCGGTTTGTTGCCAAAGAACATTTGTTGATGGAGAACCGTTGGTATTGGTACTTACGATTTTCATGGTAATAAGATCTTGCTGAGCTGAGTTGTTCTCATGAGTGCAATAAATGAAGATTGAATCAACAGTTAAAACCAAGGTTGATGGATAAGGATCAGGTAAACCTACGTTAGAGTAAATAACAATACTGTTATTTGGATCGGCAGGATCAGTATATCCGGCTATTTGATCCATAGTCACTCCAATAAAGTTAAAGGCAGTATCGGCAGCTGTGTATAAAGAATTAAAATTCCAGATGTATCCATTGTCGTCACCATTAGCAGTACCGTAGTCAACATACAATGAAAAGGCATCTCTTGAACTCTTAGTGCCTTTTTTAGCATTGATGTAATCATTGTAATCCAATTTTCTAGATTGGTTAATTTGTTTGTAAGGAATCTGAGCGTAAGCTGTGCCGGAGAATACCAGAGCAGCAAGAAGAACAGAAATGCGTGTAAAGTTTTTCATGTTTTGTAATTGGTTTAAGTATTTGTGGTTTGTTTGAGCGCTAAAAGTAAAAGTTTTAATTAAAAAAAAGAATTTGCTTTTGTAATGGCATTGTAAAAATCTATTGAACAGTAATTCTACTGAAAAAATATCGGTCATTATTTTTTATAGCATAGTTGTAAACACCCGATGGAATATCACTGATTACAAGGGTTTTGTCATAGATACCTGCTTGCAACTGGCCTATATCAAGATGAGTTACCAATCTTCCGGTCAAGTCATATAGCAGCAATGAAACTTCGCCTGTTTCTTCGATTCCAAACTTAAAATTAATTAAATCAGTTGCAGGGTTTGGGTAAGTCGCATAGATGGATATACCGTTCATTTTTGCTGGTTGCTGAGCACTCCCCAAATTTCCAAGTTCTACTACAGGGCAAATAAACAACTCCACATTTAAGCCCCATGTTCCTGATGTACCATCATTAAAGGGTTTGAAGGTGCTGTCCGCACGACGTTCCCAAGCAATCTGATATCCCGGATAACATGAATTTTTTGTCGTAGCACAAACAATTGTATCTCCAGTAGTTTCAGGAATTGTGAAACTGACAAAAAAGGAATCATAGACCGGAATAGTAAATGGAAACTGGAAACCGGAGAAATTTGGATTGACTAAGTTGCCCCAAATGGCAGACATAGGAGTTGGATCAGAAACAAAAACAAATTCACCAGGACCATGGGTTATTGAGTCGACCGTGTAAATATTGGAATAGACAGGTGTATTTGGATTTGCCTGCACTTTATCAGCAAAGACAGCCAGGGTTTCATAAACACCAATAATATTGGAAACCTTAAACTTTTGCATTTTTTCCAGATCACCAAATTGATTAGTGCCAGCTGCATAACCGGTCGCACCATCACTATGCACTATAACTTCATCACAACCAGGTAGAGGTGTTTCAAAAATCAGGTTCTTTACATAGTTTGAATAGATGGTATCAAAACTTGCCCTGGAGGAAAATTTTGGTATTTTACTCATAGGTAATGAAGTGATTACCTGAGCCAATCCAACTCTGGGAGCATCTTGGGCTAAGCTTATGAGTGGCAGAAATACAATTAGTAATGTTATTTTTTTCATGGAATGATTTGAATTGTTTGAACCAAGATAGCTCAAATTTAATAGTGAGCATGAATTCGTTTAATCTTGCTTAGTGGATAAGTTAGTTTTCAGAATTAAATTGCTATTGCATTATCTAGTAAGAGGAAAAAGCAGATACTATATCCACTCTCCTTTTGTTTATGATTTTTGTTGTAATGTGCTCGGTGGTCTTAGTAATCGTGAAATAGAAGAAAAAATAATCCGAATAAAGAAACATTATACCGGAAATAGAGACATATTGAAGCTCAAAGAACTTGGTGCAGGAAAACAAGGCGTTTACGAGGTAAGTGTAAAGGATTATTTACATCGCACAGCTATAACCAATAAATATGGAAGGTTGCTTTATCATTTGGTTAGGCATTATTCCATAGAACATGTTGTTGAAACAGGAACAGCTCTGGGTATTAGTACTTCGTGGATGGCACTGGCAAACAAGAATACCCAAATAGACACAATAGAAGGAAATCAAGCATTATGCAGTGCTTCTGAAGTGATGTTTTCAGAAACTGGAATCAATCAAGTCATCATACATCACGGTTTAGTATCTGATAAATTAATAGGGTTAATAAATCCAATACGGCCAAAGACACTGTTATTTATAGATGCGCACCATACGGGTGAAGCAACTTTGAAGTACTTTGAAATAATTAAGCCTAACGTCCTTTATGACACGATTATAGTTTTTGATGACATTAACTACTCCGCTGACATGCAGTATGCCTGGAAAAATATTGTAAATGACCAGCAAGTAACTCTCGCTATTAATCTTTACCGTATGGGTGTTATTTTCTTTAACCCTGCCTTATCAAAACAAGAGTTTTATTTGTATTACTGATGAAGTTTTTAAAGCGTATATCTTTCTTCTTTTTTACTCTGTGGTGTTCCTCATTATATGCACAGCAGACCATAAGCAATTACCTGAATAAAAAACTGGATAATGGTATGCAGATACTGGTGATAGAAGATGCTTCAAAACCGGTGGTCAGCATTACTCTGGCTGTTAAAGAAGGACCGATGTATTTAACTGAAAATGATAATGGACTGAATCTGCTGTGTAATCTGATGTTTACAGGTGCAACTGAAAAAAATCCTTCTACCACTATTAGTCTAAGTAAACTAATAAAGTTTCAAACGCAATATCATTCCAAGCTATATGAAAATGTTCAAACCTATAATTTCAGGTTCTATAAGAGCTACACCGATAGTATTTTAAATTTGATCAGTGATTGGATTCAACACCCTGTAATTACCGATGAGGATCTGTCAGTGGCGAAATACAAAGCCGATTCTATATGGCAGTCAAATAATCTACAGGCAGATTATTTACTGAATGAAAGACGAATTAAGTTGTTTGAAAAATATGGTTTGCACCAAATCAATTCCGCTTCACAAGCAAACAACATAAAAAGATGTACGCGTGAGCAGATTATAGAGTACCGTGATCGATTTTACCGTCCTCAGAATTGCATCATCATTGTTCATGGAAAGGTGAATAAGTTTGAAGTTATTTCTAAAATCAATTATCTGTTTAATAGCTGGATTTTACCCGAACTCATAACCACAGAGAAAAGCACACTGGTGAGATTACCACTTTCTACACAAAGTTTAATTGGCACCTCATCGGCGCAATACCCTACACTGCAATACTGCTATCCAGGACCATCATACAAAAACAACACCGTTGATTATTATGCGGGCAAGGTGCTGAACACCTTACTTAACAGCAATACTCACCAGTTCAAATCATCACTGGGCAAACGCATTTCCTTTTTCGAATTTGAAACTGAGGCCTTTAACATTCAATCACAATCCTTTTTCACTTTCACGTGTATGATGCCACCCGATCAATTGCGCAAGACATACGATACTTTAAATATTTGGTTGGATCATCTTGGATCGTACATTAAGGACGATTACCAGTTAGCAGATGCTAAACGACGAACTTTTCAGTTATTTGAGAACAAGACTGCTTCAACAAACGAGTATTTGAATTTACTGGCAGTTCATTGGGCCAACGATCTCCTTAATGAGTATTATAATGCACAGAATATCATCAACAAATTAACTGCTAATGACTTACAGAATTATATTTCTCGATACATTGTCGAGAAACCATCTGCACGATTTCTAATCATATCACCGGCACATCAGGATGCTACAGACAGCAGAACATTCTTCAATGACTTTGAGAGTTACGACGACTTAACCATTTATTTTGACAGAAACTCCGAACTCATCAACACAAGTAGTGAGAATGCTTTCTATAAGGCAGTTCAATTCTTAAAAATTAATCGGCTAATAGGTGCTGAGATAACCATATATCAGGATTTAGATGAAAGAAAAGATCTTGTGCGTAAACGATACGCAACTCTTTATAGTAAATTCTATGCGGAGGGAATCAGCGAAGCAGAGTTAGACGAAATAAACGTAAATCTTTACATCGCAGCAGTCAGGTCGCAATTAGATAAATACCGTAACCAACGCGCTATTTTTTCAAAACCCAAACAATGAGATCGCTACTTATTTTGATTTGCGCTACAGTTTTGTCCATACAAAGTATGGCCCAGAACATTCAAGGTATAGTAACCGATTTGGTCAATGACAAAAAGTATAATTTCAATTTCACTATAGGTTCGTTGGAATATGACAATAATTTTCTGACGAGTTACAACGTAAACGAAAAAAGTAATAACCCGCTTCGTAAAGTACTAGTCAACTACGATAAACCGAATGCTTTGATTGAAGTAACTCTGTTCAGAATGAATTTGAAGGATACCATGGTGGACAAATACTCTATTAAGTATCACGATTCTCTGGGCTTAATATTTACACAACGCAGAACTGTTACCGATTTTTTAAAAGGCACCTATGAACTGGTGCTTGCATTTAAAGACAGCAGCCGCACTTTTATTGATGTTCAACAGATAATGAACCAGTCAACTGTTTATAAGAAACATTATGTCTTTCGCTTGTTGACTTCAAGTGATATTGCTCAGAATAAAATTTTTCTACAAAAGCTAAATACCAACCTTAAGACAGAGTTGCCTGATATAATAAATAAGGAAGTTCCAAAAAGTAATGATATTGTACAAAAACCTATAGAACAACCCCCGACAAAAGTTAATGCTCCAAAAACCGATAGTACAAACAAACCGTTACAGATTTTAAAACAGGAGACGCCTACAAAAACGGTCCTAACCAAACCTCAGGAAACAAAACCACCGACAATTACCCAAACGCCGGCACCGCAGCCTCAATCTACCAATATTACTTCTAACAGTAACTCCAATAAACCGTTAGCCCCGACACAAACTAATCCACCTGTAGTTCCGCCAAAAACACCTCCAGCACCGATACCATCTTCAACCATTCAGAACAATGCACCAGCTGTTACTATATTTCACGGAAAACTCGATAGCATAGATTGTTTGTTAGTACCAACCTCGCACGATATGGTTTGCTGGCAACTTATTATCAAAGGAGGTATAAATAACTATCCGTTCCTTCAACAAGGTATTGAACCTCTGTTACTAAATCTATTACTCAACGGTGCTACTAAATCATATAGTACAGAAGAACTGGAGTTAAAGAAAAATAACTTGATGATGCAAACGGATTTATACTGTACGCCTGATTATTCGGTACTGAAATTTACATTTCCATTAAGTTCATGGAACGATGCCGTAAAACTTCTTGGTGAAATGTTGGGTAAGCCAGCCTTTAATTTAGGTGATATTGATGAAGCACGCGGTGATGTTTCTATAGGTGTGATGACGAATAAAGGTGATTCATGGGAACAGCTCAGAACATTGGGCACGCAAATTATCTATACAGGAAAAGCCTATGATAAAACACCCTGGGGTGAAGGTTTAAATCTGGGATCTATTCAGATAGATGCCATAAAAAAATTATATAGCGCAATAATCAACCGGAATAATATTTCCATTGCCGTGCATGGAAAAGTGAATGCCTCTTTATTACGCAGTGCGCTAAAGACTAATTTCAAATGGCTCAACTGGGGTAATAGTTTACAGAGCCTGAATCCAATCGTTGACATAAGCACTTCAACCCTCACAATTATCAAAGGTGAAAATGATGGTATTGCCACATGTATAAGCAATGCACCAAGACCCTTTACTTCTGATTATGCTGCATTTATGTTAGCGGTAAAAATTTTAGAAGATCGCATAATAAAAACCAACGCTCAAAAGAAGTTGATAGATGAGTTACAGATAAATTATCCCCAAACCAACTCAGCCTTGTTTTTTATTCAGTTTACTGCAGGAGACGCAGATAAAGCCATGCAAATGATAGTGGATGAAGTTAAGCGCTTGAAAAAAACAGGAATGAAACCGAACGAGCTGAGTGATATTAAACAAAATCTGATTGCTTCCTTTTATCTAAACAATAGCAAAGATGATGACTGGAATAAGGTAATCAGTACTGCATCGTTTTACAATAACACCGCGTTAGTCGAAGACTTTGACAATCTATTACAAAAAGTAACACCCTCTGACATTCAACAGGCATCGATCAAATATTTAAAAGCGTTCCGAAACTTTTATTCCGGTGATTCAGATGCTGTAAACAATCTGATATTTACTCAGCGATTAGACTAATCAAATAATGGTCTGTGCAACATCGATAATATCGCGTACAGATCCATAGGAATTTTCCATGTACTCCCTCAACTGATCACGGCCTACCCACTCTGCCTGTACAATATCCTCTTCCAGCTGAGGAATAAGCATTCCCGTGTCTGAAGTGCGCATTAAAAACCAATAAGAAGATTTGAGGCAAGCAACCTCGTTATCTATATAGCTATGATAAGTACATGTTTGCTTTCCCGCAAATAATTTGAGCGATTGCAGTACTCTAATTTTTTTTACTCCTGTTTCCTCTTTTACTTCGCGTATTGCAGCTCTACGTTTGGTTTCACCGGGATCAAGTTTACCTTTTGGCAAGTCCCATTTTCCTTTGCGGAAAATGAGCAATATTTCATTGTTTGAGTTTAAAACTACACCACCTGCAGCTTCTACCACTTTATAGAACTTTTTAAAATGGTTCAATACATTTTTTGGATTACGTGCTAATAGATAACAAGCCCGCAAACCCTTGCTCGAATTAATGGTATCTATGGTTTCAAGTATGTCTTTTTTAGCTGTATGGTCGGTGATGAGAATATCGGAATTAGAAGAATCAGTTGAAGGCAAGGCAGAGCCATGCTTGCTGGTGAGATAAACAGGTACATTATTGATATAAATTTTGTACATTTTTGTGCTATGATTCTTTCAGAAAAAACGGCAAACAGGACTGCCGAGCTACTCTTGCAAATTAACGCAATTAAACTTAACCCTCAAAAGCCATACACATGGGCTTCGGGCTGGCAATCGCCAATATATACCGATAACAGAACCGTGCTCTCCTACCCGGAAATCAGGAATTATGTGAAAGAGCAACTTATTGAAATCATCAAAGAAAAATTCTCCGGCGTAGAGTTAATTGCAGGTGTTGCAACAGCGGGTATTCCTCTCGGCGCCATTCTTGCCGATGCACTAAATATACCTTTTTGCTATGTGCGCTCGTCTCCCAAGTCTCATGGTTTAAGTAATATGATTGAAGGTCGCACCTTACCTAATCAAAAAACAGTTGTAGTTGAAGATTTAATTTCTACCGGCGGAAGCAGCATCAATGCTATACGTGCACTACGTGCAGCTGAATGTGATGTCATTGGTATGTTGGCTATTTTTTCTTATTCCTTTGAACTGAGTGAAACTAATTTTAAGAATGAGCATTGCTCATTTTATACACTCAGCGATTACCCGCATCTAATTCAAAAGGCTGTTGAACTTTCATACGTACACGAAGATGAGATTCTGACTCTGGAGGCCTGGCGTAAGCATCCTGATAGTTGGACTAAAAGTTTGTAATCAAAACTGCTGCAATTGAATTTCATTCGCACATATCGCTTATGGCAAGTAGTGCTTGCTATCTTATTATTGATTTTGAGTTATACTGACCTCATAACTCCCGGTACTCAGAAAACACCCTATCTGACCGATATATTCAAAACATCCATAGAACGATTCATTCAGCGAACCGATACATTGTATCCTAAATTTCAGAATACATGTCACTTAACTTATCCGTTTAGTTGTGCTGAACCAAGTGAGGTTAGTCGTGATAATGATATCACGGCATTGCGATACGAGAACAACACGCTTGTATATTGGAATGCCAACAACATTGTACCACGTATTAACCAATTACCCGAACCCGGCACTACTACTTTTAAGCGCTTTAAAAACGGGATTTACTTATGCAGAGGCTTTAAACAGGATTCTACAAGTGTATTTTTTTTACAACCCGTTTATTTTGACTACAATACTTCAAACACCTATTTACAGGATCATTTTACAACTGAATTTCCAATTAACAACAACTATGCACTGTCGTTAGACAGCACAGTTGAGTCGGTGAGCATCAAGGTTTCAGTTTATCCGGGAACCGTTTTTCTGACAACCCAAGCACCAACAAGCGGCACAATTCAAGGCATCATTAGATTCATGTTATTGCTCATTGGAATGGTTTTATTGTTTCAATTTAAACTGTATCACATAAGTGTTTATACGGAGAGAATTATGCCTGCCTTTAAGGCTCCGATTTATTTCACGTTAGTTTTGCTTACACATTTATTTTTCTTTCTTTTTTTCAAAACACCCGATCAGCTTCGTGAACTGCTCATTCTAAATCCCAACTATTATGCATCACCGTATGTAGCCGGATCATTGGGAACACTGTTTATTGAAGGTATTGTTCTCTTTATTATCTCAGCTCATTTCTATGTATCTCCAATCTATCTGAGAAAAAGAAAATCATTATTAGTATATCAATTTATCAGCAGTTCTTTTCTTATAGCCGCATCTTCTTTTGTTATCGTATTTATTTATAAAAGCCTCATACTCGACTCAAACATTGCTTTTGAATTTTTTAACCCATATAACCCTGACTTTAACAACCTTATTAATCTTGCCGCAGTTGGAATATTAGTCATCATTCATTTTATATTGTGTCATAAATTATATCGCACTATTCAAGCTATCCAACTGAAATACAGTTTGCTTGTATTTATAGCAATAGGTATACTTTCAGTGTTTTTTTCTTATTCATTTTATGAAAACATCTTTGATGCAGTTGTAGTTGGTCTACTTGCTCTGTTACCGATTGTTACTATTTTAAAAATTGGCAGAATAAATATCTACCTGAGTGGCATTAGTGGGGTATTTATTGTGCTCATCTCTTACTCATTAATCATCTCCTACTTCGTATATCACTCGTCTATTGAGAAAGATTTAAGTCTGCGTACTGCATACGCCAATAAACTGATCACCGAGCGTGATAATGTTACAGAGTACCTGCTTGGTGAGATCCGAAACAATGTATTGAATGATGAACCTCTTCAGCGGTTTTTCAGTAGTAACAAAAACAATTCCCGCAACATTGTTGAGCACCTGAATCAAAATTATTTTGATGATGGATTTAATCGGTTTAATGTTAAGTATTACTTCTACGATAAAGACAATAATCCAATTTCAGTACTTGAAGATGAACCTACGGTAAATAATAATGAATTGATTGGCAACTCGGTAGTTTGCGGCGAACACGAACTATACTTTTTAACGGAGCCCGCAGGAAATTTCACATATATTGCTGAGTATCCAATTAAGAAGGATGAAGTGCAACAAGGTTCTCTGATGGTACAGCTTACCTCAAAGGTTTATAGGTCAGCCAATGTTTATCCGGAATTATTGCTCGAAGAGAAAAACAAGCTACCCATTTCTGATTACTCTTATGGCATATACACAGGTAATGTTTTAACTGAACATTCGGGGAACTATAACTATCCATATACGAATGCTCTGTATACCGATACAGTTAAAGACAGTGAAATGACCGAGTCTCGAATCAACGGTTATAATCACCTGATTTATAAACGCGATATGAATAAGACTGTAATTGTCTCACTTCAGGAAAAACAAAATGCTCGCTTTCTATCCTACTTCACTTATTTATTCATCGTTCTCATTTTCTGGGCTTTGTTGGCCTGGCTGTTTTTCAATATGAAATTAGTAATGTATACCGATGTCAGTACATTTAGTTATGCAGCATTCTCGTTCCGCACTTTTATTCAGGTTTCATTCTTTACCATAATCTTCACTTCAGTTATATTAATCGGTTTTTATACAGGACAATTTTTTATCAAACAATTCAATGAGCAAACCGAACAAAAGTTGTTTGAAAAATTGGAACAAGTTGCTGCCCTGAGTAACTTTATTATCTATGATAAATTGGGCACTGAAAAAATTGACTTCGGCTACAATACATTGAACGACTTACTGCGAAATAATATCACAAGTATCAGTAGTATTCAGAAGATTGATGTTAACATTTACAACCTGAATGGCGACTTATTAACAACCTCTCAACCTGCCATTTTTGAGAAAGGATTTATTTCAAGAAAGATTAACCCTGTAGCTTACTCTACGTTGACACACAACATACAAAGTCAATTGATTCAGCGAGAGCAAATAGGAGAACTTAAATATCTTTCCGGCTATAAACCTATTGTGCTTAAAAACGCTGAGGTTGCGGCATTCATCCACTTGCCTTATTTCAATTCCACAAAGTATCTCAACGAACAGTTGGGAGTATTCTTTGCCACATTAATCTCCATTTTAGTTTTTGCATTAATTGCAGCCGGGCTGTTAGCTCCATTAATTTCCAAGCACATTGCGCGTCGCTTAGACGTTCTAGCTGAAAAATTCAAGCAGGTAACATTGGGTAAAAAGAACGAACCTATCGAATGGCATACTAAAGATGAAATAGGAAGTCTGGTTGATGAATTCAATAAGATGATTTTAAAGCTTGAACACAACGCTATGCTATTGGCTAAGTCGGAGCGTGAATCGGCCTGGAGAGAGATGGCAAAACAGGTTGCACACGAAATAAAAAATCCACTTACTCCGATGAAGCTGAGTATTCAGCATTTGCAACGTGCCTATCAAAACGATGCACCTAATAAAGAAGAATTGGCTCGCAAAGTGAGTAACACTTTGATCGAACAAATTGATACCCTGACCAAAATTGCCAACGAGTTCTCCACTTTTGCGAAGATGCCATTAAGTGAGATGGAACGTCTTGATGTTGTCGCCATACTACAATCATCATACAATCTGTACAAGCAAAATGAATCGGCAGGTTTTGAAATACATGTTCCATCGGAAGCAATCTATGTTATGGCAGACAGAAATCAGTTGCTTCGTGTATTCAACAATTTAATACTAAATGCTGTTCAGGCCATTCCTGAATATCGTGAAGGTAAAGTGACGGTTGAAATAAAAGAACACACCGGATCAGTTCTAATAGCTATTCAAGACAATGGTGTAGGCATCAAAGAAGAAGAAACGGCACGTTTGTTTACCCCAAACTTCACAACCAAGAATTCCGGAACAGGATTAGGTCTTGCTATATCAAAGAATATTATTGAAGGTTTTGGCGGCAAGATTTATTTCAAATCAACACCTGACTTAGGTAGCACCTTCACCGTTGAGTTGCCTAAAGTTAAATAAGTCAACTTTTTCGGATTGTCATGGTAATGTCATTTTTCTTGTATACTGAATCTCAATAAGACTTGTGCATTATTTTTAGCCGGAATACATGAAAAATAATTACCGTCCACTATTTCTGTTTTATCTGATGATAGGATATATCGTAGCTGCATATCTGTGGTGGATGATACTATTACTGAACAAGAATAATGATTCGCTAGTACTTCATACTACCAATGCTTTTAAAGAATACATCATTACAAGCAAGGAAATGAGCTTTGAATCATTTAAGAACACAGCGTACTACAAACAGATTTATGAAAAACACAAAAAACAAGAATGGATGATATTGGGTGAAGGCACTGTGTTCCTGCTTCTCATCATCATACTAAGCTGGCGCGTGATTATCAGCTTTAAACAAGAAATTGATTTAAACCGTGCTCAGAAAAACTTCTTACTCAGCATCACACATGAATTAAAATCTCCGTTGGCATCAGTGAAACTTTCCTTACAAACACTGGAGAGCAGGCAAGATATAGAAACGGATAAAAAAAATAAACTGCTTCACAATGCCTTGTTCGATGTAGCCCGTCTTCAGGGAATGGTAGACAACCTTTTGCTCTCGGCGCGCTTAGAGAGTGCGGCATTTCAGGCAGAACTAAGTGAAATAAACTTAAGTCAACTGGCAAGAACTATTGTTGAACACAAGAAACGCAACTCTGCAAAAGCACGGGACTTTATCACTGAAATTGAAGATGATATCTTTATCAATGGCGATGAACCTGCACTGCTTTCTGTTATGGAGAATCTTATAGATAATGCAGTTAAATATTCCAATGAAGGAACAAAAATTATATTGTCGTTGCAGCAGCATCAGGATAAGGTTAAGTTGAATGTTTCTGATGAAGGTATAGGCATTAACCAAAAAGAGAAATCTAAAATTTTCGATAAGTTTTATCGTGTCGGTAACGAAGAGACACGCAAAACAAAAGGCAGCGGGCTGGGCTTATATATAGTCAAAGAAATCATCAACCTACACGATGGCAATATTGAGGTATATAACAATACACCTCAGGGTACTAGATTTGAAATAACATTTCCTTCAATAAAAACTTAAAACTATGGCTGAACGCATACTGATAGTTGAAGACGAAGAAAATTTGCTTGAAGGCATTAAAATGAATCTGGAACTGGAAGGCTACGAAGTTGTTGCTGCGATCGATGGTAAACAAGCCATTGATACTTTTGAATCGCAACGCTTCGATTTATGTATACTGGATGTCATGCTTCCCGAGTTGAGCGGATTTAATGTGTGTGAACGAATACGATTTATTGATGCACAGATTCCCATATTATTTCTCACAGCAAAGGACACAATGGAAGATAAACTCGAAGGCCTGAAAATTGGCGCGGATGATTATATGGTGAAACCTTTCAATTTACAGGAATTGTTACTGCGTGTAAAAGCATTGTTAAAACGCAGCCTAAAAACCGAAATGCCCGGTATGGGTATATATAAGTTTGGTGGCAACAGTATCAACTTCAACACTTTTGAGGCTGTTGCATTTGACAAAAAGAAATATAAACTCACCAAACGTGAAGCCGCATTTTTAAAAATACTTATTGATCACAAAAATGAAGTGGTTTCTCGTCAACACATTTTACAATCGGCATGGGATTATGATGTGTTGCCAAATACACGCACTATTGACAATTTTATCAGCAGTTTCAGAAAGTATTTTGAAAAAGACACAAAAACTCCAAAGCACTTTTTTGCTATCAGAGGTGTGGGTTACAAGTTTGTAGAATAAAGTGATATTAGGCTTATTGCTGCAACAATATTTGTTTGGTATCAGGTCCGCAGTTGAACAGCAAATCTATAATGGCGCAATGCGGCACGAAACCGGTGCGATCCTGAAAAAGTTGTTGATAAACTAGTGGTTCATACAAAGGTATTTGCTGTTCATCATATCCTGACACATCTTCAGTTAGGCCTACTCTTTGTGAAAAGTGAAGCAATTCAAGTACCCTGTTAATCAAATGTACGTTTAGAATCAGTAAATGCTTTTCATTGCATTCTAAAATCTCGTATATCGCGTCGCAATAGTGAATATAAAATGGTGCTTTTCCATAAACTGTCTTAATACTGTGTATGTGCTCACGGGTCCACTTGTTTTTATAATCTATCTGCACTTCGCTCAATAAAGCTTTTTGATTTCGGCCATGTAGAAGAGGAACACTTAATAATAATGGCCCCTGAGAAGTTGCTATCGTGCACCTGTTCAGCTTGAATCTTTTGTTGTAAAGTGAATGCAATGAAACATTCAAATCGTTATGCAATAGGCAATGCGAGAGATAAGAAGCTGAAATGAAATAGTAAGGTAGCATATTTCTGTTTGCAAAAATGAGTGATTCAAGGAATTCGAAATGACATTTTATGTTATAACGTTAACTGTGTAATTTAACCTTGTGAAAAATTGTATAGCCCTATTATTTATTCTTTGCAGTACTAGTATACAAGCTATATCCGCTATTAAACCTCAAGTAATAATGCGTAACAGTGTGTTTAAAGACAGTGACAATATGCCATATGTAGAAACGCAGTTTTGCATATTGAGCGCTTCCATAGTTCCCGTGAAACAGGACAACAAGAAATTCAAAGCTACTTATCAAATAAAAATTCTCTATCTCAACAACTTTGATGATACCTTACATTCTTTCAATTATCGCTTGCATACAGAAGAACTAGCCGTGGCCAATGATGTTAACTTCGATCTGATGGATGTGAGGCGTGTAAGCATTCCATCGGGTAAATATCGCGTTGAATTAATCGTGAAAGACGTGAATTCACATCAGTACGAAGTTCTGTCTGAACGCATATCCGTTTACTTTCCTACAACAGAAATTTGTTTCTCTGATGTTATGTTTCTCGAAAATTATATGCCGGCAAATGGATCAAGCCTATTTACAAAAGGAGGCTATGAGGTATTACCATATGCAGTAAATGTATTTCCGAGCAATAAAAATAATTTGATTTTTTATCAAGAGATATACAATGCCGCATCTGTACTTAAGGATTCGATTTTATTTATTCAAATTCAAATATGGAATCACGAAGGCAAGGCCCTAGATCAATTCACTTATACCTATAAGGAAACCAATAGCGAAATCATTCCCATACTGAGCAATATTGATATTCAGGATTTATCCGCAGGACAATACACGCTAAACATCCAATGCCATCAGCGCAACACTGAAGTGCTTGCCACGAGCAATACTTTTTTTATCCGCACTCGTAACACCGTGAGCAGTGGTACAGACAAATACATGCTCTCAGACATAGAAGGCACCTTTGTTAAGCAACTCAACCACGACTCACTGTTTTTCTGGCTTGAATCTCATACTCCCATTTCTTCTTCAACAGAAAAAGAAAGTATTCAACTCATGGTCAAGCAAAATGATACTTTAGGTGCTCAGAAATTCTTTTTTGCTTTTTGGCATCATATAGCACCTGCAAATGAAGAAGCAGAATGGCTTGCTTATAAAGTTGATGTTGATGCGGTTGAATATGTTTTTTCTACTCCAATCAGACATGGATTTGAAACCGATCGTGGTCGTGTCTACCTCCAATATGGTAAACCCGACCGCCGGCACGTGATGAATAATGAACCCGGAGCATTACCCTATGAAATATGGCAATACTACCGCGTGCCCAGCGGACAAACCAATGTGATGTTTGTATTCTATTTACCCGGGATAGCTACCAACGATTATCGTTTAATCCATTCCGACGTAAACGGTGAGTTACGCGACAGCCGATGGAAGTACAAAATATATGATTCCATGAAAGAGATGAGCGGTTATACTAATCCAGATAACACGAAAATACGCGACCACTGGGGCAAACGAATAGATCAGATTCTGAACTGGTAAGCATGCGTAATTACATTTTTACTTTCACCTTCATTTAATACGTTTGCTGCCAATGAGTGCTGCACCAAAAGTTTCTGTTGTAATTCTGAGTTGGAACGGATTGGATTATCTCAAACAATATCTGCCAACGGTTTTGGATACCCCATATCCTAACTATGAAGTTGTGGTGGCAGATAATTGCAGCACGGACAATAGCATAGCATTTATCAAAGAACATTTTCCTGCAGTTAAAATATTGGCATTGGAAAAAAATTACGGTTTTGCCGAAGGTTATAATCAGGCAATTGCTCGTATTGATAACGAATACATTGTGATGCTGAACCAAGATGTGGATACACACGGCGACTGGATTAACCCCATGCTTGCACTCATGGAAAAAGACAATACCATTGCAGCAGTACAACCAAAGATTCGATCCATTATGATTCCTGATGAGTTTGAATATGCCGGTGCTGCAGGAGGTTGCATAGACAGGTTTGGATACACATTTTGTCGAGGGAGAATATTTAATCATCTCGAAAAAGACTTGGATCAATACAATGCTGTGGAAGAAATTTTTTGGGCCACTGGCGCTTGTATGCTTATACGTAAAAGCCTTTATCAAAAAGCCGACGGTTTAGATGCCGACTTCTTTGCGCATATGGAAGAGATTGACTTGTGCTGGCGATTGAAAAATATGGGGTATAAAATAATGTACTGTCCTGATGCACTTGTTTTTCACCTTGGAGGAGGCAGTCTTCCTCAAGGAAATCCACGCAAAACATTTCTCAACTTCAGAAATAATTTAGCATTACTAACAAAAAATTATCGTTACGGCAACTTAGGTAAGTTGCTTGTGATACGATTTCTTTTAGATGTACTGGCTTTTTTACAATTTTCATTGAAAGGTGAGTTGGGTAATGCTGTTGCTGTGATACGTGCTGTTTTTGCATTTTACAAACAATATCCTGATTGGATTCAGAAGAGAAAATTATTGGTTGCGACTATTCATCAGCCAAACAAAACCGGCTTCTACAAACATAGTATTATCAAAGACTTCTTTATTCTTAAGCATAAGGTATATCACGCGCTGCGACACGAATAATCAGCCGCTTATTTTTAGTTAGTTTTAGGGCTTTCAATTGATACCTCCCATCAGAGAATATATGTACCTGCAACGCATTGCAACGCTTAGTCTGCTCATACTTCTAAATGCCTGCCTGCTGACTAAACCAGTTAAAACAAGTGAGGTTTATTTAGCCGAAAAACAATATTCCATTGCAGGACCTATGTTGCGTAACGAGGCAGAAGCTGAAAGTGATCCCAATCTGAAAGCGAAAAAAACATTTTTGGCTGCTGAGTGCTACCGTATGATGAGCAACACTTTACAAGCTGAAGCACTCTACAAAAAAGCAATTGAACTGGACTACGACCCCATTGCTTACTATTACTATGCATTAATGTTAAAGGCTAACGGTAATTATAAAGATGCCGTTAAACAATTAGAAATTTATCAGAAGAGAAATCCTTTCGACGAGAACTCAGAGCGCGAGCTGAAAGCATGTAAACTGGCTATGGACTGGATTTCAAAACCTTTGAGCTACAAAGTGGATAATCTGATGGAGTTAAATTCAAATTCATTTGATTATGCTCCTTTTCTGATGAACAATGCTGATCTGATGTTTACCAGTGACCGTAATCAAAAGGATATGAACGATTATGGATGGACAGGAAAAAAGTTCAGTTCAATTTATACTGCAGCGCGCAATACCGATGGTCTATATGTGAACCCCACACCAATACCTGCTCCCGTGAACGATGCCTACAATAATGGTGCTGCATGCATGAACAAGTCCGGCAATGAATTGTACTTCACCCGCTGCGGAAGTGAAGGTCTTGAAAATGACTATTGTAAAATTTATGTTTCTTTCAAGGATGTTAGTGGAATTTGGAGCGAGCCTCTATTGCTCAATTTTTTTGATGATACAGTTAATGTTCAGCATCCTTTTCTCAGCCCCGATGGACGTGAGTTATATATGAGCTCTGACTCTCGTGATGGAAATGGAGGAAAAGATTTGTACGTGAGCACACGAACTACCGATGGATGGAGTACACCAATTAATCTCGGTGCTACCGTCAACACTATAGGTGATGAGGTTTTTCCAACGTTGAGCGAAGACGGCCTACTATACTTTTCATCAAACGGACATTTAAGTATTGGTGGTCTCGATATCTTTTACACTAAAAAAAGTGGAAATAAATGGAGTACTCCTCAGAATATGAAATATCCTGTCAATTCATCTGCTGATGACTTTGGATTGATATTAGAAAAACTAAACGATGGAGAAAAAGACAGCATTCGCAGCAAAGGCTATCTAACATCTTCGCGTGCAGGAGGCAGCGGTGCCGATGATATCTATCGTTTCATGCTTCCTCGACTTAACATTTGTGTAATGCAATTATTTGTAATTGAAAAAGTGCTGGAGAAGCCAAATGATCCTAACTCAAAAGTTATAGGTACGAAACCATTGGCACTTGCCGATGTCAGTATTCAGGTGGTGGATGAAATCGACAACAAAGTATTGAAGGATTTTCCAAAAATGAAAAGCGACAGCAATGGTGTGATAAAGTTGGTAGTACAATGTAATTCCACACTGCGCATTAACGTCAGTAAGCAGGATTATTTTTCTAAAACCGAAAAAGCAGGTATTATCAGACCTCTTGGATTCGATGCTGACACCAGCACCACTCAGTTAAAAATAACCTTAGATAAAATTTACCGTAACGTTCAGATTACACTCAGTAACATTTACTATGATGTGGCAAAATGGAATATCAGACCCGATGCAGCGTTGGTGCTGGACACCTTAGCCACTTTGATGCGAGAAAATCCTGACCTACGTATTGAGCTAGGCTCGCACACTGACAGCCGTGCCGACGATAAATATAATCTCACACTCTCTCAAAAGCGCGCTCAAAGTGCGGTGGATTATTTAGTGAGCAAGGGAATAGATAAATCTAGACTAGTAGCCAAAGGCTATGGTGAAACCATGCTGGTAAACGGTTGCAGCAATGGCGTACTATGCAGCGACGATGAACATCAGAAAAACCGACGTACCACATTTAAAGTACTGGAAGAATAAATGAGTAAAGAGTTAACCTACAATCAACGCGGAGTTTCGGCTAGCAAAGAAGATGTTTATGTTGCTATAAAAAAGTTAGACAAAGGTTTATTCCCAAACGCTTTTTGCAAAGTGTTGCCCGACTTACTAGGAAATGATGAAGCATATTGCAACATTGTACACGCCGACGGTAGCGGCACTAAAAGTTCACTGGCTTACCTGTATTGGAAAGAAACCGGCGACATTAATGTGTGGCGCGGTATAGCGCAGGATGCTATTGTGATGAATACAGATGATCTTTTATGCGCCGGTGCAGTAAATCATTTTGTGTTTTGTTCCGTCATCAATCGCAACAAAGGACTGATACCCGCTGAAGTACTGGCTGAAATTATCAACGGCACTCAACATTTCTTTGATCTGATGCAAACCCTCGGCATTCAGATATATTATGGCGGTGGTGAAACGGCCGACCTCGGTGATCTGGTTCGTACCGTTACTGTTGATTCAACTATATCCTGTCGCTTGAAGCGAACTGATATTATTGTAGCTGATATTAAAGAAGGTGATGTCATTGTTGGATTTGCTTCTTACGGAAAAGCCACTTACGAAACTGAATATAATAGTGGCATTGGCAGCAATGGTTTAACTGCAGCACGCCACGATGTGCTATCTCACGAATATCATCAAACACAAAAGACAACCTTTGACCCTGGATTGCCTGAACACTTGGTTTATAGTGGTAACTTAAAAGTGATTGATACATTCGAGGATGCACCCTTAAATGCAGGCAAGTTGTTGCTCAGCCCTACCCGCACCTATCTGCCACTTATGGCTAAACTGTTGCCGCAGTTCAGAACTAAAATAAATGCCATCATTCATTGCAGTGGTGGCGGACAAAAGAAAGTGATGCATTACCTGAATGATTCTTTGCATATTGTTAAAGATAATTTCCTACCTGTACCACACGTATTCAGAATGATACAGCAGCAAAGCAACAGCAGTTGGCAAGAAATGTATCAGGTCTTTAACATGGGACATCGTCTTGAAATTTATACTGATAAAGCAACGGCAGATGTGATGATAGCTGAAGCAAACGCATTTAATATTGAAGCGCAAATAATAGGTCGCGTTGAAAAATCTTCGGCACCACTTCTCACTCTACAAACACCATTCGGTACATTTGAATTCCCTAAATAACCTCGTATGAAAAAACAACATTTCATTCTTACTCTTTTCAGTATCCTCTTTACCTTGAACTCTAATGCTCAAATTAAATTTACTGCTGCACTAGGTGCAGATATATATGGCAGTAAATATATTCAAGACGATGACCTCAGCGATGTGGACCTCAACGACTTCCATAAAGTCAGTGTCAATATGTCTCCTAAGTTGTTGATAGGAGTTGACATCTCCAAGCGTGTGCGTATCCTTACCGGATTTGGCAGCTTTACTCGTACCGATAACTTTGATTTTAATTCTGCTCCTGCCACATTCACAACCACGCCTGGTAATTTGCTATCTAAAAACAAATACAACAACATACCGGTGCTGGTGCTATTTAACTTTTTAAGTAAAGAAAGTAAGAGCCGCTTGCCTTTGGGGTTCGGAATGGATTTTACTTCTTTCAGACAATCTGATCTTTCTTCGAGTAACCTGGAAACTTTTTCCGGCAAAGATTTACCCTTCACTCATAAATACGACGATGTGAAAGATTATATGAGTAAAAGTATGAGTGCAGTAAGCTTTCAAATTGGTTATGGTTATGAAATCACTGAGCACATTGGTATTGATGCTGTGCTTTTTGCAAAGTATGATTTAAGTGACTTCAACACTAAGTACGATTTGTATGATCGTTATGCATTTGCAGGCTTAAACCTTATGGCAGTTTATAAGTTCTAACAATCTCACGGTATAAAAAAAAGCCCGTCACTTAAGAGACGGGTTTTTTTATTGTGTTCACTTTTTATGATAATCATATATGTAAGACCATCACGATATTTATTTAATTTTTTTTTTACAACTAGAGATTAATAATGTTTTTTCATTTCAAAGTTCAAGCAGTAAATCACTCATAGTGATATAGTCAATCACATCACCTACCCCTTCAACCCATTCGCTTCAGCAATCAGTTCGGCGAGGTCTTTGACCTTCACTTCGTTGTCTTTATTTTTTTGCTTCACACCGTCTTCCATCATGATGATACAGAAAGGACAAGCCGCAGCAATTACACCTGCACCTGTTTCCAACGCCTGTTGGGTGCGTTCAATATTAACTCTCGCTGTCCCGGGTTCCTCCTCTTTAAATACCTGTGCACCGCCTGCACCACAACACATTCCTTTTGTGCGGCATTTTTTCATTTCACGCAAGTCCGCCTTAAAAGCTTCAATCACTGTTCGTGGTGCTTCATATATACCATTACCACGACCTATGTAGCAACTATCGTGATAAGTAATACTTTGTCCTTGTAGTGAACTGCTTTCATTTATTTTCAATTTACCTTCTTCGATCAGCCTAGCCAAGAACGCTGAGTGATGCATTACTTCATAGTTGCCCCCTAGTGCAGGGTATTCATTCTTCAAAGTATTAAAACAATGAGGACATGCAGTTACAATGCGTTTTACACCATAACCATTCAAGGTTTGAATATTCGTCATAGCTTGCATCTGTGCCAGAAATTCATTGCCACTGCGTTTAGCAGGGTCGCCGGTACAGGTTTCTTCCAAACCAAGAACAGCAAAGCTGATGTTGACACTTTGCAGTATCTGCGCAAAAGAACGAGTAACTGATTTATATCGGTCGTCGAAAGCACCGGAACACCCCACCCAAAACAGCACATCCACTGATTCACCCGCTGCTGCCTTATCGGCCATTGTAGGAATGTTTAATCCATTAGCCCAGTTAAATCGGTCTGCGGGTGAAAACTGCCAGGGTGCGGCATTGTTTTCAATGTTAGTGTTCATCCCAATTAACTCACTTGGCATTTTTGAATCTTCCATCACTAGATTACGGCGCAAGTCAACGATGATAGAAAGTGGGTCAATGTTTACAGGACATTCCTCAACACATGCCTGACATGTTGTACAAGCCCACAGTTCTTCTTCAGTAATATAATCGTTCAACAATGTTTTATTATCAGTAAAAGATGCACCATGTTTATCGATATTGTTACCTACCTCTTCCATTCTATCACGTACATCCATCATAATTTTTCGTGGACTCAGTTTCTTACCTGTCTGATTAGCCGGACAAGCATCGGTACATCGACCACACTCTGTACAAGAATATGCATCCATCAATTGCTTCCGAGTGAGGTCAGATATGTCTTTAACACCAAAACGACCGGTATAGGGTTCTAATGAAGCTGCAGATGGATCAAGTATGGCTTTCACTTCGTTGGTGACATATTCGGGAGATGTAAACTCTGCCTTAGGTGTAAGGCGTGAATAATATGTGTTTGGAAAAGCAATGATGATGTGAAAATGTTTGGAAATAACAAGATAGTTCATAAACACCAGTACACCCAGTATATGCAACCACCAGCTAGCACGCTCAACCAGAATAATAAGGAAATCAGAAAAGCCACTAAGAATGGGGACAATAAATGAACTGATAGGGAACGAGCCTGCTTGAAAGTAATGTTGTATACCACGTTGTTGCAGTATTTGATCTGCAGCATTCATCTTTAAAAACAAAGTCATTAACACAATTTCAAAAGCAAGTATGATGGTCGCATCTTTTGTTGGCCAACCTTTCATTTCAGGTTTATGGAAGCGAGTAAGTTTTAAAATATATCGACGAGAAAGAAACAACACACAGGCCACGATGACAAGAAAAGCCAGTACCTCAAAACAGCCAATTAGTAAGTTATACAATGATGAAGGAAGTATATGAGCAAACACTCGGTGTGTACCTAAAACACCATCAATAACAATCTCCAGCATTTCAATATTGATGATGATGAAGCCTAGGTATACAAACAGATGCAGCACAGCAGGGATAGGTTTCTTAAACATTTTCTTTTGCCCGAATGCAACCAGTAACATATTTTTCCAACGCTCCGAGGAAGGACCGGGATAATCGGTCTTTTTGCCCAGTTGTATGTTGCGAACTACTTTTTGAATGTTAGTGATGAAGAAATATATGCCTCCGGCAAAGGCAACAGCAAACAAAATTTGTTCAATTATCATAAGTAATGTGTATTAACTTTCACAATGTAATGCGTAAAGATGTGGTTCTTTATCATAGCAAAAAAAGTAAAAATGAACCGTTTTGTTTACTTGTTAAGTAGTATTATATGTATGTTGTATGTGCAAAGTCATGCACAACGCAGTACAGCATTCTTTAATGATGAGCTGATATTTTATGTTCAGAAGCAAAACAACCCGAATGAAATTTTGCATCTGATGGTTCAGGGAGATGCATTGGCAATTCAAAATTTCATTAATTCAAAAAATGGCCGAGTGGTGTATGTGGTGAATGACATTTCATCGGTACGCATTAATGCAGAGTGGCTAAATGAACTGCTGCATACTGCTGGGATTAAACGTGTGGAAGGTTATCATGGTAGAGGTAGAATACTCGATGATCAAACGGACATTAATGCCAACATCACACCGGTGAAGCAAGGACAAGCACCATTGACACAGTCTTACACAGGAAAAAATGTGGTGGTAGGAATTCTTGATACAGGAATTGAAATCAATCACGATGATTTTAAAAATCCCAATGGTGAAACACGTATCAAATATTTGTGGGATCAAATGTCAACCAGTGGAGGCACTACGCCTTCCTTTGGTTACGGACAAGAATGGGATTCTACTGCCATACAAAATGGTAGTTGTACTCATAATGAAGCAGCAGGATATTTTGGTCATGGCTCTAATGTAACCGGTGCAGCCACAGGGAATGGGTTGGCACTGAACAACTATCAGGGTGTGGCACCTGAAGCTGACATTATTAGCGTGGCTTGTGATTTAGGACAAAATTTTTTAAATAATGTTGCTGATGCTACAGCCTATATTTATCAGCATGCGCTGCAATTAGGTAAACCTTGTGTAATCAGTGCAAGTGTAGGAACATACAGTGGTTCTCACGATGGCGCAGATCTACCGGCTCAGTTTATTTCAGGATTAATCAAACAACAAAGTGGTCGTTCGTTCTGCGCATCTGCCGGCAATGCCGGTAATATTTTATTACATCTTGGTTATACGGTCGAAGTTGATTCGGCTTATACCTGGTTCCGTTACGAACCTACCATTAGCCGTGTTTACTATGAAGTGTGGGCTTCAAAAGAAGATTTTAATAATGTGCAATTCTCCATAGGCGTGGATAAGCCTGCGCCAAGTTTTACAAAACGCGCAGTTACTCCATACTACAACATTCTCTCAAACTTCAATCTCAGCACGGGTATAGATAGTTTGAAAGACACCATCTTTGTAAACAGTAACAGAATAGGAATCCTCAATCTATATGCAGTTGAGTATAACGACTCCACTTATAAACTGATAGTTCAGATTTTTCCTGACAGCACCACATACTTGTGGCGTTTTACAACAAAAGGCTCTGGATATTTTGATTGTTGGTCTCACCCATTATATACAGGCACTTCTAATACAATAAAAACCAACTTGCCAACTATCGGCGCTTACCCCGATATAGCGCGCTATCGCATTCAGGATACACATAAAACTGTGGTGAGTAGTTATACTTGTTCTCAGGAAGTGATAGCAGTAGCCAACTATGTGAACCGTAATAGCTTTATTAATTACACTGGAGCAACAACCACTTATGTTAACGATACTGTTGGTGCCAGAGTAATTTCATCAAGTATAGGTCCGGCGCGCGACAACAGAATTAAACCGGAAATAGCAGGCCCGGGTGGAAATACTTTAGCACCCGGACAATTGAGTACTTTAGCACAGCTCATCATTAATGACCCAAGTAAAGTAGGACAAGGAGGACTCCATAATGTAAATGGTGGTACATCTATGTCTTCACCAGTTGTGGGAGGAATAATAGCATTGTACTTCCAACTTTTTCCCAGTGCGAACTGGAATCAGATACGTGAAGTGATGAAGTTAACAGCTATAATGGATACATTCACTGGTACTAATCTGCCTGATAATAAATGGGGGTGGGGAAAGATTAACGCCTTTGATATGCTTACTGCAAATGTTGTAATTGGTTGTACTGATACAAACGCTGTAAACTATAATCCGCTGGCCACTATAGATGATGGCTCATGCATATACGATACAACAGCTACTGTTTATGGTTGCACCGATAGTACCGCGATTAACTACAATCCATTGGCAACTGTAGACGACGGCTCGTGTGTTTATGATTCCATTGAGATTATTTATGG
>CAZXFT010000027.1:0-34183 GCA_964640655.1 uncultured Bifidobacteriaceae bacterium | reverse complement strand
ATTCCCCTACGGGCTACAAAACTAAAGAGGCAACCATTACGGTTGCCTCTTTTCATTAGAACTTATTGCTTCATTAGCTTTCGCACTTCAACCTGTTCCCCCTGTTCTATATATATCAGGTATAATCCTTTGCTCCACTCGTCGAGTGTATATTGCTTTGCTGTAATTGCTTCAGGTGTTGTGATATTTTCAGAAAGTATTTCCCTGCCCAGTAAATCATAAATTCGAATGCTCATCGCAGATGGGTTACTGCTTTCGATAGTTAGATTCACCATTTCGTAAGCAGGGTTGGGTAATACTGAAATTTGCATGGCAGAAATACTTTCACTCAGGCGTTGTGCTGCAGTGGTGAAACTGAAAGTAGCAGTGAATGCCGAAAACTCATCGGGGCTAGCATTGCACTTCGTGCGCAATTGAAACTCATATGCAGTAGAGCTGCTCAGATTATTAATGGTATAGGATGAAAAGCCACCATTGATTCCCGAAACCACCGTCCAGGAAGTGTTACCTATCAAGCGATACCTTAGATTGTAAGATAACGCACCGCTTACCGGTGTCCATGTAATTGTCGCTGTATTGGATGTGGTGCTGTTGCTAATATTAGTCGGCGGTACACAAGCTACTCCCTGAGAGTTTAGAGTAGTAAAATTGATGATGGGAGATATAGTTGATAGTACCGTTCCGTTTTGCGAGCACTGTATGCGTATACGTACCTGATATGTGCTGTTCACATCAAGGTTTGTCAGATTGAAAGATGTTGCCGGAGCAGCAACTGTAAATGTTGTTGAATTACCGCTTCCCGATTTTTTTAATATCACACGATACTTCTTGGCACAAGCATATGCAGGCCAGTTAACAGAGGCAGAATTTTGAGTAATGTTACTGATGCTGTGCCCCGTTAACTGAGGACATACGCTGCTTGCAACTATTGAACTTTGTGAACTGCTGCAACTATTGGAAGCAGTTACTGTAACGGTATAAGTACCGCTGCTCAAAGCACTAATACTTGTTGATGTGGCCCCTGTATTCCACAGGTATGTATATGGTCCTGTTGCTCCGCTTACATTGGCAGTGATACTTCCTTCTGGCAATCCGCAAGTGGTAGGATTAACACTGTTTGAAATTTGTGGTGCAGGTAAATAAGTGAGTTGTGTAGTAACTATACTATCGCATCCATTTGCTGCGGTGAGTGTTACAGGGTAAGTACCAGCACTATTAACTGAAGAGCCATTAGGTAGGGTATGCGATTGTCCCGGACATTTTGAAACAGATACAGATACGCTATATGATTGTCCGTTTTGAATGTTTTTAAACCCGGAGTATTCTCTGCATCCGTTTGTTGAGGTTAATCTTAAGAAATAATTACCGGCAGACGACACATTGATGTTTTGAGTTGTTGCACCATTAGACCATAAGTAATTCATTCCTTCCGGGGCACTTAACTGTACCGAGGAACCGGGACAAATCACCTGCACACCATTGAGAGCAATTAAAGGGTTTACCGACACGCAGGTGTTCTCGATTACGTGAATGTATCTGTTAGTAGTAAGATTGGTCAGTTTTTGTGTAGCACCCGACGGAAAAAATATTCTTGCCGAATCAACACTTGTAGCACCACCAATTCCGAAATGAAGTTTAAACGAATTACAAGTGCCATAACTTTCGCCGGCACGCACTTCTCGCACCTGCACACCCCAGGGGCCATATATTTTCACCTTTGCACCAATGGCATCTTTGTTTGATGTTGTTCCGCTTAATCGGAATCCGATGTAGTTATTGTTGTTGCCATTATTTAGCCACAACACATCGTCAACTGCTGTGGGAGTTGTATATATATTGGCGTAGCCGGCATATACATCTATGAAACCATCGTGATCTAAATCACCCACAGCAAAAGATTCCATATTGTTGGAATTAAATAAACCTGTAACAAGGGTGAATGTTTTGTTGCCGTTGTTGCGAAACAAACGCGAATTGGTGCCGGTAACTAAAATATCTAAGTAACCATCGTTATCAAAATCGGCAAACACACTTTGTATAGGTATGATGTCATTTATATTAAAACCCGTTGTTGCAGTAATGTTGGTGTAAACTCCACTTCCGTTGTTTTCTAAAATCATACTTGCTACATCGTGATTAGTAAGCATTAAGTCCATATCACCGTCGTTATCTATATCACCAAATGATGCGGTCCAGGTTTGAGCTCCAATGTTGATGTTAGCTGCTGCGGCATTTTCTGTAAATGTTCCATTTCCATTATTTACAAACAAGACATTGATGCGTCTTCCGTCAGTTGGACTGTTAACACCTTGCCTGCATTTGGCTATATATAGATCAAAGTCGCCATCGCCGTCGAAGTCAGTCCAAACGCTGCCATAGTTTCCGGAATCGTCGGTGGCTGTTACGTTAAAATTGATGATGTTCGATTCTGCAAAGTTTCCGTTTCCATCATTTAGGTAAACTGAACTTTCACCATTATCATCGCAAGTAAAGATGTCAATATGTCCATCGTTATTAATATCTGCTGCGGTTATGTTTTGCAAAAAGAAGTTTGAATTGGGAAGTGTGTAAAGTGTAGCTGTAGTGCCATCATTGCTTATCTTAAAAATTTTGCACGAACCATTCCACCCTCCTATAATATCCAGATAACCGTTCTTGTCCACATCTGCCACACACATAGCCCATGCTGAACTTGAAGCCATTTGCCCAAAAGAGATCGTTTGAAATTGACCACCATATGACTGAACTTCTACAATGGCATTTTTACCAAGATCTAATCGTATGATATCATCAAGACCATCGTTATTCCAATCCGCCACAACCATTCCCACGCCGCTATGTACGGCTGTGCTTTGAAACATAGAATTGGAATTAGTAAAACTGATTTGAGCCCGAGTGCTGAAAATTTGAAAAATGAAAATGATGAAACAATAAAATGAAATGTAACTTTTGTTCATGCTTTTAAGGTGTTTAAATAGATAAGTTTTGACGAGCAATTTATGATAATTCTTAGATTGCATGAGCATTTTAAGCAATTGTAACTTTAATTACAAGTAAGATCATCAAGCTCGGATTACATTTATCAAATAATTCTTTAAACCAAATCAACCAAATAATATGATTGAACTTCTTCAACAGCCATGGCCCTGGTATGTATCAGGTATACTCATTGGGTTAACTGTACCCACACTATTAATCATTGGTAACAAAACATTCGGTATATCTTCTTCTTTAAGACATATGTGTGCCGCTTGCTTTCCTGCCAATATTCCATTCTTCAAGTATGATTGGAAAAAGGAAGTGTGGAACCTATATTTTGTAGCCGGTGTATTGCTGGGTGGTTTTATTGCCGGTCAATTTCTGGCAAGTCCTGATCCAATAGATTTAAACCCAAATACAATATCTGCACTCCAATCACAGGGAGTTCAGGATTTTAGTGGATTAATGCCTGACGATATTTTCAACACAAAAAACATACTGAGTCTCACAGGACTATTATTTTTTGTAATTGGTGGTTTTATGGTGGGTTTCGGAACGCGTTACGCCGGAGGTTGTACAAGTGGTCATGCGATTATGGGTATCAGTAATTTACAATGGCCATCAGTAATTGCCACTATTAGTTTTATGGCAGGTGGCTTCATCATGGTTAATCTCATCCTTCCTTACATTTTAAAAATGGTACTCTGATTCTTATGGAAACAAATAACACAAACAGTATTGCAATAGAGAACAATAACACAGATTTTGAAGTTCGCTCGTTGGATGCTCAATGCATAAATGAAAGTGTGTTGGTTCACCCGTGGTGGTATAATTTAAAATATCTCGCTGTTGGGCTCGTATTCGGAATTGTATTTGTCAAAGGCGAAATCGTATCGTGGTTCCGCATTCAGGAAATGTTCCGACTTGAAGCCTTCCATATGTATGGCATCATAGGATCTGCGGTGATGGTGGGATTAATTTCTGTACAACTTATCAAGCGCCTGCACATTAAAACTATTTATGGAGAACCCATTGAACTACACAGTAAGCAATTCAATAAAGGACAGATTTTCGGTGGTTTAATCTTTGGACTTGGTTGGGGAATTACCGGTGCTTGCCCGGGACCACTCTTTGCTCAGATTGGTTACGGTTACGTTCCTGTTCTCATCACATTCATCAGTGCAATAGCCGGAACCTGGATATATGGTTTAGTCCGCGAACGTTTACCTCATTAACCACAACTCACCTATTGATATATGTGCAACAGTAAAGATTGTCAACATCAAAAAAAACTATCTGACACGAAGCAATCGTTTGCTGATGAAAACAGTCGCAGAAAATTTTTTAAACAAAGTTCGTTGTTAGCAGCCGGTGCTGTTTTACCTTCCGGTATTGTCAGCGGCATTGATTCAGATGCATTACATCGTGATGAAATTTTTAAAACAAGTGCGGTAAAGAATAATAAGGCAGAGGTGATAACACTGCTGCATACTTCCGATATACATGCACAGTTGCATACACACGACGAGTTCTTCTGGGAAGATGGAAAAGCGGTTTATAAAAAGCGTGGAGGATTTGCGGTATTAAAATCTATGTTGCATACACTTAAAAAAGAAAATCCGAATAACACAATACTGATTGATGGTGGTGATTGCTTTCAAGGTGGTGGTGTTGCTGCGTTAACTAATGGTAAAGGCATAGTTTCATTAGTAAATAACATTGGTTATGATTTAATATTACCCGGCAACTGGGAAGTAGTATATGGAAAGGAAATAATGTGGCGTGACCTAGGCGGTTACAACAGTAATAAAATATGCGCCAATATGTTTCACGATACCGGCGATGAATTCAAGGGTGAACTAATATTTCCTCCCTACTGGATAAAAAATATTGGTGGTATTAAGATTGGTTTCATCGGCTACAATGACCCGCTTACACCTAAAAGACAGTCACCTGCTTATAGTTATGGTATCACATTTACTAAGCCGGAGTTGAATGTTGCTAAGTATATTAAGTTATTAAAAGAGTATGAGCAATGTGCCATGGTGTTTCTTGTTACACATATGGGATTAGCTCAACAGGTTGATTTAGCTAATAAGGCAGAGGTGCAGGGAGTGGATTATATCTTGGGAGCTGATACACATGAAAGAGTTCGAAAGCCTATTGAAGGTAAGTATGCAAAGGTTACAGAGCCTGGTGCATTTGGATCATTCATTGCCCGAATGGATATAGTTGTCGAGAATGGGATTGTTAAAGATCATCATTACGAGTTACTTGATGTTGATCCGGAAAAATATCCTGCAGATGAGGAGATGCTTAAGATTGTAGATGATGTACGAGCCCCATTTAATCAGGAGTTGGATAAGGTGATAGGTACCAGTAAAGAAACATTAGTACGTTATTATGTTATTGAAAACACTATGGATAACATGCTCACTGATGCTTTGATGTGGAAGTATCAAAAAGATAATATAGATGTGGTTCTGAGTAATGGGTTTCGTTTTTGTCCGCCATTAGTTAAAGATGAAAAGTCAGGACTTGCGACAATTACAAATGATTACCTGTGGAGCATGTTTCCGGTGAATAGTGAAGTAAAGCGCGCCACAGTTACCGGCAAACAAATATGGGATTGGATGGAAAAAGAGTTGAATAATGTATTTGCAAAAAATCCTGCACAACGATTTGGAGGATGGGTTATTCGTTTTAAAGGAATGAAAGTCAACTTTACCATGAAGAATGATATGGGTAAAAGGGTAAACAGCATAACGATTAAAGGAAAAGCCATTGACATGAATGCATTATATAACATACTTGCCTGCGAACGAGAAGGTGATCCTGATGATACACTCTGTAGAATAGAGAAAGTTAGCAACCCGAAAAAAACCGGACACCTGATGCATGATATTGTGCGTGAATATCTGTCAAAGAACTCACCTGTGACTCCAAGGATAGAAGGTCGTGCTGTGGCTACCGATGCACCTTCAACATTACTGTCACAGTTAGAAGGTTACGATTACGAGTTTCGTTAGCAGCGTTATGTTGTGAAGTGATAAGTGTATGTAAATACTGGGGATTGACATGGCGATGTATTGTGAAAGGACAGCATAGTAATAAATACACGCTCAAATAATAACTGATGTTGATATAGGTACAATAAAAAAGCGGGACCTCGTAATCGCGATCCCGCTTCTCTTGAAAGAAATCAGCTTACTTTTTCTTTGCTGCTTTCTTTGCTGCTTTCTTTGCTGGTTTTTTCGCAGCTTTCTTTGCAGCTTTTTTCTTGGTAGCCATAGTTAAAAAATTTTGTTGACCAATATTAAGTAGTAAATGATACACAAAGAAATTTTTTATGCTCTTTATTATGCACAAGAATTTGTGAATAAGGCTTGTCATCATGATCATACTCCAGCAGTACACTAAACAATTACAAGCTTGTGAAATTGCGGTGGAGTAACTCATCAATGAATAATCAGGCATCAATTGCACAAGGTGTTTGACGTTAAAAAAGATTATTTTGATTCCACGAAAAGCTTGATGGTAAGGTGTTTCAGTCAATTGTGTATTAAAATTAATATTTGATTTCGGTGTGATGAAGCAAGTGTTTTATTGCTGAATGAGGAGTATTGGTAATACTTATTCCAAGTACTTAACGATGATTAATAAATTGATTTCAACTTCTTTGACTAATAATTAGATTGATGTAAAGTGTTCAAAAAATAAAACAACATGTGCGTTATAGATATTAATAACGCATTTTAGTTATTGTCTCAGTAAAATAATTTATTGTGTTAAAGTGTGAAATAGAAATTCAACAACAACATCGAATTACATTTTGGAAAAAATGTTAAGACGTTTCATTTACATAATATTGCTCGAAAAAATTTATAATTCACAACAATGAAATATTAATCAAGTTATGCTAATAAAAAAGTGATGTAGTAATTGATGTCTTTTTATTGATCGGCTTCAGCGCGATAGTAAATGATGGCAGGTTCGTTATTGTTATTATCCTGTAATTCGAGTTCATCGCCGGTAATTCGCAATACTTTTAAATTATATTGCAGATTGGTATTAATGTCTGTGATATTCAGTGTCATACTTTGTTCATTCATGGTCCACGTAGATTTAATAACCCCATCCGGGAACATACCTTGCTCAAGTGTATGATCTGAATGAATAACCAGTTTGAAATTTGCCGGAGCTGTTTCTATAGATTTTGTAATAGTGTTGTTAATCTTAATCAGATTCCAGGATTTGCAAAGTCTGTTCATCAACACTTGATTTTGTGCTGAAGAAGTTAGTGAGATACAAATTAAAAAGGCAACGGCTATGGTGAGAGCAGTTGCCTTAGAGAACGTAATTCCGAAAATCATAATTATAAGTTGCCTCGTAACTCTTGTTCGCGTTCTAACGCTTCAAATAAAGCTTTAAAATTTCCTTTGCCAAAAGAACGGGCTCCTTTTCGCTGTATGATTTCATAAAATAAAGTTGGACGATCTTCTACAGGTTTACTGAAAATCTGTAACAAGTATCCTTCATTATCGCGGTCAACCAGTATGCCTAACTTACCCAGAGTTTTAATGTCTTCATCTATCTTGCCTACACGTGCTTCGAGTTCATCGTAATATGAAGTTGGAACCATTAAAAAATCCAATCCATTGTTATGCAGTTGTGTGACAGTTTCTATAATGTTGTTTGTTGCCATTGCAACGTGTTGTACTCCCTGGCCTTTATAATAATCCAGATATTCCTCAACCTGAGATTTCTTTTTACCCTCTGCCGGTTCGTTGATTGGGAATTTCACATAACCATTTCCGTTACTCATGACTTTACTCATTAATGCAGAGTACTCTGTTGAAATATCTTTATCATCGAAGGAAAGAATGTTAGTGAATCCAAGAACATCTTCATAAAACTTTACCCATGGATTCATTTCATTCCAACCTACATTTCCAACACAGTGGTCAACGTAAAGTAATCCGGTTTCTTTAAAAGAGCCTTCAGGTTTCCAGTTAACATATCCTGGCATGAATGTGCCTTTATAGTTTTTGCGTTCAATAAAGAAATGCACCACATCACCATAAGTATGTATACCTGACATTCGAATCTCCCCATGCTCATCACTCATTACAGATGGTTTCAAACAAGATTTGCCTCCGCGTTTGGTCGTTTGCTCATAAGCATCGAAAGCATCGTTCACACCTAGGGCTAATACTTTAACACCATCACCATGCTTATTGACATGTGCTGCAATTTCAGAATCAGAAACTAATGATGCTGTAAATACAAATGTGATTTTGTTTTGTCTCAGTACATAAGATACTTTATTCTTCACACCTGTTTCGGGGCCGGCATATGCCACTGGTTGAAACCCGAAAACAGAACGATAGTAATGAGCTGCCTGTTTTGCATTACCTACATAGAATTCCACGTAGTCGGTACCAAGCAATGGCAGGAAATCTTGTTTTGTAGGAGCAGCTTGTGTAATTGTTTCCATGTTGTTTTGTTTTTTATTGGTACAAAATTATTGATTGCAGTATAGTTAGAAAACTGACCGCTGTCAGTTAATCGATTATGATTTCAGGTATTTCTCCTTCAACGATAAGACGACCTTTTGTTTTTTGAACGATTTCTTGAACTGAAACACCAGGTGCACGTTCTAAAAGTTTAAATCCGTTTTCGGTAATATCTATCACTGCCAAGTCACTGACTATTTTTTTAACACAACGAACGCCGGTTAATGGTAATGTGCATTGGGGCAATAACTTTGATTCACCTTTCGGATTTGTATGCATCATAGCTACAATTATGTTTTTTGCAGATGCTACCAGATCCATAGCACCTCCCATTCCTTTCACCATCTTGCCCGGAATTTTCCAGTTGGCTATATCACCATATTCAGATACTTCCATAGCACCTAAAACTGTCAGATTGATGTGGCCCCCGCGTATCATAGCAAAACTTTCAGCCGAATTAAAAAAACTGGAGCCTTTCAAAACAGTAACTGTTTGTTTACCGGCATTGATTAAATCCGCATCCACTTCGCTTTCTTTTGGAAAGGGTCCCATACCCAATATGCCATTCTCCGATTGTAATACGATATCCATGCCTGCCGGGATGTAATTAGCCACAAGTGTAGGAATTCCAATTCCTAGATTGACATAATAACCGTCTTTCAGTTCCTGAGCTATTCTTTTTGCTATGCCGTATTTATCTAAAGCCATAAATTCTATTTTGAAATGGTGCGTTGTTCAATTCGTTTTTCATAATTACTTCCCTTAAAAATTCTGTCCACATATATACCGGGTACATGAATATTTTCAGGACCCAGTTCGCCGGGTTGAACTATTTCTTCAACCTCTGCAATGGTAATGCGACCTGCCATTGCCATCATGGAGCTGAAATTTTTTGTAGTGGCTTTGAAAAATAAATTTCCCATAGTATCACCGATGCTTGCCTTAACTATACTGAAGTCTGCTTTAAGCGCTCGCTCCATTATGTATTTCTTGCCATCGAACTCGCGAACTTCTTTACCTTCCGCTACTTCAGTACCAAATCCTGTTGCTGTAAAGAAAGCCGGTATGCCTGCACCACCCGCACGAATCCGCTCTGCCAATGTACCTTGCGGCACTAAGTCAACCTCCAGTTCACCACTCAGCAACTGTCTTTCAAACTCATCGTTTTCGCCAACATAAGATGAGATCATTTTTTTGATTTGACGTGTCTTTAATAATAACCCCAAACCAAAATCGTCCACTCCTGCATTATTAGAGATACAGGTGAGTTGTTTAATGTTTTTGCGAACCAATGCTGCAATGCAGTTCTCTGGAATTCCACACAAGCCAAAGCCACCCAACATAATGGTAGCACCATCAGGTATGTCATTAATAGCGGCATCGGCACCGCTCACTGTTTTGTTAATCGGCATTTTGTTTATTAGTATTTATAGTATCGTTTTTCTTATTATTTTCTGAATCAGCTCGAACCTGATTTGATAGCTCAGCTTCTTTAAGGGTCATTCGCTCCGATATGTCATTATATAGTTCATCCATTTCTTGAGGATGTTCTTTGTAATAGTTGAATGTTTGCATAAAATCTTCGCGACTCACCTGATATTTCTCAAATATTTTATCATATTCCATCATTACCTGAAGTGTTCTGCCTTTTTCAAATGGATTGGCATACATTACAGATGCTTCTGTCAGGTGAATATCCATCATAATATTGATGATCGTTTCGCGATCTATAGTTGGTTTCTCTGGTACTACTGTGTTGCAGGCACCGGTGATAAGTGTTAGAAAAAATATAGCCCGGAAGGTTTTGATGTGGTTCATTAATTAATGGATCAACGAATTTAGAGAATAATTTTACACGTCTTTTGCAATGTATTTATGATTGAAGAGCTACAACAATATTTATCCGCACATCGGGTGAAGTTAATAGCCGTTTCTAAAACTAAAACACCGGATGATATTTTGCGCGTTTATGCAAGTGGCATCAGAGATTTTGGTGAAAATAAGGTTCAGGAAATGACTGCAAAGTATGAGGTGTTACCCAAGGATATCCGATGGCATCTTATAGGCCATTTGCAAACAAATAAGGTAAAATATATTGCACCGTTTGTCAGTTCGATTCACAGTGTTGATAGTATGAAACTATTAACTGAAATCAACAGGCAGGCTGAAAAACATCAACGTAATATTGATTATCTCTTGCAGATTCATATTGCTCAGGAAGAAACAAAATTTGGTTTGAGTATGAATGAATGTCTCAATATTTTACAGTCCGATGAATGGAAACTTTTAAAGTGCATTCGGCTACGAGGTTTGATGGCAATGGCAAGCAACACAGAGAATGAACAACAGATTGAAAAAGAATTCTCATCACTGAAATCTTTTTTTGATGAACTTAAAAAGTATTTCAGTCAGGACTCTAATACAGTGAAGTTTGATGAGTTATGCATGGGTATGAGCGGTGACTATAAAATTGCTGTGAGATGCGGTACTAATGTAGTACGCATTGGGAGTTTGATTTTTGGAGAAAGAAATTACTCGGGTACTTAGCCTTACTTTAACTCACCAAATAATTCGTTGAGTTTTTTATAGCGATAATTGAAGATATCATTCAATTTGTTTTTGATATAAAGCGCATTTACTATGTCGCCGAGAATACCCATCGGTATTCTGTAATGAACAAGATCAACCACTTCTACGCCACCTGGAATTTCTTTGATGAAATGTTTATGGTGCCAAAAACTGTATGGCCCGTATCGTTGCTCATCAACAAAGTAGTATGGCGCTTGAGTTTGAGAAATCTCAGTAACCCAGTTCATTTTAATACCCATCATCGGACTAACCTTGTATGTGATGATTAACCCTGGATATACTTTTTCGGGTAAATCTTTCTCAGTAATATCGAAGCCCATATACTCCGGTGTAATGGTTTGTAGATTATGAGGTGAAGAGAAAAAATTCCAAGCCTCGTTTACACTGATGGGTAGTTTCTGAACAAAATGGATTCTATGTAATGACATCAATGATTATTTAATAGATGAAATACCTCCGTCTATGTGAACAGTTTGTGCAGTGATAAATTTTGCCTCATTGCTGATGAGCCATTCGGCACAGGCAGCAATATCATATGCTGATCCAATTCTTTTGAGTGGATGCCTTTCTTCAGCTGCTTTCAAACGTGCTTCACTCGAAATTAATTTTTCGGACAATGGTGTTGGTGTTAATGAAAGCGCAATACAATTAACACGGACTGAAGGTGCTAACTCTGCTGCAAGGGAACGACTGAATGCTTCTAAGGCACCTTTTGCAGCAGCAACGGAAGTATGAAAAGCCATTCCCGTGTTTACTGCAACGGTACTAAACAGTAAAATTGCCGCTTCTTTTTTGTTGAGTTGAGGTAAATAATGTTGGATAAATTTTATTGCTCCAATCAGATTGATTTGTAAATCATGTTCAAAGTCTTGAATCTTAAATGACTTGAAAGGTTTTAAATTAATACTTCCGGGAGCGTATACTAAAGCATCAATCTCGCTATTAATTCCTGGTAGTGCGTTATTTGTATAAAAGTCGTGCTCTGTATAAAAGAGGTTTTCACGCACGGGCAAATCACGGCGATAGCGTGATAGCACATATACATTGTTTTGAGGTATCAGACGTTGAACCAATTCTAAACCAATACCACTACTTCCTCCTGCAATTACTATATTTTTCATGCTGAATTCTTAACAGCACGTGTTGCAATTTGTTTAATATTCTACCAATGAAAAAACCCTGTCTGCTTCTTGCAAAGCCACTCCAAATTCTTTAAGGTCAACTCCAGTAGCTATATTTTTTTCAGCACAGAAATCAATTAAATGTTCCATGGGCATGTTGCCAACCAACTCATCGGCAGCCATAGGACATCCGCCAAAACCTTTGATAGCGCCATCAAAACGACGACATTGATTACTGTATGCAGCTTCAACTTTTTCTTTCCAGGTAGTGGGTGTGGTATGGAAGTGTGCACCAAATTCTATTTGAGGAAATTCTTTTGTAACTTCTTTAAATAAGTATGAAATAGTTTCAGGTTTTGCAATACCGATCGTGTCAGCAAGGGAAATGACTTTAATATCAAGCTGAACCATTTTCTCTGTCCATTTCAATACTTCGTCTGCTCCCCAGGCATCTCCATAGGGATTCCCAAATGCCATACTTAAATATACGACCAGTTCTTTGCCTGCCTGTGCACAGGTGTTCTTAATCTTGTCGAGTGTAATTAAGGATTGTTCAATATCAGCGTTTGTATTTCTTTTTTGAAAAGTCTCAGATACTGAGAACGGATATCCCATATAATCCACCTGATGAAACATAGCTGCCTCCTGTGCTCCACGCTGATTAGCCACAATAACAAGTAACTTGCTTTGATATACCTCTGCGGCAAGTGCTGCAAGAACCAGAGGGGTGTCGGCCATTTGTGGAATGGCGTGCGGTGAAACAAAACTGCCAATATCTATAGTGTCAAATCCGCATTTCAAGAGTTGCTTCAGATATTGGACTTTATGTTCTGTAGGAATAAAAGCCTTTAAACCTTGCATGGCATCCCGCGGGCACTCAATTAATTTCATATGCCTCAAAATTAGTTACATAAAACGTTACTGTATGTATGTATATTTATGGCGATTTATTGAACACACACAATGCACAAAGACAATAAATTTAACTATCCGAGTTGTCAGTTTTGTTCATCGCGAGAGGCAACTGTTTTCTGCGATTTACATCAGGATGATTTGGAACAGATAAACTTGAATAAAGGAGCCAACTTGTATAAAAAAGGGCAAATTATTTTCGAGGAAGGATTCAGGCCCCAAGGAATATACTGTGTCAGTCAAGGTAAAATTAAAATCTCAAAACGAGGTGATCGTGGCAAGGAGCAAATCATTCGTCTTGCAAAAGATGGTGATATAATTGGCTACCGAGCATTGATTAGCGGTGAAAATTATTCGGCATCGGCATATGCTTTGGAAGATAGTGTTGTTTGTATGATTCCCAAACAAACATTTAATGACACCATGCAGCGCAACCCCTCATTAACACATAAGTTAATTTACCTACTGACACATGACCTGAAAGTGGCTGAGCATAAGATTACAGAGTTGGCTCAAAAGCCTGTTAGGGAACGCCTTGCTGAATCGTTACTAATGCTGAAAGAAACCTATGGGTTTGAAAATGATAACAAGACTCTGAATGTAGTTTTATCCAGAGAAGATTTTGCTAATCTCGTGGGTACAGCGACAGAAACAGTAATTCGATTGTTATCTGATTTTAATTCAGAGAAGTTGATACAGCTAGAGGGTAAAAAAATTCTTCTGACTAATGTACCCAAGCTACTAAGTATAGCAAACATCGATGATTAAAACTGATATTAATCATATTGACTGACTGCTAATGTCATACGGAAGCCTTTGAGTTTCAAATAGTTTTGACTCACGAATTAAATCCCATTCCCCGTGAGTACTTCAACACCACGCAAATTATGCGAACAATATGTTTTTAGTCCGTCAGTAATTGAAACCGTTTTTAATGATGTTGCAGAAAAAAAACAGGTTGCTTTTAACCCTGGTGATCAAATTTGTATTCATGGTACTAAACCAAAGTATATATATCAAATCCTCAGCGGTGTAGTTTTTATTAAAGCACTTGACAATAGCGGTGCTAAAAGGTTCATAGACTTTGCTGGAAAACCCGAATTCATTGGTCTTTCTAACTGTGTGATGGATACACCATTCAACTTTGAAGCCTATGCTTTTAATCAGGTCAAAGCAATTCAAATCGAGAAGGAAGTCTTTAGACATTATTTGGACAATGACCCAAATTTTGCTGCTAACATTTTATTCTTATTAACTAAGGAAACTGCAAGCAAAGAAGGTCGCGTTTTCAGTTTACTTAATTTACATGTTTATCACCGAATAGGCTATCTCATTCTTAGATTAGCTGAATTGTTTGGTTACGATAATGAAAATAAAATTCCGCTAATGATGAAAATTGAAATGTTATGTCAGTTGTCCGGCAGTACTGTATCTACAGTTTACAATGCATTAAACAAACTTCGCATGAACGACTGTTGCTATATGGAAAACAATAACATTTACATAATTAATATCGACAACCTAAGGCATCAGCTTGAGGGTCAGGAACAGGTTTTGATGTACTAATGAAATCTACAAATGAAATCGACAAAACTCAATACCGGCAATGTTCAGCTGTGTTATCACTGTGGCGATAGATGTAAGACCGGTAACACACGAATAGAAGATAAATATTTCTGTTGCGATGGCTGCAAAACCGTATATGAAATTTTACAACAGAATGAACTCTGCAATTACTATAATATTCAGGAACATCCCGGTTTTAGTTTAAAAGACCGAATCAGTTCAAACAGATTTGAATTTTTGGACGATAAGAAACTTGCCGATTCATTGCTTTCATTTAAAAGCGATAGTCTGCATATCAGTCAATTTTATGTTCCCAAGATTCATTGTAGCTCCTGTATCTGGTTGTTGGAAAATATGCATCGATTGAACCAGGGTGTCATTTCATCGCAGGTTGATTTTATCAAAAAGGAAGTTGTTGTTCATTTCAATCCTGAAAAAATCAAAATGCGCGAAGTGGCCGTGCTGATGAGTAAAATTGGATACGAACCTGAGTTCAATATGCAACAGGCAGGCGGTTCCAAACAAATCACATACAATCGTAGACTGCTCTACAAAATTGGTGTTGCAGGTTTTTGTTTTGGTAATGTGATGTTGTTGAGTTTTCCGGAGTACCTGAGTAACGAAAGCGGTATTGCAGAGAAAGAATTTGTTAAGTTGTTTGGCATATTAAATATCTCATTGGCGATGCCTGTGTTGTTCTATTCTGCTTCAGATTATTTTATTAATTCCTTTATAAGTTTAAAGCAGAAATATTTCACAATTGATATACCTATTGCCTTAGGATTAGCTGCTATAGCTGCTCGCAGCCTATACGATATATTGAGTGGTACAGGACCCGGTTACTTTGACAGTTTAACAGGTTTAGTGTTTTTTATGATGATAGGTAAGTATTTGCAGGATGCAACTTACAACACCCTTTCTTTTGATCGCACCTATAAATCTTATTTTCCTTTTTCGGTTCGTATTAAAAAGGGTGATAAAAATGAACTTAGGAAAGTATCTGAAATACGCGTAGGTGATAAACTCGTTTTGAATGCCAATGAAATAGTTCCCTGCGATTCTTATCTCCTGAGCGAAAAAGCATTTATTGATTACAGCTTTGTTACAGGAGAGTCGGAACCGGTGGAAATTCACTGTGGTGAAATCATTTATGCCGGTGGCAGATTAAAAGGAAAAAGTATAGATATTGAAAGTTGTAAACCGGTTTCGCAAAGCTATCTGACACAGTTATGGAATAATGAAGCATTCACTAAACCTCAAGAGGAGCAGGGCTATTCGCGATTAGCTAATAACATTAGTAAATATTTTACAGTAGTTATCTTGTTGATTGCCTCAGTTGCATTGGTCTATTGGTATGCTGTTGGTGAAGTTAGAACAGCAACGCATGCTTTTACCAGTGTATTAATTATTGCCTGCCCCTGTGCGTTGGCAATTACTGTACCCTTTGTATGGGGTAATTTGATGCGGTTGCTCGGTACTGACGGGTTTTATGCGAAACATTCAAAAGTGATGGAAGCGATTTCGGTTTGCAATACAATAGTGCTGGATAAGACCGGTACCTTAACTATAAACGAACCAGAAGTTGTTGATTTTATAGGAGAAGTTTTAAGTAATGAAGATATTATTCTCATCAGTACAGCAAGTAAACAAAGTATTCACCCGCTGAGTCGGGCCATTTATAATCAATATGCCGATGCTGCTATTGGAAGAATAGACAGTATTCAGGAATTAGCCGGAAAGGGAATTGAAGCGATTATAAATCATCAGCAGGTTATTATAGGTAGTGCATCGTATATTTTTAATGCCGATGAACAGACTGTTTCTGACCATCAAACACAGGTACATGTAAGCATAGATGGCAGCTATAGGGGATATTTTATTTTAGAGCAGCAGGTTCGACAAGCCGCTGATGATGTGTTACCTCAACTCAACAAGCGGTATAACGTTTTTATACTCTCCGGTGATAAAAACGGTACTGGCAAAGCATTTGAACCTTATGTAAAATCAGAGAATATTTTACTCAATCAGACACCTCAATCTAAATTGAACTTTATTAAGAAGCTTCAAACCGAGAATCATAAAGTTATTATGGTTGGTGATGGACTAAATGATGCCGGCTCTCTGAAACAGGCCAATGTAGGAATAGCTATTACCGATGACTTGTTGCAGTTTACACCTGGGAGTGACATAATTATGAGTGCTTCTACACTGTCAAAATTTGATCGTGTACTGAGTTATGCTCAATTTGGCAGGAAACTGATTTATGGAATCTTTACATATTCCTTGATTTATAATATCATAGGTATGTACTTTGCCGTGCAGGGATTACTCTCACCCTTAATAGCGGCTATTCTGATGCCTATCAGCTCATTGTCTGTTATTGCTTTTAGTTATATAGGCTCATGGATGAAGGCAAAACTAATGCTTCGCGAAAGAATATGATTAATATCATAGAGTGCTTTGATTGCTATCACAAAAATGAATTATCGAACTATCGAATTTTGGATGGTCAAATTATTTAATGTCAGTAATTATTATTCTCATTATTGTTAGCGTATCTGTAGCGAGCATTTTTCTGCTTGCTTTTTTTTGGTCTGTTAAAAACGGACAATTTGACGATACTGATAGTCCAGCTGTTCGAATTCTATACAACGACAGCGTCACATCAAAAAACATAAAAGAAGAAACTGAATCAACACAGCATAAAAAATCAACTAAAACCCAATAATTGACTATGGAAAATTTCAAGTACGACAACAAAATCGTCCGAGCGTTCATCATCGCTTCTGTGATTTGGGGCATCGTCGGCATGTTGGTGGGATTATTTATCTCACTACAACTCATTTGGCCCCAACTGAACACAACCCTGCCATTTTTATCTTATGGCCGTTTACGTCCGTTGCATACCAACGCCGTAATATTTGCCTTTGTAGGTAATGGTATTTTCTTCGGGTTGTATTATTCATTACAACGTCTATGCAAAGCGCGTATGTTCAGCGATTTATTGAGCTGGATGCACTTTTGGGGTTGGCAACTGATCATAGTGAGTGCAGCTTTAACGCTTCCATTTGGTATTACTACTTCAAAAGAATATTCAGAGTTAGAGTGGCCCATAGATATTCTTATTGCTTTGGTATGGGTTGTATTCGCCATAAACATGTTTGGTACGATTTTAAAACGTCGCGAACGCCATTTATATGTAGCAATATGGTTTTACATAGCAACGGTGCTTACTGTAGCGGTTCTTCATATTGTTAATTCCATAGAAATTCCGGTTAGCCTGTTTAAGAGTTATTCAATTTACGCAGGTGTTCAGGACGCATTGGTGCAGTGGTGGTATGGTCATAATGCGGTTGCGTTTTTCTTAACCACACCCTATCTCGGTTTGATGTATTACTTTATGCCAAAAGCTGCAGAGCGTCCGGTTTATTCTTATCGATTATCTATTATACACTTTTGGGCTTTGATATTTATATACATATGGGCTGGTCCGCATCACCTGCTTTATACAGCTACACCTGATTGGGTGCAGTCTTTAGGAACTGTGTTCTCAATTATGCTCATTGCTCCAAGTTGGGGTGGTATGATCAATGGCTTGTTTACACTGCGTGGAGCCTGGGACAGAGTTCGTGAAGATCCTGTTTTAAAATTTATGGTAGTTGCTGTAACTGCATATGGAATGTCAACTTTTGAAGGTCCTATGATGTCGTTAAAGAATGTGAATGCTATTTCACACTTCACCGATTGGACAATCGCTCATGCGCACATAGGCGCTCTTGGTTGGAATGGATTCTTGACATTTGGAATACTATATTGGATGATTCCAAGATTATACAATACTAAGTTGTATTCTACCCGACTGGCTAACATACATTTCTGGATTGGTACATTGGGTATTTTATTTTATGCTATACCGTTGTATTGGGCAGGCTTTACTCAAAGCTCTATGTGGAAAGATTTTACTGCTGATGGTTATTTGAAGTATCCAAACTTTTTAGAAACTGTAACACAAGTATTGAATTTCTATGCCTTACGTTCTCTAGGAGGTGCATTATTTATTGTCGGAGTTGTAATAGGCGCATATAACCTATGGAAGACTGCTTCAATTGGCAAATACATAGGCGATGAAGAGGCGAGTGCACCGGCATTAGCAAAGAATTATACTCCTCACGAAGGTTCACACTGGCACAGGGTTATTGAACGCCGACCTGTTCAGATGGCGGTCTTGGCATTGATATTAATCTTAATAGGTGGTATCATAGAAATGGTTCCAGTCTATTTAATCAAGTCAAATATTCCTACAATAACAGAAGTGAAACCATATACACCACTTGAATTGCAGGGTCGTGATTTATACATCAGAGAAGGTTGTATTGGTTGCCATTCACAAATGGTTCGTCCGTTCCGTTCAGAAACAGAGCGTTACGGTGAGTATTCAAAAGCAGGTGAGTTTGTTTACGACCATCCATTCCTCTGGGGAAGTAAACGTACCGGTCCTGATTTGGCGCGTGAAGGCCGTGGTAATAAAGGATATAAACCTGATGCCTGGCACTATATGCACATGATAGAACCTCAATCTACTTCTACAGGATCTATTATGCCTTCATACCCTTGGTTAGCAGAATCTAAATTAGATACTATAACTACTGCTGCAAAGATTAAAGCATTACGTGCTGTAGGTGTTGACTACGAAGAAGGATATGAGTTGATAGCCAATATTGACTTAATGGCACAAGCAGAGATAATAGCTAAAGGATTACAAAAGGAAGGTTACGCAGTTGAAGCAGATGATGAGATTATTGCCATCATAGCATATTTACAGAAACTGGGTGCCGATATTCATAACGTTAAAACAGCTGCTAAGTAGTTATGATTAAAAATTATTTATCCAGCATTCAGGATGTAGGTATCTATGGTGTGCTTGCCATTCTGATTTTTTTCTTCGTGTTTACTGCGGTATTGTTCTATGTGATTTTTATGCGCAAAGAACTTGTCAAAGAATTAAGCGAAGCACCACTACAGGACAGTTTGTCTTCTAACAATCATTCCACCACTCAAAACCCCACTTTGTGAATCATGAAACACAAATTCCTCATCATATCAGCGTTACTGCTTATCAGCAGTAGCCTTTTTGCTGCCGAACAAATAGGAGGCAGCGGCAATGGTTTCTATAATGCATTGATTAATATTATCATTTTCGCAGCCTTTGGAGTATTCATCTATCTGATAGCAGTTTTCAGTTCTGCACTGAACTCCGTATCAAAAATGATGATGAAACAGATAAGCGATAATAAAAACAAAACAACGATTCTTGTTACTGGACTTTTATTTGGCGCCTCCTCAGCTCAAGCTGCAGAACCCATCCAATTTTTTAGTACTCCGTTCCCCGCAGATAATTTCACCATTGTTGTAATAAGTATCACTTTACTCATACTAATGGGTATTTCTATCATTTTGGCAAACACTGTTCTGCGCATGTTAAGAACACTTTTAAATGTTCAGGAACCAGTTAAAGCCAAATCAACCTCATCATGGTTAGACCGCTGGATAGACAGGTACAACAGTTCAGTACCATTGGAGCGCGAACATGATGTGATGCTGGATCATAACTATGATGGTATTCGTGAATTGGATAACAGCCTGCCACCATGGTGGATTTATGGTTTCTACGTTACGATTGTTTTTGCATTAGTGTATTTAGTTAATTACCACGCTGGTGGAAATGGTAAATCATCTGCAGAAGAATATAGTGAAGAGGTTAAAATTGCAGCTCAAATTCAAATGAGTAAGACAGATCCTAATGCTGCAACAATTGATGAAAATACTGTTCAGTATAAAACGGATGATGCCTCATTAGCAGCAGGTAAAAAAATATTCGCCGCCAATTGCGAAACCTGTCACGGATTAAAAGGTGAAGGTCTTGCAGGACCTAACCTTACCGATGCTTATTGGATTCATGGTGGTGGTATAAAAAATATTTTCAAGGTTATACATTACGGAGTTGCCGGAAAAGCAATGGTTAAATGGGCAGGTATCCTAAAACCAGCCGAGATTGAAAATGTTGCAAGCTATGTTTGGTCGATGCAGTCTAATCCGGTAAAAGGTCGCGAGCCGGAAGGAGAAATCTACAAACCCGAAGCAAGCTTATCTGACACAACTATTACTAAAGACACAACTATTACCAAGTAAGGCATTAAATAGTTATGGGTAAGCAGGAGGAACTGAATAAAGAGGGGTTTCGCGATTCAGTAACAACGATCAGTAAAGAAGGCAAACGTGTTTGGCTTTATCCTAAACTACAAAAAGGCAAACTATACTTTCGTAGGCACGGCCTTGGCTATTTCTTTCTGCTTTTAATGTTTGTCGGTCCATTTCTGCAATGGAAGGGTTATCCGTTGTTTATGTTTAATATTCTTGAGCGCACATTTATAATTTTTGGAATTCCATTTTTTCCGCAAGACTTTTTTCTTTTCGGAGTCGGGATGATAACTTTCGTTGTTTTTATCACATTATTCACGGCTGCATTCGGTCGTTTATTTTGTGGATGGGCTTGTCCGCAAACTATTTTTATGGAAATGGTTTTCAGAAGAATTGAATACTGGATTGAAGGTGATGCCAACGAACGCCGCCGCCTAGATCAATCGAGTTGGGATGCCCATAAGATAGGTATCAAATTTCTGAAGCATGCCATTTTCTATACCATTTCATTTATAATCGCCAATTTATTTCTCTCTTATATCATCGGTATTAAAGAGTTGTACCATATTGTTACGTCACCTTTAAGTCAGCACTTGGGAGGATTTATCATGCTCCTCATATTCTCCTTTGTTTTCTATTTTGTATTCGCAGTTATGCGCGAACAGATTTGTCTTGTAGTGTGCCCCTATGGTCGTTTACAAAGTGTGTTACTCGACAAAGATTCCATAGTAGTTGCCTACGACAACGTGCGTGGTGAGCCTCGCGGCAAGCTTAACAGCAGCGAATCTCTTGGTGATTGCATTGATTGTAAACTCTGTGTTCAGGTTTGCCCAACGGGTATCGATATTCGTAACGGAACACAACTGGAGTGCATTAATTGTGCTGCTTGTATAGATGCGTGCGATCAGGTGATGACTAAAGTGAAAAAGCCAACAGGCCTGATTCGCTATGCATCCATGAATCAGATTGTAAACAAAATCGGATTCCGTTTTACACCTCGTATCATTGGCTATACCATTGTATTCATAATACTTGCAGGAAGTGTTATTACCGGTTTAGTGCTTAGACCTTCGGTTGAAGCAACAGTATTACGTAGTCCGGGTATGTTGTATCAGAAACAAGAGGATGGCAGCATCACCAATTTGTATAATTTGAATCTGGTTAATAAAACATTTGTTGATGTTCCTATTACACTGAAACTAAAAGGAATCGATGGCACTCTAAAGATTGTGGGTGACGAATTGAATGTACCGGCTAAAGATTTATTGGACGCGGTATTTATCATTAGTGTTGATGCTCAGATTCTTAAAAGCAATAAAAATAAAATCAATATTGAAGTCTATCATGGCAACGATAAATTAGACGATATTAAAACTACTTTCATCGGTCCGGTTAGATACGAAGAAGCAGGAACTGACACTACAAAAACAACTCTTCAAAACCAATAAGCTATATGTTTAAACGATTCAACTGGGGACACGGATTATTCATATTCATTTCCCTATTTATGGCATCAATGCTTTATCTGGTAAGTCTTTGCTTTAAACAAAACTTCGACTTGGTCAGCAAAGATTATTATGAGAAAGAAATAGCCTATCAGGATCAAATCGAAAAGAATAAAAACACGGCTAGTTTGCAAAGTGCCTCTGTTGTTGAATTCAATAAATCATCGACGGCTATTGATATATTGTTGCCACAAGAGTTCAAAGAGAAAGAAGTGAAACTGGATGTGTATCTATACAAGCCCGATGATGCATCGCTCGATAGAAAAATCAGTTTGACTTCATCACAAGGTCAGGCAAGTATTGATGCTCAGACTTTGAAGCCCGGTTTATGGCGTGTGCAGATGAACTGGAGTGATGCAACTGCAGATTACTATAACGAAACCTCAGTGTTTATTCATTAATGATACTCTGGACAGCACTGCTTATGGGCCTTTTAGGCAGCCTACATTGCTTAGGTATGTGCGGTCCCTTGATGCTGGCCATTCCTAATCCCAATAATAAATTCTCATTCATCTCTTCCCAACTAATTTATCACTCCGGTAAAACATTAACCTATGTGATTCTAGGTGCTATCACAGCAAGCTTTGCATCAACACTCCGTTTTGCCGGTATGCAACAATGGGTAAGTATCATGAGCGGAGTATTACTTTTAGTCCTATCGTTGCATTTGATTATTCCGGCACATTTTAAAATTCATGGTCTTATAAATAGCAGATTGATTGCAGAGTTAAAAAACAAAATGGCTTTATATCTGAAGAGAACAGGAAAGCTCAACCGGTTTGTACTTGGTTCATTAAATGGTTTGCTACCATGTGGTTTGGTTTATATTGCTCTTGCATCGGCCAATTTGCATCATTCATTTATAGAAAGCATCAGTTTTATGGCTTTATTTGGGCTTGGAACTTTTCCTGCTCTGTTTTTAGTAAGCCTCACCAAGCGTCTAAACCTGCTCAAATCATTGAGTTTCGCATATAAATGCTATCCGTATGCGGTAGTAATTATGGCTGTTTTACTCATAATGCGAGGTATGAATTTAGGCATACCATATATTAGCCCTGAGATTAATGTGGAGCAGAATACGATGAATTGCTGTCATAAATAGATACCCTATTTTGACTTTTTTGTACCTTGCAGCCATAATCATATAATTCTAATGAAAATTGAAAACAGAACAGTAGTTAGTTTGGGCTACACACTATCGGTAAATGAAAATGGTGCCGAAGTACAAGTTGAAAAAACGGACAATAACAATCCTTTTACCTTTCTTTTTGGCGTTGGTGGTTTACTACCCGAGTTTGAACAAAACCTGGAAGGCAAAACCATAGGTGATTCATTTGATTTTATTATTAAAGCCGAAAACGGTTATGGCGTTTCCAATGATGGCAACATAGTAAGAATACCTAAAAGCACCTTTGCCAATGAACAGGGTGTAGTGGAAGAATCCGTACTGCAGATTGGTAACGTAATACCTATGATGGACCCCGATGGCAATAAGTTTCAGGGTTTGGTAAGAGAAGTAAATGTGGACTTTGTTATTATGGACTTCAATCATCCCCTGGCCGACAAGGATTTACATTTTGTAGGTGAAATATTTGAGGTTCGCCTTGCAACATTGGAAGAACTGCAACACGGCCATGCACACGGTGCAGGTGGTCATCATCATTAATTCAAAGATTCAATTGAACACAGAGGCAGCAATCACATTGCTGCCTTTTTTCATTCCGTAACCTTTTATTAGTATTTCAACAGGTATTGTTTACAATTATTTTTCTGTTGTGTAGCAATAATCTATCTTTGAAGTGTTTATTTGAATGCACCCTAACCCTATTATTTGATGAAAAGAATTGCAATTTTCCTTTCAATCCTAGTAATATCAACCTTTGTAAAAGCACAAGAATTAACCACACTGGTTGATAAGGTATCTCCCGCTATATTTAAAATAACAACTTACGATGCAAGCGGCTCTGAGCTTGGAGTTGGAACAGGATTTTTTATCTCCTCATCGGGTAGTGCGTTAACTAATTATCATGTTCTGCAAGGTGCTGCCAAAGCCAAGGTTAAAACTTTCGACAATAAAACTTATATCATAGACAATATCGTTGGATGGAGTCAGGAAAGTGACCTCGTGAAATTCACTGTCCGCAATGAATTGGGAGAAACATTTCCATTCTTAAAGATGAATGCCACTGCTCCTAAGCCCGGTGAAAAGATTTTTATTGTAGGCAATCCATTAGGATTGGATAAGAGCGTATCAGATGGTATCGTTTCCAGTGTTAGACAAGATGAACTCTATGGCGAAACCATTCAGGTGACAGCCCCCATTTCACAAGGCAACAGTGGCAGCCCCCTAATGAATATGCAGGGAGAAGCTCTCGGTATTGTTACCTTCTTTTTAAAGAATGGACAAAATCTCAACTTCGCTGTAAGTGTTAAGAATCTGAACATCATTGAGCCCGTAAACGCTTTGAAGTTTCCTCCATCTGACAATCAGCAGGTAATTACAACTAATACAAAAAATAACAACAACAATAACAACGACACCAAAAAGAATGATACCTACAACTACGACGATCCGAATTCAACTTTCTATTACATCAATTCAAAGGTTAAATTCTGTACCGAATTAGACGGCAGTCAGCTACCTAAAAATCCGGGTGAAACTTTTTATATCAGTTCAAGTGGTTCTTGGATTTATATCTGGATTGGAAACGACAAGAAACTGGCAACCTCGCAACTTATCGTTGACATTTATAAGAAGAAGAATGGTGAGTACGATGAGTTTGTTGAAACAAAAAATTACGACATCACTTCAACATGGGAGGACACCCATTTTAAGTACACGTTCTATAATACCGGCGAATACAAAATCTCCGTTTACACTAAAGAAAACGTATGGATAAACAGTGGCTATGTAACCATTAAGAGCAATAGCGAGAACAACAATTCATACTCACAAAAGACCGACGATAAATACAACGACCCCAGTAGTACCTTTTATTATCAGAACTCTAAAGTACAGTTTTGTCTTGACCTTGATGACAATCAATTCCCTGTCAGTCCGGGAACTGTTTATAACATTTCACCAAGTGGAAGTTGGATATACGTTCACGTTCAAAACGAAAAGAAACTATCAACTACCCAGTTAATTGTTGATGTTTACAAGAAAAAAGGATCTGACTATACTGAATTTGTTGAAACAAAAAATTACGATATCACACCAACCTGGAGCGATACACACTTTAAATACACTTTTTATAAACCCGGAGATTACAAAGTTTCAGTTTACACCAAAGAAAATGTTTGGATAAACAGCGGCTACGTTACCATAAAATATAAATAACACTCACTAACAAATACTAAATTCTATAACTCAAACTCAATGAAAAATCTTTTTTTTCTTTTCTGTTTAGCACTGTTAAGTGCAAACACCTTTGCCCAACGTGGCACCAATTACAGCAATGCTCAGGTTAAATTTTGCACCGAACTAGACAGTAAGCAACTACCTGAAAATCCCGGTTCTGTATTTTACATTAACCCTGATGGTTCTTGGGTTTATGTATGGGTTGGTAACGACCGTGCACTTGGCACATCCGGAATAAAAATGGATGTATATCGCAAACAGGATGGTGAATATTCTGAATTAGTTGAAACTAAAAACTACGATATCACCTCTACCTGGGAAGACACTCACTTTAAATATTCTTTTTACAAAGCAGGTGATTATAAAGTGTCGATATATAATAGTGAAGGTACTTGGATAGCCAATGGTATGGTTACCATTAAAATAAATGAAGAATCCGAAAAGAATGCTCCAAAGGATGAAAAGTACAATGACCCAAGCAGCACCTTCTACTATCAGAATTCCAAAGTTCAGTTCTGTCTCGACCTGGATGAAAACGAATTCCCCAAAAAGCCCGGCACTTCATATATCATATCTAAAAAAGGTAGTTGGATATATGTTTTCGTTCAGAACGATAAAAAGCTAGCTACAAGTCAGTTGATTGTTCGTGTTTACAAAAAGAAAGGTAAAGACTATAAGGAGTTAGTTGAAACAAAATATTATGACATTAAACCGGAGTGGGAAGACACTCACTTTAAATATACTTTTTACAAAGCAGGAGATTACAAAGTGTCTGTATCATCAAAGGATGATGTTTGGATTAACTCTGGTTATGTAAAAATCAGCTACAAATAATTATTTACTGACAGAACTTTAAAAATGCCCTGCATCAATTGCAGGGCATTTTTATTTTACTGTAGGATAGGATAGGGGCAGTTTTTGTAATGCATCCACTATGATATTAGCGACTATATTTTCCTTCACCCAGTTGTGATCTGATGGAACTATATGCCAGGGTGCAGCTTCGCTGCACTGCTCAATTACAGCCTCATAACATTTCATGTAATCATCCCACAGCTCACTCTCATTCCAGTCTTTCTCATTATACTTCCAGTGTTTCCGTACATCATTCATACGTTCTTTGAGTCTTTTGTGCTGCTCTGCTTTTGACAGGTGTAAATAAAATTTCAAAACAACTGTGTTATTGCATTGCAGCAAATGCTCAAAGTGATTGATGTGTTTCATCCTTTGCATCGCAGTTTCACTATCTATCCATTGATGAACTCGTGTAACCAGAACATCCTCGTAATGAGAGCGGTTAAAAATCTGTATCATTCCTTTTTCTGGTGCGTGTGCATGAACACGCCAAAGAAAATCATGTGCAAGTTCTTCTTCTGTAGGGGCCTTAAAGGCTTTCACTTTGCACCCCATTGGATTTACACCACTAAAAACTTTCTTTACCAGGCCATCTTTACCGCTGGCATCCATTCCTTGAATCACAATCAGTAAACTGAATTTTCTCTGAGCCATTAACACATCCTGAAGTGAAATCATTTTTTGAATGAGCACTTCAGTTTCAGCCTTGGTTTTTTCTTTATCCAGATTTTCAGGGTTGGAAGTATTGATATTGTTCAATTTCATCAAACAAATATCCTCAATCTGCTAACTGAAAGTTCATAATAAAATATCAAGAAGTTTTAATGATTAATTCATCTGCTTAGGATGAATTTTCAGATGAGGCTTCAAGGTATCCTCAATCTCAATCGAACATTGTTCACATATTAAATCATAGACACGTTGTGCATCGGGCACCAATTCCAGTCCGTATATTTTATCACCGTTTAAAACATATCCTCCAAATAGCCATGGCAACACCGGGTTAATATTACCGAAAGTGATAAACCCATAACCATCTTTCTCGGTAGTAATATCAATACCATCAATATTGCGCAGCGGCAACGTCTTATAAGAGACTCCTTTACGGCTGTTATAGGAAACAATAATTCTCTTGTTGGTTATGAAATATTCCTGCTTTTTCCTCCGCCTCGCATTCAATATAAAACGAAAAACACCTAAATACAGAAACATGATGTTCAGCATCACCGCAAGAGACAAAAACAAATAGCTTACCTGAAAATGAATAATGGCAAAATCGAGAATCATCGAAAATCCAAACAACATAATGGACATCGGGATGGCCAGTATATCGAGGTCGCGCAGCAGAATACCTTGCTTGGGTATTCCGTGCCATAGAATGGTTTCATTTTCCTGTAATATACTATCCATGATTGGATTGCAATATCCGAATAACACCCGTTTTGAGTATATGTTTATTTAATGCTTTCTTGTACAACAGTATGGTACTAACCACTTTTTTGTGTTTTTCTCACATTTAACATTGAATTATCCGCTTCCCCTTTATATTCGCCATAAACCGAAACTACTAATCAGCAAAGGTTTATGAAAATATTAAGTAGAGAAATCAGTTGGCTGTCATTTAACGGCAGAGTGTTGCAGGAGGCGTCAGATCATAATGTACCATTGATTGAAAGAATAAAATTTCTTGGCATATTCTCTTCCAATCTGGACGAGTTTTTCCGCGTACGTGTGGCCACACTGCGCCGTATGTTGCGAATCGGTAAAAAAGCCAGAAAGGTAGTAGGGGAGCACCCGAAAAATATTTTGACTCAGATATATGAGATCGTATTGCAACAACAACATCAATTCGAAGCCATATATGAAAGCATCATAGAAGAACTTGCCGGTGAAGACATTCACATACTCAACGAAGATGAACTCACCGCAGAACAAGGCGCTTTCGTTATCGATTATTTTCGTCACGAGGTGCGTCCGGCATTGGTGCCGCTGATGTTCGATAACCTTATTGAGTTCCCATATCTTAAAGACCGTGCTATCTACTTTGCCATAGTGCTGAGCGATTCTACTGGCAAAGAGCGTAATAAATATGCACTGCTCGAAATTCCTACGGATGTCGTTTCGCGTTTTTTGGTATTGCCATCCAAAGATTCCAAACACTACATCATGTTACTCGATGATGTGATTCGTTACTGTCTCAAAGAAATTTTCTACATCTTCAAACAAGACACGGTAAAAGCATACACTATCAAACTCACACGCGATGCCGAACTTGATATAGACGATGACATCAATGATAGCCTTTTGGAAAAAATATCCAAGAGCGTGAAGCAGCGCCACTATGGAACTCCGGTTCGGTTAAACTATGATAGTGAAATAGATAAAGACCTTTTACAGTCCATTGTGAAGCAGATCAAGCTGTTCGATAAAAAAGAAAACCTCATTCCCGGTGGTCGCTATCATAATTTCCGCGATTTCATGCGCTTTCCTGTTTTAGGCAAACATCATTTGGTGAATCCTGCAATGGATGAGATACAACATCCCGACTTTCCGGTTAACAATAGTATGCTGGAGGTAATCGATCAAAAGGATGTATTGCTACATTATCCATATCATTCTTTTGATCACTTTATAGAGTTGCTGCGCGAAGCAGCCATTGATCCCAAGGTGGAAAGCATCAAGATTACATTGTATAGACTGGCGCCAAAATCCAAAGTAGGCAATGCATTAATCAATGCTGTTAAGAATGGAAAGAAGGTAACTGTGGTGATGGAACTACAGGCACGCTTCGACGAGGAACACAATATTTATTGGAGCGATAAATTGCGCGAAGAAGGAGCCAAAGTGCTGCTTGGTGTGCAGGGATTAAAAGTACACAGCAAGGTTTGTTTAATTACACGACGTGAACAGGGAAAGCGTAAATATTACGCCAATGTTTCTACAGGTAACTACAACGAAATTACCTCTCGACTCTATGCCGACCATAGTTTGTTTACTTCTGATGAACGCATTACCAAAGATTTAATAGACCTGTTCAACTTTCTCGAAAACAACTATAAAATAGTTCCCTTCAAACATATTGTTGTGGCACCGTTTCAACTACGCTCACAGATTGAGGAACTGTTCAACAATGAAATTGCGCAGGCCAGAAAAGGCAAACCTGCTCATATTCAAATAAAGCTGAACAACCTGGCCGACGTGGATTTAACCGAAAAAATCATTGAAGCGGCCAATGCCGGTGTGAAAATAGATATGATTATACGCAGCACCTGTTCCGTGATACCTTCAACATCCAAACACCCTGAAAACTTGCGTTTGGTAAGTATAGTGGACAAGTTACTCGAACATTCACGCATCCTCATATTTCATAACAAAGGCAAAGAATCTGTATATATCACTTCTGCCGACTGGATGTACCGCAATCTGAATACACGTGTTGAAATGGCATGCCCTATTTATGATGAACGCATCAAAGAGGAATTGAAGCACTATTTCCACATGCAGTTTACCGACAATATAAAAGCACGTATTCTAAACGATGTTCAGGACAATGTCTATCAGCGCACCGAATCTATTTCGTCCAATCGCTCTCAATTAACCATTGAAAATTATTTAAGAGAACAGGCTTTGAATAAGAATGTAACTGTAAAGTATTGAAAGTTACAGCAAACGTCAGACCGTGAAAATACTATCCACAATTCAAAGGTCCATAAGCAGAATGCTGCAAAACAATACATAAAGTATTTTCATGCTCTGAAATCATTTGCATAAACTACATCACCTCCGCAACCGCTTCCAAACCACCTTTACCACCTTAGACGAACTCATCAGCAACGATTAGCTGTGCGCGTACTGGATGCCTATAAGTAATAGAGGTTACGAATCAATGCTTGAACATTACCCTAAAATAACTCCACGACATAATGAAACGCTGTATGCGAGACCCGCACGTACAGTAGTGTGAGAGGCGCACATCGTCAGTTACAACAGGCGACGACTTCTACTCGATAATGGTACGTAATTATTTATCACACAATGTATTTATATCAGAAACAACTTTCAATGTACTTATAATGTCCATCAGAAAATCTCTTACACTTTCAAATTTTTGATCAGAAAACTGAGGAGATGCAAATCCAATAATCTTGTCACCAATAATTATGTTTGAGTAGAGTTGAAATTTGACTTGTTCATTCATACCCTGTGGCATTTCATAATACCAGATAAGCACGTCTTTGTCTTGAGATAGTGGTGCTTTTATCATTTGTAAATTTATTTTTGCTTTAAACTGTTCAGACAAAAATTCTGCTTCACTCAATGCATATCTAATCAAAACTTTCAAATCAGAATTGTCTTCTCCCTCTTTGATATAATTACTTTTTTCAACTATTAAATATTGCAGTGCATAGTCATTAACGGCAATCACATGAAATCTCTCTGTTGTCTGCGATTTTCCAGAAAGTTTAACCGCATATTTAATAGAGTCATTCTCTATTGCCCAAAAAGATTTTGTCGAATCACATTTAATGATTTGCTGTCCCATTAAATTTGTCGCAAACATTATTAATGCAACTATCGAAGTCATTCTTACTTTTATCATATTGAATTTCTCTCTTTTATTATGTGCTATATTGTTTTCGGGCTTTGGGATCGGGCAGGTTTCAGAGTACATAACTGTCAACCTGCACTATACTTGAATAAAAGCACAATGCTACAAGTTTGCATGTTACTCTGCTTGACGCAAAAACGTGTTATGTGCTGGCGTTTCTGCTTTATTAATTGTCCTTTATTTCATTTTCATTCTCTTGTTTTGATGTCGCTTTCCTAAAGATGTCAAAGTAAAGTCCTACTGTAAGAAAGTCACGCCCGATTTCATCATTTATTTTATAGTCGAATTGATGTAAATAACCAATTTGTATAGTTGTTGCTTTAGAAGGTTTATAATTTAATGAAAATAGCAACCTGTTTCTTTCAAAATAAGGTTCATTATCAGTAAAAAATAATTCATTACTTGCACTAATTTGGAATGGTTTGAATTCGTTTCTTTCTTTTCCAAAAGGATAAGAAACCCCAAGTCTGTAACGAAAACGGTTGCGGTAACCATTACTCGTCCATCGCAATTCTGTTCTGTATCGCTGTTCTATTTTAAGATTACTAACTGATTGAAATAAAATAACCTGCGGCCAAATCCTAAATTCGTCATTGTTTTTAGGTAAAACAAAATCACCTCCTTCTTTATAAGTTTGGTAGCTACCCGCACCTAACGTCAGTTTTACATTCTTGTGAACTTTGTAATTAATACAGCCTTTGTATTCGTAATAGTGAAAGTTGTTGTAAAATTTCAATGAACGTAACTGTGCTTCACCAAAAATGCTCCACTTTTCGTTATGCTTGTAATTTAAATTCACAATATTCCAACTACCGAGGTCAAAATTTTGAGCAGATAACGTATTCATTGATAAGTAAAAGAATAAACTATTAATAATTATGAATAAGATTTTTTCTTCTACGGATCTATTTCTTTTTAGTCGTTGAGTCCTTGTCACATTAATTTACATTTTTATATTATTGTCAGAATTTCGATGGCTTTTTGTTTCACTACGCTTGTATGTAACGTTTTAAGGATTTGCGTTCGGGCGGAATTTATTCCACTAATGTTTATGCATAGCACAAACTTTAGGCACTACTAAACTGTTTGCGGAGCACTAAACCCCGCCTATTGCAAATGTGTTGTTAGCGGTTCGTTGTTTTATCTTCATTTGTTTTTTCTTTAAATATTCCGTTATAAATTAAATAGCTTGCAAAGCCTGCCAAAATAGTAGCAACTATATCCCAAATGTCAATTGGTTTTCCAAGCAAAGGGTGTACAAGTTCAAAAACAACTACACTAAAAGTCCCAAGTATTATTAAGTAGTTCCCTTTTATCGTGTCATTAGATAAAATCGCAATTAAGAAAAAAATTGTAGGTAAAGTCCCAATTGTATTACCCAAGGTATCGGCAATATGGAAGTCATTTATATTATTATTGTAGATATATGGCCGATAAATAGGTCGTCCAACAAACTCATATAAAAGTAAAGACGAAATTCCAATAGCAAAATTGATTGCTTTGTATTTAGTAAATCTCCAATTTCTAAGTTCTGCTATTAAATTGTTTACTGTCATAACACTATGTCATTTTGTTGCAATTCTTGTTGTTATTTCATTACCCGTTTTCAAAATTATCTGACTGTCAGTTACTCTGAGAAAAATTTTAAGCCGGCTCTTTTATTTTTTCAAGCTGTCACTTTGCATTTACAGCTAACGTCAGACCGTGAAAATACTATCCACAATTCAAATGCCCAAAAGCAGAATGCTGCAAAACAATACATAAAGTATTTTCATGCTCTGAAAATAGAGTATGAACTACATAACACCTATTAACCGATTCCAAGCCACCTTTACCACCTTAGACGAACTCATCAGCAACCATAATACAACAAAGAACCTTCACCACTTAATCCCCTACAGAGCGCCAGATCTATAGGTTTGAATAAATAACGTAGTAAGAAAATATCAAATTAAAGAGTAAAATCAGAAGAGGGTTGTGCAACAAGCACCGCTGTTAGCAGTAGTATTTCTATCCACAACCTTCATTTAATTTATTAATGTCAAAGTCTTTCGGAATTGGAACAGTCTTGACAAAATTAAGCCAATCTGTTTCAAGTTGTTTAATTGAGAACCCATATATTGTTTTGAAGTTCTCAAATCCTCCAGTCCAAAGTAATTTCATTTTTTCAGCACCGTATTTCTCATACAGATATTTGAAAATTCCTGCACTTTGGATGTAAGCAATAACATCACTTTTTTTTGCTTGAATATCGAAGCTGTTGACTAAACTGTCAAGTGGGAATAGCATTTTTTGTTGAAGATAATATGCATTGATGGAAAACATCGGATTGTCATAAAAGCAGAAATTGTCGGTATAAGTTGCACCGCCCTCATCTAAAAGACGATAATTTGTCGGCCCCCAAGTTTCATAAGCTATTAAATGAAAAATTTCGTGCTTAAATTGTGGGCGGATATTTTGATTATAAACAAAGAAGACCAGGTCGTGTCCCTGAGCGGCTCCTCCTTTTATTTTGTAACCCATTACTTTCTGCATCTCTTCTTTGCTGTCAACTGCCAATAAATAAATTCCATAATTATAAGAGGGGATATTTAAAACAGATAGAATTTTACTGTAGGCAATATCCAATTCTTGCTCAATATCGACAAGATGATTTGCTATGTATGAACTGTCTTTAAAATAAATTCTGAACGATTTATGGTTGACTGAGGATAGAAAGATAGAATCATTCCCAATAAAACCTAAAACATATGACGATGGTTGTCTGAATATAATTTGCTGGCAAAAGCTATCTTGAAAAACAGTTATAATGAAAAGTATTGTGAATATTGATTTTCTCATTTTGTTCTCTTTTAAAATTACTGCTAACGTCAGACCGTGAAAATACTATCCACATTTCAAATGTCCAAAAGCAGAGTGCTGCAAAACAATACATAAAGTATTTTCATGCTCTGAAAATAGAGTATGAACTA
>CAZXFT010000026.1:0-42792 GCA_964640655.1 uncultured Bifidobacteriaceae bacterium | reverse complement strand
AATCACATTTAGTAACAACACTTAAAATGTGTAAGGTTTTTTTAGGAAGGGTCACACTTCGCAGCCCATAATCCATTTCCACCGGTCCCTTTTTCATTTACACCCATACCCCAAACCGTTTACACCACCCCCAAATCGGCTTACACCCATACCCGCATCCACACTTCGCAGCCCATAATCCATTTCTCTCCATCCCTTTTTCATTTACACCCATACCCCAAACCGTTTACACCATCCCCAAATCAGCTTACACCCATACCCGCATCCACACTTCGCATCCCATAATCCATTTCCGCCGGTCCCTTTCTCATTTACACCCATACCCCAAACCGTTTACACCATCCCCAAATCGGCTTACACCCATACCCGAATCCACACTTCGCAGCCCATAATCCATTTCTCTCCATCCCTTTTTCATTTACACCCATACCCCAAACCGTTTACACCATCCCCAAATCAGCTTACACCCATACCCGCATCCACACTTCGCTGCCCATAATCCATTTCCGTCAGTCCCTTTTTCATTTAGACCCACACCATTAACCTTACCTCGCTGAGCTCAGAACGGTAGAGTCTCAGTTCACACTACTCATGAATGGTAACAGAAAACTCGCAGCAAAGATGAATCTTACAGCGCACAGCCCGGGCCTTCAAACGGCACAAATATTCATTATATATAGGAGTGCAGAATTATCTTAAGCCTCTTGCAGGTTCCTGCATGAGTGTTTACAAGTAAAAACTTAAACTAATCACCTCATTAATTTATCACACCCTTAAACGGCTCTCAACATATTCTCCCTGATGACATCTATCATATAAACAATTCGACCCCCTATTTCCTTATACCATTATATTTGCGCACACCTAAAAAATCCTACTGATAATGAGTTGGTTTACACACATGATGACATCCTCCATCGGAAAAAAAATAGTGATGTCATTAACAGGATTGTTTCTTTGCTCCTTCCTTTTGGTTCATCTCTCCATTAACCTATTAAGCCTGTTGCCCGACAACGGGCTTTTGTTTAATGAGGCGGCCCACTTTATGGCTTCCAACGTGCTCGTTCGAACCATAGAAATATTACTCTTTGCGGGTTTCATTATCCATATTCTCCAATCCTTTTTTATTACCCGCGCCAATCAAACAGCCCGTCCGGTAAAGTACGCCGTGAACGCCGCCAATGCTAACAGCACCTGGTATTCGCGCAGCATGGGTATTCTGGGTAGTTTGGTATTGTTCTTTTTAATCATTCACCTTCGTCATTTCTGGATTGAATCGCGCTTTTTAACCGAGTTACCACCCGATATAAACGGCACCCCCGATATGTACACTCTGATGATAGAAGTCTTTGCCAATCCTGTTTACGACATCATTTACCTGCTTGGTGTATTTGCACTCGGTTACCATTTAATGCATGGCTTTCAAAGCGCCTGGCGTTCACTGGGTATAATGCACCGCAAGTACACACCACTACTGCAAGGTCTCGGCATGGCTTTCTCCTTTTTCATCACACTCGGTTTCGCCATTATACCGGTTTTCTTTTTCTTCTTCAAACAACCTAATTACTAATACATAGTTATGGCATTAGATTCAAAAATTCCCGAAGGCACGCTCGATCAAAAATGGACCAAATACCGTTCAACCATACCGTTGGTTAATCCTGCCAACAAGAGAAGTCTGGAGATAATCGTTGTGGGAAGTGGTTTGGCCGGTGCTTCTGCTGCAGCATCGCTGGCCGAAATGGGATACAAGGTGAAAGTTTTCTGTTTTCAGGATAGTGCTCGTCGGGCACACAGCATTGCAGCACAGGGTGGCATCAACGCAGCCAAGAACTATCAGAACGATGGCGACAGCGTTTACCGTTTGTTTTACGATACCATTAAAGGAGGAGACTACCGTGCACGTGAAGCCAATGTGCATCGATTAGCTGAAGTCAGCGCCGGCATCATAGACCAGTGCGTGGCACAGGGTGTACCTTTTGCCCGCGAATACGGCGGCATGCTCAGCAACCGCTCCTTCGGCGGCACTCAGGTTCAACGTACTTTTTACGCTGCCGGCCAAACCGGTCAGCAATTGTTGCTGGGTGCATACTCGGCAATGATGCGTCAGGTAGGCTTGAAAAGCGTGCAGATGTATTCGCGCCACGAGATGCTCGACATAGTGCAGATTGATGGAAAATGTCGCGGCATCATTGCCCGCGACTTGGTTACCGGAAAACTGGAACGTCATTTTGGCCACGCGGTATTATTATGTACCGGCGGATACGGTAACGTATTTTATCTTTCTACCAATGCCATGGGCAGTAATGTCACTGCCGCATGGAAGGCATATAAGCGCGGAGCCTATTTTGGAAATCCTTGCTTCACGCAAATTCACCCCACCTGTATTCCGGTATCCGGCGATCATCAGTCTAAACTAACCTTGATGTCGGAATCGTTGCGTAACGATGGTCGTATTTGGGTTCCTAAAAAACAAAACGACGAGCGCAAACCCACCGACATACCGGAAGATGAGCGCGACTATTACCTGGAGCGTCGTTATCCGGCATTCGGAAACTTAGTGCCACGAGATGTGGCTTCACGGGCTGCCAAAGAGCGTTGCGATGCGGGTTATGGCGTAGGTAAATCCAAGATGGCTGTTTATCTCGACTTCGCTGATTCCATCAAACGTTTAGGAAAGAATGTTATTAAGGAACGATACGGTAACCTGTTTGAGATGTATGAAAAGATTACAGGTGAAGACCCTTACACTACACCCATGCGTATCTATCCTGCGGTGCATTATACTATGGGTGGCCTGTGGGTGGACTACAACTTAATGACAACTGTACCCGGCTTATATGCTTTAGGCGAAGCCAACTTCTCCGACCACGGTGCCAACCGTCTTGGTGCAAGTGCATTGATGCAAGGTCTTGCAGATGGATACTTTGTAATTCCATACACTATTGGTGCTTACCTGGCCAACGAAATCAGAACCAAAGCCATTCCTACTGATCATCCGGCTTTTGATGAAGCTGAAAAGGAAGTGAACAACCGTATTCAGTCCCTGCTGAAAATTAATGGTAAGGAACCTGTGGAAAGTTTCCATAAACGTTTGGGAAAAATTATGTGGGACAAATGCGGAATGGCGCGCAACGAACAAGGATTGAAAGAAGCTATTCAGCAAATCAGAGAACTGAGAAAAGAATTCTATTCCAATGTTCGTGTACCGGGTTCTGCCGATGAGTTTAATCCTGAGTTAGAAAAGGCCGGTCGTGTAGCCGATTTTCTGGAACTGGGAGAACTGATGTGTTTGGATGCACTGCAACGCGGCGAAAGTTGCGGCGGACATTTCCGCGAAGAGCATCAGACAGAGGATGGTGAAGCACTGCGCCACGACGATAAGTATATGTACGTGGCAGCCTGGGAGTTTAAAGGTGTTGACTCCGAGCCGGCTTTGCATAAAGAAGAACTCAAGTACGAGGTTATTAAACCAAGTCAACGCAATTACAAATAATCAAACAGTCATAAATAAAAGCCATGAAAATCACACTTAAAGTTTGGCGTCAGAAAAATAATAACGACAAAGGCGGTTTTGAAACCTATCAGTTAAATGAAGTAAGCGAGGATATGTCGTTTCTCGAAATGTTTGATGTGTTAAACGATCAACTGATTCGTGAAGGAAAAGACCCTGTTGCCTTTGACCACGACTGCCGCGAAGGTATTTGCGGTATGTGCAGTATGTACATCAATGGCCGTGCACACGGACCAATGCATGCAACTACTACCTGTCAGCTTCATATGCGTCATTTCAAAGATGGTGACACTATAGTGGTTGAACCATGGCGCGCGCAACCATTTCCTGTTATTAAAGACCTTGTTGTTGACCGCACGGCTTTTGATCGCATTATGGCATCAGGTGGTTTTGTGTCAGTAAATACCGGTAATGCTCAGGATGCCAACAGCCTTCCTATAGGTAAGAGTATTGCCGACGAAGCCTTTTCTGCCGCAGCCTGCATTGGTTGTGGCGCGTGTGTGGCTTCTTGTAAAAATTCATCGGCTATGTTGTTTGTTAGTGCCAAGGTATCTCAGTTGGCTTTATTGCCACAAGGCAAACCGGAGCGCGAAAGCCGAGTAATAGCAATGGTGAAACAAATGGATGCCGAAGGTTTTGGAAACTGTACCAATACCGGTGCTTGTGAGGCTGAGTGTCCAAAGGAAATCTCAGTGATGAACATTGCCCGCCTCAACCGCGAGTATGTTCGTGCTGCATTGGCATCAGAAGAAGAAGTATAAGCTCATCTCACGTTCATCATTGTTAAATTTCGTTCTTCATCATTAGCTTTCTAACTAAAGCATTAATTGTATTTTCGTTTCAGAAAGCATGACAATGAAAGTAGATGATGCATTAGTGGACAAAATTGCCAATCTCGCAAAACTTGAATTTGTGGGTGAAGAAAAGGAGCAAATCAAAAACGACTTACAAAAGGTTTTAGGCTTTGTGGAACAACTTAATGAAGTGAATCTGGATGATGTGGAACCACTCATCTATATCACTGATGAAGTTAATGTTCTTCGCGAAGATGTTGCAGAAGAACATGTATCGAAAAAAGAAGCGTTGCAAAATGTACCACTGCATGATAGTGATTATATCAAGGTTCCAAAAGTGATCAAGAAATAAAGGTCTATGACCAACGATATTATTCGTCTCGAAGAAGTTTATAAAAACTACTATCTCGGTAAAACAGAAGTACCGGTTTTAAAAGGCATCAATCTCAACATTGCACAGAATGAATATGTGGCATTGATGGGTCCATCAGGTTCAGGCAAATCCACACTGATGAATATTTTGGGTTGTCTGGATACAGTATCAAAAGGTAGTTACTATTTGAATGGCAGTGATGTAAGCCGATTGAGTGATAATGAACTGGCAGTGATCAGAAACAAATCCATAGGTTTTGTATTTCAAACATTCAACCTGATGCCACGAATGACCGCTCTCGAGAATGCTGCCTTACCTCTGGTATATGCCGGTGTGAACAGTGCAGATAGAATGAAGCGTGCCAAAGAAATGATGGATGCCGTAGGCCTTACAGATCGTATGCATCATAAGCCTAATGAACTTAGTGGCGGACAAAAACAGCGCGTAGCCATAGCCCGTGCTTTGGTAAACAATCCTGCAATCATCTTAGCCGATGAGCCAACAGGTAACCTAGACAGTAAAACTTCTGTGGAGATAATGTCTTTGTTTGAACAGATACATGCCAACGGCAATACTGTAATTATTGTAACTCACGAAGATGATATTTCGCGTCACGCACATCGAATTGTTCGATTAAAAGACGGTGAGATTAGTTCCGACGAAAAGAATTTTTCTATAACCAAGAATGGACTATTGGTATAACATCAAACAAACTCAGTAAATGACTTTTAAGATTTATACTAAAAAGGGAGACAGTGGAACAACACAATTGATTGGCGGTACCCGTGTTCCAAAACATCATCAACGCATAGAAGCATACGGCACACTGGACGAGTTGAATAGTTGGATAGGAGTGGTGCGAGATCATGTTCAGGATAGCAAACAGCGTGAAGTGTTGAAAGAAATTCAGGACAGATTATTTACTATTGGGTCTCATCTGGCAACTGATCCGCTAAAAGGAAAAATGAAACTTCCTGACCTCAAAGAGAGTGATGTTACGCTGTTGGAAAATGAAATTGATGCTATGACAGAATCGCTGCCGGAGATGAAACACTTTGTGTTGCCCGGTGGTCATCCTGCAAATTCGTTTGCACATTTGGCTCGTTGTGTATGTCGCAGAGCGGAGCGTTTGGCTACACATTTGAACGAGTCAGAACCGGTAGATGCACTCATTCTTACCTACCTCAATCGACTCTCAGATTATCTTTTTGTTTTATCGCGTCGCATATCGGCGGATTTTCAGGTAGAAGAAATTCCCTGGAAGCCTCGTCTGTAAAGCATTTCCTTAATTACAAACGGCAATTATCAGTTTTCTAAAATAAATTTTGCATTCGTTTGAATAAAGATACTTTTGCGCAAAATTCAAAAATCGCTGTAAGCAACTATGTATTGGACACTTGAACTGGCATCGCACCTCGAAGATGCTCCTTGGCCTGCAACCAAAGATGAATTGATAGACTATGCCATTCGCTCCGGCGCTCCTATTGAAGTAATAGAAAACCTTCAGGAATTAGAAGACGAAGGTGAAGTATATGAAGGTATTGAAGACATCTGGCCCGATTACCCTACGCACGATGACTTCTTCTTTAACGAAGACGAGTATTGATTATCATCTAAATCATGTGAGTATTAATCATTACACTGATACTTCAATAACAAATAGGCTATTGCATACTTTCAATTAAATTATACGTCGAGTAAAATATAATTTTTAAAGCCACCTATTTGTCTTCCGAATAGTATTTTTTGTTCCAGCCAAGTAATTACTTTATACTTTAGTTTTTCGTGTTTAAATAATTCACGATTTGGAAGCATATCATTATCACCATAATTCAATTTTCCTCCCCAGTTAAATTTTGCTATCCATTCTTTCATCACCATGGGATGTGTGTCATCAAATAATTGAAGTTTATTTAATGGACCGTAGTCAAAATATTCTTTCTGATTTTTATACTTCTTCTCTACGGCTAAGGTACCGTGATGAATCGTATCAAGTGATTTTTGTTTCTTGATCATCAATTCGGGAGGTCTAACCCAACCGTAATGAAAAACTTCCGCATCAACTCTCGCTACTTTCAATTTATAAGTATTTTTCTGTTGTCTGTAGTTGACGTAATCGAAATTTGGAATTCTGCGAAAAGATTGAGCTGATTCCCACGAATGAATTTCTTTGTTATTTCTAATCATTCGAATTTCATTCGGGTACCATCCGTGTGAAATAATATAATGATTATAGTCACCCCAGAAGTGCTTATATCTAAAAAGCAACCCTTCAACAAGAGTATTATTTAATAATTCTTGGCATCGCTTTACAATCGTTTCATGGTATTTTTCATGTATTACTTCATCAGCCTGCAAATAGAATAACCAATCTCCGGTACAAGCTTCTTTTGCAATGTCGGTTTGATGAGCATTCTCAGTTCCTTTATTGTATTTTGAAATATCCCATTTGGTATGAATAATTTTAATTTTATCAGAAGAAATGGATTCAATTCTATTTAGCGACTCATCATCTGCATCATTGTCACCTATAGCAACAACAAATTCATCAACAATAGGCAAAATAGATTCAATAGACTCCTTTAATGGATAGTAAAGTTTATCTGCATTTTTTGCCATCGTAAATCCACTGATTTTCATAGTCGTAATGTGCTTATTATACTAGGTCAATTATTAGAGAGTTAATCAGTCCTTGTTTTGCATCCAGAGATTAATAAGATCAAATTCAATCTGGGTTGTTATCTTAATGTTCATTCTATCCCCTTCAGTAAGATGAACATTGAAACCAGCTGACTCAACTACAGAAGCATCGTCAGTGAATTGTGAATCAAATTCTTGTTGGTATGCCTGCTGAAGGATTGTTGATTTAAAACATTGTGGTGTTTGTATTAGTCTGTAATCATTACGGTTAACAGCAACGTTATTACCATAAGTAATAAATCGCAGACTTTCTTGTACAGAAATAGAAGGAATGGCCGTGCCGTTAATTTCACATTCTTGAACACATCGTTTGATAAGTTCTTCATTCACCAAAGGCCTTGCTGCATCGTGAATACAGATAATGCCATCGTCCGGAATCTTATTCAAAGCATTTTTTACAGAGTGAAATCTTTCTGCACCACCATTTACTGTAATTATATTGATTTGTGTTAGAAATGTTTCTCTGATGGATTGCCATTTATTATTCCAATCAGGATGAATAGAGATAATAAACTGTGCTTTAGGCAATGCCTTTGCAAACTTTTCAATGGTATGCACAATAATAGGCTTGTCAGCAATTACCAAGAATTGTTTAGGAATATCGGCATTCATTCGTTTGCCGGAGCCCCCTGCTGCTATGATTACATAGTATCGCACTTGTTGCGCTGCTTACAGAATCAGCATAGCATCGCCGTAAGTTGCAAAGCGATACTTTTCTTTCATAGCCACTTTGTATGCTTCAACCATCAAATCATAACCGCCAAATGCACAAGCCATTATATACAAGCTCGTCTTAGGCAAATGGAAATTGGTCAGCATCATATTGGCAATGGTAAAGTCATAAGGTGGATGAATAAACAGATTGGTCCAACCTTCCATAGGCTTTACAAAACCTTGAGCAGTTACAGATGTCTCTAGTGCGCGCATCACGGTAGTACCAACAGAGATAACGTTCTTCTTCTTTTCAATGGCTCTGTTAATTACATTACAGGTTTCAGGAGAAAGGTTAAAATATTCCGCATCCATTTTATGTTTAGATAAATCTTCTACTTCAATCTGACGGAAAGTTCCCAAACCAATATGCAATGTCAGTTCAGAAACATTTACACCTTTAATTTCCAATCGTTTTAACAATTCTCGAGTGAAGTGCACACCGGAGGTTGGAGCGGCAACCGCACCTTCTTCTTTGGCATAAACCGTCTGGTAGCGTTCACGGTCTTCTTCATCGGGCTTGCGCTTGATGTATTTAGGAATGGGTGTTTCACCCATATTGTATAAAGTTTCTTTCAACTCATCATCAGTGCCATCAAACAAGAATCTGATGGTACGGCCACGCGATGTCGTGTTATCAACTACCTCTGCCACAAGTACACCGTCATCGCCAAAATAAAGTTTATTGCCTACACGAATCTTACGTGCAGGATCCACCAACACGTCCCATAGACGCATTTCATGGTTCAGTTCACGCAGCAAAAAAACTTCAATCTTAGCACCCGTTTTTTCCTTGCGTCCATACATGCGTGCAGGAAAAACCTTGGTGTTATTCAGAATCATAGCATCACCATCGTCGAAGATGTTGAGAATCTCTCTGAATTTTTTGTGTTTGAATTTGCCGGTTTTACGGTCTATAATCATCAGCCGCGCATCATCGCGGTTAGGGAGTGGACGCTGCGCCAACAGAGAGTTGGGAACGTCGAATTGGAATTGTGTCAGCTTCATGCTTTAATAAATTACGGTTTATTAAAAGCTTTTAAGTTTTAATAAAAGAGCGGCAAAAATATACTTATTCTTGTAAAAGAAAAACCAAACAGCCCATTGTATGCGGCTCATTATAAAAATTATCAGTGAAAGTTTTCAATCTTCGATTCGCGAGTTATGGACCAATAAACTGCGTACTTTTCTTTCATTATTGGGAATCAGTATAGGTATTTTCTGTGTTATTGCGGTGATGGCTGCTGTGGATTCTATGGAGCGCAACATAAAGCAAAGCATACAGAAACTTGGTTCAGATGTGGTCTTTATCAATAAATGGCCGTGGACATTTTCCAGTGATTATCCCTGGTGGAAATACGTAAATCGTCCATTTGCAAAGTATGAAGAATACCGACTACTTAAAACAAAAATCAAATCTGCTACTGATGTAGCAATGTCGGTTCGAGTTAGTGGTAAGACAACAAGTTTCGAAGGTCAGTCACTTGAAGAAGTTACAGCTTTTGGTGTTACCTCTGAATATGGAAGTATAATGAACATGGATTTTTCTAATGGTCGTTATTTTACTCAACTCGAAAGTGATGGTGGAGCACCGGTAGCTATTCTGGGTAATGAAGTGGCTTCTCAATTATTGCCCAGAAGTATTGACCCAATAGGTTCATACATCACCATCTTTGGAGCAAAAGTTCGAGTAGTAGGTGTGCTTAAGAAAGAGGGAGAAAGCCTCATTAATATGAGCAACGACAACGTGATTTACATGCCTTTCAACTTTGTTAAAACAAAAATCCGTTTCGATGGATTTGGAGTTGAACCATCCATTTTAGTCAAGGCAAAGGATGGAGTTTCACTTGATGCCTTAAGCGATGAGATACGCGGGCATATGCGCTCTCTGCGCCGTCAGTCACCGATCGATGATGACAACTTTGCTATGAATCGCATTAGTATGATTACAAGCTTTATTTCTCAGATATTCGGTGCATTGAATTTGGCAGGCTTCGTTATAGGAGCATTTGCGCTGTTGGTGGGTGGCTTCGGCATTGCCAACATCATGTTTGTAAGTGTACGAGAGCGAACAAATCTGATTGGTATAAAAAAAGCTTTAGGTGCTAAAAATTATTTCATTCTCCTGGAATTCCTCACTGAGTCAGTGATTCTTTCCATATTCGGAGGTATCTTCGGTTTGTTACTTGTTTATATGGCAGCATTGGCAGCTTCAGGTGCCATAGGTTTTGAATTAGTTTTAAGCACCAGTAATATCATTAACGGTGTTGTTATTTCATCTGTCATAGGTATGGTTGCAGGCTTGTGGCCTGCCTTCAGCGCATCCAGACTAAAGCCCGTTGATGCTATTCGATTCAAATAAATTCAAAAAACAAAACAGCTTTTTACAAATATGATTTATAGAAACCTAGGAAAGTGGGGAGTAAAGGTGAGTGCGCTCTCCTTTGGCTCCTGGCTTACATTTGGAAAGATGATGGATGACGCTACTGCTGAAGCTTGTATGAAAATGGCATATGATAATGGTATTAACTTTTTTGACAATGCCGAAGGATACGTTTATGGTAAGTCGGAAATTGTAATGGGTAACATATTGAGTAAAATGCAATGGCCACGCGATACTTTCATGGTTTCGAGCAAGGTATATTTTGGAACAGGAGAAAAACCCAACCAAACAGGACTGTCCAAGAAACACGTTTTTGAAGCTTGTCATGCAGCTCTTAAACGCTTGCAGATGGAATACCTTGACTTTTATTACTGCCACAGACCAGATTCCACAACACCTGTAGAAGAAACGGTGTGGGCTATGCATCAGTTAATCATGCAAGGCAAGGTTTTATATTGGGGTACTTCTGAGTGGAGCGCACAACAGATTATGCAGGCATGGAGCATATGTAAAGAAAATCATTTGATACCTCCGGTGGTTGAACAGCCACAGTACAATATGTTTCATCGCGAGCGATTTGAAAAAGAGTATCATCGTCTATATTCTGAAATAGGATTGGGCACTACTATCTGGAGTCCGCTGGCTTCGGGAGCGCTAACCGGTAAGTACAATAATCAATTACCTGAAGATTCAAGACTTGCGCTGAAGGGATTAGAGTGGCTTCGCGAATCAAGTATTACACCCGAGCGTTTGGAAAAAGTTAAGTCATTGCAAAATATTGCAGCTGAAGTCAGTTGCACTTTGCCACAATTAGCTATTGCCTGGTGTTTGTTAAACCATAACGTGAGTACGGTGATATTGGGAGCAAGCAGAACCGCACAACTGGAAGAAAACATTAAGGCAATTAATGTACTTTCTAAACTGACACCAGAAGTACAGGTGCAGATTGAAAATATCTTGAAGAACAGGCCTGAACTGCCTAAATGGTAATACGGTGAATATGTTTTTCATCATCAACCCTTTATCGGGTAGTGGCAGGGGGCTAACACTTTGGAAGCAACTCAGTGTTAAGTTAGATGAGTTGGATATTCACTATGAATTTGCATTGACTGAATTTGCTAAACACGCAACTGAATTAGCGCTAACGGCATCATTACAAAAGATTGATGTTCTTATAGTTCTTGGAGGTGATGGAACATTGCACGAAGCAGCTAACGGGTTGCTGAATAATGAGAATAACATAACTGCAATAAGTGTGATCCCTGTTGGTACCGGCAATGATTTTGCTTCAGCTTATAAGCTCAGCAACAGTATCGATCATTTTCTAAAGCGCATTCAACAACCTAAGCTTGTTGCACAGGATGTAATAGAATTACTTGATCAAAAAGGATATAAAAATTACTGCATTAGTATGTGTGGTATAGGTTTCGATGCATTTATTGCCCGTGAAGCTAATCTTAAGAAGCAACATGGCAGCAGAGGAAAACTTATTTACATTAAATCGGCGCTAATAGCTGTATTTCAATATAAACCTGTTGCAGTACAACTTAGTTATGATGGTAAACAACATCGTGAGACAATTTTAACTATGGCTCTTGGCATTCATAAAACTAATGGAGGCGGGCTGATGCAGTGTCCACATGCCGTGCTCAATGATGGTTTGATAAGTGTTACGCTTATTAAGCCATTGAGTATTATGGATGTGCTCCGAATTGTTCCACAATTATTTAATGGAAAATTGCTCGCTCATAATAAGGTCTTGTCTTTCCATACTAACGAGATTCGGATAGAAGCAGATACCGAGGTGCTTGTTGAAACCGATGGAGAAGACGCAGGTAAATTACCTGTAAGCTTTATAGTGAGAAAGAAAGTGCTAAGTGTTATGGTTTAATGATTACCTAATGACAGAAAAAAGCCGAAATACCTGACTTAACCCGTTAGTATATGTTAATAGATAGATCCCTTCTTGAAGTTCAAGAATAGGCAACATGGTTTTACTGCTGTATACAGTTTTAGTAAGTAATTCTCTTCCAGACATATCAGAGACTGTTATTTGACCATTTATTGAATTGGTATTTACCCATATGATATCATTTGCAGGGTTTGGATAGATAACAATATTTTTTGAAGGAATGATATCATTTGACCCCAAATCGAATTGACAGAACGGAGCCTGTGAATACAAGGCACCATCTTTTTCAAAGCAAAGCAAGTAAGCATTAAACGATCCATTATAAGCAAGACCCATTCCTTCCATAATTGCGAATGGATACATAGATTTGAAAAATAACCTTGTCTCACTTCCAAAGGCTACTGTATCAATATCTTCTACGACATAGTTTGATGCAGTTGTGCCATCAAACATCGTATCACCTAATTGATAGTTAAACCGGCACCATTCGCTTTCAAAAGTTGTATCGGGATTGTTGTATGTGATGGCATAGAATATATGATTGGTGTCTTCACGAAGAGCCATTAACTTATTGGGCGGAGAATAAGAGCCAACTCCATTGGTTATACTGTAACTTTCACTGTAAACATTAAAGTATGCAATGCCATTAATTACAGTATCACCGACAATCATCCGATGCATAAAACTCTCATAAGTAAAACCAGGCTCTCCGAAACTCACCTGATTAGACCAATGTACTGATTGGTTAAGGTAATGCTCATATGGGCTTTGTGCATTTCAGAAATTTAGATGGATTATAAATATTACTGAGAGGAAAATATTATGGTAGACGTTTGATCGCACATTCAATTTTACTTATATTCTTTGAATAAAAAAATTTCATACAGAATTAGAGACTTACAATTATTTCACATTACAATGGTGGCAATATTTAATAGGATGTGATTCATCAACATTTATTTAATTCCCCTTATTTTTAGCCACCCTAATAAAAAATGAAGATTACGGCAGGTGAACTATGTGCACTACTGAATGGCAAGCTTGAAGGCTTCGCGGATACTGTTATTACACATCCTGCCAAAATCGAAGATGCTGGACAAGGTTCGGTTTGTTTTTTAGCTAATCCAAAGTATTTACCCTTTGCCTATACAACAGGTGCATCGGTTTTGGTTGTTAACGACTCAGAAATATTCACCGAAAGACTTAAGCCGGTGATTATTCGTGTGCCGGATGCCTATGCAGCTTTCACATTCCTGTTGCAGAAGTTTGGCAGTACGGTGAGTCAAAAACATGGTATTGAACAACCATCTAACATATCCACATCAGTTCAAATTGCTGATGATGTTTACATAGGCGCATTTACTTATATAGACGAAAATGTGCGCATTGGCAGAGGAGTAAAAATTTATCCGCATTGTTACATCGGAGCTAACTCCGTAATTGAAGAAGGCACTACAATTTATTCCGGTGTGCAGATTTATCACGATACAAAAATTGGCAGCCGCTGTATGATTCATTCCGGATCTGTGATAGGCTCCGATGGTTTTGGTTTTGCACCACAAAAAGACGGCTCTTATCAAAAGATTCCTCAACTTGGAAATGTTCAGATAGAGGATGATGTGGAGTTAGGTGCATGTGTTACCATTGATCGTGCTACAATGGGAAGCACCATCATTCGTAAGGGGGTGAAGCTCGATAATCATATACATATAGCTCACAATGTAGACATAGGTGAGCATACGGTTATAGCTGCTCAAACCGGAATTTCCGGAAGCACCAAGATAGGTAAATATTGTATGATAGGTGGCCAGGTAGGTTTTGTTGGACATATCACTATTGCCGACCGCAGCCGCATTAATGCACAAAGCGGTATTTCCAAATCAATTAAAGAAGAAGGCAAGGCATGGAATGGCGCACCGGCTTTTGAATATACTGCCTCTTTGCGGTCTCAATCGGTATATCGTAATTTGCCGCAACTTCAACATCAATTAGATTCACTTATTCAACAGGCAAGTAAGAACAAAGAGTAAACAATGCAGAATCAGCGTACCATAAAACAGGATGTTACCGTTACAGGCAAAGGCATTCATACGGGTATTGCTGCCAAACTCACTTTTAAACCTGCACCGGCAAATCATGGTTATGTGTTTAAACGCACTGATCTCGAAAACCAACCAACCATAAAAGCTGATGTTGATTTTGTAACCGATGTATCACGTGGAACTACTCTGGAGCAAAACGGAGCCAAGGTGATGACTGTGGAGCACGCACTTGCTGCCCTAGTAGGTTTGGGAATAGATAATGTAATGATGGAGATTGATGGTCCTGAGATGCCGATTATGGATGGAAGCTCTAAAATGTTCATTGATGCCTTGCAATATGCGGGAATCGAAGAACAAGCTGTTCTACGTCAATACTTCAAATTAACATCCAACATAGAACATTTCGATAATGAGAAAGATGTTACGATGACTGCCTTGCCAGCTGATGATTACGAAGTAACCGTGATGATTGATTATAACTCGGATGTGTTAGGTACTCAACATGCATCACTTAAAAATATATCTCATTTCAAAGATGAAATTAGTGAGGCGCGCACATTTTGCTTTTTGCATGAAGTGGAGTTTTTGATAAAAAACAATCTGATTAAAGGTGGTGATTTAGATAACGCCATTGTGGTGGTAGACAAAACACCTAAACCTGAATTATTAACCAACCTGCAACAGTATTTCAACAAGCCTCACGTGATTGTTGAAAAAGAAGGATATTTAAACAACATTCAACTTCGTTATCAGAATGAACCGGCGCGGCATAAACTGCTCGATGTCGTTGGCGATTTGGCACTGGTAGGTATACCTATCAAAGCAAAAATCATCGGCTCCAAGCCGGGTCATTCCACCAACGTGGCCTTTGCTAAAAAAATAAAAAGTATGATTAAAGAACAACGTAATGCTAAAGTCGCTCCGGCTTATGATCCCAATCAGGCGCCGGTTTATGATATTAGAATGATAGAGCGCAATTTGCCGCATCAGTATCCATTTTTACTGGTGGATAAAATCATCGAACTGAGCGATTCCCATGTAGTAGGGATAAAAAATGTAACCTTCAACGAAAACTTTTTCCAGGGACATTTTCCCGGAAACCCGGTAATGCCGGGAGTACTACAAATTGAAGCTATGGCACAAACAGGCGGCATACTTGTTCTTCATACGGTAAGCGACCCTGAAAATTGGGATACTTACTTTTTAAAAATCGACAATGCTAAATTCAAGAACAAAGTAATTCCCGGTGATACCTTGATTATGAAGCTGGAGTTATTAAGCCCTATTCGACGCGGATTGTGCGAGATGCGTGGTGTTGGATTTGTAGGAAATAAAATAGTGGTTGAAGCAGATTTAGTAGCACGTATTCAACGTAAGGAAAGTATTTAATAGTAGTTGCAACGAACTACGCAGTAAAAACGTCTTTTACACAATTTCAAAAAAGCCCTAACAAACAAGCCGTGTCAGAGAGTAAATGGTCTTATATACACCCCGAAGCCCGCATACATCCCAGCGTTAAGATTGAACCCTTTTGTACTATCTATGCCGATGTAGAAATAGGCGAGGGTAGTGTGATTGGTCCTAATGTTACTATTTATGATGGGGCCCGTATAGGTAAGAATGTGCAAATATTTCCTGGCGCAGTCATATCTGCTGTGCCGCAGGATCTGAAATACAAAGGAGAACCTACACTCACAATCATTGGCGACAACACGATGATTCGCGAATGCGTTACCATTAATAAAGGAACTACCTATGCTAATAAAACAGAGATTGGCAACAATTGTCTGCTGATGGCTTATACTCATATAGCACACGATTGCATTATCGGCAACAATTGCATTTTAGCTAACAATGTTAACCTTGCCGGCCACATCATCATCGAAGATTATGTGAATATAGGAGGCGTGAGTGCGGTTCAGCAATTTATTAAAGTTGGCCGTTATGCTTTTGTTACCGGTGGTTCATTGGTGCGCAAGGATGTGCCACCCTTTGTTAAAGCAGCACGTGAACCCTTATCTTATGCCGGTATTAACTCCATTGGCTTATCGCGTCGAGGTTTTGATAAGGAGCAGATTAAACGTATAGAGGACATATATCGAATTGTGTTTGTTCATCACTCTAACCTGAGCAAGGCTATTGTTGCTTTAGAAAGGGAATTGCCCGAAAGTGAAGAGAAAAGTATAGTATTACAATTCATTAAATCATCTAAAGATGGTATTATAAAAGGAATACATAGTGTGCAGCATGCAGATAACGCTTCATAATGCCGGCAAGCGCTATAACTACGAGTGGATTTTTCGTCAACTGAGTTTTCAATTTTCATCTGGCAACACTTATGCCATTTTAGGTGCAAATGGCAGCGGTAAGAGCACACTATTGCAATGCATCAGTACATATAAATTGTTAAGTGAAGGGACTATTACTTTTACAGATGATGAAAAGGAAATGCCCTACATACCACACCTTGTTTCAGTTGTTGCACCTTACTTAGAGTTGATTGAAGAATACTCCATTAAAGAACTGTATCATTTTCAGGCGTCGTTCAAGCCATTTCAAAAAGAAATCAACTACGAAAGATTTATTGATATAACCGGATTAATAAAACATCAACTCAAACCCATCAAGCAGTTCTCTTCAGGAATGAAACAACGGTTAAAACTTTCTTTGTCCATTCTTAGTAATTCACCGATTTTGTTACTGGATGAACCAACATCCAATCTTGATAACGATGGCGTTAACTGGTATTTGGAATTAATCAATAGACACAAACAACATCGCTTGGTGCTGATCGGCAGCAACGATGAACGCGAGTATGCCTTTTGTGATTCAAAAATCAGTATGCACGACTATAAAAGTTAAAGCCATTTAAATTGCACAGGATATGTGGCATACATCACTTATACATTATCTGATAGGGCTATTATACCTGATTCTTTTTTCACGATGGCTTTGGACTTCCAGAATCAACGAACGTTTCGGATTATCCAAACAACGACTACTCAGCATTTTTCTGTTGAAAGTTTTTTGGTGTTTCGCTTTCATATTTGTTCACCTGAATTTCTCGTCAGGTCTTGATACAATTGACTTTTTTCAGCAAAGCGAACAAGTATATCGTTCGTTGTTTCGCGACCCGATTGATTATCTGCGATTGGTTTTCTTGCCTAACCATTGGTATGTGAGTGAAAGTTTATATCATTATAATCAAGCCATGAGCAGATACGGAGATGAAAGTACCTTCCTGCTGATAAGATTGAATGCTATTTTCAGATTATTCTCTTTTGGGAGCTATTCGGCACAGGCTGTCATGTTCTCCATTATTACCTTACCGGGTATTTTATTGCTCTATAGTTTTTTTACCTCTCAATTAAATATAAAAAGCAAGTCAGCTATAATCATACTGATGGTATTACCGGTAACTGCTTTTTGGGTACATGGTGTGCATAAGGAAGCACTGTTGCTGTCTGCAACAGGAACGGTGTTGTATGCAGTTACTATAAGTCAGAAAAACTTGCATTGTTTATTGATGCTATTAATGGGTCTAATGGTTCTAACTATTATTCGCTCTCATTATTTATTGTTTGTATTACCGGTAATTGTTTCAATATTGTTTTCACGAGGTAATCAAAAAACTATGCTTTGGACTTTTACTGCTGCCCTGACTCTTATCGTTGCTTTTGGTGTTTTATATTTTTACATTATGGGAATGAACATAATTGAATATGTTCAGTTGCATAGGGCGGAATATATAGCATTGGGTAGTAACCTGCTTCCTGAAGTTCCTACATTATTAAGTGTGTTATCATCACCCTTTGCTGTTTTCATTTCTCCCATTGATTTTCAATCCTTCCCCAATTCTACAACTGAATGGATAATGTTACTCTTTACTTTATCAGCTTTAGGCTATGTTGTATATGAGTCTTTGGGTAATAATTTTAAGCTGAAAGAAATAAGCCTTATTCTTATAAGTATCGCGCTGATTGAATTTTTAATCATCGGTTTGATTGTGGTTCAACATGGCGCCATTGCTAGATACCGTGCACCGCTTTATTGCCTCCTACTGGCAGGTGTGTTGAGTATGATCTCTGAAAAAAAAAGAAAAAATATTTCTGATTTCACCTGAAAAATGGTTGATTGTTAGGAAATAATATAAAAATTTACTTAAAGTAGGCTCAAAAACCATACTTTTGGCGAAAATTATTTAAAAAATGATCAACATTCGTGTAAACGCTTTGCAGCAGTTGCGCTCCAATCGCGGCACAACAGTAGAAACCCCAAAACAACATATCTCAGAATATTACGGCGCATATGTCTTTCACGAAGAAACAATGAAAGCTTACCTCTCCAAAGAGGCCTTTAAAAGCGTGATGAACTCTATCAATAGTGGTGCAAAAATTGACCGTACTGTTGCCGACCAGGTTTCAAGTGCTATGAAAGCTTGGGCTATGAACAATGGAGCTACACACTTTACTCATTGGTTCCAGCCATTAACCGGTTCTACTGCCGAAAAGCATGATTCATTTTTTCAACAAACAGCAACAGGACGTGGAATAGAAGTATTCGATGGTGATGCGCTTGTACAACAAGAGCCTGATGCATCCTCTTTTCCAAGTGGTGGGTTGCGTAACACTTTTGAAGCTCGTGGTTACACTGCCTGGGATCCTTCTTCACCGGCATTTATTATGGAAACTCCTGCAGGAAAAACGCTGTGCATTCCAACCATATACGTTTCTTATACCGGCGAAGCACTGGACTACAAGGCACCTTTATTAAAATCCATGCAGGCGCTTGAGAAAGCCGCAGTAGACGTCTGCCATTATTTTGATAAGAATGTCACCAAGGTAATTGCAACTCTTGGTTGGGAACAGGAATACTTCGTTGTGGATGAGGCCCTGTATGAAGCTCGTCCCGATCTGTTGATGTGCGGCAGAACTCTGTTTGGCGCAGCTCCGGCAAAAGGGCAGCAGTTGGAAGACCATTATTTTGGCTCAATACCTGAACGCGTGTATCAGTTTATGGTGGACTTCGAGAGTGAATGTTTCCTGTTAGGCATTCCATTGAAAACAAGACACAATGAAGTAGCACCAAGTCAGTACGAGTGTGCTCCGTTTTTTGAGGAAGTTAATATTGCCATAGATCATAATCAGTTGCTGATGGATGTGTTAGATCGTGTAGCACGTCGTAATCACCTACGCGTGCTCCTGCACGAAAAGCCATTTGCAGGCATCAACGGCAGCGGTAAACACAATAACTGGAGTATGGCTACCGACACCGGAAAGAATTTGCTCTCGCCTGGCAAGACACCTAAAACAAATCTGCAGTTTCTCACCTTCTTTGTGAACACCATCAAAGCAGTAAATGAAAATGCCGATTTAATCCGTGCTTCAATTGCTTCTGCGGGTAATGATTTTCGTCTTGGTGCCAACGAAGCGCCACCCGCAATCATCTCCGTGTTTATTGGAAAATATTTAACCGATGTGTTGAACGAAGTAGAGTCACGCGTGAAGAGCGGCAAATTCAACGAGCAGGATGAACAAACTTTACGTTTGGAAATACACAACAAAATTCCTGACCTGCTGATGGATAACACAGATCGTAACCGTACTTCTCCATTTGCCTTTACAGGCAATAAGTTTGAAGTACGTGCAGTAGGTTCCAGCGCCAATTGCAGTAGCACCATGACAATACTGAATACCATTATGGCAGATCAACTGGTGCAGTTTAAAGCAGAGGTAGATGCTTTGATAAAAAAAGGAGAGAACAGAGAGGTTGCATTACTTCAGGTATTGAAGGGATATATTACTTCAAGCAAGAGAATACTTTTTGAAGGAAACAACTACAGTGCGGAGTGGGAGAAAGAAGCCAAGAAGCGCGGATTGAATAATATCAAAACCACGCCTACGGCTTTGGATGCTTATTCAACAAAAGAGTCGGTGGCTCTGTTTGAACGCAATAAAGTGTTTACAAAAGTGGAAGTGCATGCACGTCACGAAATAGAATTAGAGAAATACATCAAGAAAGTACAGATTGAATCGCGGGTGCTTGCTGAGATGGTTCATACACATATCATTCCGGCTGCTGTAGAATATCAAAGCCGTTTGCTCACGAATATCAACGGATTGAAAGAAGCAGGAGTGCCAAAGAAATCGTATGACGCACAACTTGGCTTGGTCAGCGAAATTTCAGAACATATTAATGTGATTCGTACCAAAGCCGAAGCCATGGTGGAAGCACGCAAGGCAGCAAACAATATTAACGGCGAACGTGCTAAGGCTATTGCTTACTGCGATAAGGTGAAACCATTCCTTGAAGAAATTCGCTACCACGTGGATAAACTTGAAATAAAGATTGACGACAAACTTTGGCCTGTGCCTAAATACAGAGAGTTGTTGTTTTTGAGATAATCTGAACGAATCTGTTTGAATAAAAAAAAGCCTATGCATTGCAGAGGCTTTTTTTATTTACAATTCTATTTATGTCATATACTTTTTGATGTTCTAAAGCCTCTCGAAGCATAATAAGATTCAGCGCCGTTGTGGTATGTAAATACCGTATCAAATCTTCTATCGCAGAATAGGGCACCACCTAAAGCACGAATCTTGTCAGGAGTTTTAATCCAGCTTGATGTTTTTAAATCAAACGGGCCAAGTTGCTGTAGTGCCCGGTATTGTTCTTCGTTGAGTATTTCTACACCCATTTCTTCAGCCATGTTGACTGCACTGTTTTTCGGTTTATTCTCTTTGCGTTTATTTAATGCTTCGTGGTCGTAACATATACATCTGCGTCCCGAGGGTGTTTCAGCAGCACAATCGGTAAATAGATATGCTCCGCTTTTTTTATCTAGCCCCGTAACATCCGGCTCACCACCGGTCAATTCCATTTCATACAGCGACCAAAGTTTATCAGCATGTTTTTCAAGTCTGGCTTGTACATCGCTCCATTTGATGTTTTTGTGACGCTGCATATTATTTTCAAAACGAGTTTTTAAGATTGAAAACAGCTCAGATTTAATAGTTGCAGTGAGAGGTTTTTTCATATCACAAATATATATGCTTATTGCAGTGCGGTTAGCTTCACATTCTCTATCTATAATTAATACTATTCGATGTAATCAACTTAATTTATTAGATTGGAATATAGATTAATCATGAAGATTATTTCATAGTATAAGATATAGCACTTTTCAATACTTATCACGTCCTTTGCAACTTCATCCTCCATTCAATATATATTGACTTTAAAAAGCAATTCTAAACACAAGTGCTTGCTGATGCTCATCATGTTGTTTAATATTTACACCAACACATTAGCACAGTCACCATTTAACTATGGAAAGAATAAACACGTTTATTTTATTTCGCAAGCTCAAAGAGCAATACTGGGTATCGATATCATTTACTCCATCGATCAGCATGCACTTAACAATTTAGGTGGTATGAATAATAATTGGGATGTTTCGGTTATTTCTCTAGATAGCAGCGGAGGAAATAATGAATGGTTCCCTATGTACTTAGACAGTACATTCCAGTTTAATTACGATACATTGACCAACTTAGATCAATGTCTTAATGGTACGGAATGGAGGGTGGTCAATAACAGGCTGGTATATAGTGGAGGTTATGGTTATGGTTCTTTTGACAATAGCGAGTATCATTATCTATCTGATACCATAGCTACAGTGGATACTTATTGCTCCGGTCATTGCGGCAATCAGCCCCTTCGTTCTTCGAAACATGTGTTTAATCATAAAGGCTTATTGAAATACGTTGTCCATTATCCGATGTTTGAATCGGAATATGAACCGGAATATGAAATTAATTTTGAAACGGAAACTGATTACGAACGGTACTTTAACATATTGATTGATTCATCGGGCAATACTCCTGATACTACTTATTTTACTTATGATAAAAACGGATTACTGATTTCTTATGGTCGCGGTAATTATCTGTTGAAACAATTGGAAACTTATGTCAATCAAACTCCTCATCCCTTTCTCTTCCATCAATGTTATATTGGTGAGGAGACTATGGAAAAATTTATTTCGAAGAAATTGAAATATACCCCGGACATTATCCTGATAGAAATTTGCAATACCTCAGTACTCACATTTGTAAAGAACAAACAGAATAAAAAATATTACATTAATCAAAGAATAGTTTTAGAGTAAACTATTTAGAGTGACTCTGAAATTATTCAACCAGAGTACGTTTCAAGTTCACATACTTCAGCGATTTTCTCTATGAGTCCAAAAGAAAATTCTATGCACATAAAGCAGCCAGCTCTAAGCAATTGATTTTTGAAGTGGTTGATGGAAGGTATAAGATGTAATGCTTTCATTATGTAACAGATGCTAGTTAAAACTCACTCAGTAATATGGATTATTGTATTATATTAGTATTGATTACTTTTAATATGCAGTTTATTTTGAATTACATTTGAAATAGAGTTCAACGGAATGATAACAGCTAAATCACCAATTAATTTTTGTGTATTTACAAAGTTGTATTTCATTCTATTATTAATTGGTATGTCAAATCCGGTAAAATCTCAAAGCACTATTGATGATCGATGCTTTCCGAATAATAACTATAATTTTGAAGTAACATATAACCCTGTTTATGTGCCGTATAAATATCTAAGCAGTAATAAGTATATTCGGAATGAATTTCTTGTTTATACTTTGATGCAAAAAGAACTCGTTTTGAAATCTGAATTTCGATTGAAGAATCGGTTTTGGTTGAATGCGGGTGTAAACTTTACCAGCCCACTGACTGGTTATCCTCTATTTTTAAAGCATCCGGTTTATATTAAAATGTTTACTCCTACTGCTGGGGTAAAAAGATATTGGATGAGTAATAAAAGATTCTTTGTGAGCTATGGAGTCAATATTTATTATCATATATTACGTATTACCCCCCCGACCCCCAAATACAAACCATTGCATTATACAGGTATTCAAATTAACAAAGAAATAGGATGGAATTTGTCCAGACATCAGAATGTTTCCATACAACTGCCTGTTATTACAGCAGCCATTCTTATTGGTGAAAAGATAGATGGTAAATACCCGTTTTGGCAATTAGGTATAGATCCTATAGCAGTAAAATATAAGTTGAGTTTTTAGACGCTCATACATCAATAATAAAAGAGGCAATATGCCCCTTTTATTATAGTAATTAAGTAGCTATTTCAAATTAAACGCTTTCTTCACCGCATCCACATAGTCTAACTTCTCCCAGGTAAAGAGCTCAACAGTAACTTTCTTTTCGTTGTCTTTACCTTTGTTAAATACTTTAGTAACTGTTTTTGGAGCACGTCCCATATGGCCGTAAGCAGCAGTTTCAGAGTATATAGGGTTGCGCAGTTTGAGTCTTGATTCGATAGCATAAGGACGCATATCAAAAATCTTTTCAACGATGCGTGCAATCTCTCCGTCGTTCTTATTGACTTTGGCTGTACCGTAAGTATTAACGTATAAGCCGCAAGGTTTAGCCACACCAATGGCATAACTCACCTGAACAAGTACTTCATCGCAAAGGCCTGCCGCCACAAGGTTTTTGGCTATGTGTCGTGTGGCGTATGCCGCAGAACGGTCAACTTTTGATGGGTCTTTACCACTGAATGCGCCACCACCGTGAGCACCTTTTCCACCATAAGTATCAACTATAATCTTACGACCTGTAAGACCTGTGTCACCGTGTGGTCCGCCGATAACAAATTTTCCCGTTGGGTTAATGTGATAAGTGATTTTGTCGTTGAATAATTTCTGTATGCTTGGCTTTAATTGTTTTTTCACTCGCGGAATAATGATTTCGATGATATCCTTACGAATCTGTGCCAGCATTTTTTTGTCAGAATCGAAATCGTCGTGTTGTGTAGAAACAACAATAGTGTCTATACGAATAGGGTTATTGTTATCGTCGTATTCAATCGTAACCTGACTCTTGGCATCGGGACGCAGATACTTTAATTCTTTACCTGCACGGCGTGTTTTGGAAAGTTCCAATAATATTTTGTGTGCCAGGTCCAGAGCCAAAGGCATGTAGTTGTCTGTTTCGCGGGTAGCATACCCAAACATCATCCCCTGATCGCCGGCTCCTTGTGCATTGGCTTTCGCTTCAAAGGTCATTTGTTTGGTTTCGCGATCTACACCACGATTAATATCAGCACTTTGTTCGTGAATGGCGCTCAATATTCCGCAAGAGTGTGCTTCAAACATATACTCGGCTTTGGTATAACCGATATTGCGAATTACTTCGCGGACAATATCCTGTACATCTAGGTAAGTTTTTGATTTCACCTCGCCGGCAACTACCACTTGACCTGTGGTAACCAAAGTTTCGCACGCCACCTTACTTTCGGGGTCGTAAGCTAAAAAGTTGTCAATTAAAGCATCGCTGATTTGGTCAGAAACTTTATCGGGATGTCCTTCAGAAACCGATTCGGATGTAAATAAATAAGGCATTTAAAAAGTGTTTTTTTAGAGCGGCAAAAGTAACCGAATAAACATAACTGACAAGTTGATACATCAGTAAGTGAACAACTCAATTCAAAAGATATTTTTGCGCCGCTTTTATGCAATGAATTGCACCTGCATACGTTAGGCATCTGCATCTTTTTAGCGTTAAAAGCGTTATAGAGCTATTGAATCAAAAATCTTGAAAAAAGCCGCTTTTTATATCATTATTCTAATGTTGAACATCAAAATATGTTTAGCTCAGCAAAATGAGTTTGGCATTTTAGGAGGTTTTAGCAATTATTTTGGGGACCTAAATACCAATACTAACTTAAGCTTGATGAAACCATCTGCGGGTATTTATTATCGTTACAATTACGATGGCCGCCTGTGCGCGAAACTTCAGGTTGGTTATGGTAAAGTAGAAGGTACTGATGCGATCTCTAATAACTATTTTCAACGTCAGCGCAACCTGAGTTTTTATAGCGACATTTTTGAAGTTGCTGCCACAGGCGAATTCAACTTTATGGACTTTGATTCAAAAAATCCTAAAAACTTTTTCACGCCTTATCTCTGCATAGGTATCAGTATGTTTAACTTCGATCCGCGCACTGAGTATCAGGGAGAAGAGTACCGTTTACAACCCATTGGCACAGAAGGCCAGGGATTACCACAATATCCCGACCGCGAACCATACAAATTGGTGTCGCGTACATGGATTATTGGAGGTGGATTCAAATTCAGGATTAACAGAAACTTCAGCACCTTTATAGAAATAGCCAACCGAAAAACCAATACAGATTATCTTGACGATGTAAGCAGCACTTATGCAGACCGACAAATAATGTTTGCCGAAGGAGGACCATTAAAAGTTTTATTGAGTGATCGTTCTCTCGAAGTCAGTGATGTGCCGGTTGGTGGGAGCAACAAGATGCGCGGAGATGCCAAGAAGCGCGACGATTATCTGATGATGTTGATTGGATTATCTTTTACCATCAACACTTATAAATGCCCCTATGCCGATTAGTGTTTAATCTTTTCGTTTTTTCAAAACATATCCCAAAACAATATTCATGCGCCGACTCCACGACGCTTCGTTGTGTGCTGCACCGGGAAATCTTCGAGTTATCCAATTAGTAAAGTCGAATTGATTTTCCAATAGAAACTTATCCATCAACCTTTGACAAGGTTCATAATAATGGTCTAATGTTTCGGTGCCGTAGTCAAAGTACAGTATTGGTCTGAGTGAGGTTTCCTGAAACCGACTACGTATATAATTCATCATGGCTTGAGTAAAGGTGTTATTATATTCATTAAAAACAACAGGCCAGTGAGTAGATATACATGCCGCACTTCCAAAAACTTCGGGGTATTCCATTACAGCATATAACGAAATCAAGCCTCCCATACTTGAACCTGCAATCTGAGTATGCGTACGTAAAGGATTTGTTCTATACTTTTTATCAATATAGGGCTTTAACTCTGTCACAATAAATTTTAAATATGCATCGCTTAAAGGTTCATAATCAGGCTTTCTTTTTTCCACTAATTTCATAAGAGTATCTCCCCCATAGCTTAGTGGTTTGTAAGGAAGATATTCTTCAAAACGATGATCAGAATTCCAGATACCAACTATGATGCAGGGTTTTATTTTTTTTTGTTTGATGAGGGAATCCATCACCTCATCCACACGCCACTCCACACCACCGAATGCTGTATTGCCGTCGAACAGATTCTGCCCATCCTGCATATACAACACATCATAGGATTGCTTCTTATTGTAGTCGTAGCCGGGTGGGGTGTAGATGGAAATGTTGCGATGTGATACATTTTTTGAAATAAATACTTCTGTATTGATAATGTGTTTCTTTTGAGCCGTTGAAATAAAAGAATGAAGTAAGCAAAGACTGATAAAAAGCAGCAAGAAAAATTTGATTTTCATTTGATTAATTTCATAGGCTAAATTAACAGGGTATTCTGATGACATTAATAAAACACCATGTGGCGCAAATAACACAACCTCAAGGATCGAATGATTGTTGGGCTGCGGTTATTGCTATGTTGATAGGTCGTCATTCAGCCGCCGGAACGGAACATGTGAAAAGTGTTGTGCGTAGCAGGGCTGGAAGTTATATACAAGCTAATGGAACATTAAACCCTTCGAGTGTCAGACAGGTTGCATCAATTTTTGGTTTTCGTACCCAGAGTTTTGGTTTAGAGAGAGATTTAACAGTCCCTTTGTTAGAACAATATTTAAGAAACTCGGCATGCGGTGTATTTGGTTTGATGGATTTTGCCGGTGCTCAATCTTTGAATCATGCCATGGTAATAAATGGTATTAATATCAGAAACAGAGGTAGTGAGTCCGATACACTGGTTTATTATATAGATCCTTTTTTAGGGTCGTTGGACTTTTCCTCGTTTGAAAATTATTTTTCTTCCGTTCATACAGACTATATCATCTATCGATAAATAAAAAAGCCTCTGATTTCTCAGAGGCTTATAAAGTAAATCTTGGTGTTTGATTACATCCACTTCGTTAAGAAGTCTATGTATTCTGTTCGCAGATTGTTAAAATATTTTTCAAACGATTCCATGTCCTCGCTGCCGTCTATATCCTCATCAAGCAATGGAGAATTCTGTATATGGTTCTGATAAATATTTTGATGTTGCAGTGCTTTTAATTTGTGTTTTAAATCGGAGATTACTTTCTCCTGTATGTCAAATTGATTATCGAAATGATCAACCATAACCAATACCTCGTGGGTATTATTACGCATCACGGCTTCTGATAAACGCTTGCGCATGATGAAAATTTCGTCCTGATAAAATTTCAACTTATTTATCTGCTGTTTACTCTTCAGGGTTTGCTGTGGTGATGTTTGTAGTTCCATGACTTTTGGATTTTGTTGTTTAAATGTAGTGAAAAGTAACTTGAAAAAAGAACGACCATTGTCATTATTGAAGCTGAAATTTTGCACCTTTTATCCACAACTTATCTAAACCTATCAATTAGTCTATTTTTGCCGCTTTACATCAGAATTTATTTACACCCGAATGGAAAAAAACTATAACCCGGCTGGCATAGAGCATAAGTGGTACAGCCATTGGACAGAACATAAATATTTTGAGTCAAAACCCGATAACAGGCCATCTTATACTATAGTCATTCCACCCCCTAATGTTACCGGTGTGTTGCATATGGGGCATTGCCTTAATAATACGATACAGGATATACTTATTCGCAGAGCACGTCAGAAAGGTTTTAATGCATGTTGGGTGCCGGGTACCGACCATGCATCAATAGCAACAGAAGCTAAAGTTGTGGCCATGCTGCGTGAAAGAGGTATTGATAAGAACACAATCAGTCGCGACGAATTTTTAAAGTACGCCTGGGAGTGGAAAGAAAAATATGGCGGAATTATTTTACAGCAATTGAAAAAACTGGGCTGTGCATTGGACTGGGCACGAACCGATTTTACCATGGACACAGATTATTACCGTGCAGTAATTGATGTGTTTATTGACCTATACAACAAAGGCCATATCTATCGCGGTGTGAAAATGATTAATTGGGATCCAAAAGCCCAGACTGCATTGAGCGATGAGGAGGTTATTTATAAAGAAGTGAAATCGAACCTGTATTATGTTCGGTATAAATTAGATACAGCAGGGGATGAGTATATCACCATAGCTACTACAAGACCGGAAACCATTCTTGGCGATACTGCCATATGTGTTCACCCTGAGGATGAAAGATATAAGCATCTTGCAGGAGCGTTTGCCTATATACCTCTCATAAACAGGCGCATACCTATCATATTCGATGATTATATAGATATCACATTTGGTACAGGTGCTTTAAAGGTTACACCTGCTCACGACATCAACGATTACAATCTGGGTATAAAACATAAGTTGCCTGTCATAGATGTGCTTAACGACGATGGTACTATGAGCAATGCAGCGCAGTTGTATGTTGGTGAAGACCGTTTTATCGTTAGAAAAAAAATTGTGAAGCAACTGGATGCTGAAGGATTTTTAGTAAAAACAGAAGAACTCACCAACAGCAACGGTTTTAGTGAGCGTACCGACGTAGTTATAGAGCCACGCCTCAGCATGCAGTGGTGGTGCAAGATGCCTTCCCTGGCAAAGCCTGCTCTCGATTCTGTTATGAATGATGAAGTGCGATTCTATCCGGGTAAGTTCAAAAACACCTATCGCCACTGGATGGAAAATATCAAAGACTGGTGCATTAGTCGCCAGTTGTGGTGGGGACATCGTATTCCGGCCTGGTATAATGAGAATGGTGAAATGGTGATAGCAAGGTCTGAAGCGGAAGCGAAGAAAATATTCGATGAAAAATATCCGAACAAAAACTTCACATTAAAACAGGATGAAGATGTGCTCGACACATGGTTTAGTTCATGGCTATGGCCCATTGAAGTGTTCAAGGGATTCACAAACCCTGGCAACGAAGACATCAATTATTATTATCCAACATCAACGTTGGTGACCGCTCCTGAAATTATTTTCTTTTGGGTGGCTCGTATGATTATGGCCGGTTACGAATACAAAGGGCAAAAACCATTTGATGCGGTTTACTTCACTGGTATAGTACGTGACAAACAGGGACGTAAAATGTCAAAGTCTTTGGGTAACTCTCCCGATCTGCTCGAACTGATTGATAAGTATGGAGCAGACGCAGTACGCTTTGGCATATTGATTACTTCACCTGCAGGAAACGATTTGCTTTATGATGATAAATTATGCGATCAGGGTAGAAATTTCACCAACAAAATTTGGAACGCACTACGATTACTAAAAGGATTTAAGGTTGAAGACGGTGCTTACGAAAATGAATTTGCAGTGAATTGGTTTGCATCAAAACTTGCGGAACAGCGTCGCAATATTGATGAGTTAATGAATCAGTACAACATTTCAGAAGCTTTAAAGAATGTTTACAAATTAATCTGGGACGACTTCTGTTCGTGGTATCTGGAGATGATAAAACCGGATTATGAACAGCCTATTGGCACCAACACTTACAAGGCTTCTATTGAATACTTCCGTGAGTTGATGATTACACTGCATCCTTTCATGCCTTTTATTACCGAAGAGTTGTATCAGGAGTCGAAAAATGAAAAAGAAGCTTTCGAATCGATATGTAATGTTCAACTGAACAGCAAAGCAAACATCAATAGCGATGTGTTAGCCCAAGGAGAATTATTGATAGAACTGACAACAGCCATTCGCGAGGTACGGGCTAAAAATCAAATCAAGCCAAAGGATGTAATCAAACTCTTCTTTAACAGAAAAGAGAATAAAAACCTGGAGGCTGTTCAACAAACATTAACACGTTTGAATTATTTGAGTAACTTACAGTTTGAGGAAAAGCCCGAAAATACAATCCCAATTTCAATAAAAGGGGATACTTATTATGTTGAACTTAAGAGAGAAATTGATGCAGCAGCTGAGGCAAAAAGACTGCAGGAAGAGTTGACTTACACTCAAGGATTTTTAGAAAGCGTATTGAAAAAACTATCCAATGAGCGTTTTGTAGCTAACGCAAAAGGAGATGTGGTAATTAAAGAAAAACTAAAAGCTGCTGATGCCGAGAAGAAAATATCTGCATTAAAGGAGGAGTTAGAGCGGTTGGGTATAAATAATTAGTTGTTTAAATAGAAAAATCGTTATTTTCCCATAACTAAAAAAACGCCTATGGAACTCTACACCAAACTCAAGGACCTTGTAAACGAAATGGAACACGATTTCCAGAAGTTTTACGAGAAGGGCAACAATGCCGCCGGAACCCGCATTCGTAAAAGCATGCAGGATCTGAAAAAGTTAGCTCAGGAGATTAGATCAGAGGTGCAGAATAAAAAGAATGCCGACTAAAGCGTTTACTGAGCCATTAAAAAAAGCCGCAACACATTCGTGTTGCGGCTTTTTAATTTTCACAAATACCTGAAGTTATGCCAATTCTCTGCGAATAATATTTAACGCAGCACCGGCTTTAAACCACTCTATTTGATTCTCATTGTATGTGTGGTTAACCTTAATCTCATCAGTGCTACCATTGCTGTGGTGCAGCACTAAAGTCAATGTGCCATTAGGTGAAAAACTGTTTAAGCCTACGATGTCAATGGTATCATCTTCCTGAATTTTATCGTAATCGTTTTTATCGGCAAAGGTGAGTGCCAACATACCTTGCTTTTTTAGATTGGTTTCGTGGATACGTGCAAAGGACTTCACCAATATGGCTCTAACACCTAAATGACGAGGCTCCATAGCTGCGTGCTCGCGGCTTGAACCTTCGCCGTAGTTTTCATCACCCACTACAATACTACCAATACCGGCTGCTTTATAGGCACGCTGCACCTTGGGCACTTCGTCGTATTGCCCGGTCAGTTGATTTTTTACGGAGTTGATATTTCCATTAAAGAAGTTAGTTGCACCAATTAACAGATTGTTAGAGATGTTATCTAAATGTCCACGGAACTTCAACCATGGCCCTGCCATAGAAATGTGGTCGGTGGTGCATTTGCCTTTGGCTTTAATTAATAGTTTTAATCCTTTCAGGTCTGTTCCTTCCCATGCTTTGAACGGCTCTAACAACTGCAGGCGATTGGAATTGGCATCAACAACCACTTTTACCTGACTGCCATCGGTTGCAGGTGCCTGATAACCGGCATCTTCCACAGCAAACCCCTTTTTGGGTAATTCATCACCGCTTGGTGGGTCAAGTTTCACTTTTTCACCTTTTTCGTTGGTTAAGTAATCGGTCAAGGGATTAAAAGTTAAATCACCGGCTATAGCCAATGCAGTTACAATTTCAGGAGAGGCCACAAAAGCATAAGTATTCGGGTTACCATCATTACGAGATTGGAAGTTGCGGTTAAATGAATGTATGATGGTGTTCTTTTCTTTTTTATCTGAACCCATGCGATTCCACATTCCTATGCAAGGTCCGCAGGCATTGGCAAATACTTTAGCACCAATTTGATTAAAAGTGTTAATGAATCCGTCGCGGTCAATAGTGTAACGAATCTGTTCAGAGCCGGGAGTTATGGTAAACTCGGCTTTTGTTTTCAATCCTTTTTCAGCAACCTGTTTTGCCAGGGACACAGCACGTGAAATATCTTCATAAGATGAATTGGTACAAGAACCAATTAAACCAACTTCCACCTTTGCAGGCCAACCGTTTTTAGCAGCAGCTTCTTTCATTTGTGAAATTGGAGTAGCTAAATCTGGTGTAAATGGACCATTGATTTGAGGTTCTAATTCTGATAAGTTGATTTCAATCACCTGATCAAAATATTTTTCAGGATTGGCATAAACTTCAGCATCGCCGGTTAAGTGTGCCTTAACCTTATCAGCCATTTCAGCAACATCAGCGCGTCCGGTAGCTTTCAAATAGCGCGACATAGACTCATCGTAGCCAAATGTGGATGTAGTGGCCCCTATCTCTGCACCCATATTACATATGGTACCCTTGCCGGTACAACTTAATGAAACAGCTCCTTCGCCAAAATATTCTACTATAGCACCTGTACCACCTTTAACAGTCAGTATTCCTGCAACTTTATTAATTACGTCTTTTGCCGAAGCCCAGCCCGAAAGTTTACCCGTAAGCTTAATACCAATCAACTTAGGCCACTTTAATTCCCAAGGCAAACCAGCCATTACATCACAGGCATCTGCTCCACCTACACCAATGGCAATCATTCCTAGTCCACCGGCATTAACTGTATGCGAATCGGTCCCTATCATCATGCCACCGGGGAAAGCATAATTCTCCAAAACAATCTGGTGAATGATTCCTGCGCCGGGTTTCCAGAACCCTATGCCATACTTATTCGAAACTGAAGCCAGAAAGTCGAATACTTCGCGGCTGTCGTTGAGTGCGTTGTTCAAATCGGTTGATGAGCCTTCTTTAGCTACAATCAAGTGATCGCAATGAACAGTAGACGGCACTGCAACCTTTGGACGACCAGCTTGCATAAACTGCAGCAAAGCCATCTGTGCTGTAGCATCTTGCATGGCTACGCGGTCGGGTGCAAAGTCCACATAATCTTTACCGCGACTAAAATTATTAGAAGCCTGACAGGAGTGAAGATGAGAGTATAAAATCTTTTCAGCTAAAGTAAGAGGACGGTTAGCAGCCTTGCGTGCTGCATCAATTTTTGAAGGTAATTCGGAGTAGACCTTCTTAATCATTTCTATATCGTATGCCATGGATGGGAAGTTTTTAAAACATTAAAAATTAATGTGCCGCGAAGTTAATAAAATTCAATGGCAGCAATGGTAAGACAATCAATTATTACTTCGATTATTTCTCTATCAAAATTTGAAAATGGCGTTGCAGTTTATGTTGTGCTGCAATGGCCTCAAATTCGTTGCCGCGTATTTTTGAAATAACATAACGGGAAAGTTCTTTCAGATCTTTCTTGTTTAGCTTTTGTTTGGAGAAATAAAACAATAAGGGTTTGAAGAGTTGGAGTATCAGTTTTTCATCTTCAGGTAAAACTACACCAGTAATAAACTCGGGCAGAGAATAATCGCTGTAGCCACTGGATAAGGTTAGGTTTGTGAGTTTTTCATTCACTAAATATGGATGTATGAAGTTTTCAGAGGTTGATTTGGTGTACCATATTAAGTCGCTTTCAGCTAGTTTTTTTAAAACTGCTGCAGGACTTCTATAGCTTTTGTTTGTCGATATTTTACTCATCTCAGATTCTGCAAGTGTGCGATGTTCGTGCAGCAACGGTCTGAAACCAAACTTATAGTAAAACCAAAAAGCACCACTCTTGATGCCATCGGGGTTATTTCTACCAATCTGATAAGGCTCAACTGTAAAAGTGCTGATGTTAAATAACTTTTTATAAGTGTTCAGTAAATCGGTGAACAGCTGAACTGATGCGCCGCCACGCAGGTAAGGAAAAATGTTGATGCCTATTTTGCACTGACCTGAGAATATCCATCCACCGCCATACGCACAGGCTACACCATTGCGGTAAACCATATAGCCGATGTAACTCTCCAGAGCTAATCGTTTTTCAGGCAACATTTGAAACAACGCTATGTCAAAACCATTACTTGTAGTATAAATAGTTGCATCACTTGCAAAGGTTACAGGGTCTGTTTCGCGATGCAAGGCAGCCAATACAAGCTGACTTGAATAAATCCACTTTATGCTATCCTCATTTCCACTTTGATTTTTCTTTAACTCAAAAGCTGACTGTTTTTTTTGATTTGAATCACTGAGTTCTTTATAGGTAAAAACTTGTTTGACCAACTCCTTTTGATAGAATGGTGCATCGCATTGAATTAATCTTACAAATACTTCGAGACGGTTGAAGAGAATTTCTTTGATACCTGTATTTGCATCGGCATCTTGGACTAATGATAAGAGGTAATCAATGGCATTTAACTTATTAATCTGATGCTTTTTCAGCCAGTCGTTGAATGAGTATGTATGAGACTCAAATTGTTCTGTTTCGCACCTTGTCAGCAATGTATTTAGTATCTCTGTAGAGGTTTCTTTGTTCCCATAAGCATTGTCGAAAACAATTTGATTTGAGAGATTACTTTTTTGACTTTGAATAAAATGAAAGGAGAATTGAGCAATGACATCGGCTCCAGGAAGCAGAATGTTGTAGCGACCTTTCAATTTTTTAAAGCAATGATTTCTGAAAGTGTTGTAATACTCCTTAACCAGCGTGTATATTGGCTTATCATCGGGGTATGCCAACAGAAAAAGTAAAGAATGATGAAGAGCTAGCAGTTGGAGAGTATTGCAACTCGATAGATTGGTGCGCAATAAGACTTGCTGAATGGCCTCTGCACTTTGAGTACCTGTTCTAATTAGTTGCTGTATATCTTTTTCCTCATTCATTGCACGATAAATGTCCAAATAAAGTCATAATATAAGGATTATGTATGAGGGAATTGGTACAACCTGACCCTACATTTCAAGAATATATTATTTGTCGCATTAACGACTAACCTGATAATTTGACTATTTGTCTGGATTTTATGACTGTTCATCTAAAATAACAACGCTTTCAACTTGTATATGATACTTTTGAATTCTTCATTCAAACCTACTCAATATGAAATTAAACTCTTACACAACAAAAGCACTCGCAATGCTACTTATTGTGATTGCAATGGTTCAAACAGCTTGTAAAAAAGAAAGCCTGATGAACCAACAAGACATTCTATCCCCTGATCCTGAACGCAAGTTTGCAAAAAGTTGGGGTAATGAAGTACCGGTAGCCTGGTATAATTATCAGTTGAAGCTTATTGCTACTACTCCAGGCTTTACCCCTCCAGTAGCAGCACGTGCATTATCTTATACAGGAGTTACCATGTACGAATCTATTAAGCAATCAACGCCCAATTACAACACGCTCATTGGACAATTGTCTGAATTGGGAACCTTACCGCAATCCGATGAAACTCTGAATTACAATTGGCCTATTGTTGCCAATACAGCTTTAGCACAAATTACACGTCTATTATATGCTAATGCCAATGCAACATATCAGGCTAAGATTGATTCTATAGAACTTTCCTGGAACAATTACTATACATCTAATTTTAACTTAAAACCTGCCTTAGTTACACGTTCTAAAAATCATGGATTAGCAGTAGCTAATGCAGTATTCCAATGGTCAACAACTGACGGCGGTCATCAGGCATACAACAATAACTTCCCGGCATCTTATATTCCTCCAACAAATCCTGGTGCGTGGGTTCCTACACCACCGGCATTTGCAGCAATTCCTATGTTGCCTTATTGGGGAAGCAACCGTTTGATGGTTCCTGCTAATGCATCACCTAGTATAAACCCTCCAGCACCTCCGTCATATTCAACTGACCCAACGAGCGTGTTTTATCTTGATGCTTTACTGGTAAAAAACACAGTCGATAATATTACACCAGAGCAAAACACTATAGCACTTTATTGGGCAGATGGTGGCGGAACTTTTACTCCTCCCGGTCATATGATTGCTATTGCACTGAAAGAAATTCAGAATAAGAACTACAGATTAGATCGCGCTTCTAAATTGCTTTGTCAGATGGGCATAGGGCTTTATGATGCTTCTATACTTTGCTGGAAATGCAAGTATGTTCATAATTTACTTCGTCCTGTTACTTTCATTAAAGCGAATATTGACCCAAGTTGGAACTCATTGTTCGCAACGCCACCTTTCCCGGCTTATACTTCAGGACACTCAACTTTTTCTGCATCATCCGCTACCATACTGGCTTCAACTTTTGGGGCTAATTACTCTTTTGTAGATGATTCAAAAGTTCCTGCCGGATTTTCACCACGTGCATTTCCTAATTTCATTGCTGCAGCCAATGAAGCAAAAATGTCCCGATTATATGGCGGTATTCATTATACTTTCGATAATGAGGAAGGCTTCAATTGTGGTCAGGCAATTGGAAACAATGTGATTAATCTGAACTGGTAATTTTTTTTAAAATATTTTGTTATTCAGGAAGGCAGATTTATTCTGCCTTCTTGCTTTTATACCACCTTACATTTCGTTTCATGCCTTCCAGTCTGGTACGTTTTATCGGAGAATGGTGATATAGTTCTTTGAATACTTCTTCGCTCATTTCACTCCAATCATTATCAGTCTTGTTCATCATTAACTCATTGATAAGAAAGCGCGGTTCGTTGTGTGTTTTTGAAAAACGATTCCAGGGGCATACATCCTGACAGATATCGCAACCAAAAACCCATCCGTTGCTTGTGCCATTAAATTGCTCAGGAATAGCATCTCGTAATTCAATGGTCAAATAGGAAATACACTTTGATGCATCCAACACTTTATTTGGAAGTATGGCTTCAGTTGGGCAAGCATCAATACATCTTGTACAAGTGCCGCAGAAGTCAGAAACAGGTGAATCATACTCTAGTTCTAAATCAAGTATGATTTCAGCTAAGAAAAAAAATGAACCCTGTTGCCTGGTAACGAAGTTGCTGTGTTTCCCAATCCACCCTAATCCGCTTTTTGCAGCCCAGGTTTTTTCCAATATCGGTGCCGAATCCACAAACACACGACCTTCAATCATTCCAACTTTTTCCTCCAGTCTATAGAATAAGTTTTTCAACTTTTCTCTGATAACTACGTGATAATCTTCGCCGTAAGCATATTTTGAAATTTGAGGTAATCCTTCTTTCTGTTTTTGCTTAGGAAAATAGTTGTACAATAAACTTACTACAGACTTAGCTCCTGGCACTAATAGTCTTGGATCAATGCGCAGTTCGAAATGATTTTCTAGGTAACTCATTTTCCCTTGATAACCGTTTTGCAGATAATGCTCCAAGCGTTGTGCATCCTGTTCAAGTTTTTGAGCTTTTGATATTCCACAGGAACTGAATCCAAGTTCAGCGGCCAAGTGTTTTATCAATATTGTATTTTGTCGAATCGTGCTCAATGATGATGGAAATGGTCAATAAGTCCTTAAAAATAGGGTATAAGAGACATAATTTCCGAAAAAGCTCTCTCAAATTGCCTTGGCAATGCCTTTGATAAGCACATAACTCAAACCGAAAAAATGAATCTGAATAAGTTCACCATAAAAGCGCAAGAGGTAGTACAGCAATCTCAGCAACTTGCATTTGATGAAAAAAATCCTGCTATTGAATCTGCTCATATCTTAAAGTCGTTGCTCAATAACGATGAAGATGTAATTCCCTATTTGCTGAAAAAGTCGGAAGCCAATGTAAATCTGATTCAAAGCAGATTGAATGATATCATTAAAAAATATCCACGCACTGAAGGAGGAGACATTTACCTTTCCAATTCAGCATCGCAAGCATTAATGCGTGCGCAAAGCGTAATCCGAGAGTATAAGGATGAGTTTGTTTCCGTTGAGCATTTATTATTAGGGCTTTTGGGTGGCAAAGATGAAACTTCAACATTACTTAAAGATGCGGGGCTTACCGAAAAAGCTTTGAAGCAGGCCATAGTCGAACTACGCAAGGGAAGCACCGTTGACAGCCAAAGTGCTGATACCACTTTCAATGCATTGAATAAATATGCCATCAATCTGAATGAACGTGCTGAAACAGGAAAACTCGACCCTGTAATAGGTCGTGATGAGGAGATTCGGAGAGTGTTACATATTCTATCAAGACGAACTAAGAATAATCCAATTCTTGTTGGTGAACCCGGCGTTGGTAAAACGGCAATTGCAGAAGGTATTGCGCACCGTATTGTTAATGGTGATGTACCTGAAAATCTCAAAACTAAAATCATTTACACCTTAGATATGGGTGCATTGATGGCCGGTGCTAAGTATAGAGGCGAGTTTGAAGAAAGATTAAAAGCTACTATAAAGGAAGTAACTCAATCCGATGGCAAAATTATTTTGTTCATCGACGAAATTCATACACTGATTGGTGCCGGCGCTACAGAAGGAGCGATGGATGCTGCAAATATTTTGAAGCCCGCATTGGCTAGAGGGGAACTGCGAACTATTGGTGCTACCACACTGAACGAGTATCAAAAATATTTTGAGAAAGACAAAGCACTGGAGCGACGTTTCCAAAAAGTAATCATAGATGAGCCGGATACCGACTCGGCCATTTCCATCTTACGTGGATTAAAAGAACGATATGAAAATCACCATAAGGTTCGTATTAAGGATGAAGCCATCATTGCAGCAGTAGAACTTTCGCAACGATACATCAGCGACCGATTTTTGCCTGATAAGGCAATTGATTTAGTGGACGAGGCTGCCGCAAAACTCAGGCTGGAAATGGATTCTTTGCCCGAAGAACTGGATGAGTTGGAACGCAAAATTCGTCAGTTAGAAATTGAACGCGAAGCCATAAAACGCGAAAACGATCAAAAGAAAGTTGCTGAACTCTCTAAAGAAATTTCAGAATTGATAACAGAGCGCGATGCCTTCAAAGCCAAGTGGAAAGCAGAGAAAGAACAGGTAGATCAGGTTCAGGAAATCAAACAACAGATAGAACAATATAAACTGCAAGCCGAGCAGGCTGAGCGCAGTGGCGACTATGGTAAAGTAGCTGAGATACGTTACGGCAAGATTAAAGAAGCCGATGACCAGTTGATAAAACTTGAGGCTGAACTAAAAAGTAAGGATGATGCCAAACGCATTATGAAAGAAGAAGTGGAAGCTGACGACATTGCAGAGATTGTAGCTAAATGGACAGGCATTCCTGTAAGTCGTATGCTGCAAAGTGAACGCGAGAAATTGTTGCAACTAGAAGAAGAATTGCATCGTCGGGTTGTTGGTCAGGATGAAGCTGTTACAGCAGTTGCTGATGCAATACGCCGCAGTAGAGCAGGTTTGCAGGATGCGCGTAAACCTATTGGTTCATTTATTTTTCTAGGAACTACCGGTGTAGGTAAAACTGAATTAGCCAAAGCGCTGGCTCAGGTTTTATTCAACGATGATAATGCAATGACGCGCATTGATATGAGTGAGTATCAGGAACGCCACGCTGTGTCACGACTTGTTGGTGCACCTCCAGGATATGTAGGTTATGATGAAGGTGGTCAATTAACAGAAGCCGTTCGCCGCAAACCATACAGTGTTATTTTATTGGATGAAATTGAAAAAGCGCATCCAGATGTGTTCAATATTTTATTGCAGGTACTTGACGACGGAAGACTCACCGATAACAAAGGCCGTGTGGTAAACTTCAAAAACACCATCATCATTATGACGTCTAACATGGGTTCTAATATCATTCAGGAGAATTTTGAAAAAGTAACGACTAAGAATAAGTGGAGTGTGATGGAAACAACAAGGATTGAAGTTATTGAGTTATTGAAGAAAAGCATGCGACCCGAGTTCATTAATCGTATTGATGAGATTATCATGTTTACACCGTTGATGAAAGACGAAATTGCCGGCATTGTTCATATTCAAATGGAACAGTTGAAACAGCTTCTTATTGATAACAATATTCAATTTGAATACACTGCAGACTTAGTGGAGCATCTTGCAGAAGAAGGTTTCGATCCTCAATACGGTGCTCGTCCTTTGAAGCGTTTCATACAAAAAGAAATCGTAAATACACTTTCGAAAAAAATTCTCGCAGGCGAAATACAAACAGATAAAGTATTATTGCTTGACGTGGATTCGAAAGGCTCTATTTTATTCTCTAATACTAAAAACGAACTCGTACAATAACATATAAGCATGGAAGATTTGAAAGACTTATTAATGACAAGTGGATTGGAAGAAGATCAGGAGTTTGCTCCTTTGATGACTATTGAGGAAGAAAATGCCAATAAAAAAATTGATTATCCCGAAGAGATACCCGTGTTGCCTCTGCGCAATACTGTGCTGTTTCCCGGCGTTGTGATTCCGATAACTGTTGGCCGTGATAAATCCATTAAAGCAGTGAAGGAAGCACATGCCAAAGACAAACTCATTGGTGTAACAGCTCAACTGGATGTAAGCATTGAAGAACCCAAGTTTGAAGAGTTGCATAGCGTAGGTACCATCGCCAGAATATTGCGTTTGATAAAAATGCCCGATGGTAGCACTACGGTTATCATTCAGGGAAAAACACGTTTCAAAATTTTAGAAAAGGTTTCTGAGGAGCCTTACTTCAGAGCACATATTGTTTCGTTGGTGGATATACTACCTGATGAATCCGATAAGGAATACAAGGCCATGATTTCTACCATCAGAGACATGGCAACTAATGCCATCAATCTTTCTCCCAATATCCCTTCTGAGGCATCTATAGTTTTAAAGAATATTGAGTCCAATACTTTTTTACTCAACTTCATTTCAAATAATCTACAGGTTGATTTGAAGCTGAAGCAAAGCATATTAGAAGAACCCAATTTGAAAGCGCGTGCCGAAATGGTGCTCAAACATTTGCAGAATGAAATTCATATGCTGGAGTTGAAAAATCAGATCCAGAATAAGGTACGCACTGATATGGAGAAACAACAGCGCGACTATTTCCTGCATCAGCAAATGAAAACCATTCAGGAAGAGTTAGGCGGCGACCCTAATGCACTGCTGATTAAAAATTTGCGCGAGCAGGCGGAGAAGAAAAAATGGAGCAAGGAAACATCAGAGCACTTTGATCGAGAGTTATCTAAACTCGAACGTATGAATCCTGCTGCTGCTGAGTATGGAGTGTTGTTGAATTATTTAGAACTGCTACTCGATTTGCCTTGGAACGATATTACCCAAGATCGTTTTGATATTAAACGTGCAAAAAAAATATTGGACGATGAACATTACGGCATGGATAAAATCAAAGACCGTATACTTGAATACTTAGCCGTGCTGAAACTGAAAGGTGATTTGAAATCGCCTATACTATGTTTTGTTGGCCCTCCGGGTGTGGGCAAAACATCATTAGGTAAATCAATTGCCAAAGCCATCAATAGAAATTATGTTCGGATGGCTTTAGGTGGTTTACATGACGAAGCTGAAATACGCGGACATCGTCGAACCTATATTGGTGCTATGCCGGGACGAATTATTCAGTCGCTTAAAAAAGCCAAGTCGTCCAATCCGGTTTTTGTACTCGATGAAATTGATAAAGTTGGAAATGATTTTCGCGGCGATCCTTCATCAGCATTACTCGAAGTTTTAGACCCCGAACAGAACAGCAACTTCAACGATAATTATGTGGAACTTGAATACGACTTATCTAAAGTCATGTTTATTGCCACAGCTAATTCGCTGTCTACCATTCAACCGCCATTGCGCGACCGTATGGAAATTATTGAGTTGAGTGGTTATTCGGTTGAAGAAAAAATTCAGATAGCAAAACGACATCTGATACCTAAAGAGATGGAAGCACACGGTATAAAACCCAAGATGATTAACATCACAGACAACGGGTTGATGAAGATGATAGAGGATTATACCCGCGAGAGTGGTGTTCGTGATCTTTCTCGCAAGATTGCTGCCGTGATGCGCTATGTAGCTAAAGAATACACGCTTGGTGTTGCCAAGTCGTTTAAGGTTGATGATAAAATGGTGCTCAAGATTCTTGGAGCACGCCGTTTTGATAAAGATATTTATACAGAAGCCAATCCGCCGGGAGTAGCTGTGGGCCTAGCCTGGACAAGTGTAGGTGGCGAAATATTGTTTATTGAATCCACAATACACAGTGGTAAAGGCGGCTTAAAACTTACAGGCAACCTTGGAGATGTAATGAAAGAATCAGCTTCAACAGCTTTAACGTATCTGAAAGCCAATGCGGATAAGTATGGAATCAAAGCTGAAGACATTGATAAACACGATGTTCATATTCATGTGCCTGAAGGAGCCATTCCAAAAGATGGACCTTCTGCTGGTGTAACGATGCTGACTTCTCTTACTTCGGTTTTTACAGGAAGAAAGGTGAAACCATTTTTAGCGATGACCGGCGAGATTACTTTGCGTGGCAAGGTGTTACCGGTTGGTGGTATCAAAGAAAAAATACTTGCTGCCAAGCGTGCCGGCATGAAAGAAATCTTATTGTGTTACCTGAATCAAAAAGACGTTGAAGAAATTCAACCGGAATTTATTCGTGGTATGAAATTTCACTACGTACACGAGATGGACGAAGTAATCAGGTTTGCTTTGATAGAAGATAAAAAATCGAAAAAGAAGAAATAGGTTAGTAGAGCTTTTTCTTTCTCACCATAATGTAGTACGAAGGTTCAACAGGGTTAACCTTACCTTGCAAATTCAGTAAAATGCTGATGTTACCACTACGCTCATTGCTATGTAATGGCACAAGTGAAATTTTGGAATTAAAGTCTCTGATTAATGACTCCATATCATTCTGAACAAATGGAGCAGTATCCTGCTCAAAATAACATTCCACTTTCAATCCACCTGCTGCAGAGTCGCAAATGGCAACAAACATGTAATCAAAAGCAG
>CAZXFT010000025.1:0-46189 GCA_964640655.1 uncultured Bifidobacteriaceae bacterium | reverse complement strand
TTTGTATGGAATTGTTTCTCACATCAGGTAGTGAGTTGTGCAACAAGCACAAGGGCTTGGCATAATAGCGGGTTCTGTACTACGTATGACAGTTTTGTGGTATGTTCAACTGCAGTTTTTTAATTGAACATTTGTGGTGAAAATCCGCCACAACGGAAGCTGCGGCCCGTTGGCACTAATGCAAAGTAAGAATCAACCATTTTTAAGATTAGACAAAAGTGTAACAAGCTACCCTCTACAAAAAAAATAGTTTCAATTGAAATAAATATTATTGTACTTTTAGGTAAGAATATTAATGAAAAAAATTGTTATCATACTATTAATTTTTATACATCTGTTTTCATCAGCAGGGTTTAGTATGAATATACATCAATGCGGTGGACATAATTCGTACGCTATTTTTGGATTTGATGTAGGGGTTGTTTGTGCTTGCGACCATCAAGACCATTCACATAGTAAAGACTGTTGCAAAGACAAGAAAGTTGAAGTAAAGGCACAAAAAAAAGAAATTATTCATACTAAAACTTTAATTCTAAAGCACTTTCAAGTTTTAGATTTTGAACCATCCTTTATTTTTTTTCAACAGGCAACTGTACCTGTAACAAACGCAGTTACAATTGCTTCAGACCACCCACCCAACTATTTCCCACCGCTATACATACTACATAGCTTTTTTCGGATTTAGAATTTGATGACTTATTAAATGCTTTTTGCCACTGGCAAAGAGTTTTAATAGTTTATGCCTATTGGTATAAACCATATTTATCTTTCAATAATTAAAATAATAAATCAATAAAAAAATTATTAAATGACAAAGTCAATTTTACTTACAATCGCTTTGATGTTCACAATAATGATTTCCAAAGCTCAAAAAAATGTGTATTTTACTATTACACATAAACTAGCTACTGCAAATTTTGCATTCAATCAAACTGCACAAAATGACTTGATGCAAGATTTCAAAATTACACGGGTAGATTATTACATTTCTGGTATAAAAATCATCCACGATGGTGGTATGGAAACAGCTGTACCTAACAAGTATATTTTAGCCAAAGGGAGTGCAAATGTAATCGAACTGTTAGGCAACTTTAATGTAACTAATGTAGAAGGCATAACATTCTCAATAGGTGTAGAATCACCCATAAACAATGCCGACCCTTCATTGCAACCTGCTGGTTCTCCACTTTCTTTTCAATCACCATCAATGCACTGGGGCTGGTCATCAGGCTATCGTTTCATAGCATTAGAAGGAACTACTGGCAGTGGTTTTTCTACTGTTTTTCAAATGCACGGATTAGGCAATGCTAATTATTTTAATCAAACAAAAATGGTTGCAGGAGTACCAAGTGGAACAAATGATATTTATATAAATCTAAATGCAGACTACACACAAGCATTAAAAGGAATAAATGTTAGTTCTGGACCAATAGATCACGGAGTAGATGCAACAGACTTAACTGCATTGCAAAATTTTCGTGATTTTGTATTTAGCCCAGGCACAGGAATACCGTCTTCTATTGGTATTGTCGAAGATAAACTAGAAGTGAATATATATCCAAATCCTACAGTAGATAAGTTGTTTATTGATTTTAATAACACAACTAATCATGCAGACAGAGTAATAATTGCAGACATTTCTGGCAAAGTTATTATTGAATCTAATTTAAGTAATACAAATGAAATAAATGTAAGCAGTACACCAAAGGGGTTTTACTTTTTGAAATTCTACAACAAAAATGAGGTCGTTGCGAATCGTAAAATTGTAATAAAATAAAAGTATGCGAAGCCCATTGGTGAAATTATTTTTTCTACTTTTCTTTAGTTGTACTATAATTTATAGTTGCAAAAAAGACTCTGCTATTAAGTTAGAAGAGAAAGAAATTATAGACATACCTATGGGCTTTCCATCAATTAATTTTCCTGCTGATAATAATTTTACTGAAGAAAGATGGGAATTGGGCAAAAAATTATTTTTTGACAAACAACTATCCAAAAATAATACAGTAAGTTGTTCTTCTTGCCATAAACAAGATTTTGCTTTCAGTGATAATGTAGCCTTGAGTGTTGGAGATAATAATGCCATTGGCACAAGCAATGCACCTACTTTAGCGAATGTAGCCTATCATCCTTATTATACACGGGCTGGCGGTGTGCCAACATTAGAAATGCAAATATTAGTACCCATACAAGAGCATAACGAGTTTAACACCAATATGTTAGATGTAGTAGAAAAATTAAAACAAAATAACACCTATAAATCAATGGCTCAAACTGCTTATAATAGAGAATTGGATGCTTTTGTTATTACACGAGCATTGGCAACCTTTGAACGAAGTTTGATAAGTGGAAACAGCAAATTTGATGAATATTATTACCAAGGAAAATCATCTGCATTAAATGAAAGTGAACTAAGAGGATACACATTATTTAATAGCAGTAAAACCAATTGCAGTAGTTGTCATAGTGGATTTGATTTTACAAACTATGCTTTTGAAAACAATGGACTATTTATCAATTATTCCGATAGCGGTAGAATGCGATTAACAAAATTAGAGCAAGATAGAGCCAAATTTAAAGTGCCTACACTTCGCAATATTGCACTTACAGCACCTTATATGCACAATGGAAGTTTAGCTACTCTAACAGAGGTTGTGGAGCATTATAATAGTGGTGGTAAAAACCATATTAATAAAAGTAATTTAATACAACCAATGGGATTAACTGCTCAAGAAAAACAAGACCTCATTAATTTTCTAACCGCATTAACAGACATTAAGTTTATTCAAAATAAAAATTTTAGACAATGACAAATAAAAAAATATGCATAGTATTATGCATTGTAACAATAGCAATAATTCTACATAGTTGCAAAAAAGACCCCCCTGTTACTGAAGAACCTGATTCTCCTTATACTTTAGATATTGGAACTTTCCCCTCACCCACCATAGCCAGTGATAATCCACTCACACGGGAGGGTGTAAAATTAGGAAGAATGCTGTTTTATGACAAGCAACTTTCTAGAACCAATACCCAAGCTTGTGCCAGTTGCCATATGCAAGAATTTGCATTTAATGATACAGCAAAATTTTCTATTGGTGTAAATAATCTGCCAGGTCATCGAAATGCAATGTCGGTTTTTAATATGGCTTGGAATACCAATCAGTTTTTTTGGGATGGCAGAGCTAATTTATTGCGTCATCAATCGCTTAAACCGATACAGGATAATTTGGAGATGGATGAAACATTAGCAAATGTGGTAAGTAAATTACAAGCAAGTGTCATTTATCCAAATCAGTTTAAAAAAGCCTTTGGAACTACCCAAATTGATACTATTTTAATTTCAAAAGCATTGGAGCAGTTTATGAATTCTATTGTTTCTAATAATTCTAAATACGATAAGTTTTTAGCAGGAACTGCAACACTTACTGCACAAGAAGAAAGAGGACGATATTTATTTTTTACAGAGTACAATCCTGGATTTCCTGCCACAAGTGGTGCCGACTGTCAGCATTGCCACGGTGGTGCAAACTTTGAAAACGATATGTATATGAACAACGGTATTGATGACAATACAACTGTTTCGGATATTGGAAGAGAAAATGTAACCAATAACCCAGCAGATAAAGCAAAATTTAAAGTAGTGAGTTTACGCAATGTAGAACTTACAGCACCCTATATGCACGATGGTAGGTTTGGTACCCTGGAACAAGTTATTGACCATTATAATTTAGTAAAGAATTCTTCTACATTAGATGCTTCTTTTCAACAACAATTACCGAATGGACTACAACTTTCAGTAGCTGATAAAAAAGCATTGGTTGCTTTCTTAAAAACATTAACAGATCAAAAATTAATTATAAATCCAGAATATCAAAATCCTTTTTAAAAAATTAAAATATGAACAATATAAAATCAATATTCATTTGCATTGCTATATCATTAACTTTTACAAGTTGTAATGCGCAAATAAATAATGCTAAAACGATAACTACTAAAATTTGGGGTAATTGTGGCATGTGCAAAAAGACAATAGAAAAAGCAGGTAATAAAAAAAATATGGCACTGGTAAATTGGAATAAGGATACCAAACAAGCAACAATTACTTATGATAGTACGAAAACAACTTTAGATGTTGTACTTAAACGTATAGCAGATGCTGGTTATGACAATGAAAAATTTAATGCAAGTGATAAGGTTTATTCTTCTCTTCACGAATGTTGCCAGTACGAAAGAAAAAACTAAATATGGAAATCAAAAGCACTAAACAACAAGGGTATGGCAAAATGGAGGCAGAAGATGTAAATTGAGCATTTGATCTTTTATCAACATTTATGGGTTATTGAATTTTTGTACTACTAATCCCCCACATCGCCAAGCGCGTAACGTCAGACTATGAATTAACTCTCCTATCTTCTTACATTCGTTTTTTTATTGCTGTAAAATTTTGCTTTAACGCATTACAACGTTTTTAACCATCGCTTTTTTTCAGGCAGCTAAGTTCCAGTCTATTTTATCTTCGCAATATGAGCTTTAATGAGGTCAGTTTTTTGCTGCACACAGACTATCCCTTTGTAGTCCGGTTTCCAGTTTTTGAGTATGAGAAGTATTTCGTTTGTTGAGTAAATGGATATATCCTGTCTTTAGGCTTTTGTTTCTATAGCTAAGCTGTTGAGTGCATTGCGTTTGGTTGCGGCTCTGAATGCGTGAGGGATGGAAGCGGAAAGCCCGCAGCGGAGCGAGGACTTGCAACGGACAGCCCGACCCGCAGGGGCACGCCCAACAGATTCAACCATTCGCGAATATCTTTGTTGCATTGAGTACTATGGATATAAATAGTTTACTAGATAAGGCATTGCGAGCGGAGTGGCTGAGTATAGAGGAAGGGTTGTACCTGTTTGAGCATGCGGCGCTTGGCGACCTGATGCAGGCTGCACACGTGATGCGGCAGCGTGCGGTGCCGGGGAATGTGGTTACCTGGATTATAGACCGTAATGTGAATACGACGAATGTGTGTATAGCCAACTGTAAGTTTTGTAATTTTTTTAGGAAGCCAGGCCACGCGGAGGCGTATATTACTACCATAGCTCAGTATAGGCAAAAGATAGAGGAGACGTTCCGTTACGGCGGCGATCAGTTGCTGCTGCAAGGGGGGCATCATCCGGAGCTGGGGCTGAGTTTTTATGTGAATCTGTTTAAGCAACTGAAGGAGTTGTACCCTACCCTGAAGCTGCACGCGCTGGGGCCGCCGGAGATTGCGCATATTACGAAGTTGGAAAAGAGCACGCATACCGAGGTGCTTCAGGCGCTGATGGCAGCGGGTATGGATTCGCTTCCGGGTGCGGGTGCGGAGATTCTGAACGACCGTGTGCGCCGCCTGATTAGCAAGGGTAAGTGCAGCGGGCAGGAATGGCTGGATGTGATGCGTGCAGCGCATCAACTAAATATTACTACTTCAGCTACTATGATGTTTGGGCATGTGGAAACACTTTATGAAAGGTTTGAGCACCTGGCATGGCTGCGACAGGTGCAGAGTGAGAAGCCGGCAGACGCGAAGGGTTTTGTGGCGTTTATCCCTTGGCCTTTTCAGGATGAGGGTACTCTGCTGACACGACTGCGTGGTATACGAAATGAGGTGAGCGGCGAGGAGTACATCCGCATGCTTTCGCTGAGCAGATTGATGTTGCCAAATATTAAGAATATTCAGGCTTCGTGGCTGACGGTGGGTAAGCAGATAGCGCAGGTGTGCCTGTATGCGGGAGCGAATGATTTTGGGTCGATAATGATTGAGGAGAATGTGGTGAGTGTGGCGGGTGCGCCGCACCGCTTTACGAGTAAGGGTATTCAGGAGGCTATACGTGAGGCAGGTTTTGAGCCGCGCTTGCGCAATCAGCAGTATGAGTACCGCGAGATGCCGAAGGTGATGGAAGAACAGGTGATTAATTATTGATATGTTATTGCTGATAAGGCCAAAGCATTTTGGGTTTAATGCACAAACGGCAGGGAGTAATGTGTTTCAGCAGGCACTGGCCGATGATGCTGCTATACAGGAGCGGGCACTGCGGGAGTTTGATGCACTGGTGGAGTTGTTGCAGATGCACGATATAGCACATACGGTGTTTGAGGATACGGACCTGCCGGTGAAGCCGGATGCTATTTTTCCGAATAACTGGTTGAGTACACATGAGGATGGAAAGATGGTGTTGTATCCGATGCTGGCTCAGAACCGGCGCGCCGAAAGGCGCGCCGACATCATTGACGCACTGCGCAAGGAGGGTTATGAGTGTGTGGTGGATTTGAGCCACTACGAAAATGAAAGTCGGTTTCTGGAAGGTACCGGCAGTATGGTGCTAGACCGAAAGCTTAGGTATGCGTATATGTGCCGCTCGGAGCGCAGCAATGAGGAGGTGCTGGATGTGTTTTGTGCTGAGTGTAATTATGAAAAAATAGTATTTGGGGCAAGCACCGCATCGGGAGCGCAGATTTATCATACCAATGTGCTGATGAGTATAGGCCGCGATGTGTGTGTGCTGGCGGCGGAGTTGATTCGTGATGAGGAGGAGCGGAAGAATCTGTTGTTTCATCTGGAGCAGTTTTATCAACCGGTGTTGCTGACCGAGGAGCAGGTGATGCAGTTTGCGGGGAATATGTTTTATGTGAAGAATAAACACGATGAGCATTTCTGGCTGATGAGTACAAGGGCTTTGGGGTCGTTGACAGCGGAGCAACGCCGCATTCTGGAGAGTGATGGTATGTTGTTGGCGGCACAGGTGGATACTATAGAGCAGTGTGGTGGTGGTAGTGTGCGGTGTATGGTGGCGGAGGTTGTATGATAGGGTATTTAGTTGAAAGAATTTATTGAAATTCTTTGTGCGGAGGAGTTGCTGTTAAATCCAATGTCTTTATTATCGTGTTATCGCTTGTGATGGATATGCGCTTTTCTTTGTCTTGAAACAAAGAAAAGCTCCAAAAGAAAATTCAAGCCTAAGTGATCCCCCCGCCGTTGGCAGGGCTTAGGCGGCCTGCCGATGCTTGAGGGGATGGCGAGGCGTTGATGAGGCCGGGTTAAGAATAATGAATTGTGAATGTGTTCTATTGTAAAAGTGAAAGTTTAGTAGTGCAGGGTTTTGCTCTTGTATGTGTTTCATTAGATTTGATGTCCTAATAATTAATTCTCCTATGAAAAATCGTTTTACAATTGTTGTATTGTTTGTGTTGAGCCTGTTTGCGTTGAACAGTACTGCTCAATGGAATTTGAACCCTGCTAATCCGGAGTTGATCTGTTCGGCTACGGGAACTCAACAAAGTTTGAGAGTTATTCCGGATGGTAATAGTGGTTTGTATGTATTCTGGCTGGATAACCGCAGCGGTAACTTTGATGTATATGGACAACATTATAACGGTAATGGCATCAAGCAATGGGAAAATGAAGGAAGAGTTATTCTTGATTTGAGTGCTAATGTGTTTGGTTTCAGCATCACAAAATATGAGGATCATTTTTATATGGGATGGATTAATAATGCGAATGACAGTTGTCTGTATCAAAAGATGGATTTAAATGGTGTTGCTCAGTGGGCTAGTCCTGCTGTGGCTTGTTATAATGACGGTTCAGAGATTAGTGGTATTTACGGCCTTCGCATATTAGTCAATGAAGCGGGAGTTTTATGTGCGATACAATATAACATATTCGGATATGTTCGCATACGGGTCAATCATATAACACACGACGGAGTTGTAACAGGACCTGCAAATGGGGTTCAGGTAGGGCCACTATCTTTTGGCTCATTTAGTATGCTGACCGATCGTTATGAGGGGGCTTACATATACTGGAGTACGGGAAATGGCTTGGGTGCTCCCTTGAAGTGTATCAGAATAGACAGCACACTTCAAAACAAATGGCCCGATGAAATTACGCCTACTGCAGGCTCTACCGGACTAGGATATGAATATAGTGCAGTGAGTGATCAGGATGGTGTTTATTTTGTATGGGAAAGCGGTACGGATATTATGATCAGCCGTTTTGATACCTCAGGGGTGGCGCAATGGAATCCTTTACATAAACCTGTATGCAACAGTACCTATAATGAATCTCGTTTTCATGCAGTGAATGGAAATGATGGTTCGATATTTATATCGTGGAATGATAACAGACCACCAGATCTGTACCAGATTTATGCACAACACATAGATAAAAACGGTAATCTTTTGTGGTCGGATGACGGCGTGGAAGTTTTTAATAAAAACTACTTTTCACCTTATCCGCGTATAGCCGCAACAGATAGCGGCTCGGTAGCTGTGGGATGCTATTTCAATGATGGGTTTTGGGTGGATAAACTGAATGCGGACAGCAGCAAAGCCTGGACAGATTCGTTACAAATCTGTGAGACCAGTAAAAATCCAAATGAAAGAGATTATATCTTATTGCGCTCAGACAGCAATCTGGTTACGGTATGGGGAACATATGAAATGGCTGCATATAATATCTATATTGCTAAAGTTGCAGCGATTGACACTATTCCTAATACAACAGTGGGTTTTAATCAAATTGCTACAACAAATAGCATCAGCATATTTCCAAATCCTGGAGAGCAAATATTAAATATTGTATCATCAACAGCTAACCATAACATAATAGTCAGTGATGCAACAGGCAGAGTGATGTTTGCCGGAAAGCAATCAAATCAGCTAATGAGTATTAACACTGCTGAGTGGCCTGCAGGCAGTTACTTTATCCGTTGTTCAGCAAGCGGTACGCAAATGCCGGTGAACAACATATGGATGAAGGTGAAGTAGTCCGACATGGGTAAATCAAGACAACTTCATCAGGCTAGAAAAAGAATTGAGATAAGCATTATTTTTAGTGATTGAAAAAATGAAATGATTTATGAGCTTGCAACGTCCCTTTAGCTTTAAGAAATGGATTGATGATAACCGCCACTTGCTAAAACCACCTGTAGGGAATCAGGTGGTTTATAAAGGCAATGAGGATTTTATTGTGATGGTAGTAGGCGGTCCAAATTCACGCAAGGATTATCATTACAACGAGAGCGAAGAGTTTTTTTATCAACTGGAAGGTGATGTAAACATTCGTATACTTGAGAACGGAAAGCAAGTAGATGTGCCTATTAAAGAGGGTGAAATATTTCTGCTACCTGCACGTGTACCACACTCACCTCAACGTCCTGCAAACACTGTAGGTCTGGTGATGGAGATGCACCGTCGTCCGGATATGAAAGACGGCTTTCACTGGTATTGCGAAAAATGCAACAACCTTCTTTACGAAGTATATTTTGAACTGAAGGATATTACTACTCAGTTTCCTCCGTTGATGGAAGGTTTCTACAGCGACATTAATAAGCGTACTTGCAAAAGTTGCGGCTACGTGATGGAACCGCCGGCACCAATCAAGTAATTATCGAATCAGCACCACTGTTCCCTTGCGCTCGATGGTTTGTCCAAGACTATCCACTACACGCACGAAGTAAACATATGCACCCGCCTGAACCAGTTTGCCGTTGTATGTACCATCCCAACCCTGACTGAAATCTTTGGTACTGAATATGGCGGCACCCCAACGGTCGTATATCTCAAACAGATAGGATTTGTTTCCGGTAAAGCGCATGACAGGTTTAAAGATGCGGTTCACTCCATCCGGTACAAAGGCATTAGGCATTCCAATCTTGAGGAGTTGGTCAAGACATACCTCATTAGAGCGGCTGCTAACGGTATCTAATGTGTTATCGGGAAGAGTAACGGAAGCGAGTGATTCAATCACATAACATATGGTTCCCGAATCGCCAACCAGTGCGCTGACATCTTCGCTCAGAAAATTTTCAGGAGGCGAATAGGTTTGAATGCTTTGCCATCCACCCGGCGTTTTGCGTTTGACGTCATACTGAAACACGTTTCCTTTTTCATGTAAGAAGTCGTCCCAAGAAATTTCATTAATCAGATTGCTGAATGAATAACCTTGCAGTATAATAGTTTTGGCATAGTTGGACGTGAGCTCGTTACCGCAGTTGTCCTTCATTGTTACACGATAGTAGTAACTGCGCGATTCGTTGAATGTATTCTCATCATCATAGAATTGAATAGCAGGTACTGAACCCGGATTGAATGCATCAATAGAGTTGAATTCAATACCATCTTCGCTTCGCTCAATCAGGAGGTTGATGATTTGCGACTGGGGGTTGGCAGAATAGAAAATACGGTTAGTACCGGGTAAAAGTACTGTGGCAGTATGCACGAACACATCGCTTACCGGTTTTTGAGGGTTGGGAGTGAAGCATAAAATATTGGATGCAGACACGATGCCTGTACCATTTTCTTCAGCACTGATGAACACACACATGTTATCAGATGTATATGGAATGGTGTCGATGACCTGTGTTGTGGAATCGTAAAGTGTATAAGGGCCTCCATTATAAGAGAGATAGATTTTGTATTGCTTTACATTGCCCAGCCAGTTGATGTAAGCGTTCCAGTTGATAATGACTATGCCTTTGCAAGCTGATGGTGCACCGGTTAAGAAAATGGTTCGGTGCGGCAAGGTATTGATGAGGCTTGCATTCCAGCACGAGTCGAATGCTGCTATAGTGTATTCTTCGGAAGCTGCATTCGGGTTACTTCCTAAATCGAGGTATGATGTTACTGAAGCACCATAAACAGTATCCACCGGAATGTTTGCTCCACCAACAACTTTGTAAATAATATATCCGGCAGTTTCGGGAGATGGACTGGGCTGCCAGTTGAGTTCAGCATTGGAACCATTGAGTGTTACAACAATAATTTGAGGTGTAACCGGAGGATTGCTGTCGAGTGTATCTGAGGTAGGTTGAGATGCTGCTGGACAGTTATAAACCGATATTATATAATAGTAATAGGTATTTACTGCCGCATTGGCAGTTACATCGAGATAAGTAGTTTGAAACTCGTTGTTGATGCTGGTGAGTACATTATATGGTCCGTTAAAACTTGTAGCAACATAAATGGTGTATGCTATGAAGGGGCCGCAATTATTATTTGGCAAGCTCCATTCAAGCAGCACCTGTCCATTTGCCTGAGCCGTGGCACATTTCAGATTAGGTGGATTCATCACCTGTGCCTTTGCAGTTAAGCAAAGCAAGATGACATTGGATAGTATGACGATATGTTTAAACAACGGCTTTAACATTTTTACCGGCAACTACTTTGCACATGCTGTCTATGGAGTAATATTTTTGCGCCATGTCGAGTATTTGTTGAGGAGAGGCACTTCGCAATGTTTGTATGTATTGCATAGCGTATTCCTTATCGGCTCCAAAAAGATAAAGTCCTTTCAGGTATTCATGCTGATTGAATGCGCCATCAAGGTCGCCAAGAAAAACGCCGAGACGGTAATTGATAGCAGCTTGCAGTTCATCTTGGTTCACCAGATCGTTCTGTAAACGAAGAATTTCGTTATCTATTTCGTTCAGTGCTTCTTCGGTTACATCAACTCCTACTTCGGTGGCAATACATAAATAGGCATCGTTCAGGAAACTGACAATAGAAGAATAAACACCATAACAGAAGCCTTTATCTTCACGAAGGTTACTCATCAGACGTGAACCGAAATATTCACCAAGGATTAAGTTCGTTGCTTTCACCAGTGGATAATCGGGGTGCATTTTATTAATGAAGCGCTTCCCCACCCTGATGGCACTTTGCATAGCATCCGCTTTTTCCTCCACAAATAATCCTACTGCAGGTGAAGTGGTCATTGCTATTATCTTCTCTGAAGTTTGATGTTGATTCATGGACATACCGAGAAAACGATCGATCAGTTTAATATGTTGGTCGTTCAGTTTACCGGATGCAATAATGAATGCATTTTGATGTGTGTAGAATTGATTTTTATACTGAAATAAGTCGTTACGGTTTAGTGCATCCAAGTCCTTCTTTGATGTGCTGTAACCAATGGGATGTGTGGCACCATACAATGTGGAAGTATATAATCGCTGTCCAAGATATTCTACTTTCATTTCATTAACCTCAATCTTTTGCTTCTGATTGCGCACATATAAATCCAGTTCGCTTTCAACAAAAGCAGCTTCAGTAATCAGTTCAGCCATAAGTGGTAGCAAATGCTCCAAATGTTTGTTTAGACAAAAGAGTGTAAGCGAAGAATAATCAATATAACTTTTAACCTGAATGCTTGCACCATAGAAGTCTATCAGGTTTGCAATATCGAGCGATGATTTTGACGAAGTACCTTCCTTTAATAAGGATGCAGCTGCCGTTGATACGGCACGTTTATGTTCCTGACTGCGACCTGCGAAGAAGATGATTTCTATTTTGGCAACATCCTGCTGCCCCGATGACAGTATATGTACAGGTATATTATTGGAAAGTGAAGTAGTATTCACTTCGGGAAAATTGATACTGCCTATGGCGTGTATTTCAGGTGCTATGCTTCTGTCAATCATAAAATAAGTATGCGGGCAAAATTGCGCTATCACTATGATACCTTACGAAAAAAAAGCGGACTGTTGTTAGTCCGCTTTTGTTGAAATGACTGAATTAATTGTTAGTATGACTTGATGAACTTCTTGATCTGAGTTTGTGACCCTGAAGTAAACTGCAAAAGATATTGTCCTACACTCAATTGACTGATGTCAAGTGTGTATTGGTGGATACCAGCCGTATTAACTGCTGTGAAAGAATAAACGAGGTTGCCCAGTATATCGTAAACATTGATATTGGCCGGAGTGGCATCCGGTGTGTAATAGGATATATTCAACTCGTTTTTAGCCGGAACCGGATATGGGTTGAAGAGTTGAGGAGTATTAGAAATTGATGTTACTGTAGTTGGGTCACCTAGTACTTTAAACATAATGACACCAGCTGGTGCAACAAAAGGTTTACGAACGGTGCGGCCGCTGTTGCTGCTTGCTTCGAGGTAATAAAACACCTTAGTGCCTGCCGCTTGTGCAGGAATGAATGCCTGATAATTGTCTCCGCTTGTAGCACTCATTGGCAGCACAGCATATCCACTCAATGTATCAATAGTCCAATAGAGATTTACCGATGCCACACCACTTTGTGTATTGACATAGGCATTGACTTCGTAGGGAGTACTTGTATTATACGTATCGTAAAGTTTAGCATGTGAAATAAAAACTGGGTCATTAACACCTATTTCATGTGTGATGCAATGCAGCGCACCACTGTATGCAATGATGTCGTTGCAATCTATAAACTTCACTTTATACCCCGGCATACTCTGATTCCAAATGCGGGTAGCTGTAGTGTCATACTTTTGATAGTAAGATGGCACCAAGATGTAATCGTTACAAATTAATGCATTGGTATATGTGCGGTAATAACCATTACCAAAGGGTTGACCAGGGTAATTACCTGACTGACTTGGCGGTTGAGGAATGCGAATGACTTTATAAGGTCTGTTAAAACATGATTGAAAGTTATTGAGTACGTATTGAAGATTGGCTTCAATCTGAGGCCCGTCTGAAACACCGTCAGGATATTGACCAACGAGCAATGTTTCTTCGTCGAGCAATTTCATGTGCATGTCTATATGATGAATGCCATCGTATGGTAGTATATCCATTTTGATGTAACGATTAATTCCCATGTACTTTTTCATGATACTATCCACGTCAGCTTCGCTCAAGTTGTTATTAAAACCTCCACCACTAGCATTTTCATTAAGTACCAGTTTAGAGCAAAAAGCAGTTCCATGACCATCGCTCATAAAATTACCACCGGTGTTTACAAGCTTATTAGGGGCTACTGTAGTTTGATAAATAGTCTGGTTTAGGTACGAAGCAAGTGCTATTGGGCTGGCATCATCCAGGGGTCTGTTGGGTCGGTTATACTGCCAGTCTACTAATGAATTATTAAACACTTCATTCTCATAAATAGTATTAGCACTGTAATCGCGGGCCCATATAGAATTGGTTTGAGTATCAACATATTTGATATTATACAGAGGTACATTTTTACCCGTCAAATAATTTTTAACGGCGCTGGAGTCTTCGCAAAGAATATAGACTGTAGCCGTTTCCTGAATTTGGTCGCAGATAGAAGCCAGGGTGGCATATAAGTCAACACCAGAGTATGTTTCCCAGGCAATCACAACCCCTTTCATTTCTTCCCACTGTGCCGGTGTGCGAACCGGTACCGGAGGTGGTGTAGTTACACGCGGAAGAATGTTATTCTCCAGAAAAGAAGGCTCGCTATCGTTACTCAGTGGCTTTAAATAAGATTCATCCTGCTGAGCGTGAACTGAAAGTGTAAAAAAGGTAAAGAGTGCGATTGTAAAATTGCGCATGTTTGAATTGATAATTAAGAAGTGTAAATATATACTTAGTTGCAAAATGAAGTATGTTAATTAGGCTAATATATCAATATGAATTATGGTAATATTTTAAAGTTTACTTTTGCCGGCTATGTTAATTGAAGTAGTAAAATCCAAAATTCACAGGGTTAAGATTACCGAAGCAGATGTTAATTATGTGGGTAGTATTACCATTGATGAGGCACTGATGGATGCTGCCAATCTGATTGAAAACGAAAAAGTACAGGTGGTGAACATCAATAACGGTGAGCGACTGGAGACATACGTAATAAAAGGAAAGCGCAACAGCGGCATTATCTGTCTTAATGGTCCTGCCGCACGCAAAGCTATAGTGGGTGACCTGGTTATCATTATTGCTTATGGCACAATGGAATTTGAGGAGGCTAAAAAATTTAAGCCTTCTTTGGTTTTTCCAACAGATAATAAAATAGCATAAGTATTGTACCGCAGACTTTCATCAGTAATTCGGGTTGTCCTATTTGCGGCCTTTGGTGCCTTTCTGCTATGGCTTATTTTTCGCAATCAGGACCTTAAGTTAATTTATAATAACCTCAAAGAAGCCAACTATTTCTGGGCTTCCACGGTTTTTATTTTCGGCTTTATAAGCAATATCCACCGCTCGATTCGCTGGAATATGTTGCTGGAACCTATGGGCTATAAACCTAAACTGCATAATACATTTATTGCAGTCATCATAGGATACTTTGCCAACCTCGGCTTACCCCGAATGGGTGAAGTATTCCGATGCAGCATTTTAAATCGTTACGAGAAAGTCCCATTGGATAAGTCTTTTGGTACAGTTGTTACTGAACGTATCATAGATGTTATTTCATTATTCATATGTCTGGGTATTGTTTTTCTTTTTGAGTTCGAAAGGGTAAGTAATATTTTCTATGAGTTTATTATCAGTCCTGTTCTTAATAAAGTCATTTCTATAACCGGTCAGTCTGCCAACACATCAATTATTGCCGGTGGAATTCTCATCAGTTTATTATTGATATTTTTTTTCATTTGGCAATCACTTCGAAAAACAGCTTTTTTTGGTCGCATACTTAGGGTACTGCAAGGTTTCAATGAAGGATTGCAGTCAATCAGAAAAGTCAAGAATCTGCCTTTATTAATCTTCCATACAACTATTATGTGGATATGGTACTGGATGATGGGTTACCTGTGTTTTAGAGCTTTCGATTTCACTGCATCATTATCGCCACTTACCGGATTTGTTGTGATGGTATTTGGTGGCTTTGGATTTGCAGCTCCGGTACAAGGAGGATTTGGTGTATATCATTTTATTGTATCACAAACACTGGCACAATATGGTGTGGAGTTAAGCAATGGTTTAAGCTACGCATTGTTAAATCATTCCGTTCAAACCATTTCAGTGATCACATTCGGATTAATTGCGTTAATCATATTACCTGTAATTAATAAATCAAAGCCACAGGAATAGACATGAATCACCTGAGCCTTGCAGAACAGAAAATATTTTCATTAGACCAGTTACTTCATCTGAGAAATATCTGGCGTTTTAAGGATGAACCGGTAGTATTTACTAATGGTTGTTTTGATTTACTGCATAAGGGGCATATTCATAGCTTAACCGAAGCCGCCTCTTTCGGTAAACATTTAATCATAGGGTTAAATAGCGATGAGAGCATTCGTCGCATCAAGCAGGCTGGTCGTCCTATTCAGGATGAAAAGTCGAGAGCATTAACACTTGCTGCATTAGCTTGTGTAGATGCTGTTATTATTTTTGATGAAGATACTCCTTTGAACATAATTACAGCTTTAATACCCGAAGTATTGGTTAAAGGCGGCGATTATACGATTGATACGATAGTTGGTGCGAGAGAAGTAATAGCAAACGGTGGTCGCATTGAAATAATTAAATTGATAGAAGGTTACTCTACTACTGCTATAGAGCAGCGTATTAGAGCTCAGAAAGACCTTTAAAGTTATTGACAGCAGATTAAGAATTTTTATTCAGTTACTTGTTAAAACACTTACTACATCTATGGTTCATACGATGTTAGCGAATGGTTGCATTTGTGCATAAATATTAGCTAAAAGAAAATTGCCCAGATGATTTGAAAATGTAAGAAATAGCGATACATTTCGCACATTCATTAACTAAAACCCATTTAATATGAAGAAAAAAATTCCCCTGATTGGAATGTTGCTCATGCTCTTTGTGCAGCAACATCTTCTGGCTCAAACCCGAATAATTTCGGGAGTAGTCAACGACTCAAAAGGAGAACCGATCATTGGTGCCTCGGTACTGGCTAAAGGCACAACAACCGGCACCTACACCGATGTGAACGGTAAATTCTCATTAGCAATTCCTGAAAACGTAACCGCACTTACGGTTAAGTATCTTGGAATGAAAAACAAAGAAGTGGAAATAGGCGCAAACACCAGCCTGATGATTTCCATGGAGGATGATGTACTTGGATTGGACGAAGTAGTTGTTACTGCTCTTGGTGTTTCCAAGGAAAAGAAATCGCTCGGTTATAGCTCTCAGGAAATTGGCGGGGGTATAGTTTCACAGAGCGGTGAAGAAAACATCATTCAGGGATTATCCAGCAAATTCAGTGGTGTATTTATCAATGGTTCCGGTGGCACTCCGGGAGCCAGCAGTAAAATTATAATTCGTGGTCCAACTACTTTTACTGGAAGCAATCAGCCATTAATAGTCATCGACGGCGTACCTATTGACAACTCTACTGATGGTACCGTTGGCGCGGATTATCCATTTAATGAAACTTTAAACGGTGTGAATAATTCTAACCGTGCAGTGGATATTAACCCCGATGACATTGAAAGTATTTCAGTTCTGAAAGGTCCTGCTGCTACAGCCCTTTATGGTGCCCGTGCAGGATCGGGTGTGATTCTTATTACTACAAAAAGAGGTACAGGTATGGGTAAGAAGTCTATTAACTTTACTTACAGCACTTCTTTGGAATTCTCAAAAGTGAACAAGTTACCGGAGCGTCAGTTGCAATACTCTCAAGGCACCGGCGGCGGTAAGTTTAACACTGACGGAGTTGTTGTTCCAGAGGGAAGTTTTGACGAAGGTGATCCGGGACCTGATGGATTATGGTTTACGGGTGATGATGTTTCATCGGGCACTCCAAATAGTTGGGGAGATTTGATCAGTAACCTGGGAAGAACACCGGTAGACAATGCTGAAGACTTCTTCCAGAACGGAGTAACCTATAATAACAACTTTGCAATTACGGGAAGTGGTCAAAACAGCTCTTTCAGACTCTCTTTTGGTCATACCAATGATAAAGGTATAGTCCCAAACACTGAATTCAAACGTTCAACAATTCGATTAAATGCAGATCATAAAATAACGAACTATCTAACAGCTGGAGCATCGGTTAACTATATTAACAGTGGTGGATTGCGTGCACAGAATGGTAGTAATCTCTCTGGTGTTATGCTCTCTTTAATGCGTGCTCCGGCTAGTTATGATTTATCTGCTGGTTACGAGACAGAAGCCGGTGACAACAGAAGTTACTTTGCTATTTATGATAACCCATACTGGACTGTTTACAACAACCCTTATACCGATAACACCAATCGTGTGTTGGGTAATGTTAACTTTAATCTTACACCGACTGATTGGTTCGACATCAGTTACAGAATAGGTACTGACGTTTATACCGATTCTCGAAAGCAGATTTTTGCAATTTACAGTAACGATCCTGCAAATGCTCCTGGTGGTCAAATTGAAGAAAATACAAAACGTTATCGTCAGGTATATGGAGATCTGCTGTTTAATGTAAAGCGTAATATCACAGAAGACATTGGTTTCAGAGGCACAATAGGCAATAACATGACTCAGGTTTATTCTCAGGATTTATATGCCCGTGGTCGTGACCTAACAATACCTAAGTTCTACAACCTAAATAATGCATCAAACCTTTATGCAAGTGAGGCGAATGTTACAACACGCACTGCAGCATGGTTTGGTGATTTTGGATTCGATTGGCGCAGCACCGTGTTCCTTAATATAACAGGTCGTAATGAATGGAGCAGCACATGGGGTCCTGATGTTAATTCAGTATTCTATCCAAGCATCAACAGCAGTTTTGTGTTTACCGAGTTGATGAAAGAAAACAAGATTCTTTCTTATGGAAAATTGCGCATTGGATATGCTCAGGTAGGTATCAATCCACCAGCATACTCCTCTGCTACTTACTACATAAGCCCACTCTTCACGGATGGGTTTACCGATGGTATTGGTTTCCCTTTCCTTGGTCAGTCCGGTTTTGGTTACAGTCAGTTAAACATATTGGGTAACCCCGACTTGAAACCTGAAAGACAAATAGGTCGTGAAATAGGTCTTGAATTGAAATTCCTAAATGGAAGAATTAATATGGATGTTACTTACTATAACCAATTGTCAAAAGACATTTTGGTAACACGCCCAATTGCTTCATCATCAGGTTTCTCTAACGTTTATTCAAACGCCGGCGAAATGGTAAATAAAGGAATAGAAATATCTGCTGACGCTGATATCATTAAAACGAAAGATTTCACCTGGAATTTAGGCGGAAATTTCTCCCGTAATAGAAACGAGGTTACCAAAATTGCTGATGGATTAAACAGCTTTAATGTTGAATCTTCTTTTGGAGATCCTGAACCATATGCATACGTTGGTCAGCAATATGGAGTATTGTTTGGTTCAATGTGGGCTCGCGATCCTGATGGAAATATCATAGTAGATTCAGATGGTATCCCTATGACTGCTGACACATTTGGTGTTATTGGTTCTCCCTATCCACAATGGTTGTCAAACATCAGAAATACATTCAGTTATAAAGGTTTATCATTAACCGTTCTTTTTGATATACGCCAGGGAGGTGATATATGGGATGGTACTGTAGCACGAATGAACAGAATAGGTACTACAAAAGAATCGGGTGATAACCGCGGTAAAACATTTATAGTTGATGGGGTTAAAGAAGTTGACGATGGCAACGGCAACATTACTTATGTGAAGAACGACATCGAAATTGATGCATTCTCTTATTACAATCACGTAGTTGGTGACGGTGCATTTGGAGTACGTGAAAATGCCATATTTGACGGCTCCTGGGTTCGTTTGCGCGAATTAACCCTGGCTTATGATTTACCTATAGGCAAAGTTTGGAAAAACACACCTATTAAATCTTTGACTGCACGTGTTACAGGAAGAAATGTATGGCTGAAAACAAAATACCCTGGCACTGATCCTGAAACCAGTTTGAACGGTGCAGGCTCTAATGTTCAAGGCTTTAATTACTTCAACATGCCCGGCACAAAATCATGGTTATTTGGTTTAAGCATTGGTTTCTAATTAGTTTAACAAAACAAAATTTAAGAAAATGAAAAAGTCATTTATTATACTTTCCATAGCACTGGTAATGATAAGTACCGGTTGCAAAAAATGGGTTGATGGATACCGTGTATCCCCTAACAGCCCAACAAATAACACGCCATCGCTTCTTCTGTCGGTTTCAGAATTGGCAATATTTGCTACCTATAATGGACAATTAGCAAGAACCGCATCAATATTTACACAACAGTCTGCAGGAACTGATTTTCAAATGCAAGAGGTCGCTACTTATTCCGTAGATGAATCCTCTAACCTGAACGAATGGAAAACAATTTATGCTGACGGATTGGTTAATATGCAGGAGTTAATCAACCTTGCAGGAGATGAAAATCCACGTTATCGGGGTATGGGCCGTGTACTAAAGGCGATGATGATAGGTATATGCACAGACTATTGGGGTGATGTTCCATATAGCGAAGCTCTGAAAGGACTTGATGGAAGTGAAGGTTTTAATCCAAAATATGATAAGCAAGAAGATATCATCAATTCTATTTTGAGCGATTTGGATTTAGCCATTCAGGATTTGAGTTCTGCAGATGACGCAAACAATCTATTACCATCCAGTGATGATTTCATTCATGGTGGTGATCCAGATGCTTGGACCAAAACGGCCTATATCATTAAGATGCGTTATGCTAATCGTTTGAGCAAGAAGAACCCTACAGGTTCTGCTCAAACAGTTTTGAACATTTTCGATGCATCAGGACTCGATACAGGAAATGACGCCTTTGCATCTTACGGCATTAACGGCAATGAATTAAACTTATGGTCTGCTTTCAACCAAATAAGAGCGAACTATATTAAAATGGGTGAAACATTTGTTGAGCTATTGAAAAATACCAATGACCCTCGTTTAACTATTTATTGTAGTGTAGACGATTCTGGTAATTACACCGGCACACCCATAAACAGCTTTGAAACAAGCACTAGTAACTTGGGTTCACTTTACGGTGGCGATGATTCACCATTACCACTTGCTCTGTATTCAGAGGCCATGTTTATAAAAGCTGAAGCGCATTTCCGTTTAGGTCAAAATGCTGAAGCTGCCGCAGCTTACAATCTGGCTGTGAAAGAAAGTATTTTACGAACCACCGGAGCATCTGACCCTACTTATGAGGCAGCAAATGCCAATGAAGATGCTGCGACTATTACTTTGTCAAAGATTATGACACAGAAGTATATCGACTTATTTACACAACCTGAAGTTTGGGCGGATTGGCGCAGAACTGAATTACCTGTGCTAACTCCAAATCCCGACGCACAATTGAATGGTATTCCTCGTCGCTTAATAACTCCTGTTGATGAGCGCGTTTATAACACCAATGCTGTTGTAGTTTCTGATATGCTGCAGAAAGTATGGTGGGATCAATAATACCCATACCCTAATTAATAGCAACAGAGCCGGCCTTGCGCCGGCTTTGTTGTCTAATAAAAAAGCTATTTCGTTACTTTACAGCATCGATGCCTGCTATACTTATTGATATAGGAAATACAAGAACAAAAATTGCCTTGTTTGCAAATCAACGTTTGCAAATCATATCAAATACCGAGCACAAAATATCAAAATCTCAAGTCGACAGATTGTTAAAACAATATCATCCAACTCATATGTTCGTGGCAAATGTTAATGCAAGTAGGCAAGAATATCTGACATATGCACAGCAACTGTTAATATCGCTTAAATGGAATAACAAACTACAATTACCTATTGTAAATAAATACCAGAGCAAAACGATTGGTCAAGACCGATTGGCCATGGCATCTGCAGCAAACAAGTTATTCCCAAGCAGTAATGTACTGGTAGTCTCCTGCGGAACTTGCATTACTTACGATTTTGTGAATGAAAAAAATGAGTATTTAGGCGGAGCAATAAGCCCGGGTATGAAAATGCGCTTTAAAGCATTGCACCAGATGACAGCGCGATTGCCACTTGTTAAAGATTATCATATTGGAAATATTACCGGATCACGAACACCGGAATCAATACAAAGCGGAGTGATGCATGGAATTGCTGGAGAAATTCATTACACCATTCAGACCTACAAAAAGAACTACAGACAACTAAAGGTAATACTAAGCGGTGGAGATGCCCGTTATTTTGAGCCTCATTTAAATTATAAGATATTTGCCGCCGAAAATTTGGTCTTGCAAGGCCTTCAATACATACTGCAACTTAACTATCCAACACTTGTCTAAACTCCCTTTACTCTTATTACTTTTCAGTGTTAGCTGCCTGCAATGTGTTTTAGCACAGGAAAACTCACCATATACCCGTTTTGGAATTGGTGATATGCGACCTATCACTACTGCAGGAATGCGCGGCTGGGCAGATCAGCAAGCTGCATGCAGTGCCCGCGACCGTTTCAACATTGCCAACCCTGCATCACTTGGTGCATTGAAACTGACTAATTATCAGATAGGTCTTTTTGGAAAAGGAATGACAATACAAAACGATAGTGCATCTCAGAATTTTGGTTACGGTACTATAGATTACATCTCTCTTGCATTTCCGGTAAAGCACGGCGCAATCTCATTTGGGTTACTGCCCTTTTCAAGAGTAAATTACAATGTGGTTGAATATTATGAAGCCGCCAATGGATTGCCACGATTTGTTCAAACATTCAGAGGTGATGGTTCTGTGAATCAGGTTTATCTGGCCGCAGGATTCGGTATCACCAAGAACTTTAGAGTTGGTGCTCGTGCTGCATTTGTCTTTGGCAATTTAAGAAACTCTACACGATTAATTTTTGATGATACACTCAACGGATTTAACACTCGCTATTTCAACGACAGACACCTGAATGGGTTTGCCTTTTATGGTGGTGCGCAATACGATGTGAAATGGAAAGAAAAAAACACATTAACAATAGGTATAAGCGGGAATTTAAACAACTCCATTAGGAGCACACGCGACATGATGATGAACCGCTTCTATTATAATCAGGCAAATGCCGAAGTTGCCTTTGACACTATTGTATCTGCATTTAATCAAAAAGGTTCGGTCATTCTTCCGATGTCTATAGATGCCGGACTTTTATATAATCACAATAATAAATGGATTGCAGGAGTAAATTTTAACTATACTGATGCAGCCGCTTACAGAAGTTTCGGTGAACCTGACTCTTTTAAAACAGCCTATAAAATTTCGGCCGGTGTGCAATGGATTCCAAATGAAACAGCTATTGAAGGTTTATATAATCGTATGAAGTTCCGAATTGGTGGCTACTATCAGAACACTCCGGTTTTCATCAACAACACTCAATTGAAACAATATGCAGCTACATTGGGCTTTGGCATCCCTGTGAAACGTTTCTTCAGTGATATTGACTTTGCTTTTGAGTTTGGTGTACTTGGCACAACACAAAACAATTTATTGGAAGAAAGATTTATTCGCGGCACACTGGGCTTTTCAATTTCTGACCGTTGGTTTATTAAACGGAAATATGATTAAACTAATCACTAATATCATTAGTGTTTGTATACTCACAGTAATGTCGATGTCTTGTGAGAATAACTGGAATGAGATTAAAAAAATTTCTGTAAACATAGATGCCGAAGTAGAAACTGCAGACAAGATTGAAATTCTATATAGCACCGATGCCCACGTTCGTGCCCGATTGGTATCTAAAGAACTGAAACGATATAATTCGCGCAAGCCATATCTTGAATTCAATAAGGGTCTGAATGTAACTTTCTATGATGAGCAATTAGTTCAATCGAGCAAACTCACAGCCGGTTATGGCAGAGTAGATGAATTAACAAATGAAATGATTGCCAGAAACAATGTAGTGGTTATTAATAATAAAGGTGAAAAGTTGAATACTGAGGAATTAGTCTGGGATAATAAAAACAAGAAGATTTACTCAGAAAAATTTGTTTCGATTCAGACCAAAGATGAAATTATATACGGCGACGGTCTGGAAGCCAATGAAGACATGACCAACTATAAAATTAAAAAAATACGCGGCACAATTCAGGTTAAAGATGATTTAACCCAATAATCTTATTTGTATGCAACAAGCACACGGTTCATACCCAAAGCTTTCACTACGTTAACTCGAGTATAGACTTTTGACATTTCTTTTTGTAACTCTTCAAATTGGAAATAGAACTTATCTGTATGAGCCACTTTGTTAAATATAATACATCCATTAATATTCAAATGGCTGTGTATCTCTTTAAGAAACTGCACTGATTCGAATTCTTGAGGTACTAATACTTCATTGTATATATCAACAACAATTAAATCATATTTATCTTTTGTTTGCTGGATAAATGTGAATGCATCACTACAAATGATGTTTGTATTTACATATCGTTCTGTGTTAAAATATTTTTTTCCCAATTCAATGATTTCAGAATCAATTTCTACACCAGTAATCCTAACAGATTTCTTTCCATATTCTTCCTGAACAATACTTGCCACTGAGCCTGCACCAAAACCAAGTATGAGCATATTTTGAGGAGACATTTTCTCAAATTGAATGGCTTTAAATGCAATTTGAAAGACACGATGCAGCCCACCAAATGAATAATTAGCTTTTTTAGTGTTCAACATATTTCTGCCACGCGAATAAACAACTTCAAGGTAGAAATTATGCATACTAGAAGTCTTATAAACAGTTATCGGGTAGATATAGCTTACAATATGTCTGACGCGTGTGATTACTCGATTCACTATACCACAATAATAACAACTGACAATAAAAAAAGCCCTGATAAAATCAGGGCTTCATTTATTAAGTTTTTTGAGTAATGATTAAAAACCACCTGTAAACTTGCTCAGCTCGCTGCGGCTGCTATCAAAGTCAAATACATCATTAACCATAAAATAGTTGCCTTTGTCGTAAGTACGTGGGTAGGCAAACTTGGCAATTTCCAACTTTGTAGATTCGAAATCGAAAAGCGTTAAAATTTCGCGTACCTGAGCTGCTGTAAAGCAATTATTCCCAATAATGTTCTTAGCCATATCCTGCTTGGTTGACTCAAAACTTGCTTGCGCCAGACTATTTTTTGCATTTGCAAAAGATCCTGGATCCATAGGTATAGGACAGCCAATAGGGCCACCATATCCGGGAACATAAACAATTTGTTGTTGAACAGGCACACCGGTAGTAGTGGTTGTCATACTGGTATTACCACCAACAGTAGTAGTTGTTGTCGTTGTTTCAGAATAAGTAGTTGTACCTGTCATTCCGCTAACATTAATGTTTACACCTGCACCAACACCTCCAATGTTCATTCCCATGCTCACATTGTCGCCAGGCATTCCTGTAGTGGTTGTGGTAGTAGTTTGCTGAACAACTCCGCCTGGAACTGTAGTGGTAACGGTAGTTTGTCCGACAGGAGGGGGAGGTGCCCCATATACAATAACAGTTTGGCCGGGAGGAGGAGGCATTACCTGAGCAAGTGGTACAAAAGAATTTGCGCGAATAACATATTTACCTTCTTTATTCTTTTTAACATTATAAATGTATTCGCCTGGGTCGTTGAAGAATAGATTCTGATCTAATTCAGGAAGATTGTTGTCTTCAAAAATGATTTTCATTTTGTAGTTCGGCGCACGTAAACCTTGAACAAACACATTGGTTTGCGCATCAGGATTCTGCTTTACACCATTAATAACTACCCAAAATCGTTCACCTTGCTCGGCAAAAATCTGTGCACTATAAGGTGCTGGTGGTTGTTGCTGTGCAAAAGTTGTGACTGCAAGCAGCATCATAAGAGTAAAAATGTTAGATTTCATATTGTAATGTTTATGTGATTCTCAGTTTTTTGTTAAAATCGTGCCAGTTTATTTGGCTGCATAAATTTATGTTAATAATGCAATCAAAACATAGCTTAACTGATTATTTTTTTTACGATGACCTTCTAATTACAGCTTCCTACTTCAAAATACTGCGGCTGATGACTATACGCTGCACCTCAGAAGTACCTTCATAAATCTGTGTAATCTTCGCATCGCGCATCAAACGCTCTACATGGTATTCTTTCACATAACCATATCCACCATGAATCTGAACAGCTTCAACTGTTGTGCGCATGGCTACTTCCGATGCAAAAACTTTTGCAATAGAACCACTCAAAGTATAATCCAGATGCTGATCTTTCTCCCAGGCTGACTTCATAATCAATAAACGAGCAGCCTCAATTTCAGTAGCCATATCAGCCAATTTAAATTGGATTGCCTGATGCTTACTGATTTCTTTGCCAAAAGCCTTACGTTGTTTGGAATATTCCAGCGCTAATTCATAAGCACCACTTGCTATTCCCAGTGCTTGAGATGCAATTCCGATGCGACCTCCACCTAAGGTCTTCATCGCAAACTTAAATCCGAAGCCATCTTCACCTATTCTGTTCTCCTTTGGAACGATAACATCCTGAAACATAATAGAATGCGTATCACTGCCTCTGATGCCCAATTTATTTTCTTTAGCACCAACTGTTACACCCTTCGAATTTTTCTCTACTATAAATGCATTAATTCCGTGACTTCCTTTGGAAACATCGGTATGTGCTATAACAAGATACACAGAAGCACTGCTGCCATTGGTAATCCAGTTTTTAGTACCATTAAGTACATAGTGATCTCCTTTATCTATTGCTGTAGTGCGCTGTGATGTAGCATCTGAGCCGGCTTCAGGCTCAGATAACAGAAAAGCTCCTATAATATCCCCTTTTGCCAATGGCACCAAGTATTTTCTCTTTTGTTCCTCAGTACCATAAGTTTCCAAACCCCAACACACCAGGGAATTATTGACACTCATACACACAGATACAGAAGCATCAACTTTTGAAATCTCTTCCATAGCCAATACATAACTGATAGTATCCATACCGCCACCACCATATTCAGGTGAAACCATCATACCTAAAAAACCAAGTTTAGCCAGCTCCTGAATTTGTACTTTAGGGAACTGTTGTTTTTCATCGCGTTCAATAACACCAGGCAAACAAATATTACGTGCAAAATCACGAGCAGCCTGCTGTATCATTAAATGCTCTTCGTTGAGTTGAAAATTCATGGCTTAATATTTAGAGCGGCGAATATAAGTAGGCTGAAGTATAAATCATGCTCTATTTTTAAGAATATGTACGCTTAAAATATTTGTCTAAAAACTTAATGGTTGTATCTATCCATATTGTAGTTGCATCAGGCAAAACATAACCTTCAAAAGGATGTTTGCCGCCAAAAGTATGATTGGCATCTTTAACTAATAATATTTCGCTTTGTGGATTTACCGCTTTTAATCTTTCTGCGTGAGAAACAGGTACCGACTCATCATCAGTACCGTGTACAATGAGCCAGGGTATTGTCAAATTCTTTGCTTTTTGAATGATGTTTACCTTTTCTGCATGAATCTCAAGATCTTCCATATACTGCCAATACATAGGTAATTGCTGACCGGTGCGGCTATTAAGTACATACATCACCCCTGTTTTCTTCCATTCAGCATATCTTTTCTCACCAAAGAAATTTCCATACTTACTCAGAGAAGCCAAAGTAATCAAAGCTTTCACTCTATTATCTTCAGATGCTGTGATGACACTAACTCCACCGCCTCTACTATGCCCTATTAAGACGATTGGCAAGGTTGTTAAACTCAATTGTTCCAATAATTTTTTATTACTGATAAAGTCCAAAATCAAAGAGGTGTCCTCGATTTCTTTACTGATGTTATTATTGCCAAAAGCTAATTCATCGACTAATTCTGTTGGGTTGTTTATTGAAGTGCCATTATGGGAAAAGTTAAATTTTAAAAAAGGGTAACCGAACTCAGCAAAAGTCCTTGCTATCAATGGAAAATGACCCCAGTCTTTAAACCCCTTAAAACCATGAATAAACAGTACCAGCGCTTGATTTGGCCCGTCGCTATCATAAGTAAAATCATACAGCATAGGTTTTGAATTGCTTCCTGTAACAACGCCTTCAAACGTATTTATCATTAAACAAAAGTAGTTGCAGGACGTTCTTTATATAAATTATAAATACTGAAATAGAATACATCACCGAATCAAGTATTTTCGCCGCGTTCATGTCAAGCACATTTCCTTCTCAAATAGGTGATTCCATTAAGCCGGAGTTAACTCTTTTTGAGAAAAAATTTAGTGAATCACTAAAAAGTAAAACTGCACTGCTTGATGTGGTTATGAAGTATATCATTAAAAGAAAAGGTAAACAGATACGACCGATGTTTGTATTTCATACCGCAAAAATGTTAGGTGGAATAACTGAATCAACTTATACCGCTGCTTCATTAATTGAATTACTGCATACTGCAACTCTGGTCCACGATGATGTTGTTGATGATTCAAACGAACGACGTGGTTTTTTTTCGATAAATGCTCTTTGGAAGAATAAAATTGCTGTACTTGTTGGTGATTATTTGTTGGCAAAAGGTCTTTTATTATCAATCAATAACAACGAATTTGAAATCCTGAGAATAGTATCCGAAGCTGTTAGAGATATGAGTGAGGGTGAATTGTTACAAATGGAAAAAACCCGTCGACTCGATATTGAAGAATCTGTTTATTTTGAAATAATCAGGCAAAAAACAGCTACATTAATAGCCTCTGCCTGTGCTACAGGAGCTTCTTCGGCAGGTTGCAGTAAAGAAGCTGTAGAAAAAGCCCGTAAAATGGGTGAGCTGATCGGGTTGGCCTTTCAGATAAAAGACGACTTACTCGACTTTGGCAGTGAAGATATTGGCAAACCACATGGAATTGATATCAAAGAAAAAAAGTTGACACTACCTGTTATTTATGCTTTAAGGAATGCACCGACTGGCACAAAACGCAGAATGATTTACATCATTAAAAATGAAAACAACAATCCCGAGAAGGTCAATGAAGTGATCAGGTTTGTCAGCGAATCCGGAGGGTTGAAATACGCAGAGGGTAAAATGATTGATTTTAAAAATGAAGCTATGAGTATGCTGCTATCGTTTAACGCGTCTCAAAGCAATGATGCCTTACAGGCGCTTATTGAGTTTACCACGAGTAGAAAAAAATAAGGGTTTTTTCGGTATATCGTAACCCAAGTTTAAATATATAGGGGACGTTGTAAAATAAAGTCATTTACCATACCTTTGAACGCAATCAATAATGTTAAAACCTGTAAAGTTTACCGAATGAAAAAATTATACTTATTCCTTTTACTATTAAGTTACGGACTGGGTAGCTCAACTTGCGCATTGGCTCAAAACACCGACTCTTCGCTTTTCAAGCCTATTCTACCGGTATATCGTGATGTTGTTGGGGATTCTGCCGTAATACCCAAAAACAAAATGCCACAACAAAAGCAATTTACGGAAGGTACATATCTCTATCCACCAAAACCAAGAGACAAATGGGAAGTTGGCGTTCATGGTGGTGGATTTTTCATTAGTGGTGACGTTAAATCAACCGGTGGATACGGATTTGGAGTTGCAGTACGAAAGTCATTTGGTTATGCATTGTCTACTCAGCTTCATTATTTTCACGGAACAACATATGGTTTGAATTGGCAACCACATTCCGGTTTGTTAAACAACAAAGTATTGAATGGATTTACAGGACAAAATCTGAATTATGCCAGCAACGAGGGGCTTTTCTATTATAACTATAAAAATATTACGGACGAGTTAACTGCTAATCTTATTCTTACAATTAATAACATAGGTTTTCATAAGCGCGCTCTTGATCGTAAATTTAATTTTTACCTTGGTGTAGGTGGTGGAGCAATGGTTTACGCATCTTGGTATAACGCCTTAGATGCAAATGGCAGCAGGTACGATTTTCGACCAATTCAAAACACACAAAACATAAAAGACAACAGGGAAATTCAGGATGAATTACGCAACTTGTTAGATGACACTTATGAAACACCAGTTGAAGGTCAACCGGAAGATCCGTCATTCAATAATCGATCTATAAAACCTGTTTTCACAGGCATGGTAGGTGTCGGTTACCATTTATCTAAACGCATTAGTTTGTCCTTAACAACGAGGTTTACTACAACAAAAGATGACTTAGTAGATGGTATGAGATGGCAGGAGCATCCATACATTGACCCTGCACTATCAGGCGATTTCGACAGTTATAATTACACAGCATTAAGTATTGGTTATGGTTTAGGCGGTAATAAACGTATAGAACAACTATACTGGCAGAACCCACTTGAATTCACCTATGATGCATTAAACACCTTAGTAAAGAAAAATGTAGATGCTTTGATTGATACCGATGATGACGGTGTATTAGATTTTTTAGATCGTGAACAAAGCTCTCCTAGAGGTGCCATTGTTGATACTCACGGTGTTACTCAAGATATAGATGGTGATGGTATACCTGACTTTATGGACAAGGAGAGACTAACACCTCCTGGTGCTAAGGTTGATTCAAATGGTGTAATGAAAGATAAGATTGTTTACATGAGCGACCTCCCTAACCTAAATGTGGGTGGTGGTAACTACTGCAATTTGACTAATTTCCCTTCTATACATTTTGAGTTAGATAAATACTTCATACAACCAGAATTTTACTCACACTTACACATTATTGCTATGGCAATGATTTCTTGTCCTAACAAGAAAATGGTTGCAGTAGGTAATACCGACGTTCGTGAAAGCAATGCCTACAATGAAGTACTTTCTTGGGAACGTGTCAATAAAGTCATTGATTACTTGGTTAATACTTATGGCATTGACCGTAACCGTTTTATAGTCCTCTATAAAGGTGAGATTAACCCTAAAATCCCAGGGTTACCTGATAATAGTTGGTCACCTGTTTATGAGTCACGTCAATATGTTAATCGTAGGGTAGATTTTCGTTGGAGTAAAGATGGCGAAACTGGTTCAAGTAACCCTCCTAAACCTAAGGGACCTAAAGCCGGTAAAGAGTATTAAATCATTTAAATATTTTTAAAAAAAGCAGCATAAAATGCTGCTTTTTTTGTTTGGTGTATTGCACACCAATAACGGATACTTTATATTCGCAACCACATGAATAGTAAAGTATTACTGCTGCTTTCTCTGATTATTGCCGGCACAATTCAATCAACTTTTGCTCAGGAAATTCCGGTCAATATTCAAAACATTGACCCAACTAAACTGCAATCTTTAATGCAGACATACTCTTCACAACTTCAGAGTATGGGAATTAGCGCAGACGAAGCTAACCAAATCCTAATTAAAAATCAAAATCTGAAACAAGACAATACCGTCAACAACCAAACTCAACCACCAGACAATTTTATTGAAAAACAGAATATTATTACGTTTAAACCTCATACTACAGATACTGCTGATTCATCAAAACTAGATTATCGTCGTTTTGGCAAATCATTGTTCCGGAATAAAGACTTTAGAGTTTATAAACAGAACACTGACCTTGTAGCACCAGAGAATTATATTATTGGAACGGGAGATAAAATCAATGTAGCGATTTGGGGTTATTCTAGTTACTCTAACTCCTTTATCGTTGACGAAACAGGCTCCATTTTTCCTACAGGTATAGGTAAGATATACCTGCGTGGTTTAACACTTCGCGATGCTCGTGCATTAATTAAAAGTCGTTTCTCAGGATCATACAATTTTGCCAATAATGAAATTGAGGTCTCTATCATTGGAAGCAGGAATATAACCGTTCATGTAGTTGGCGATGTTGAATTTCCTGGCTCAATTACTTTACCTGCATACAATACCCTATTTAATATTTTGGTAGCTACAGGCGGTCCAACAGATGCCGGATCCTACAGAAATATTTATGTTAAAAGAAACGGATCAACTGTTTTTACTTTTGATACCTATGAGTTTTTGCTTAATCCTGATTCTAAAAGTGAATACTTTCTTCAAGACAACGATTACATTTTTGTACCGGTAGTTTCCAGAATAATAGAAGTGCAAGGCGAAGTTCGCCGTCCTTATGAGTTTGAAATATTACCCAACGAGAATTTTAATAAACTTATATCTTTCTTCGGTGGCTATACCGCTCAAGCCAACACACAACATATTGTACTGAAGAGAATTACATCACAAGGGATTATTTTCCTTGATATTGCTGCAGATTCATTATCAAAATTGAATAAAGACTTTGCTTTACAAAACGGAGATGTCATCATAGTAAAACCACAACCAACACAACATAACAAAAGCATTACGGTCAAAGGTGCACTCTCCTTTACCGGTGAGCAGGGCTTTGAACAATATGAAAAAATATCTGACCTCATCAAGCGAAACCCTATATTGGAAGAGACATATCTTGACAAAGCATTTATAACCCGTCGTCAAAACGATTATTCTCTCATCAGTCTTCCTTTCTCCATTTCAAATATTCTTCAGGACGTTAACAGCACAGACAATTACACCTTAAATAATGGCGATGTGATTGACTTCCTCTCCAAGAAAGACTTTACCGACAACCTCAATGTAAGTATCATAGGTGCTGTGCGTAATCCGGGAACAGTAGAGTATGCAACTAATATGACATTATCTCAGCTGATACATATGGTAGGTGGACTTAAACTCGATGCAGATTTGCAACGCATTGAAATTTCAAGAATTTACGATGGGAATAACCAGCAAATAAAACCCATTCCGGTTTTGGTAAAAAGCATACAACTCAGTAATTCAAAGTTGAATACTATTGATGCAAATTTTCAAATACTCCCCTATGATTTAGTCCTTGTGCGCTCATCATCATCTTTCAGTGAGGTACTTAATGTAATTGTAAAAGGTGAAGTCTTGTTTCCTGGGACTTACTCCCTACTAGATAAAAATGAAAGAATCAGTAGTATCATTAACAGAGCCGGTGGCATCAGTAATTTTGCCTATGTTGAAAATACTTTGCTATATAGAAATGCTGAAGGGAAAGGAGCTGTTTCTTTACGCCTGGATAAAATCCTGAAGAAACCCGGAGGTCGTTATGATGTGATTTTGAAGAAAGGGGATGTTATTGAACTAACTACCAAATCAAATATTGTAACAATAACCGGTGAAGTACTTTATCCATTGAACGATTCAGTACAATATGTCAATGTACCGTTTGAAAAAGGTAAACGAGCAAGATATTATGTAAAGAAATATGGACTTGGATTTAACACTTTCAGCAAGCGTAACAGAACATATGTTATTAACCCCGGAAACAATGTAAGAACCTGCAAAAAATATGGTGTTTATAATTGCTATCCTAAAGTGAAGTCCGGTGCTACAATTGTTGTTCCTCCAATTCCAGGTAAAGAACAACGCTTGAGCGCACAACGCACACCAGTGGATTGGAACCGAACTATTGAAAGTTTTACTGTTAAGATTACAGCAGTGGCAACATTAATTGTAATACTGTCACGTATCCAATTCTAAGAACGATGGATAATCATAGTGTACATCAAAATGAAATAGATTTTAGGCTTATCGGTCGCTTTATTAGGTCTTACTTTAGATATATTATTAAAAATTGGAAAGTCCTCATCATTGCTATCATACTCGGTGCAGCACTGGGCAGATTTATAGCTTGGTTTTTTGGAGTCAAATATTCATCAACGGTTACTTATTCCATACAAAATACTACTGCCAGCAATGCGCTAACCTCTGCTCTTTCATTAGCATCCAGTTTTGGTATCGGAAGTAAAACATCAGGAGCTTTTGATGCTAATTACTTTTCTGAATTAAGTAAATCAAAAATAATTATCAAGGAAACATTGCTCAGAGAAGGCTATGTCAACGGCCAGAAAAATCTAATGGCAAATCATCTTTACTACTGTTCTAAATTTCATAAGAAGTGGGATAACCCGAACGATCCCCTCTATCAGTTCAGTTTCAAACACAACAAATTATCAGAACTAACAAGGCTGGAAGATAGTGTGCTTACTGTTTATTACGATTTCATACTTGATAAATACCTGACCTTAGGTACTGCTGAAAATAATGCATTCAACCGTATCACCTTCATTTCTCCGAATAAAGATTATGCTAAAGAATTCCTGAAAAATCAAATCAATCAGGTGCAACAACATTATCAGCATTCTGTTGAAAATATTAACTCATTTAACTACGACATCGCCAGTAAACGGGTTGATTCTCTTGCAGAAGCAATACGCATAGCCGATACCAAGGTTGCCCGACTCCGGGACAACAGTGCGAACTCTGTTAAACAGTTAGGACTTGTTGATTTAAATAATGCCATCCGCGAACAGTCATTGTTAAATATTCAATATTCCGCTGCCGTTAATAATTACGAAGCAACAAAAACAGCACTGCTGGCAACAGCTCCTGTTATTCAAATCATTGACCATCCGGAATATACTATTGAAGTTAAATACTTTGACCCAATCTTTTCAAGCATCATAGGTTCTATTCTGTTCCTGTTTGCTGCATTAGGATTGCTATTCCTTATGAAGTTATTATCTAATTAACAGTTGCTTTTGGTCATCTCAAACAGGCATTTTAAAAATGCGTTCTTTGCAGCATGAAGTTTTGGAACTGGTTTCAAAAACATAGTTCGAAGGAAATAAATCAACCCTTAAAGGTTGATATTCACTCACACTTAATACCGGGAATTGACGACGGTGTTCAAAGTATAGATGAGTCCTTGCAACTGATTCGAGGCCTGTGCGATTTAGGCTATAAAAAAATTATTACAACTCCACACATCATGTGGGGTACATACAGTAATACACCTGAGAATATTATTGGAGGTTTAGATAAACTTAAGACAGCTGTAAAATCTGCTGGCATTCAGGTTGAACTTGAAGCAGCCTGCGAATATTATTTCGACGAGCATTTTTTCAGATTAATAACTGAAGAAAATCTGCTTCAGTTCGGCAACAGACATGTACTTTTCGAATTACCGGTAATGTTCAAGCCACCACAACTCGAAGAAATTATCTTTGAACTTACTACAAGAAATTACATACCTGTTCTTGCACACCCTGAACGATATGTATATATGCATACAAAAGGCTTGAATGCTTATGAAAAACTAAAAAATCAAGGCGTCCTTTTACAACTCAACATGCTTTCTCCTATTGGTTATTATTCAAAACCAATTCAGAAAGTATCTCACGAACTCATTAAATACGGATGGATAGATTTTGTAGGAACGGATATGCACAATGAAAGACATCTGCATAATCTGAGAGTTGTCTTTGATGATAAACACCTCATTGAATTACTTAATCAGCCCCAACTATTAAACAATAAACTATTAAACCAAAATGCCTTTTAAAGATACAGGAATAACGGGCCTTCTTTTATTTGAACCCAATATTATTTCAGATGAACGTGGATATTTTTATGAAAGTTTCAATCAAAATGTATTCTCTGAAGCTGGTATCAATGTTCATTTTATACAAGACAATCAATCTTTTTCAAAAAAAAATACTGTAAGAGGACTACACTATCAGCTTAACCCAAATGCACAGGCTAAACTTGTACGAGTAATTCACGGTGAGGTGCTTGATGTAGCTGTTGATTTGCGAAAGGACTCACCAACATTCGGCAAACATTATTCGGTGAAACTTTCGTCCGAAAATCATTTACAACTTTTCATTCCGAGAGGCTTTGCACATGGATATTCCGTTCTGAGCGAAACAGCCATTTTTTTCTACAAGTGTGATGGGTTTTACAGTAAAGAATCCGAGAGAGGAATATTATACAACGATTCGAAGCTGAATATAGACTGGATGGTTAATGAAAAAAACGCGATAGTAAGTCAGAAGGATAAAATCAATCCCGATTTTGCCAATGCTGAAATGAATTTCTAAATAATGAGAAAATTACAAACCATACTTGTGACCGGTGCAAATGGTCAGTTAGGATTTGAAATATCCATTCTTGAACATCATTATCCTTGGTTAAATTTTGTATTTGCCGACAGACAAATGCTAGACATTACTGACCGAAATTCCATTGCTTCACTGTTCAATAAATACAAATTCACTACGGTAATTAACTGCGCAGCTTATACAGCAGTTGACAAAGCAGAATCTGAACCGGAAATTGCCTTTAACATTAATGCGAAAGCAGTAGAATTACTAGCTGAATATTGCGCTGTTCAAAAGGCAAACTTATTTCATATCTCTACAGATTTTGTCTTTGATGGCACAGCAAGTGAGCCCTACTCAGAATTATCTTTAACTAATCCATTAAGTGTATACGGAAGATCAAAGTTGGAAGGAGAAAAGGCTGCTTTATCTTACGAGAGATCTTATGTGTTTCGCACTTCCTGGGTTTACTCATCGCATGGAAAAAACTTTGTCAAAACGATGTTACGATTAGCCTCAGAAAAACCCGAATTACGGGTAGTAAATGATCAGCGAGGATGTCCAACCTATGCTGCCGACCTGGCAGATGCTTTATTAAAAATAGCAACGACAACAATAACCGTTCAACAATCGGCACTTTTTCATTACTGCAATCAGGGTGCTATCACATGGTTTGATTTTGCGCAAAAAATTCTTCAATTTAAAAAAATCAAAAAACCGGTTACTCCAATCTTAACATCAGAGTTTCCAACTCCTGCTGTGCGACCAAAGTATAGCGTACTAGATACGACTCAAATAAGGAGCCGTTTTAATCTCACCATACCTCAATGGCAGGATAGCCTGTTACGTTGTTTAAATAAAATCTCTACTCATTGACATTTACTGATTACGAAATAAGGTCGCTGTTGAAACTTGTTCAGGAAGCATCCGAAGCTATAATGGATGTGTATCAGTCCGGGTTCGAAGTAGTAAATAAAAGCGATCAGTCTCCACTTACCCTTGCAGATTTAAAGTCTAATGAAATTCTCACAAAGGGAATTACTCATCTCTTTCCTGATATACCAATCATTTCCGAAGAAAATAAGAACACAGACTATAACGATAGAAAGAATTACAGTTATTTCTGGTTGATTGATCCACTTGATGGCACAAAAGAATTTGTAAAACGAAATGGTGAGTTTACAATTAACATCTCTTTAGTACATGAGAACTCTCCTGTATTTGGAATTATTGCTCAACCGATAAATGGAAGGATCTGGCACAACTTAAAAGGTAATGTTGTGTCATTAGAAAATGGGATTGAGAATCCACTTAAAGATTTAGGCAAAGAATTATCAAATAATAAACTTAGTATAGTTGCAAGCAGGTCTCATCTTAATGAAGAAACGGAGAATTTGATTCAACGTTTAGAAAGTCTTGGATTTGAAATTGATATTGTCAATGCGGGAAGTGCATTAAAATTTTGTATGATATGCGAAAATAAAGCACACATATACCCGCGGCTGGCTCCCACAATGGAATGGGACACAGCCGCTGGCCAGGCTTTAGTTAATTCTCTTGGGGGATATATAATAGATCTGAATACAAATAAGCAGATGCAATACAATAAGATTAATTTATTAAACTCACCGTTTATTGCTTTTCATCCTGCACTAAATTATCTCAGCGAACAACTGATGTAGTTGTCTGATACGGATTTTATTCAAAGTGTAATGAATCAGTTTACCTTCACGTTCGGTTTTTACAATACCTGCTTTACGCAAAACGGCTAAGTGTTGAGAAACTACTGATTGCTCTAAACGAAGTGTAACATATATATCAGTTACAGTTAATGTGCCCTTATTGTTTAATAAATCAAGAATGCGCTTTCTGAAAGAATTATTAAATGCTCTGGCAATCTGAGCTGCTTTGTATGTTAATTGATAGTCAATCTGAACGCCTGTTTTTGAGGTGTTAGGTGTTGAAGATACTTTAGACTTAGACTTTGATTTTGCTTTTGTAGGCATATTGAAATTTATTTTATTGTTTACAATATTACGAAATTCAAAATATTGTTTATGTGACATACATCATAAAATGCAAAAGGCCGGATGTCCGGCCTTTTGATTATTGTATGAGGTAATGTATTATGCTCCACCGCTTTTACGCTGTCTGATTTTGGGAGCGTTTGATGCACCTGAGCTTTTAGGAGCAGATGGTTTTTTGTTTTCAACTTTAGGCTTATCAGAAGAAGTACCGTCAGCAGACTTCTTAGCACTACTACGACGAGTACGCTTCTTAGGAGCAACTGCTTTAGATTCTGCACCTTCAGATACTGAACCTGAAGAAAGGCTGAAATCAACTAATTCTATCATTGCCATTTCCGCAGCATCGCCACGACGAGGCTCTAACTTAATGATACGTGTATAACCACCAGGACGAGATGCCACTTTAGGAGCCACAACATCAAACAGTGTTGTTACGGCATCTTTATCGCGTAAGTATGAAAAAACTATACGACGTGAGTGTGTACTGTTGTTTTTTGACTTTGAAATCAATGGTTCAACAAAAACACGCAAAGCTTTAGCCTTAGCTGTAGTGGTGATAATGTGTTTATGCTCAATCAGTGAACTGGCCATATTGCTTAACAAAGCCTTACGGTGCTCGCTTTTTCTGCCTAAATGATTTATTTTATTTCCGTGTCTCATAATGTATTAATCCGCTGTATTATTAGTCTTCAATGTTGTATTTTGACAAATCCATTCCGAAATGCAAGCCCTTCTCGTTAATCAATGCTTCTATTTCCATTAATGACTTACGACCAAAATTTCTGAATTTTAATAACTCGTTGGTGTCATATTTCACTAGTTCAGATAAACTGTTGATTTTAGCTGCTTTCAAACAGTTATAAGCACGAACAGACAAGTCCATATCTTCCAAAGGAGTCTTCAATAGTTTTCTCATGTGCAATACCTGCTCATCAACAGCATCTTCTTCAACCTTATCGTGACTGTCAAAAGAGATATTCTCATCAGAAATGAGCATTAAATGTTGAATCAAAATCTTGGAAGCCTCTTTAATAGCCTCATCAGGATGAATAGTTCCGTCAGTTTGAATTTCAATGTTCAGCTTTTCGTAGTCGGTTTTTTGCTCAACACGAGTGTTTTCTACAACATACTTTACATTCTTGATAGGAGTGAAAATGGCATCAATAGCAATCATTCCGGCCGGAGCATCCTTTAACTTGTTTTCTTCAGCGGGCAGATAACCACGACCTTTTATTACAGTAAGTTCAAGATCAAATTTTGGTGCTTTGTCTTTATCAATTCGACAAATAACCAATTCAGGGTTCATGATTTTAAATGAAGCAGTCGATTTTTCAATATCCGCTGCAGTAAACTCATCTTTACCTTTTATGCTTACAAGAATTTTTTCTTGTTGCGTGTCATCATCATTAACCTTTTTGAAACGCACTTGCTTCAGATTCAGGATAATTTCCGTTACATCTTCAATCACTCCTTTAATAGTTGAAAACTCATGATCTACACCACTGATTCTGATGGCAGAAATAGCATAACCTTCAAGTGAAGAAAGCAAAACGCGACGTAATGCATTGCCAATAGTAACACCGAATCCGGGCTCTAATGGTTTGAATTCAAAGTAACCGTCAAAATCAGTTGCCTTTTGTAAAACTATCTTGTCAGGTTTTTGAAATGTGAGTATGCTCATTATTTTTATGATTGATTATTGTGAATTAAAACTGTTACTTAGAATATAATTCGACGATAAGTTGCTCGCGAATATTTTCAGGTATTTGATCTTTCTCAGGCATAGCTAAAAATGTGCCTTCCATTTTATCAGCATTCCATTCCAACCAAGGAAACTTTGTGGGTCCTGCATTAAAACGAGTGGTAAGTGCTTGCTTATTTTTAGTAGCGGTATTAATACCGATAACATCTCCGGGACGAAGTGTATATGATGGTATGTTTACCACTTTTCCATTTACGGTAATGTGCTTATGTCCAACTAACTGTCGTGCAAAACGGCGTGAAGAAGCAACTCCCAAACGATAAATAGTATTATCGAGGCGAGCTTCAAGCAACTTCAATAAGTTTTCACCGGTAACACCTTTTTTACGGGCAGCTTCCTGATAAACCTTTGCAAACTGTCTTTCTAAAAGACCGTAAGTGTATTTTGCTTTTTGCTTTTCTTTTAATTGCTGGCCATATTCCGAAAGCGACTTTTTGCGCTTAGATGGGCCATGAATTCCCGGTGGGTAATTTTTCTTTTCAAGTGATTTAGAAGCTCCTAAAACTGGCTCTCCGAACTTTCTTGAAATCTTTGATTTTGAACCTAAATATCTTGCCATTAGTAATCAGATAGTATGATGATGGATTAAACTCTTCTTTTCTTGGGTGGACGACAACCGTTGTGTGGTAGTGGAGTCATATCACGAATGATAGTAACTTCAATACCTGCACCGGCAACTGATCTGATAGCAGATTCGCGACCTGAACCGGGACCGTTAACAAACACCTCAACTTTTCTCAAGCCGGCGTCGTGTGCAACCTTAGCTGCTTCCTGTGCTGCAACCTGAGCTGCATATGGAGTATTTTTCTTAGACCCCTTAAAACCAACCTTGCCGGCCGATGACCAACTGATCACATCGCCATTGCGGTTAGTAAAAGAGATGATAATGTTGTTAAAACTTGCCTGAATAAAGAGTTTTCCTTCAGGTTCTGTTTTTACAGTGCGTTTTTTCGTCGCTTTTTTAGCTTCAGCCATTATTTGATATTATTAATTGTAGTCAATGTTATTTTTTAGCCGGAGCTTTTTTCTTACCGGCAACAGTTTTACGTTTACCCTTACGAGTGCGTGAATTAGTTCTTGTTCTCTGTCCACGAACCGGCAATCCTTTACGGTGACGTATGCCACGGTAAGAACCTATGTCCATCAGACGTTTTATGTTTAGCTGAATTTCGGAACGAAGCGCTCCTTCAACTTTAAATTCGTTGTTGATGATGTTACGAATTGCATTCAACTCATCATCATTCCAATCTTTCACTTTTTTCTCTATATCGATGCCGGCTTTTTCAAGTATACTGCGTCCGGCTGAAACGCCAATTCCAAAGATGTACGATAATCCAACATCTCCTCTTTTATTTTTTGGTAAATCAATACCTGATATTCTTGCCATTGACTATGCTGTGTGTTTTTTAGTTTATCCTTGACGCTGTTTGTAACGTGGGTTTTTCTTGTTAATCACATACAATTTGCCCTTACGACGCACAATTTTGCATTCCGGGCTTCTTCTTTTTATGGATGCTCTTACTTTCATGTTGGTTTATTTAAATCGGTATGTAATTCTTCCCCTGCTTAAATCATAGGCCGACATTTCAACCGTTACACGGTCTCCGGGAAGAATTCGAATATAATGCATTCTCATCTTTCCCGAAATAGTTGCCAAAACCTCGTGCCCGTTTTCCAATCGTACCCTGAACATCGCATTGGACAATGCTTCTGTAATGGTTCCGTCTTGTTTAATCAGGTCTTCTTTTGGCATTAATATCAGCCCATTTTTAAAAGGGAAGGCAAAAGTAATTTCTTTTTATTTGATAAGCAAGCCCATATCAGAATTTTATAGCCATTTTGTGTATTTTCACTCAAAAGTTGCTCCTAAATCATTAGATTTTATTATTGAGTAGCTTTAGGATAATATTACAAGCACTTAATTATTATTCAGTTTTGGAGCAGTTATTTAAAAATAGTCCAGCAATATATCCGGCAGGAATACCGGATCATTTTATAAAAGCATACAGGTTAATGTGTTATGTGCAGCACATGGCTGCTATCTATGACGATAACAGGTCTATTTGTAAATATGTACACAGCACTTCCAGGGGGCACGAAGCTATTCAGATAGCTGCCGGTTTACTATTACAATCTCACGATTGTGCCACACCCTATTATCGCGATGAAGCAATGCTTTTAGCTATGGGCTGGTCTCCTTATGAATTGATGCTGCAATTATTGGCAAAAGCTGATGATCCCTTTTCCGGCGGAAGAACATATTACTCACACCCTTCTAATAAAGGGAATAACCGTCCTCTCATACCGCATCAATCCAGTGCTACAGGTATGCAAATTATTCCTGCTACAGGAATGGCACAAGGAATAAAATACATAGAAACACAGAGATTAATAGAGTATCCAACTCCACCGGTAACACTTTGCTCCATTGGCGATGGTGCAATGACAGAGGGTGAAGTTTCTGAGGCACTTCAATTTGCTGTTTTAAAACAACTTCCTATCATTTATCTGGTTCAGGATAATGACTGGGGCATATCGGTTTCTTCAGATGAAGCTCGTGCTATGGATGCTTTCGATTACGCAGCAGGTTTTAAAGGTCTAAAAAGAATGCGCGTTGATGGTTCAGACTTTTATCATTCCTGGAATGCTATCGAAGACTGTCTAACCTATGTCAGAAAACACCGTAAACCAATTTTACTTCATGCTAAAGTTCCTTTATTAGGCCATCACACATCCGGTGTCAGAAAAGAATGGTACAGAACAGATGATGATTTAAAGAAACACGCCGAGTCTGATCCATTTGTCAAACTCAAGCATTTTCTTTTAGAATGCGGTGTTAAATCAACGGAGTTGGAGCGCATAAATTCTGAGGCAAATAACTACATTACCGAATGCTTCGAAAAGGCAAAGGCTGCACCTGATCCAACTGCCGATTCCATATTGAATCACATTTTTGCTGACACACCAGTAACTGAAGAAAAAGGTATACGAGTACCTCTAAACATCAGTGAGAAAACGGTGATGGTGGATGCTGCATTACATGCCATAGATGAGATATTAAAAAAACACCCCGATGCATTATTCTATGGCCAAGATGTGGGAAGAAGATTGGGTGGCGTGTTCAGAGAGGCGGCAACTTTAGCAGAAAAACATGGCGACGAGCGTGTCTTTAATACGGCCATACAGGAAGCTTATATTATAGGCTCAACAGCAGGACTCAGTGCCCTGGGATTAAAACCTATTGTCGAAATTCAGTTTGCAGACTATATCTGGCCCGGAGTCAATCAATTAGTAACTGAATTATCCAAATCTTGTTACTTGTCCAGAGGGCAATTTCCGGTACAATCTTTAATTAGAATACCTATTGGTGCATATGGTGGTGGAGGCCCCTATCATAGTGGATGTATAGAATCCAGTATTCTTGCTGTAAGAGGCATCAAAGTATGTTACCCTTCCAATGCTGCTGATTTAAAGGGTTTGTTAAAAGGCGCCTTCTACGATCCAAACCCTGTTGTTATGTTTGAACATAAAGGCTTGTACTGGAGTAAAGTTCCGGGAACAGAAGAAGCAAAAACCATCGAACCTGACGAGGATTACATTATACCTTTGGGCAAAGGACGCATTGCCCTTGCAGCTGATCAAGATTTAACAACAAGCGGTGAAAGTTTATGCATCATCACCTATGGTATGGGTGTGCATTGGTCATTAAATGCTGCTAAGAATTATCCCGGTCAGGTTGAAATCATCGACTTAAGAACACTGCATCCTCTCGACGAGGATTTGATTTTGACAACTGTTAAGAAACATGGTAAGTGCATAGTGCTTACTGAAGAACCCGTTGAGAACTCATTTACTCAGGCATTGGCAGGCAGAATTTCTTCTAAATGTTTTAAAAATTTAGATGCTCCTGTTTCTATTATAGGTGCTAAACCTGTTCCGGCTATTCCATTAAATATGGGATTGGAAAAAGAAATTCTTCCTAATGCAGAGCTCGTAGCAGAACAGATTGGCAAATTACTTAGCGAATAGTTTGTAATGAATGCCGATGATTATAAAATCATTCAGCCGGGTCTACCCGATGCACCGGGCATATATCGTTTTCTGGACGAAAGCAATTACCCTATTTATATAGGCAAAGCCAAGAGTTTAAAGAAGCGAATCAGTTCTTACTTCTTAAAAACACAGAACTCAGTAAAGACAGAACGTATGGTTTTTACTGCAAGAAATATTGAGTTTACAGTCGTTGACACAGAACAAGATGCGCTCTTACTGGAGAATGCCTTAATCAAAAAATTTCAACCGCGTTATAATATCAATCTCAAGGACGATAAAACATACCCTTATATCTGCATTAAGAAAGAACCTTTCCCTCGGGTATTCCTGACTCGACGCATTATAAGAGACGGGTCAGAGTATTTAGGCCCTTATACATCTGTACAACGTGTATATGCCATACTGGAGTTTTTTCGTGAGGTATTCCCGCTACGCAACTGCACTCTGAATTTATCTGCAAAAGCACTGGAAAAAAGCAAGTATCGTGTTTGTCTTGAATATCATATCGGTCACTGTAAAGGCCCCTGTCAAAAGCTGCAAACTGAACAGGACTATAACAATACCATCAAACAAATCCGAAGCATTCTCAAAGGTCAAATCAATCCTGTTATTCAATTTTTTACTGATCAAATGACACACGCTGCAGAGAAAATGGATTTCGAACAGGCCGAAATATTCAAACAGAAGATTGATGCACTTCAACTCTATCAGAACAAAAGCACCATTGTTAATCCTAATCTCGATAACATAGATGTCTTTGGTTTAAAGAAAGACAAGGATGTTGTTTATATCAACTACATGAAAGTAGTGAACGGTTCCATTGTACAAACCAAAACATTGGAATTGCAGGAAAATATTGAGGAGGAAGATGTTCAAATGCTGGAACTCGGTATTACCGAACTACGCGAAATGTTCAGCAGCAACTCCAATGAAGTGATCGTTCCTTTCGAAGTTGATTCTTTAGATAAAAGCATCATAGTTACTGTTCCACAGCGAGGAGATAAGCTTAAACTATTAGAGTTGGCCGATAAAAATCTATTTTATTACATACAGGCTAAGAAAACCATATTATTAGCTCAGCAAAAGGTACCTCCTGCTCAACGAATACTCAGTACACTCAAAGACGATTTACGACTGAATCACTTACCCAACAGAATTGAATGTTTTGACAACTCCAATATTCAGGGAACCAATCCGGTGGCATCTATGGTGTGTTTTATTGATGGTAAAGCAGCAAAAAAAGAATATCGTCATTTTCATGTTAAAAACGTTGAAGGGCCTGATGATTTTGCCAGTATGCGCGAAATCGTTTTCAGAAGATACAAAAGGGTATTAGACGAAAATCTTCCTCTTGCCAACTTAATTATTATCGACGGTGGCAAAGGTCAACTCAGCGCAGCCTGCGAAAGTCTCCATCAATTGGAGCTTATTGGTAAAGTACCTGTAATTGGTATAGCCAAAAAGTTGGAGGAAATTTATTACCCTGAGGATTCTCTGCCGCTCTACATCAATAAAAAATCTGAAAGCTTAAAACTGATTCAGCAAATCAGAAACGAGGCGCACCGTTTTGCCATAACTTTTCACAGAAAGGTTCGCGATAATAACACTTTGAAATCTACGCTAACTCAAATTGATGGTATTGGACCAAAGACATTTGAAGTATTAATGAAGCAATTTAAAAGCATTAAAAAACTTTCTACAGCTTCGTTAGAAGAGATAGAGCAATGTGTCGGTAAATCAAAAGCTGATATTGTATTTCAGTATCTGAATAGCAGGAAATAATAAACGTCAATTAATTCAACTTAACCCAGTTAACCATCCTCCCCGGTAATATTAGTCCCTTGTTAATTTGAATGAGTAAAAAATTGAGGTATTATGGCAATACTAATATTTGCACTATCCATAATAAACCATCATTCAAATACTACCATTTACAATTCAGATATTATGCTCCATTTTATTTTCACTGACCAACCAGCAGAGCTCAGAAATCAAACAGCTATATAAACAAAAAAGCCCCCGAACGTCGGAGGCTTTATTGATGATGTTATGTATAAGTTATTTACCAATAATATTCACCGTACCACCGGCTGCTTCAATAGCGTTCTATGCATATGCACTTAATGTATGGCTATTGTCTGAACCGCTGATTTATATGATTGATGGATTTGCACGATTTAATTTTTTTGAATAATTATCTTTCCATTCTCCACCTTGCCATCCTCATAAACCAGCTTCCACAGGTACATCCCTTGCGCTAAGTGATTAATGTTGTAACTTCTAAAAGCACCACGCGATTGGTTTTTGAAAACTTCTTTACCGGTAATATCATACAGTGCAAACTCCCAGGCTTTGGTAAGGCGCGGTACAAAGAGGGTGATGTAATCTGATGCGGGGTTAGGGTATAGCTTTACAGGCTCACTGTTGTTATCGAGTTTGTCGTTGATGTTAGTGAGGTTATCTATCCCCAAAGTATCGCAAGGGCTGCCATCTATAGGGCCCAGGCGGAAGTTGGGGAAGTTGGGCATAGAATACGCATTAAGGGTGGGCATTCTAAAGCTGTGTTGGTTTACATTACAAGCTAATCCTTGTTCATTGGGGTTGTCTATGGTGTGTAAATATGTTGTGTTACCACCGCAGATGTATACTTTATTATCTGGACCAAGTTGCATCCATACAAATACTGTAGGTAAAGGCCAATTAGGAGGTGACAGAGGGTCTAAGAATCCATCATACTCCGCAACAACAGTTTTACTTGCCAATATATCCGCAGCTTGCAAATCGAACTGCCAGATTTTGGTTCTTAATGCAAAATACAAATAGCGAGAATTAGGGCTCACCGCAGCACCGGCTGAAACAGAGTAGGTACTGTCAATAAAGGTAA
>CAZXFT010000024.1:0-47026 GCA_964640655.1 uncultured Bifidobacteriaceae bacterium | reverse complement strand
ACACGAATGTAATATTCATTTATTTGCGTGCAAGTTTTTTTTGAATTATTTTTTTCTTCTTAGGCGCAAAACTTTCAACCAAGAAAAACTACAACTCAACACCCTATTTTGAACACATATATTTACTTATTTAGAAGTGGTTGAATTATGGTGCAAAGCCTAAACACCAAGCTCCGGTTTTATAACGCTGTAATTCTATAAGCTGAATGTATTAATCCACCCCTAAACAGGTTTTACAACTTCTCAAACTGCTTGAATCATCATAAATAGCGCATTTAGCGTTGTTTTGTTGGCTTGAAGCACCACTATTCAAGCGTGAATTAATCCAATTCAAGTAAGAAGAGCACCGATTCAAGCGTGAAGAGCGCCGATTCACGTGTGAAGAGAACCGATTCAAGTGTGAAGGGAACCGATTCAAGCAGACAGAGCGCCGATTCACGCGTGAAGAGAACCGATTCACGTGTGAAGAGAACCGATTCAAGTGTGAAGAGAACCGATTCAAGTGTGAAGAGCACCAATTCAAGCAGACACAGCGCCGATTCACGTGTGAAGAGAACCGACTCACGTGTGAAGAGAACCGATTCAAGTGTGAAGAGAACCGATTCAAGTGTGAAGAGCACCGATTAAAGCAGACAGAGAACCTCTGTCGGCAGACAAAACATCGCATCATGAACTTTTATCAACTATCCATGGCATTATTATCTTTTAAAGAGCATATAATACTATGTATTATTTCCATGGACATTTGCTCTGTATGTGTTCTGTGATTGTGGAATTGTCATGAAAATGTAAATTAAATATAATACATAAACAATATGAAACTTTGGTTTACGTTTATCAGTAATACAACAAAATGCATTTTAATTCTGCCGCCGGTGTCTGAACAGGTACTGTCCTCAACGGCAGAGGTTGAAGAAGCAGCGACCAGAGGTCTGCTTCCATCCATGTTCACATCTGCAGGATAGATGATGTACGCACTTTTGAGGAAAGCATACGGCATCATCGTCTTGCATACAAATCAAGCTAAAAAGTCATGCTTAACGTGATGTTAATTTTAGTAGCATCGTTAAAGTTGCGCCAAAAGCGCGACAGCGAATTACTGATTTATGCGCACACGATAGCCAACTCGCTCGACGGGAACACCAACTTTCCCGGCGTTCAGCCAAAGATAGCCGGATTGGTGGCTCAAGCCGACCGCTACGAAACAGCGCTGGACAACGTGAAATACGGTCCTGCGGGTTCGGCAGCTATCAAAAACGAGGAGCGGCAAGAATTGTCGAACCTCTTGCGCGAAATCTGTAACGATTGCATTGCCGAAGCGAACGGCGACGCCACCCGGTTTCAGACCAGCGGCTTTTCTTTACGCAGCACTCCGGTAAAACATCCGGTGTTGCCTGCGCCGGAGGAGTTTGCGGTGTTTACCGAAACGGTTCCCGGTCGTGTGAGTGTTCGCTTCAAAAAGGTTGAAGGTGCGTTGACTTACGAGCTTTGGGCTGCACCGGTGGGTGAGGCTATGCAAAAGATAACCATGCTCACCAACAGCCGCGGTTCGTTAATTAACGACTTGCAATCGGGCACTGTGTGGCAGTTTAAACTGAGAGCCTTAGGCGTTCAAAACGTACTGGGTGCATTCAGCGAAACGGTAGAAGTACCGGTACTGTAATCAGGGTGCCTTAAACGGTGCGCCGGCGCCGCGTTTCGGGATTGAAGCGCGGCGTCGGTATTTAATGAGGTGTTTGTAGAAGTCTGCAAATATTATCAAACAATAATTGCTGAAACAAAAAAGCCCCCGAACGTCGGAGGCTTTATTGATGATGTTATGTATAAGTTATTTACCAATAATATTCACCGTACCACCGGCTGCTTCAATAGCGCTTTTAGCTTTAGCGCTAACCGCATGTGCCGATATAGTTACTTTGTTTTTGATCTCGCCATTACCCAGAATCTTTACGCGGTCGTTTTGTTGCACGTAACGATTCTTGCGCAAGAAATCAAAATCAATAGTTGTAGCCTTAAACTTGTCTGCGATGTGTTGCAGTTTGCCCAGGTTAAATTCAACATAGTCTATACGGTTAATGTTCTTAAAACCAAGTTTTGGCACACGACGTTGCAAAGGCATCTGACCACCTTCAAATCCACGCTTTTCTTTAGTACCACTGCGAGAGCCTGCACCATTCATGCCGCGGGTAGAGGTTCCGCCGTGTCCGCTGCCTTGGCCGCGGCCTACTCTTTTATTCTTTCTAACCGATCCTTTTGCCGGTTTAAGGTTATGTAATTCCATCTTTGTTTTACTTTAATAGGGTTAAGCCTTTTCAACAGAGAGCATATGCTCTACTTTTTTTATCATTCCCAAAATCTGAGGGGTATCTTCCAGTTCCACAGTCTGATTCAGACGGGTAATGCCTAAGGCACGCAGGGTGCGCTTTTGGCGCTCCGGACGTTTAATGGCACTCTTGGTTTGTGTGATGCGTAATTTAGCCATAACTCTTATTGATTATCCGTTAAAAACTTTCTTTAATGAAGTGGTTCTGCTTTGAGCCACTGTAATAGGGTCGCGCATGAGCGACAATGCTTTGATGGTAGCTTTAACCACATTGTGCGGATTGGTAGAACCCAGTGATTTTGCCAATACGTCGGTTACACCGGCGCTCTCCAGCACGGCGCGCATAGCTCCTCCGGCAATTACTCCCGTACCGTGAGATGCAGGTTTAATCATAACCTTAGAAGCTGAGTATTTTGCTTCCTGCAGGTGAGGAATAGTACCTTTCATAATAGGCACTTTAATTAAATTTTTCTTAGCGTCGTCGATGGCTTTTGTAATGGCTTCCTGCACTTCGCGGGCTTTACCCAATCCGGTGCCTACTATGCCATTGCCATCGCCAACCACCACCAATGCCGAAAAACTGAAGGTACGACCGCCTTTGGTTACCTTGGTAACACGCTGTACGTTTACCAACTTGTCTTTCAGGTCAATTTCGCTTGCTCTGACACGCTGTATATTCGATTGTGACATGCTTTATGTTCTTGTTTAATTCTGATTTAAAATTGTAAGCCACCTTCGCGAGCACCTTCAGCAAGTGCCTTAACGCGTCCGTGATATAAATAACCGTTACGATCAAAAATCACATTCTTGATGCCGGCTTCGATGGCAGCTTGCGCTACACGTACACCTACTTGCTTGGCCACTTCAGATTTAGTGCCTTTGATGTCTTTTAATTTTAATGAAGATACCGACAGCACAGTGTGTCCGTTCGAATCATTAATTACCTGGGCGTAAATTTCAGCGTTGCTTCTGAAAACACAGAGTCTTGGTTTCTCAGCGGCGCCTTTAATCTTTTTACGTATCCTCAGCTTTATTTTATTTCTGCGTGCTTTTTTGGTAATCATGGTAATCTATGTTGTTTTATTATTTAGCTGATGCAGCGGATTTACCGGCTTTGCGTCTTAATATTTCTCCTTTAAACTTGATACCTTTTCCTTTGTAAGGCTCTGGTTTACGCACCGAACGAATCTTAGCTGCCATTTGACCTAACAGTTGCTTGTCGGCACACTCTAGGGTAACCATTGGGTTTTGTCCTTTCTCCTGTGCAGCCGATGCCTTGATGTCTTTAGGTAATGCAAACATCACCGGATGCGTATATCCCACGTTCAATTCAAGTAATTGTCCGGTTACTGCAGCACGATAACCAACACCTACTAACTCCAATACTACAGAGTATCCTTCGTTGGCTCCGGTAACCATATTATTGATTAATGCACGGTATAATCCGTGTAAAGCTTTATGACGCTTGCTATCGGTAGGACGTTTAACTTCCAGTACACCATCCTTAACATCTATGGTCATATCCGGATCCACTTTCATTTTCAATTCGCCTTTGGCGCCTTTTACAGTAACCATGTTGTTTTGGGCCACCGAAACACTTACTCCTTTGGGCAGAGATACCGGTAATTTTCCTATGCGTGACATATTCTTAGTTCTTCTTTGTTAATTCTATTAATAAACGTAACACAATACTTCGCCACCTACATTGTTAGCTTTGGCTTCTTTTTCAGTCATCAGACCTTTTGAGGTTGAAAGAATGGTAATACCCAAACCGTTAATAACGCGAGGAGCTTCGGCTGATTTGGCATAACGGCGTAAACCCGGACGACTAACTCTTGATAACGAACGGATAGCCGGTTGCTTGGTAAGCGGGTGGTATTTCAACGCAATCATAATAGTGCCCTGAGGACCTTTTGCATCATCAAATTTGTACTTCAAGATATACCCCTGATCATAAAGTATCTTGGTCATGTTCTTCTTGATATTGGATGCAGGAATTTCCACAATGCGATGGCCTGCTTTAGACGCGTTGCGAATACGAGTTAAAAAATCTGAAATCGGATCGGTAACCATTTGTGTATTACGTTAAAAATTTGGGAACGCAAAAGTATAAATTGTTTCGAGAATTGATATACCTGCTTCTAATTATTTTGATAAAAAAGTGAAAAAAAACAGCCCTGCTGAAAAACAGGGCTGCTGTTATGTGTTTGAATTCTAATTTAAGGTTACCAACTCGATTTGGTAACTCCGGGAATCTTGCCGTAAACGGCCAGTTCTCGGAACTGGTTACGGGACAATCCCCAATAGCGCAGAAAACCTTTAGGACGACCTGTTAAATTGCAACGGTTTTTCTGACGAACCGGACTTGCATTCTTAGGTAACTTATCCAAACCGGCATAATCTCCGGCAGCTTTTAATGCTTCGCGTTTAGCAGCATATTTAGCTACCATACGGGCTCTTTTTCTTTCGCGGGCTTTGATTGATTCTTTTGCCATTACTCAGTTATGATTGGTTGTTTTGATTTTTGAAAGGAATACCTAATTCTTTTAACAATGCCATTGCTTCTTCGTCAGTGTTGGCAGTAGTAACGAATGTAATATCCATACCGTTAATCTTATTGATCTTATCAATGTCGATTTCCGGGAAAATGATATGCTCTGTTACTCCAAGCGTGTAGTTACCACGTCCATCAAAGCTCTTTTCATTCACGCCTTTAAAGTCACGTACACGAGGTAATGCAACAGATATTAAACGATCCAGAAATTCAAACATACGGTCACCGCGGAGGGTAACGCGCGCACCGATGTTAACACCAACGCGCAGTTTGAAGTTAGAGATATCTTTTTTCGATTTTGTAGGTACTACTTTTTGACCAACGATGGAAGTTAGTTCGTTCATAGCCGTTTCTACAATTTTCTTGTCGGCTACGGCATCACCTAAACCCTGATTAATACAGATTTTAGTGAGGCGTGGTACTTGCATAATGCTGCTGTAGTTGAACTGCTTCATCAAAGCTGGTACAACCGTCTGAGCATATTTTTGTTTGTAACGAGGTGCGTATTTTACTGTGCTCATTATTTAATGACTTCGTTTGATTTTTTTGCATAACGAACGGATTTGCCGTTCACTTCTTTACGACCAATGCGTGAAGGTTTTCCTGACTTGGGGTCAACGACCATCAACTTAGATACCGGTATTGGAGCTTCTTTTTTGATAATTCCACCCTGAGTGTTTTTTGCATCAGGCTTGGTATGACGCGACACAATGTTGATGCCTTCTACAAAAGCACGCATTGTTTTAGTATCAATGTCCAATACACGACCTTTCTTGCCTTTATCATCACCCGAAAGCACATAAACGGTGTCACCCTTTTTTATGTGAAGTTTCGGAGCATGTCTTTTAGTTGTGTTCATTTTCTTTAATAATCTTAAGATGTGAGAATTATAGTACTTCCGGTGCTAATGAAACGATTTTCATAAATTGTTTCTCGCGAAGCTCACGTGCTACCGGGCCAAAAATACGAGTGCCTTTAGGCTCAAGGGCTTCGTTAAGCAGTACTACTGCGTTGTCGTCGAAACGGATGTAAGACCCGTCTTTACGACGTATGCGATTTTTCAGGCGAACAATAACCGCCTTGGAAACAGTTCCTTTTTTAACACCACCTGCTGGCAGTGCATCTTTAACGGTAACCACTATAACATCACCAATGCCGGCATAGCGTTGACCGGAATTGCCCAATACCTTGATGCAAAGCACTTCTTTGGCTCCGCTGTTATCGGCTACGTTTAATCGGGATTCTTGCTGTATCATTTATTTCAGGTATTTGACAGTTGGATAAATTATTTAGCTCTTTCGATGATTTCCACTAATCTCCAACGCTTCAATTTGCTTATTGGACGTGTTTCCATCAAACGAACTGTATCGCCAACATTGGCTTCATTCTTTTCATCGTGTGCGTGGAATTTGGTGGTTTGTTTCAAGAACTTACCATACATAGGGTGCTTTACCTTACGTTCCATAGTTACAGTGATGGACTTATCCATCTTACTTCCTACAACTACACCGATTCTTGTTTTTCTAAGATTTCTTTCCATGGTTATTAATTGTTAGCGGGCAGTTTTTCTTTTATTTTTCTCAGTGAGCAAACGGGCTACTTTACGACGCAATTCTCTCATTTGCATTGGATTCTCCAATGGAGTTACTGAATGGTTGAACTTCATTTTTCTTAAATGAGACTTCTCATCAACTATAGACTGTTTCAAGTCTTCAGCCGACATATCTGCCAGATTTATCTTTTCTTTTTTAGCCATTTTGTACTACCCCCTGTTTAAAAAGGGACGGCAAATGTATTAATTGTTTCCAAAATTCCCACATGCAAGTTTGATTATTTTTAAAATATCCTTCCGAAACTCAGATTCTTGAACACTTTGTACTCAAATTTTTCATCTGTTACAAACTGTCGCTTTGCGGTTATCTGAATTATTATACCTTACTTTGCACCACATTTAACACTCATTTGAATATTTCAATTTGCCCCAACGCACTTCTGCAAATATCAATACCGGGGATCAACACAATTTTTTTTAAATCATGACTCAACATTTTTTTACAGACTACGCGCTGAAACCTGAGATATTACGTGCCATTGATGAAATAGGCTACGTTAATCCAACACCAATTCAACAAAAAACCATTCCCCACATTTTGGAAAATGACCGCGATGTGGTTGGTTTAGCACAAACAGGAACAGGGAAGACAGCAGCATTCAGCCTGCCTATTTTACATAAAATAGAAGCCGATAATTTTAAAGTTCAGGCTTTGATACTTTGCCCCACACGCGAGCTATGCCTTCAAATTGCTACCGATGTTGAGAAATACACCCGGTATTTGTCAGGTGTTTCCTGCGTTGCTATTTATGGTGGTGCCAGCATCAACAATCAAATTAAACTTTTAAAAAGAAATCCGCAGATCATTATCGGAACACCGGGAAGAACTTTAGACCTGATTAAACGCAGACAGCTGAAACTGAACGAGCTCCGCTATTTAGTATTAGACGAAGCAGATGAAATGCTGAGTATGGGTTTTCAGGACGATTTGAATGAAATACTGGAAACCTCTCCAAACGAAAAACAAACGTTACTCTTTTCAGCTACATTCCCGGGTGCTATTGCCGGTATCTCAAAAAAGTATTTGAACAACCCTGTTCAGATCTCAGTGGTTAAAAAGAATGAAAGCACTGCTCAGGTAACGCACTCTTATTATATGGTGCACGAGCGTGACCGTTATGCAGCTTTGAAACGTGTAATTGATTTGTATCCTCATATGTATGCAATCATCTTTTGTCGCACACGACAAGAGACACGCGACATCGCTTCCAAACTGGAGCAAGACGGTTATAACAGCGATACACTGCATGGTGATTTAACTCAGGATGCAAGAGACAGGGTAACCGATCGTTTTCGGAATAAACAGTTTAAACTGTTGATAGCCACCGACGTGGCAGCACGTGGATTAGATGTTAAAGATCTGACACATGTAATCAATTATAACCTCCCGGATGAAACAGAAGTGTATGTGCACCGTAGCGGCAGAACAGGTCGCGCAGGTAAATTAGGTGAATCGGTGTGCATCATAAATGCTAAGGAGCAATACAAGATTAAACAGATAGAAAAGCTGACCGGTAAAATAATGGAGCACAAAGCTGTGCCTACAGTGAGCGACATTTTCCAAAAACAACTTTTTGTTTACTTAAATAAAGTAGAGGAAGCAGTCAGCGACGAGCAGTTAGATGCATTCCTGCCTTCCATTAACAGTAAACTGGCTTGGATGACTAAGGAAGAGTTGATTAAAAAATTTATGGCGGTAGAATTTCATCGATTTACCAATTATTACAAAAATGCGCAGGACATTAATGTTCAACATAAAGACAATAGCAGAGGCAGGGATGAGCGCAGAGGTAAAGAAGGCAGAAATGATGAGTCTTCGAACAACTATATCAAGTTTGTTATCAATGCCGGCGCTGCACAAAAAGTATCTCCTGAGTTTTTGATTCGCTTTTTAAACAATCAGTTTAAGAAGAAGCGCTTCAAGATTGGTAAGATAGATGTGCAGAAGCACCGCACCATTTTTGATGTAGATGATCAGATTGCTCCTTTCATCGAACAGGCTTTTGATGAAGTAAGTATAGGCGGACACGACGTAAAAGCACAGCGCGTATAACAAGAGCCGCACTTTACCTTTACTTTTGCCGCGCATTACAGAAAGAAAATGACGACAGACAGACCGGTAAGAGTACGATATGCCCCAAGTCCAACAGGACCGCAGCATTTAGGCGGCGTGCGTACTGCGCTTTACAATTACTTATTTGCCCGAAAAACCAAGGGCACTTTTATTATCCGTATCGAGGATACTGACCAAACCCGTTTTGTACCGGGTGCGGAAGAATATATGCTCGAAGCATTGAACTGGTGTGGTATTACATACGACGAAGGTCCGGGAAAGGACGGAGGATACGGTCCATATAAACAATCGGAGCGCAAGCATATATATCGTCAATATGCCGATCAGCTTCTGGAAGCGGGCCACGCATATTATGCTTTTGACACCTCAGAAGAACTGGATGCCATGCGCGAGCGTTTTAAGGCCAGTGGTATGGCTGCAGCGGCGTATAATGCCGTTACCCGTGAGTACATGAAAAATTCTCTGGTCTTGCCACAGGATGAAGTGAAAGCACGATTAGAGAACGGTGAGCCATACGTGATACGCATCAAGATGCCACGTAAAGAAGAAATCAAATTTCACGATTTGATTCGTGGCTGGGTAACATTCAACAGTTCGCAGTTGGATGATAAAGTTTTGTTCAAGAGTGATGGTATGCCTACTTATCATCTTGCAAATGTGGTGGACGATTATCTGATGAAGATTACTCATGTAATTCGTGGCGAAGAATGGTTACCCTCAGCACCTCTGCATGTTACTTTATATAAGTATTTGGGCTGGGAAAATGTGATGCCTCAGTTTTCCCATCTGCCATTAATACTCCGTCCGGATGGGAACGGTAAATTGAGCAAACGCGATGGCGACCGATTAGGTTTTCCGGTGTTTCCACTGAATTGGAAAGACCCTGCAACCGGAGAACTATCCATTGGTTTTCGTGAACGCGGATTTTTCCCCGAACCTTTCACTAACATGATTGCGCTCTTAGGCTGGCATCCCGGACACCTGCAACAGGAAATATTTACTCTCGATGAAATGGTGCAACTCTTCAGTATAGAACAAGTGGGTAAAAGCGGGGCACGTTTCGATTTTGAAAAGGCGAAATGGTTTAATCAGGAGTATATCAAGAAACTGAGTGATTCTGTGTTGGCTGATGCTTTAAAAAAGGTGTTGGAACAAAAAGGTAAAAACACTCCAACCCAGCATACCTTAGAATTGATTTGCCGTTCACTGAAAGATCGCTGCACATATGTTAATGAATTATATGATCAAGGCTATTATTTCTTCGAAGATATCCGTGACTATGACGATAGTATTATTTCAAAAAAATGGAATACCAGGTCGAAGTCCATTTTTGATCAACTGTTTGATGCTTTGACAGAATTAACAAATTTTAATTCCAAAGAAGTTGAAACACTGATACTTGATTTTATCAAAAACAATCAGCTACAGAATGGTGATGTGTTGCCTCTGCTGCGCATTATGCTTAGTGGCACCAAAAACGGTCCGGCAGTATATGAAATTGCAGCCATTCTGGGCAAGGAAAAATCATTGGAGAGAATGCGTATTTTCCAACAAAAATTTCCTTTGTCCTGATGAGCATCAAACGCAAAGCCAAGAAGAAAAAAGAAAAACAACTACCTAAGTTGACCGATGAATTGCAGGGCTTCGACATTTACCTGGACGAGTTTGGCCGGGTGCAAACCAATCAGAATTTAGACCACATCAACAGTTTCCTGAACCGTAATGTTGTTGACCGCAAACTAGAAGAAAAAGTGATGAAAGAAGAAGAGGAAAAAGTAAAAAAATCATCAACAGGAAAAACAAAGAAGAAATGAGCAACCCAACCCGCAAAAGACCTGTACGTGTGCTGGTAGCCAAGGTAGGCCTCGATGGCCACGACCGCGGCGCTAAAGTGATAGCTTCATCACTGCGTGATGCCGGAATGGAAGTCATCTATACCGGACTGCGACAAACACCCGAGATGGTGGTGAATGCCGCGCTTCAGGAAGATGTGGATGCCATTGGTGTAAGTATTCTGAGTGGTGCACATATGACTGTGTTTCCTCGCATACTGAAACTGATGCACGAGAAACAGATGAATGATGTATTGCTTACCGGTGGAGGCATTATTCCAGAAGAAGATATGAAGCAACTGAAAGAAATGGGTTGCGGCGAATTGTTCCCACCCGGAACAACCACATCCGATATTGTTGCATACATCAACAAATGGGTTGACGAACACAGAAATTTTTAAACCACAACTTTCTCATAATCGATTATGGCATATACCACGTTGCTTACAGAAATTAAAAAAGACATATTTATCATCACCATCAACAGACCGGATAAAATGAATGCACTTAACATTCATTTGATTTCTGAAATTGAAATGGCTATTGATGAAGCCACTCAAAATGAAAAGATAAAAGGCATCATCCTTACCGGAAGCGGCAATAAAGCCTTTGCTGCAGGTGCTGATATTGCTGAGTTTGCATCGTTCAGCAGAGAACAGGCATTACAACTTTCAGCCAACGGGCACCGCATATTCAATAAGGTGGAAGAATGCCCCAAGCCAGTAATTGCTGCTGTTAATGGCTTTGCGTTAGGTGGTGGTTGCGAACTGGCAATGGCATGCCATATGCGTGTAGCGTCAGATAATGCCAAGTTCGGACAACCGGAAGTTAATCTGGGAGTGATACCCGGTTATGGCGGCACACAGCGTTTGGTACGCTATATAGGTAAGGCTAAAGCTCTGGAGTTATTACTTACTGCGGATATGATCGATGCCGCGACAGCCAGGCAATTAGGTTTGGTGAATGAGGTGGTACCTCAAGAAGGTCTTATAGAAAAGTGTATAGAGATACTGAATAAAATAGCCTCCAAGTCTTCACTGGTTACAGAACAAATTATTAATTGCGTAAATGCCTATTATGATAAAAAAGACGATGGCTTTGCGCGCGAAATAGAAGAGTTTGCCAATTGCTTTACCACAGAAGATTTTAAAGAGGGTACTACTGCATTTATGAGCAAGCGCAAAGCAGCGTTTAAGGGGAAGTAATCCTACCTATAGATTTAATAATCCTATCTCTAAATAATTAATTTCCTATTTACTCTTAGGATATCATATCTCAATAAAAAAGGCTATCTGAATCAGATAGCCTTTTTTATGAGTTGTTTCATTTACTTTTTTATCAACCTTAGATTTTGTTGATGGTAAGTATCATTGATTTGTACTACATAAATACCACTTGGTAATTCTTCGATATTGAATGGAATGGTATTGGTGCCTTCAAAAATCTTTTCGGTCTGTACAGAAATAGTTCTACCAAAAATATCTGTAATACTAATAGTGTAAGTTGATTCTTTATCAGCATTAATATTCAGAGTAAAGTTATTTGCTGTTGGATTTGGATAGATACCTGCGTTAAATGATCTTGCATTAGCCTCATCAAGGCGTAATGTTCCGGTAGTAAAGTTCTGGAATGAACTATATGGGGTAAAAATATCGGTCGAACATTCAGCACGCAACTGAAACTCATAGCTTGTTGCAGGGTTCAAATCTGTAATTGTGAAATTATCCAGTGCTCCTGAAATATCGTAGTTAGTCCATGCACTTGTACCAACCTCGCGTAGGCGTAATCGGAAAGATTCTGAAACCTGAGCATCCCACGAAACATTTACCGATGTGGCCGAAATATTATTAACCGTTATGTTTTGTGGAGTTGAACATCCGTTAGCATCGGGTGTTGTAAACGGATATACAGGTCCATAGAGAATTGGAGAACCCGGTAAATTGGAACATATATTAATTACCTTATACTGATAGTTCTTTAATGCAGTTAAGCCGGTGAATGTATATGTTGTAGCAGTACCTACATTAATCTCAGTCCATATTCCTGTACCAACTTGTTTTATGCGAACTTGATATTCCTGATTACAATCTGCATTATCCCATACGATAGTTGCCGATGTTGCGTCAACTGATGTAACTTCAATACCCGTTGGCTTAGGGCAAGTTGAATTAACATATATGCTCAGTGTATCAGCAGCACAGGAATTTGTCGCAATAACAGTAACAAATGATGTATCAACAGCAGTAACATTAACACTGTTGGTAGATGCACCTGAGTTCGTAATCCAATTGGATGAGTAAGACCAGTTATAGGTTACTCCGGGAATATCGTCGGTAGAGTATGTTGTTGTTGTACCTGGACACAACGTAGTAAGCCCACTGATATCTGATAATAAAGGTGAAGCAGTTACAGACAAGTTCAATGTTACCACTGAGTCGCACCCTTGTGAATTATTCAATATCACCTCATAGGTACCTGATGAGTTGAATTCCTGGCTACCTACTACAAATGGTAATTCATTATCACAAACGCTTGCATTAAGAGTAAATGATGACGCAGCACCGGTATTGATTACAGTATAATTTCCTGATACAGTGCAACTGAGTGCATCAGTAACATTAACAGTATATGAACCTTCTCCAATGTTGTTCAAATCCTCGGTTGTTTGAGTATTTGACCAACTGAAATCATAAGGCGATGCGCCGTTATTCACAGTCAAATCAATACCACCGTTTTGTAATCCGCAGGTAGCATCGGAAACAATGCTGCTTAAAGATAGCAATCCATCGCACGGAGGTGTGGAGAATGACATTATTGCAGATAGTTTGGATACAGTATTACCGTTATCTGAACACTGTGTTCTGATACGAACGGTGTATGGAGTATTCGGGTCCAAATCAGGTATGGTGAAAGATGTTGCAGGTGCCGGTACAAAAAACAATTGCTGAACAGAAGTATTTAAATTCCTTACGAAGATTCGGTATTTAACCGCACAATCAACTGCCGACCAGTTCACTGTCGCAGCATTTTGGATAACGTTGGTTACGGATTGCGTTGCTACCACAGGACAAGATATACTTAATACAGTAGTCGATGCCGATGCTGTACATCCGTTATTATCTGTAACGGTTAAGGAATAACCGCCGGCAGCAACTCCACTAATATTGGAATCAGTTGAGGAGTTGCTCCATGCATAGCTGTATGGTGTTGTACCTCCGTTGACCGTGCTGTTCAATGAAGCATTGTTCAATCCGCACGTAGATGGTGTAGTCTGAATGGTTACATTCAACGAGCCGTCACACTGTGCAAGTGCTATTGTAGAAAATCCAATAATAGCAAGTGCTTGTAATACAAGTTGTTTCGAAAAATTTAATCCGGATAATTCTTTGAATAATTTCATGTGAGTATTGTTTTGAGTTATTGTTTTATCAATGCCTCAAATGTAAAATCATTTCTCATTAAACAAAAATATGCGACCCCAGAGGCTGCCATTAAATATATGTCTTTGACTACTGCACTCGTTATTTCCTGTATTATTATTAACGTGGCTTTACCATCAATGATAAAAACATGAGCTTACTTTTGCCCGCACCTTAAAAACACCAACCATGACTACCCGCAAGGAAAAAGATACTATGGGTGTGGTAGAAGTACCCGCCGACAAATACTGGGGAGCACAAACTCAACGCTCTATAGAGAATTTTAAAATAGCGCAGGACATCAACAAGATGCCGCGTGAAATAATACGGGCATTTGCCTACCTGAAAAAAGCCGCCGCACTTACCAATCAGGACCTAAACGTACTGCCCAAAGAAAAAGCAGAACTCATCGCTCAGGCCTGCGACGAAATATTAGCCGGTAAATTAGATGATCAGTTTCCGCTGGTGGTGTGGCAAACCGGCAGTGGCACACAGAGTAATATGAATGTGAATGAAGTGGTGGCTTACCGTGCGCACGTGATGCAGGGCGGCTCGCTGCTTGACGAAAAGAAGGCCGTTCATCCGAACGATGATGTAAATAAATCGCAATCGAGTAACGATACCTTCCCTACAGCCATGCACATTGCTGCATACAAGATATTGGTAGAGGTAACATTACCGGGTATTCAAAAGTTGCACAATACGCTGGCTGAAAAATCAAAAGCCTATATGAAGGTGGTAAAAATTGGCCGTACACATTTAATGGATGCCACTCCATTAACCGTAGGACAGGAATTGAGTGGTTATGTATCGCAATTAGATCATGGTATGCGTGCTATTAAATATACTCTGCCCCACCTGAGCGAACTGGCTTTGGGCGGTACGGCAGTGGGCACAGGACTAAATGCACCTAAAGGTTACGACAAATTAGTAGCTCAGAAAATTGCAGACCTCACCGGCTTACCATTTATTACTGCCGAAAATAAATTTGAATCCTTAGCTGCACACGATGCCATAGTGGAAGCACATGGTGCATTGAAAACTGTGGCTTGCTCATTGATGAAAATTGCCAACGACATACGCCTGTTGGCCAGCGGACCGCGAAGTGGCATTGGTGAATTGTTTATCCCCGACAATGAACCAGGCTCTTCGATCATGCCCGGTAAAGTAAACCCGACGCAGTGCGAGGCCATGACGATGGTAGCGGCTCAGGTGCTGGGCAACGATGTGGCTATTAACATAGGTGGTGCCACCGGACATTTTGAGCTGAATGTGTTTAAACCGATGATGATTTACAACTTTCTGCACTCGGCTCGATTGATTGGTGATGTATGTGCGTCGTTTAATGATAAGTGTGCTGTAGGCTTGGAACCTCTTTACGATAACATCAACAAGCACGTAAACAACTCCTTAATGTTGGTTACCGCACTGAACACCAAAATAGGTTATTACAAAGCCGCCGAAATAGCACAAACCGCGCACAAGAATGGCAGCACCTTAAAAGAAACTGCTATAGCTTTGGGTTACCTGACTGCGGAGCAATTTGACGAATGGGTGAAGCCTGAAGATATGTGTGGTGAATTAGGATAAACTGATAATACGACATTTTATACTGTGCCCTTGCTGATAACAGCTAGGGCATTTTTTTTACTTTTCAATGACGATATGAATGAACTAGTTTAGAGAGATATTGACAGTATCATTGAGATGAAATGGGAAGACCGCTCTCCTTTTAAGGCTTTTACCTTTCAGTTTGTATTTAAAGAACAGTTAAGTGATTGAGCTGATGCTCTACCACATGAAATCAAGTTCAATTAAAATGTGGCGAAAGCGAATGAGAGGTAGGCAATCCAAACATCAATTGCTGCGCAATTTTGGAACGCACAGACATAAAAGCAACTGGCAACATGCAATTAGTCGTAATAAAATATCTATATGTCGATAAGTTTCTTGCGAATATGCTCGGAATAAATATATTCACAACCGCCAAACAAAACACTAAAAATTGCAACAAAGCCTACTAAGGACTTTTATTATCAGTACTTTTTACTGTCTGCTTACCTGTATCCTCTTTCATACAAGTTCAGTGGCGGCGCAGCCCTATGATACACTGCAATGGCGACCATCAAGAACTCTGAGCTGGAACGACTTTAAAGGCCGTGCCGAAAAATTCTCTGAAGATGATGCACTAACCAAAAGCAGCATCGTGGTAAGTTTTGAGTTTGCCCGTCCCGGTCATATCAACTACGAGATACGTGCAGTATTTCACTATTATGGCTCCTGGGCAAAGGATTATGCCAAAACCGAACGACTGCTGTTGCACGAACAGACTCATTTTAACATCACCGAGCTTTTTGCCCGAAAAATCAGAAAGGAGTTGAGCGAAACGGATTATGTGCCCGGTAAATTTAAATCCACACTAGATGAAATTTATTCCAAGTACGAAACGGAATGGAAAGCTTATCAGCGGGTTTACGATAAGCAAACCAATCAGGGTGTAAATACTAAAGCACAGAAAGAGTGGGACAATAAAGTGCTGGACGAACTGTTGCAATACAAAGATTATTCAGAGTCCCGCGTTCGTAAGCAGATAGTACGCTAATATATTTCCGTTAGTTTTAAACCTACTCATCATATCTCAGTCTTATTAAAAAATTTACGGCTATGCGGTTATTATACTTGTTGTCCTTGTTATTGATTACAAAAACTTCATTGGCACAGGATGCCGGCGATGTTCTCTTCCAGAATGGTGCTGTTCACACCGTTCAGATTAATTTTAATCAAAATGGGTGGACAGACTCTTTGTCGCTCTATAAACTGATGAACGATACTGCAAGTGAAAATAAATATTTAAAAGGCAATGTCATTATTGATGGAAATACGGTTAACGATATCGGTGTTCGGTACAAAGGGAATTCTTCTTTTAACAACCCATCCAATAAAAAGTCCTTTAAGATTGACCTTAATGAATTTATATCTGGACAGAAGTACGACGGATTAAAATCTTTAAATCTCAACAACGGATTTAAAGACCCTACCTTCATCCGAGAAAAACTAACCCTCGACTTTATGTTGCAAACAGGCATTATTGCGCCGCGGTGTACTTATGCCGATTTAACCATTAATAACATTCATTATGGATTGTACATGTTGCTGGAAGAAGTAGATGATAGTCCATTCTTGTCCGACAAATACGATAACACATCAGGTAATCTTTACAAAGGTGATCCCCAGGGCAGTCTGCAATGGTTTGGTTCTAATGCTTCCTCTTATCAAACGAAGTATGAATTGAAGACCAATGAGGATACCAACGATTGGAGCGATCTGGTCAGACTGATCAACATCATCAATAACACTCCACAGACTGTTTACTTCGATAGCCTCGAATCGGTAATGAATACTACATCTTATTTGAAACTCCGTGCTGCCAATATGTTATTCACCAATCTGGATTCATACGACGGCTCCGGCCACAACTATTATATCTATAACAACAATGGAAAATTTGATTGGATAGCATGGGACGTGAACGAATCATTCGGCAATTTTAAATACAACCTGAGTTCGCAGCAGATTCAATGTCTGGATATTTACTATCTGCCAAACCCCAGCAACAGCAGGCCTCTTCCAACTAAGATGTTTCAATACTACCCTACTTATAAAACACAACTCAGCGATATTATTTTCAACTGGTTAAACACAACTTATACTCCTTCATACATCGACCAGTACATTGACTCGCTTGCCGACATCATAAGGCCATTCGTTTATGCCGATAATCTGAAACAATATACCAATCAACAGTTCGAAACTAACCTCAGTAGTACCATCACAACTACAGGTGGCCCTGGTGGTCCGGGAGGTTTTGAAATATTAGGATTAAAAAGTTTTTATGCTACACGTTTTGATTGTATAAAAGAACAGCTCATTGCTCTTGGGTATTTTACATTATCTGATTCGCAACACTTAGAACCCGAATCAACACCGAATGTGTTTCCTAATCCGGCTGCAGACCATATTTATTTCAATCTAACGCTTTCACAGGGAGCAATAATCAGCATTACTGATCTTACCGGAAGAACAATGATTCAATCATCTGTAAGCAACAACCGCGTGGATGTCTCCGCACTATCTGCAGGATGTTATATATTGTCTGTGAGCGACAATGGAAGCGTCGTGCGAAAGCAATTTGTTAAACTCTAGATCTATTGCTGTTCAAGATCTTTAATATTGAACTTTCGCAAGGGTTTCAGTTCAATTAATTGTTTGTCCAGGCACTGTTCATCGCCACTAATCATCAGCTTGTAAGTAGCAGGGTTGTAATATTTTTTAATCACCCTGTTCACGTCTTCTATAGTCACTGCATCAATCTCACTCAGATAGGTTCTGCGCAAACTCGATTTATTGTAAATAATAGGATTAAAAAAAGAAATCACATCCTCTGGTGACTCTATCATCTGCCAGTTATTGCGTAACGACTTCTTGGCTACTGTTAAGTCTGTTGCGCTGATCTCTTTGTTATAGAATGCACTCATTGTTGCATCAAACAGTTTTATGGTGTTTAATACTTCTTCATTGCGAACCTGAGTTACAATAGTATAGATCGAAGAACCGGTATAGGGGTTGTAGCGCGAGTTAATGCCGTATGTCTTACCGCCTTTCTCACGAATTTCCTTAAACAATACTGTATTAAAAACAGTATTCGCCATTAGAAACGGTAGTTCATCTTTTGAGCCTGGAACAGGTCCGTTCTTGTTCCACTGCAACGCGGCCTGCTCAACACTTCCGCGATGTATAAATCCGTACTCTTTATTTTTCATCTGCGGACTTTCAAAACTCACCCCGTTTACTTCACCATATTTGGCTTTCCATTTACCAAAGTTATCATTCAACATTTGCTTGACCTTTTCTTTATCAAAATTGCCACACAACACCAATCTGCTGTTTTTGGGAGTATAGTTGAATTCATAAAACTCTTTGATGTCTGCAGCAGTAACTTTTTGAAGAGAAGCTGCATTATAGTAGCGACCTACAGGATTCTGATTGCCATATACCCAAATTCCTGAAAACAAGGATACCTGCTGCAATATGTCCATCTTCATAGGATTGTTATAATCCAATATCTGATTGATATATTGTTTGATCTCCATTTCGGGAAATAAAGGATACATCGCGCTGGAACTCATTACCTTTAAGCCATTTGCCAAATCGTTATCTGTAAACGATGCTTCAACAACAGTGTAGTTTTCATTCACATCAGCACTCATTGTGGTTCCCATCTTAAACAGCTCATCTTTTAATTGCATCTTACTATAGGCACTGCTACCAAAACCAATACACTGAGCTGCAATGTCTGAGAACAGTTGCTGGCCGGGCACTTCATTTTTCTTTCCGCAGTTAATGTAAAGAGCTACACTGGTTGTTTTCAGTTGTCCGTACGGGATCAGCACAACCTTCAATCCGTTCTCTAACACAACCTCCTCTGTTGGAGGCATTCTTTGAGCTACAGATGAAACAATAAATAGATGAATACTACTGAATAGAATCAATAACTGTTTCATACTAATTCATAATGGGTTTAATGTTAACAACACGATATGCATCACCTGTAAAATACTTCTTAGACATACGGCCAAGAGTTGCCGCATCCAGCTTTTTAAATTGTATCAGTTTTTCATTCCAGAAACGATAGTCGTAATAATACATTTCAGCCTTACCTAACAGGTCGGCGATGTAGGTACTCTTACATGCATTCAGTAACTGCTCTGCTTCCAGATGTTTGATGTATGCCTGAATCTCTTCCTCGTCAAAGCCATCTTCAAATAACATAGTGAGTTCTCCCATAATCATCTTTTTAACTCTCACATTACCCGGCGCAGCATTCATAGGTATATAAATCTGGCAAAAGCTACTGTGCATAGCATAGTCGTCGCTCACCTGCAACATACCATAGGCAAGCCGTTGCTCGTCAATGATCTTTTTCTGCAACACAGCATTTGGGTTACTGAACAGTAAGTCTTTCGCCATAATAAAGGCATAGTAGTCGGCATCTCCAACAGCCGGCTGCGGTAACATGTACGCATAGAGTTGCACCGGAAAATCAACACTAAATTCTTCTTTGCGCAGTGTAGATACATTCACATTCTGTGGACGAACTCTGGTATGCTGAATATTTTTCTTAATCCCTCCAAAATAGGTCTGTGCCTGTTTATAGATTTCTTCGTGATTCACATCTCCTACCACAATCATCACACAATTATTTGGTGCATAATGCTTGTCATAAAACTCCTGACACTGCTGCGTACTAAACATCAGTATGGTATCTAAATAACCAATCACATCTACACGATAAGGATGATTGTCGGGATACAGATGCTCATATACATCACTCATTACGCGGCGAAACCAGTTACTGTTGCCATTACGCAGTTCCTCTCCCACCACTTGCCTTTCTATATCCAGTGTTTTTTGATCCAAGATCAAATTCTCCATTCTGTCGGCTTCCATGGCAAAGACTGTATTGAGTTTTTCTTTGGGAACGGTTTCGTGATACACAGTACAGTCGAATGAGGTATACGCATTCACTTCACCACCCATAGCGGTGATACTATCAATGAACACATCCCCTTCGCCGGGAAATTTTTTACTGCCACGAAACATCATATGCTCAAACATATGTGCCATACCACGTATGCCGGGCTTCTCATCCTTTGAACCTACACGATACCACATCTGAACCTCAGCCATTGATGCTCCGGGCTTTTCGCAAACAATAACTTTAAATCCGTTTGGCAATGTCCTGTCATAAACACTATAACCAAGCACATTCTGTGTTGACTGCGCCTCTGCTGTTTGTATTGAAACACACAGCATCATAAAGAGGAATAATATTTTTCTCATAGTAAATGTAATCGTTGAGCAAATTAAACATTAAAAAAAACTAAGCTTAAAGTGAAATAGGAATTAATAGAGTTACACATCAACATCTGCAAACTGAATATCATTCAGTTTTTTATAGAGTCCATCGGGTAATGCAAGCAATTGCTCATGTGTTCCGTGTTCAGAAATAATTCCGTTGTTCAATACCAATATCTTGTCTGCATCACGTACGGTGCTCAGTCGGTGAGCAATGATGAACGATGTACGACCCTGCATCAACTCTTCCAGAGCCATCTGCACCATACGCTCCGACTCGGAGTCGAGTGAAGAGGTGGCCTCATCCAATATCAGTATTCGCGGATTGCGCAAGATGGCTCGTGCTATCGCTATACGTTGTCGCTGACCGCCGCTCAGTTTAATTCCGCGCTCTCCTACTATGGTGTTATACTTTTCAGGGAATGATTCTATAAACTCCGATGCATAGGCTTTGCGTGCCGCCTCTTTTATTTCTTCGTCGGTAGCATCAGGTTTGCCATAACGGATATTGTCTATAATACTGCCTCCGAACAGGATCACATCCTGTGGTACAAATGCCATCTGGCGGCGTAGTTGTGTCAGTGGTATGTCCTTGCAATCATGTTGGTCGAAAAATATTTGTCCTCCGTCAGGTTCATAAAGCCTTAACAGCAAACTCACCATAGTACTCTTACCGGCACCACTCGGTCCCACAAGGGCTATCTTTTCTCCAATCCGTGCTTCAAACGAAATGTCTTTCAGCACTTCAACTTCCTTACGCGAAGGATATCGAAAAGCCACGTGACTAAACTTCACATTACCTTTTAAAACAAATTGTTCTTCAATGGCACTTACAGTATCCGTAACCGTTTCGGGTGTTTCGTGCAACAACTCACGCACACGTTGCGTGGCGCCGATGGTGCGCTGCAGTTGATTATATACTTCAGCAAAGCCCCCCATACTGCCTCCTACGAAAATGGTAAACATCATAAATGAAATAAACGAGCCTGCAGATAATTCTCCTGCAGCCATCAGTCGGGAGCCTTGCCACATCACCAACACGATGGCACCAAACAAACCGAAGATGATAAATGATGCAAAACTTCCCTGAAACACCGAGCTCTTAATGCCTAGGTTAACGGCCTTCTTTAAATGATCACCGTAGCGATTCACCTCATAGTGCTCCGCAGTAAAGGCTTTCACATTGGTAATACCCTGTAGCGTTTCTTCTACCACCGTGCCCGATTCCGCCAGTTGGTCTTGCGCCTCGCGGCTCAATTTGCGCACTCGTTTCCCAAACAATACCGCTACCACTATCAATACCGGAAATACCGAGATCATCACCAGCGTAAGCTTCCATGAGATGTACAGTATAAAGCTGATGCCGATGATCAATGTGAGCAACAGGCGAATAAACTCTGCCAGCGAACTGCTCAGCGTGCCCTGTATCTGTGTGAGGTCTGCACTCAAGCGGCTGCTGAGTTCACCCACGCGACGGTTGGCAAAAAAATGCATAGGCAGGGAAATCAATCTTGAATAAGTATCACGCCGTATATCGGCCAGTGAAAATTCAGCCACGCGCGAAAACAAATAAATGCGGCAAAAAGAAAACACTGCCTGAAAGGCCAGTATCCCTATCAGTATAAAGGCATATTCATTAATGGCTGTGCCTATGCTATCGCCGCTGCCTATACGCGCTGCATCGACCAACTTGCCGGTAATAAACGGAAACAACATGGTGGTAACATTCGACAGAAACAAAAAGAACAGAGCCGCCGCAAAGGTGCTCTTGTATGGCAACAGGTATCGAAACAGCATCAATGCCTGTTTCAGATTTTCTTTGTTGATTGCTGCTTTTTCTACTTGTTCGTTGTTTTCAAATCTGCGCGGACGAGCCATAATTATTCCTGACGATTCAGACAAAAGTAGATTTTAATGCTACACCATTGGGTATTAGTTAAATTGACGGCAGATATATTTATAGTTAATGAGACTTAACATGACAAAATGATACTTTAGTTATTTTCGTTTGGTATCAAGCAATAACCAAAATGAACAACAGATACACTCTATTCAATCCAACCATAACAACACCTTGACCGAAGCACTCATACCTTTAATATCTCTGATTGCTCTTGAAGTAATCTTAGGCATAGATAATATTATTTTTATTTCCATACTGGCTGACAAGCTACCTCAGGAACAGAGAAATAGGCTTCGGCTATGGGGCATAGGTCTGGCCATGGTGATGCGTTTGGGTTTACTGGCGTTTATTTCCTGGATACTGAAACTGGATCAGGCGTTGTTCAGCATTTCCAATATGTCCTTTTCCGGTAAAAAACTGATTTTGATTGTCGGTGGACTTTTTCTCTTATACAAGAGTACCAAGGAGATTTATTATAAGGCTGAAATTGCCTCAGAAAAAAAACCGGTTATGCACGGAAAAGCCAGTTACAGAAATCTGCTTCTCGAGATACTGCTTCTTGATCTGGTGTTTTCTGTAGATTCTATTATTACGGCTGTGGGTATGGTACAGGACCTCTGGGTTATGTATACAGCTGTAATTATTACCGTAGTAATCATGTTGTTTGCATCAAAACCCATCAGTACATTTATTCGAAATCATCCTTCCTTTAAAATATTAGCACTTTGTTTCCTGATGATGATTGGTGTTGCACTTCTCGCAGAGGGCTTTGATGTAAAAATCCCTAAAGGCTATATATACTTCTCCATGGCATTTGCCTTTATGGTGGATGTTATTCAAATGAAAACCGTCAAAAAGCACACTGAGTAATAAGGTACCTCATTACAGATCGGGTTCAGGCTTTTAATAGTTGTACAATAAAAATCTGAAGAAATATTCAACATGCTCTCATAATAGGATTGCAACAAAAGGATGTTAAATAAAAGTTTGCTGCACAATAAAATCTGATAGGATCTAAGCACTTTTCTTACGTCTCTGCCGGACATTAAAACTCAATTATTATAAACAAGTTCCTCTAAATATCAAACCTAAGCAGGCCGCTCAAGTGCTTCAGGTGTAAAGCGAATAATCCTGAACCAACTCATCATTTTGATAAAAGGATATGCAGGATCTATCTCCCACCACTTAGCACCAAAGTTGCTCCGTTGCGAATATTTATGATGATTGTTCTGAAACAATTCTCCCAGAAGAAAAATATCGGCTATTAATGTGTTGCGCGATCTGTCACCATTCTTGTAGTTCTGGTAACCGTACTTATGTCCGCACCAGTTAACAATAGCCCCCTGAATGGGGCCGTTAAAAATGTTGATCGGCAACAATAACCACAACCACGGCGATGTCGCAAAGAAAAAATAGATACAGATATATATACCCACCCACATCAACGTAGAAAAACGGCTGAATGCAAACGCTTCAAACGACTTCCACTCCGGAAAACTCTTCGTGAAAATGGGATCCGGCTGAAAATGATAACGGAATAGGTCTATATAAAACCGGTAGGTCTTCAGCATCATACTCCAGGGATCGCTGTGAAAATGCGGAGAGTGCGGGTCTTGTGCTGTATCGCTGTAATGATGATGCATGCGGTGCATGATGGCATAGGCACGCGGGCTTAAAAAAGACGAACCCTGAAAAAACCAGGTGCAGAAAAAGAAAAATCGCTCCCAGAAAGGCGTCATGGTAAATTGCTTATGCGCGCCGTAACGATGCAGAAAAAAACTGTGAAAGAATAGGGAAACGTACCAGTGGATGATGACAAAGAGAACAATAATCATGAATGGAAATGTGGCAATGTTTTGTTTTTAGCGTGTTTAAGCGCTTTTGTTTAAAAATTTAGTGCAATGATAACACCAAGTGCTCCTTAGAGTTCAACGAACAACTTTATATATGAACCTTTACCATTCAATTTTGCTTCAAAATAGTGCAGCATTTCGTCAGGCGTCGTTTATCAGTTAATAACTCACAGAAATCAAAGTCTGTTGCCTGTTTATATTCGTGCTATCAATTATGAAGTTAAAAAATCTGCACCTCTATATTCCCAATGCACTCACCCTCACTAATCTCTTGCTGGGCTGTGTTGGAATATTATACGCCTTCGACGAACGCTATTTCATCATCAGTGATGTGGGCAGCAAAAGCGGACTGTTCGACACACAGGAAATCAACAGCCGTCTCTTTACTTCATCCATACTCATCTTTGTGGCAGCTCTAATAGACTTTGCCGATGGTTTTGTGGCTCGGCTGCTGAACGCACAAAGTGAGATTGGTAAACACTTAGACTCGCTAGCCGATGTGGTAACCTTTGGTGTGTTGCCCGGCATTATAGTGTATCAATTATTGGAACGTGCTTACTTCACTGAAAGCGGTGCCTTATATACTTCTAAGCTGTATCTGCTTCCTGCATTTTTGTTACCTCTCGCCTCTGCATACCGTTTGGCACGTTTTAATGTAGGCAACAGTTCTAAAGAATATTTCACCGGACTGGCTACTCCGGCTATGGGCATCTTCGTTGCATCACTGCCTTTGATATATTATACAAATGCCAATGGCTTAAGTCCATACATCATCAACAAGTATGTTTTGTATGCAGTAGCTTTCATCTTCTCCTACCTGATGATATCGGATGTGAAGATGTTTTCACTCAAACTCAAAAGTTGGGGAGTGAAGGAGAATCTGCGTCTTTATATTTTTCTTTTGCTTTGTCTCATATCCATAGTATGGTTCAAATACACCGGCATAGCCATTTCACTACTGCTTTATATTTTGTTTTCGCTCTTTGTTATTCGTTTCCCTGATACCGAAGAATGATGCAAGATCAAGTAAATTAGCCACTCCAAAATTTAACCTCACAGTCTTATGAAATTTAAAGCCGAAGTAAAGATTATGCCCCTCAAAGAATTGCTTGACCCACAAGGTAAAGCTGTATTGAGCGGATTGAAACACATGGAAATCAGCAATGTAAAAGATGTGCGTGTAGGCAAACATATTTTGCTGGAGTTGGAAGCTACAAACGAAAAGTTGGCTAAGGATATGGTCGAGGAGGCATGCAAAAAACTCTTAGCCAATCCGGTAATGGAGCACTACGAATTCAGTTTGCTCGAAGCCGGTAAATAATGATGCGGCAGTTTATACTGTTCCTAGCACTGTGCAGTGCTATGGTTCGTGTGCACGCACAAAATGTGGTGAGCGAAGCACATCGTATTATTGATACATTGGCATCATCTACCATGCAAGGCAGAGGTTATGTCAAGAACGGAGATGTAAAAGCTGCAGTTTACATATATAACTACCTGACCAGTGAAAGTAAAATACAGAGTTCTGATGTTAAGTTGCAGAAAGTATTCTTCGACATCAACACATTCCCCGGAGCGATGGAACTGCGCGTGGATGATAAGTTGATGACACCGGGCAAAGACTTTATCGTTAAAGGTTTTTCAAAAGGAGTGAAAGGAACATATGATGTTAAGTATGTGAACTTTAAAAAATTATGGAAAGAAGATTCGCTGCACATTAACATCAAGTGTAAGAAATATGAAGTGCTTTGTTTTAAGCACGATAAATGGCCTAAGAGTTTAGAGAAGAAAAAAACAGAGTGGCTGTTGCAGAATAAATTATTTGGTGCGGTAGCAGTATTGGAACTAAACGACAAGAAACTCACCATGGATGCCTCTACAGAGGTGTTGCCCTTTGCTTGGATACAAATGCTAGTGGACAGCAACTACAAAGCACCCAAGACAGTGAAGCTGAACATAGAGAATAAGTTAGTCAGCAATTATGAATCGCAAAATGTCTTTGCCTTAGTGAAAGGTACAGAAGTGCCGGACACCTTCCTCGTATTCACTGCCCACTACGACCACCTGGGAACATTAGGCAGCAACACGTATTTCCCCGGCGCCAACGACAATGCCAGCGGTGTATCTATGCTTTTAAACCTTTCGCGCGAAATCAAAAAAGCACCGCTGAAGTATAGCACGGCGTTTATCTTTTTTACCGGCGAAGAAGCCGGACTTATTGGCTCACACTTTTTTACAGAACATCCTCTGATTCCACTTTCACAAATCAAGTTTCTGGTAAATATTGATTTAGCCGGCACCGGCGATGATGGCATTAAAGTAGTGAACGGCACCATTGATACCTTGAACTTCAACAAACTGAAAAATATCAACGAAAAGGAACAACTGATGAAGACGGTACAGCCAAGAGGCAAGGCCGCCAACAGCGATCATTACTTCTTTTCTCAGGCAGGTGTGCCATCCTTTTTTATTTACACCTTAGGTGGTATCAGTGCCTATCACGATGTGTATGATAAGGCACAAACATTGCCTCTCACGGAGTACGAAGACTATTACCACTTGTTATTGTTGTTTATGAAATCGTTTTAAACAAGATGTCGCGCTTATATATTGTACCCACACCTATAGGTAATCTGGAAGACATCACACTGCGCGCCATCAGAGTATTAAAAGAGTGCGACTTTGTATGTGCCGAAGACACCAGGGTGAGTACTCACTTATTGCAGCACTATCAAATTCAGAAACCCATGCTCTCTTATCACAACTTCAACGAGCATGAGGTTACCGAAAAAATTATTTCACGCATACAACGCGGTGAAAACTGTGCACTAGTAAGCGACTGCGGCACACCGGGCTTCTCCGATCCCGGCTTTCTGCTGATTCGTGCAGCCATTCAACATCATATATCCATAGATGCGCTACCGGGTGCGGCAGCTTTTTTGCCTGCACTTCTGCAAAGCGGCTTTGCCATTCATCCGAGTTTGTTTTATGGTTTTCTTCCACATAAAAAAGGAAGAAGCACTCAACTGAAACAGTTAAGCACATTACCCTACAGTATGGTGTTTTATGAATCTCCTTTCAGAGTAGTGAAGTTACTTGAAGAAATTAAGCAATACTTTGGAACAAGGAGAGTGAGTGTATCGCGCGAGCTGAGTAAGAAGTTTGAAGAAACCATTCGCGGTAATGCAGACGAGGTTCTGGTACATTTTCAAAAGCAAGAACCGCGTGGCGAGTTTGTGGTTGTGGTGGAAGGTTTTTTGGAAAAAGTAAAAAAGGATAAAGATGAATCGATGGATTAACATCATACTCACCATAGTATCGGGTTTATTGTTTTATACCGGATGGGTTCCGCGACCATTTTTTGTTTCCATATTTATTGCCTTTGTTCCGCTGTTGTGGGTTGAACATCAACTAAGTTACATCCCTAAGAAAAGCAATACGCGTGTGTGGCTGCATGCTTACTTTACTTTTCTGATATGGAATGTTCTGGTTACGTGGTGGGTAGGCAATACTACCGCACCGTTATCTGGAGTGCTGGCTAATGTATTAAATGCATTGTTGATGAGTGTGCCTTTTGTTTTGTTTCATATCACCAAGAAAAGAACAAACGAGTGGTTGGGTTATTTGTCTCTGCCGGTTTACTGGATAGCTTTTGAATACCTTCATCTGAACTGGGATTTGAGCTGGCCCTGGTTAACTCTGGGCAATAGTCTTGCTTACTATGCTAAGTGGATACAATGGTACGAGTACACCGGAGTTCTTGGTGGTTCTCTGTGGATACTGAGTTTGAACATAGTTGCCTTCCTGATACTACGCAATGTTTTTTTCTCTGCTGCACGCTCAAAGAAACTCCTCATCAGGCAGGGAATAATATTTAGTTTATTACTGATTCTTCCATTAGGAATATCATATATGATATACCATGAAGTGGAAAATGCTTCTTCGGGGGATGTATATAAAAATGTGATAGTCGTTCAACCCAACATTGACCCGTATAATGAGAAGTTTGATTTCAGCCGCCTTGAAGAGCAGATGGAAAAACTATTCAGGTTAAGTGACTCACTATGCGATTCCACTACCGATTATCTGGTGTGGCCGGAAACTGCTTTTCCGCAAGGCATTATTGAAAACCATATAGAAGAAGATAAAACCACCATTCAACTCAGAGCATTTTTGCAGAAGTATCCGCGATTGAATTTAGTGACAGGTTTTAGCGGATATAAAAAATACGACAGTGCGGAAACAGTAACTGCACGACCTTATAGCAGCGGTGAGTGCTGTTACGATGCATTTAACAGCGGCATGCAGTTGAGCAGCACCGGCGCTATTCAGATACATCATAAAAGCAAACTGGTGCCGGGAGTGGAGAAGATGCCTTACCCAAAAGTGTTTGGATTTTTGGAATCGCTGAGTATAGATATGGGGGGAATGAGCGGCAGCCTGGGCAGTCAGGAAATACCGAGTGTTTTTTTCTCAACGGATTCTATCGGTGTGGCTCCGGTGGTATGTTATGAAAGTATATATGGCGAGTACCTAACAGAGTATGTGCTGCGTGGTGCCAATCTGATTTTTATTATCACAAACGACGGATGGTGGGGAGCCACCGACGGACATATACAGCATTTGTATTATGGAGCTATGCGCGCCATAGAAACGCGCCGACCTATAGCTCGCTCTGCGAATACTGGAATATCCTGCTTTGTGAATGTGCTGGGTGAAATAGAACAACCTCAGCCCTACTGGCAGAAAGGAGTTATACAACAACGCCTCGAAGCAGGCTTTGGCAAAACCTTTTACGTTCGCTTTGGTGATTACATTGGCAGAATGATGTTGTACCTGAGTGCATTGATATTGATGTATATAATTTATTACCGATTTAAGAAATGAACACGGAGGAAATATGTATGCAGGCCACAGCGGTGGCTCAGGAAGCAGCTGCTTTTATACGCGCACAATACCAATCGTTTGACCCCGGCAAGGTGCGCAGCAAGAGCCTGAACTCTTTAGTGTCTTATGTGGATGAAGAAGCTGAAAAAATATTGGTGAAGGGCTTGCGAACGCTACTGCCTGATAGTGGTTTTTTAACCGAAGAACAAACTGTGGCCAGAAGCGAAAAAGATTATATGTGGATTATAGACCCCTTAGATGGTACCACAAACTTTATACATGGCATACCTGTGTTTAGTGTGAGTGTAGCCTTGTACAAAAAGCATGAAGCATTGGTGGGTGTGGTAATAGATGTGATGCATAATGAATGTTTTTATGCCTACAAGAACGGCGGAGCGTATATGAACGGTAAGCCTATAGCGGTGAGTACAAAAATAGACTTGTCCGATTCCCTCATAGCCACCGGATTTCCTTATGAAGTGTTTGATGATGCCGATGCCTATCTGGGGATTATCAAAAGATTGATGCCGCGCTGCCGCGGCATACGACGCTTAGGCTCTGCTGCCATAGACTTAGCCTATACGGCTTGCGGCAGGTTTGATGCGTTTTTTGAATACAACCTGAATGCCTGGGATGTAGCAGGCGGAGCACTGATAGTGCAGGAGGCCGGCGGTATAGTGAGTGATTTTGGCGGTGGCGGCGATTTTTTAGCAAAACGGCAGATACTCGCAAGCAATGCATTGTTGCAACTGGCAATGTTAGAGATGATTGACGAAGCAAAGGATTAACGATGTCTCATCGGCAAAGCAAATCTGTATTGATTGCGTACTAGTGCACCTGGTCACCCACTACCCTCTATAATCTGAATGCGATACTTACCTATCGTCCCCAATTATGTCTGAATACCGCTCATCCATTCATTGGCAGTATAAACAACGCTGCTAATATGTCAAACCGTAACAACAAATACAATTTTACCGCATCCGGGTAACCCCCAAAATACTGATGTGCCAACCATACCCAATTCTATGACCTAATATTATTAATATGCCATTATTGTGCGCACATCCTACTGATCAAATTATTAATTATTAAGTCACTTTCAATTAATATCCAATTATTTGCAACAATTATTAAGCTGTTAAAATCTTATTCATTTATGTTAAATCTTCATCCGCTATTGTTTTATTATCATTCTAATTTGTTAAACTCTTATTCATATTAGTCTATTATTCATCCTTTTTTGTTTATTCTATATTCATGTCTGTTAATATGCCATACATATTGAATAAACTTTCACGCATATTAATTTAAAAATCAAACATAGTTGTTTACATTTTACTCATAATTGTTAAAACTTCATCCATATTCGTAAAAATATTACCCGCATTACTCATTTTCAGTTTTTCAATAAATAATGTCCCACCTTATTGGGTAGGTTATAAACTATCACACACTTTCGATTATATACATCTGAGTTCCCCCAACTCCTTCCAAGGGTAGTCAAAATCATGAATTTATCATCAATAGTTTTACTTTGGTAAAAGTTTAATGTCGAAAAGCTGATGCTAGAACTCTTATATAAACGGTTCGCTACTTTAAGGTTAGCGGGGCTTCTGGCAACAGTGGTGCTAATACTAATAATTGTTAACCTGAGTTGCAATGCACAAGAGTCCGTAACCTTCAGATGGGAGGCAAGCCTGAAGGGGCAGCCACTGAATCTAAATGAAAAAATAGCGCAGAACGATAACGGCGATTCGATACAGATTACTTCGCTGCGCTTTTATATATCGTCGATTAAACTTATGAAAGAGCAGCATAGTGTACAGCAGCTCAAAACGGAGAGCCACCTGATTGATTGGGAGGTAACAGCATCGCGCAGCCTTACAATGCCTTGCGGCAGGGACAGCATCTTTGACTCTGTGCGTTTTCAATTGGGGGTGGACAGCAGCCTGCAGGCACAGGGCATAGGTAGCGGAGACCTGGATCCGGTACTCGGTATGTACTGGACATGGCAGAGTGGATACATTAACTTTAAACTGGAGGGGGAATATCTTCCGCTGCAAGAAAAACCGGTGAAAATAGCACTACATCTGGGTGGGTTTATGGCCCCTTATGCTACATCAAGGCTTATTCAGATTCCAATGCTTGGTCAAGAAAATGATGTAACTATCAATATAGAACTGGATGGGTTACTGGCGCAGGCACTCCGTAATCATACTAATCAGGTAATGTCTCCGGGTGAGGCAGCGGTGCAGTTGTCGGATGTATTAGCACAATCGTTTAAAGTGGTATTGAAATGAAAATGCATTTGATGATGCTGCTTTGTGTCCTTCTCGTGCTGTACGCATTTATTTATTCTACACCCTATCGTTTACCCGTTCCTCAGGGATGGCCCAAGCCTGTGTATGAATCGAAGAAGAATATACTGAGCAACGAGCGCATCTATGCCGGACGGGTCTTATTTTATGAAACGAGGTTGTCGAAGAACAATAGTATTTCATGTGCCTCCTGTCATTCGGTGTATAATGCTTTTGCCCATACCGATCATGCTTTGAGTCACGGCATTTACGATTCGATAGGTACGCGCAATGCGCCTGCCTTGTTTAACCTCGCCTGGCAGCCTTTGATGATGTGGGATGGCGCCATACATCATTTAGATGCACAGGCACTAGCCCCTATCAGTAATCCCATAGAGATGGACGAGTCGATGAAGAATGTGGTTGCCAAACTGGAAGCTGACAAACACTACAGGGCTTTATTTTTTAATGCTTATGGCGACAGCAGTATTACCGGCGAGCGTGTATTGAAATGTTTGTCGCAGTTTATGCTCACATTCATTTCATCGGAGTCTAAGTACGATAGTGTGAAAAACGGAAAGGCCTCTTTCACCGAGCAGGAAGAGAAGGGGTATTTGCTCTATCAGAAAAATTGTGCATCGTGCCATACTGAGCCCTTGTTCAGCAATTATACCTTTAAGAGTAACGGCTTGCCTATTGACAGTAATCTGAGAGATATTGGCCGGGAAAAAATTTCGATGAGAACTGAAGACCGTTATTTATTTAAATTGCCATCACTTCGCAATCTGGAATACACTTATCCCTATATGCACGACGGAAGGTTCAGGAAATTGCGTGATGTGATTGCATACTACAATCATATAGATATCAATACTCCTTATTTGTCAGCAGAATTAAAAAAGCCATTAAACCTTAGCGCAGATGAGCAAGTCGAACTGCTTAGTTTTTTATTAACCCTCACCGATAAGAAATTTGTTTTTAACACCGAACTCACCTACCCTAGAGCATTTCCATACCCTACAAACTAAACCCCAACACCTATGAAAAAAGTATTTTCAATTTTTCAGCTCGCTGTTTTGTTGCTGAGCTTGAATAATTCCATAGCACAGTTGAATCCTGCCATCACCAATTGGTTGATTAACACCACAGGCGTTCAAGGCAGGCATTATGTAAGCGGCAATCCCACACCTATTACAGATAATGTTTTGGCCAATGTGCAAACTGTTCAATACTCTGACAACTGGGTGTATGTGAGCACCAAGGGAATACCGGCATACATCACCGGTCCGTTTTTAGATGGCAATCCTTCTCTTGCGCAAAGTCAGAATGCTATTTTCAAAATATCGCTAAATCCCGTTCAAAACACCGGAACTCCAACAGCCACTACTATGGGTAACATAGGTATATTCATCAATGGTGTTGCCCTGTTTGATGCGCGTGATGGTATATCGTGGAAGAACAGTACTAATGCATTAGCCGGCGGACCACTTGGCGGGCAAGGGGACAACATCTGGAATCGTGATGCGATAGTGGCTGAACGTGCAGGCTTTGATTGCTCAAAAGGTCATCCTGCCATGGGTAATTATCATCATCATCAGAACCCCAGTGCATTCAAATTGGATTTAAATGTAATTTCAAATGTATGCGACATATATGTTGCTGACGGTTTGTATGTGATAGATTCCAATCAACATTCGCCGTTGCTTGGTTATGCGTATGATGGTTTTCCTATCTATGGTGCGTATGGTTACAAAAATGCAGATGGTACAGGTGGCATTGTTCGCATCAAATCATCTTATCAATTTAGGAGCATAACAGTGCGTACGCATCTGGCTAACGGCACCGATGTGCTCGATGGTCCGCCGGTAAACACTACGTATCCACTGGGCTATTTCTGCGAGGACTATGAGTTTATTAACCACAGCGAACCGGATTACTTAGACGTGCACAATGGCCGTTTCTGTGTTACACCGGAATATCCGAATGGCACCTATGCATACTTCTGTACCGTTGATAATAATTGGAATTCGTATTATCCATATTGTGTGGGGCCAACATTTTATGGTGTGAGCACCGCTCAGAAAGTGAACAACATTTCTGAACAGGTTACTTCATACAACCCAACCACATTCATACAAAACATGACAGCCAGATCAGTAAACATGAATGTTTACCCCAATCCGGCCAGTGATGTGGTGGTGGTTCAGTTAAATCAGGCAGTGAATGAAAATACCGTTATTGGGCTTTACAACATCACTGGACAACTAATAACACAGGCCACTATCTATCAGGGAAGTACTCTGGCTTATTTTGATACCAGGACTTTATACAATGGCAATTACTTGATTAGAACCATTTCTTCGAATAATGTGCGAGGTGAGTCTATTCAAGTGACCATCACCCGATAGAAACATAGCGCAAGAAATAGCTATGGATTCTCAGTGGAGTGCATATAGTACTTAACCTTATCGGTTATGTGCCACCTGTAAAGCAACTCTGAATTTGAAGTAGAGTATGTTAAATCCTGCATAGGAATCCATCCCATGAGATTACATTTGTACGGTATTACAGTTATTGTTTCAGATGAATGTTGCAAGATCTGAATGGATTCGCGCTCACAATAGTTTGTATGTATGTTGCTGTTGTCAATGGCTGTGTAATAGACAATAAAGATCAATGGAATAAGTAATAAGGATCGCAGATTGTTTTCAATAGCATATCGCACCATGAGGACACTTGCCGAAGCAAACAATATCACACAGAGCGTGATAACGGGTATATAAGAATCGGAACGAATAATCAATGCACGATAGGCTCTGTATCCACCGAAAGGAAGAAGTGCCGTATATAGAAAAACGAAAATTAATGCCCCATTAGCCAACAGTCTCCAGTTGCGTGTAATCTGTTTTGAAAGCTTCGCATTGATGAGATAAACACTAATGATATAGAGGAGAATGAATACAAGGTAAGCATTATTGGCTATGATCATATTCCACAATCCCTTGGGCATACGTTCATAGCGAAGATTGAGTGCCAGATGATCAAAGGTGTTTTCGATATTGAATGCACTTAAGTACATAGAATATGCGGCAACAATAAACATCAATATGGAATATGCCAGGATTGTTCGTTTACATTCAGATATATACCGAATTACTTTCTGAAATAAATTGCCGTTAAATAACTTAAGGGAAGTGTAAAAGCGAATGAAATGAAATGTTGCTATAGTAAGAATTAATACCGCCGGCATTAAGCTGCCACTGAAAGAAACAAACACAAGCATTATGATGCAGAGCAAGTGTTCTGCAACAGAAAAAGTCAGCGGTACTTGAGTTGTTAATCTTTTCACGAAAGGGTAAAATAAAATCATCAGCATAGCCATAGGCAAAGGGTAAAATGCACTATAAGTAATTGACGGTTGATTCAACCCAAAGAAAGGTTCAAGTCTACCCGTCTGAAAAAAACAGGTCGTTATAGACATAATTATTAAAGACTCTGTAAAGTTTGCTTTAATGATATCTCTTGCATAAAAGGAAATCATCACCAGCAATATCAAATGTATGAGCATTCTTAAAGACCCAGCAGCGATGTATAAGCTATCTAAGGGTGAGAAGAATTTTTGAAAAAAGAAAGGAACGTGATTAAAAAATGCCGAGTATGACAAGTGTGCAAAGTATCTGTTAGAGCCGGCATACATAGTAGTATCGGTAAATGTTCTGTATCCAAATGGATCATCCAGTACTCTTTGATATACAGGATGTGGTAATACTACTGGTGCTAAGTCTCCGTCAAGTGGTTGTTCTAAATAGCGATAGAAAGAATATGATAAATCGCAAAACAAAAAAATAATGAACAGTGCATTTAAAATGTTACGTTGCTTGTTACTCATCTACTTGCAAAGTAGAATAAAATATTGAAGAGTAATCAAATCAAATAGCTGATTCAACTATGTATAATGATTAATAACCGGAGTTTACACGAATAATACAGGCTCTTGAATATGTTTGCTAAGTTCGAGGGTATTGTTTCCGATGAGTAACTCATGTAAAAAATTGTGCCTACGGCGAATGACAGACACCAAATCTACATTGTGTTTATGTTGCATATATGCTTTCACGCCTCTGTAAACGTGTCGTGCATATACGGTACGTACCTTACAGGTTAAATATGGTTGAAAAAAGTGCAACTCCCTTTCTGCCTCATCAAGGTGCATCTCGTTGTGATCGTCGTCTTTAGAGGCTTTCACATGGATGATGCGTAATTCGGAATGGTTAGCAATGGCCAGGTCGCGCAGTATGAAAAGTCCCTCATCACTCTCCAGATCTTCAAAATCGGAACAGAGTATAATGTGTTTAAATGGCTCGTAGTTACATTCCTGTTTGAGCAACAGAAGTGGCTGAGGCCATTGCAAAATAAAGTCTTTGAGTTTACCTGTGTCTTTAATATTAAACCAGGAAGCAATAAGTAAATCACCTGGCTGAACAAGATGCTGAGGCAGTTCAGATAATGATTCCGCTTTAACCAACTCCATCTTATCATCAGTAATCTCTGCTGGCACTTTGTCACAAAATAAAAGCTTAAAAGGCCTGGATGTTTGGGCAGACATCTGTCTGGCATAGTCAACTATGTATAATTCATCCTCACTCGAAACAAATGCGAGGATACGTTTCCAGTGAACAATCATACGAAGAGATTACTTGGCAAAATTCACGGCGCGTTTCTCGCGAATAACGGTTACCTTCACTTGTCCGGGATAGGTCATTTCGTTTTGAATCTTCTGTGCCATGTTGAAAGAGATTTCTTCCGACTTTTTATCGTCAACCTTATCAGCTTCTACAATTACACGCAACTCACGACCTGCCTGAATGGCATAAGCTTTCTCCACACCGTCGTAGCTCAATGCAATTGTTTCCAAGTCTTTCAAGCGCTTCAGGTATTGCTCCATGATTTCGCGACGTGCACCCGGTCTTGCACCGCTAATGGCATCGCAAGCCTGAATAATTGGAGATATCACATAGCTCATTTCCATTTCGTCGTGGTGCGCACCAATGGCGTTCACTACAGCTGGATTTTCGCCATACTTCTCAGCGAGTTTGGCACCGAGCAATGCGTGGCTCAATTCACTTTCTTCGTCGGGCACCTTACCTATATCGTGTAGTAATCCTGCGCGTTTGGCCAACTTAGGATTGATACCCAACTCGGCAGCCATAATGGCGCAAAGGTTGGCTACTTCTTTAGAGTGTTGTAATAAGTTTTGTCCGTAAGATGAACGGAAACGCATACGTCCTACCATACGAATCAACTCGTTGTGCAATCCATTAATGCCCAGTTCAATTACTGTGCGCTCACCTATTTCTCGAATCTGTTCTTCCAGTTGCCGTTTGGTTTTTTCAACTACCTCTTCGATACGTGCCGGATGTATTCGACCATCGGTAACCAAACGTTGTAAAGAGAGACGTGCTATTTCACGACGCACCGGATCGAAGCCGGAGATTACAATAGCTTCAGGGGTATCATCCACGATAATCTCAACTCCGGTGGCGGCTTCTAAGGCACGGATGTTGCGGCCTTCACGACCAATGATTTGACCTTTGATGTCGTCGCTTTCAATATGGAATACCGAAACCGTATTTTCAATGGCGTGCTCTGCAGCCGTGCGCTGAATAGTCTGTATCACTATCTTCTTGGCTTCCTTGTTGGCCTTGGCTTTGGCCTCGTCCATAATATCTTTAACATAAGCCATGGCCTCTGTGCGTGCCGATTCTTTGAGGGTTTCTATCAACTCGGCGCGTGCCTCCGCTTCAGTGAGCTTTGAGATTTGCTCCAGGCGTTTAATATGTTGTTCGGCAGCCTTCTCCATTTCACCTTTCTTAACCTGCACCAATTCAGTCTGACGCTTCAGGTTATCGCGCATAGCATCCAGTTCCTGTTCCTTGCGTTGAGCGCTTTCAGTTTTCTGATTCAGTGACTGTTGCTGCTGTTTTAATTTATTTTCTAGTTGCTCCTGCGCACGGTTGCGCTGAGAAATTTCTTTATCATGCTCCTGTTTGAGTTGCAGAAACTTTTCTTTCGCTTCCAGCAACTTGTCTTTTTTTAGTGTCTCGGCTTGTAATTTGGCTTCTTCTAATATTCGTTTTGCTTCCAGTTCAGCTTCCTGAGCTTTTTTCTGAGCGGCGGGAACAAATAATAAGCGGCCCAGCATCAGTCCGGCTACAAGAGCCCCTGCGCCAATAGCTATGGCTATAATGAGTGTTTGTGAATCCATGAATGTTTTTTAATTTTTTCATCTGCGTTAAAAATCCGTCAACCTGAGTTAACTAATGCTCAAAGGTTGCCACACAAAAATAAGGGAATAAATGATTGTGACTTTGCTTTATTCTTCCGAGACACCTGTGTGAGTTTCCTGATTTATCGACAGTGCTTCTATGTGCTTATTCATACTATTGACCTTGGTGCGGAAAAAAGTCAGTTTGGTTTCGCGGTCTTTGCGGTTTTTGATGTCTTCAACCAATGTGGTTAAGAGAGCTAAAGCCAGATAGTCCTGTTGTTCCTTGGTCGCGATCTGATTTTGCCAAACAATCAACTTTTCCCTGAGTTCCATCTCGGCCTGTCGAAGAATTTTTTCCTCGTTAGGCGCCACACGCAACGGATAGCGACGGTCAGCAATCTGGATTTCTACTGATATTTTATGGTCGCTCATCGAATTGTCCTTGTTGTTCAATGTAGTAGATGGCCTTGTTTAACTCCTTAATCATATCTGTGATACGACTGCGCAATTCGGTAATGTCCTCCTTTTTTGTGAGTGCGGCACTTAAGGTGTTTAAGTCGAGTATGCGTTGTAATTCGTCTTTTCGCTGCTGCAACTCCTCCATATCTTTTTCCAATCGATCAATTTTGTTCAGCATCGTTTCTTTTTCCTTGCGCAATGCACGCACCTCGTTGATTAACCCCTGAACATTTTTTTGCAGGCGTGTGGCATCATCAAGGAGTTCGTTCATCATTTGCGTATGCTGGCTTTGAGTTCGTTTTCAAAAACCGTCATCAGTCTTTGCATATGTGCATCCACTTCTGCATCAACCAATGTTTTGTTTTCATCCATAAAAGTAAAACTTACGGCATAAGATTTTATACCCTCTCCCAATTTTTTATCCCGATACACATCAAAAAGATTGACATCACGCAAGTTGGTACCACCATTTTTACGGGAAATATGCTCTATCTCAGCAAAAGGTGTTTCTGCAGGAAGTAATAACGCAAGGTCGCGGCGAACAGCCGGATATTTTGAAGGCTCTTTAAAACGCACATGTTCCGATGCCAGTTTCAACAGAGTTTCTATATCAATTTCTGTATAGTAAACTGCCTGTTTAATATCAAATGTTTGCAGCCATTTAGATGAAACTGCTCCCAGCACTCCAAGGTTTTGTTTTTTATGTTCTAACGTAATGGCATAATCGAAAGTCGTATGCTGCACTTCCGATTGCCTGATATTGCTCAACCCCAACCTCTGCAAGATGACATCCATAAAACCTTTCAACTGAAATAAATCGCTTGCTATGTTTCTGCTACGCCAGTATTCAGGTTCAAAGTTACCAGTTAGCAGTAAACAAATCTTTTGCTGCTCTTTGTAATCCCCTTTTACCAACGAATATGTTTTTCCAATCTCAAACAATTTTAAATTCAGTTCACGCCGGTTCAAATTATTGCGCACTGTATTCAGTAAAGGTAAAAGCATGTTTGTACGCAGTGAATCTAATCCACTGTTGGAATAAGACATTAAGCGAATAATTTCTTCGCTATGCTGAGGCAATAATTGCTCAGTAAGTTGTGCACTATAAATAGAGTTGTTTTGTACTTCGGTAAAACCAATTCCCTTTGCTATCGTTTGCATTTTACGCAGGAAATTTTCGCGGTGGCTGTCTTCATTAGTATAAGAAATCGAAGCTTTTAATGAAGTGGTTATTGGAATGTTATCGTAACCCAGAATGCGAATCACTTCTTCTATTAGATCTTCTTCTATGGTGCAGTCATTTTTATAACCGGGTACAAGCCATACCGTTTCTTCCGCATTGGATGTTGATACTGTGAATCCCAATTCATTTAATATCAAATCGGCTTTCTCTTTTTGAATATCGAAACCGGCTAATGCGTTCAGGTATAAGTACCGCAGACTGATGGTGCGTTGCTCTTCCTTAAAAGGATACACATCTATCACATCTCCGGAAATCGTTCCATTTCCATGTTCGCTGATGAGAGCAGCAGCGCGTTTTAAAACCTCAACCGTATCATTGATGTTAACTTGTTTCTCGAAACGCATTGCTGCATCGGTGCGCAGTTGATGACGTACAGCTGACTTACGGATGCTTACCGGATGAAACCATGCACTTTCCAGGAAAATATTTTTTGTGCCGGCACTTACTCCGGAATGTAATCCGCCGTAGACACCGGCAACACACATGCCACCTTGTGTATCGCATATCATCAGGTCTTCTGGGTGTAGTTTGATTTCTTTGTTATCAAGGGTGATAAAAGATGTATCCGGAGGCAGATTTTTTACAACAACTTTTTTATCATTTACCCGATCAGCGTCAAATGCATGCAGTGGTTGACCATACTCATAGAGAATATAATTAGTTACATCAACAATGTTATTTATCGGTTTTAACCCAACGGTTTTCAAGCGGTTTTGTAACCACACTGGCGATTCCTGTACTGTTATGTTTTGAATCAAAACACCACTGTATCGCTTGCAGGATTCCGTATTCTCAATGCTCACTTTAAATGTTGATGTGCCACTGTTTTGAAATTTGTACTCTGGTAAACAAAAAACCCCACGTTGCTTTTTATGTGTAGCATACCAACAGGCAATGTCGCGCGCCATTCCTATGTGAGACATAGCATCGCCACGATTAGGGGTAATGTTTACTTCAATGGTGTAATCGGTATAAACAGAAAAGACCTCACGCAGCGGAGTACCCGGAGTTAATTTTTCATCCAACACCATAATACCATCGTGATTATCGCTTAACCCAATTTCATCCTCGGCACATATCATTCCATTCGACTCCACACCCCGTATTTTCGATTTCTTGATGGTAATTGATTCGCTATTTAGGGGATATAATACAGTATCTTGAGTTGCTACAATTACCTTTTGACCTACAGCTACATTAGACGCACCGCATACAATCTGCAACACACTCCCATTACCTATATCTGTTTTGGTAACACGCAGTCGGTCGGCATTGGGATGTTTTTCCAGTTCAAGTACATGACCTACTACTAATCCTTCAAGGCCGCCTTTCAGGGTTTCATATTTCTCCACACCTTCCACTTCAAGGCCTACGGAGGTTAATATTTCCGCTACTTCTGCTACCGAAGGTTTAACAGTAAGGTAATCGAGCAGCCAATTGTATGAGATTTTCATGTTTTGATATGAATGCGGCTAAAATACCCAAAGACCTGCTTTTACTGCCGTATGTATTTGGCATTTACCTGCAGCACTTCTTTACTATCAGATGTATTGCGCGCAACATATGCCACCACGCGACACTTGGTATCGTTCCATGCAGCAGGTAGGGTAAACTGATAGTTGCGGGTTAGTGTTGTTCCGGCAGGTGTTTGTTCTGTAACCAAATCACCGATAGCATTGGTGAGTAATGCCCGTAACACGTGTGTGTGCACATAAAAAGTATCAATACCTTGAGGAGTTTCCTGAGCATCTATGATGTCGTTCTCAGTTATTAGAACGGTAATGCTTTGAGCACCGGTAATTTCTTCGAGGTAGTCAAAGCTGACATTCACTATTAACTTGCGATCTGAAGGGTTATAGGTGTTATCGAAATTTACCTTCACTTTCAAAGGTTCTTGTAATTGAGCGGCAGCATTGCCTGCCCAAAAGTTTTTATCCATCAACAACTCCGTTTGTCCTGAGTATAATTTTCTATCGATGGCTGCAGTCGGGTAAAAGGAAGCCGGACCAACTAAATTTTCTATTGCAGTACCTTCAGCAATCTTAAAATTGTATAAGCTAAATGTATATGGTACAGCATAAAAACCACTGTGAATGGACACTATCTCCACTCTGCCGTTATTGGCATCAGCAATATTCTGAGCAATCTCATGTCCTTCGGGGCACTGCACACATTTAACACCGGTAAACTCCTCTATCAAAATATTTTTTTGCTGAGTGGTTTGTGTGGTATCGATTGGTGTATTAGACAACAAAGGACATTGTTCCTGACAAGAGGAAAATATGATGAGCGAATAAGCAGTGGCAAGTATTGTAAGAATATTCTTCATTAGTAGGAATTAAAAGGATGAAGCAACAGTGAAACGAACACCACTAAAGGCAGGCTCAAAACGACAAACACCACCCATACAGTTTACGCCTTCAACCTGACGAACATAAGCCAGAGTGAAACGGTTGGCATTTTTGTTATAAGCAAAGAACACATTATAGTAATGATTTTCTCCCGGGCTGTTTTTAGAATTTGGTTTATAATTATACATGTCACTCACTGCGACCGAGAATCGAGGTGCAACATTAAATTCAAGCAATGCCCAAATCCAGGAACCAAAATCTCCTTCAGTGCCTTGAAGCTGCAACTCGGTACGAATAGATTTTTTACGGGTAATCTTATAGGTGTATTCCACAAACGGAGTATGAGCTATCACTGAAGGTTCATCTGGTTTAACCCTGTATACTTCCATATTATAATATACTAACTGATAACCGGCAACGATATTCATCTTCTTCCACTTGTTAATCTCCAACTCTGTATAATACTCTTCATACAATCTTTTCTTGTTAAGGTCGTGTACATTAGAGTAGTTAAGAGTAACAGTAAATCCATCGGCAGGAGAAAAAAACAAGTCAGCCTGATAAGCCATTTCACCCAGGGCCAATGCAGCGGCATTATAACGTGCAGGCAGGCGGAAAGAATTTTGACGAGTAAGTGGCGGCAAGTAATTTAATACACCCTGTAAGAGGCGCTCATTTGGAGAAGTACGCAAGTCGAAACTTTCGGTGCGTTTGGCTTGTACTGTCAAACCAAGTCCTGTTCGAGAATAAGTTAATGAGCTGTATATCACAGAACCAGGCTTATTTACCAATTTGTTTTCTTCATTAAAAGTGGCCTCACTCGTTTTATAAGCACCCTCAACATACCAACTGAGGTTTTTATAATTAGTTGTGTTATAAAACGTACCTATATAAACATTGTACTTTGGACAAAATTTCAAGCTGTCGGGATAGGTATTGAGGTTAGAGACAATAAAGTTCATAGACGATGCATCCAATGTGCGGTTAAGAGTGGCTACCCCTGGGTTGATACTGAGGTTGTCATTAATATTTACACTACCTTCAACTCTTGCTCCTTTTAAAATTGGTTTGTAGAAATCAAACCAAAGCTTTTGACGGCCACTAAATGCTGTAATCTTCCATTTTTCTGAAAGCTTATAATCCAGCTTTAAACCTACTGTGGCATAATCAATCCCCAAAAAACGATCTTCATAGGAACGATAAATGATACCACTGCCAAACTGTTCGTAAAACGAACCAACGGTTATACCTAAATCTTTTACCTGTTGACGCAGTTGCCAAAATCCAAGCCCCTGACCGGTAAATGCTTTTTGAGGATTGATCAGATTGGAGTTGTTGAATAAATCAAAACGCACTAAGGCATTAAAATCATTATAGTTGTATCCCAAGGTAAACCAACCTTCGGCTGATGATAACAAATTGTCATACAGGGGTGTGTTAGCTGCATTAATAGATGTGTCGCGCTGAAAAAAATTGGCATTGAGCATTAAATCACCGGAGAGACGGCCCGACTGGGCAAGAGCTGTTGTTGAAACCAAACAACAAAGCAGCAGGCTATAAACTTTATTCATTCAGGAGTATGGGTGAAAAGGTGCGCTAATATCAATTATTTTGAGTCATCACACAACCCCGATTCAATAGAATTCTATTTGTAATTTAGTGCGGTCATATAATATATGGCAGGATACTTGAAATAGACACACTCAATCAAAACTCTTTCTATGAAATACTTACCAGTAATCTTACTTATTACCTGTTCCTTTTTTGCCAAGGCACAAAACAAGAAATTGCCTCAGGTGGAACTCAGTGGCCTGAATGGTGAAAAGGTAGAGCTCAGCACCATCACCGGTGGCGAAAAAATAATTGTTGTTGACTTTTGGGCAACCTGGTGCATACCCTGCAAGAAATCCATGAATAACATGCTTGAGGTTCAAAAAGAATGGAAGGAAAAATACAACGCCGAAATTGTATGTATATCCTTAGACGATGCCAGAAACACTGCCAAGGTTAAAGCTATGGTAGAAGGAGCCAAATGGCCTTATCAAATTTTATTAGACCCTAATCAAGATATGCGTCGCCTGCTTAACTTTCAGAATATTCCTTTCTCCATGCTTGTTGATAAAGACGGAAGCATAGTATATATGCATCAAGGATATGTGGATGGCGATGAATTTGAGATGGAAGAACAGATTAAAAAGATAGCCGGAAAATAGGTTAGTTCTAAGTCCTTATTTTAATTATTGGCTATTGTTTATGAGTCGTCAGATAGACTCATCACTATAGCAATTTTGTTATTATTAGAATCTCACAATTGGTATTTTATTTATAATCGCAGTTCATAATCTTATAACAGAAATGAGAAAAACTTTTTCATGTCTTTGCTTTCTCCTTTTCCTGTTCATAGCAGGATCCAACACATTAATTGCTCAAAATTACACTGACACTATATATAATATTGCATCGGTAACAGACCTTGATTATGGAACAGCCACAGAGTTTTCAGGAAACACAGCACAACTAAAACTGGATATTTCTTATCCTGTTGATGCGCCAACTCCCGAATGTGGTTATCCCTTGGTTTTTATTATTCACGGCGGAGCCTTTCTTGTTGGAAGTAAAGATGATGCAGGCATTGTTAATTTAAGACATCAGTTTGCCAGCCGTGGATTTGTTGCTGTAGCAATCAATTATAGATTGGGATTCTTTCAAACTCACCTTAACCTGAATTGTAATATCCCGAATTGGAACTGCCTGAATGCTGCAGATGAAGCAGAATGGCACAGGGCATGGTATCGCGGAGTTCAGGATTGCTGTGGTGCGATCAGATATATAATAAAGCAAACCCTTCCTGTTACAGTAGATGCCTCAAAAATCTGCTTGTTTGGAGAAAGTGCCGGAAGCTTTATCGCAATGGGCACCGCATACATGGATATGGAGTCTGAAAAACCTATTTCGTGCGGAAGCATCGATCAGGTACAATTACCCAACTCAGCATATTTTAATACCTGTATAGCGCCTAATGTATGGGGCATACCAATTAACCAAATGAATACACAAAGGCCTGATTTAGGTAGCATAAAGGGGCAACTTCATCTCGATGCTCCTGCACACCAAATTATTGCAGTAGCCAATAATTTCGGAGGCATGTTTTTCGATCTGTTTTCAAACTACAGCGAATTCATTCCCGATTTATATAGCTTTCATCAACCCAACGATTTGATTGTTCCTATAGGCTACAACAAAATATTACAAGGCTATAGTGATTGTGCAGCATCTACCGGTTGCATTGGGATAATCAGTAGACCGTTTATATATGGAAGCGGAGCAATTTCTTATCTGCGCGATACATTGAACATTCCTGCTTCAGCTAAACCAAACATCGTTCTTGAGCAAACTAATAATAATGCCGACTGTCTGCAGCAAACAATTAACCCATCAACAGGGGGTCATCAATATGATAACTATTGGTTAAGGACTACAGCTGCCGCTGCATTTTTTGGTAACAGAATTCAAAATGTTGCTTGCATTTCTTTGTTACCTGATACAGAGTTACCCAATCAGGTGAGCATAACTATAATTAATAACACGGCTTATTTACAGACTTATACCCATTCAGGTACTATACAACTATTTGATATAGCCGGCAGGATGATGTTTTACAATAATATTACAGATCAAGTAACTCAAATTCAATTGCCTGATGCTAGTGGCATATACTTACTCAGATATGTATGCGGTGATAGCGCCATAGTTGAACGTATAAATCTATTGAAATAATCAAGTTAATATTAAAAAAGCCGACTGTGAAAACAGCCGGCTTATAAACCCAAACCCATCCTATGAAGGATAAATCCATGTATGCCGACGAAGCGACACACCGGATATTTTTAAGAAACCTGAATTGACTTAGGCCCCTTTTGTTTTGTTTCTTCCACCTTGGGAAGATTAACTTTTAGTACACCGTCTTTTAAGTCGGCGCTGATTTTTTCTGGATTTACATTTTCAGGCAATGTGAAAGTGCGGCTGAAACTGCTGAAGCTAAACTCGCGGCGTGTGTATTTTTCTTTTTCTTCGTTACTTTTTTCTTCGTGTTTACCACTAATGGTAAGCAGATTCCCATCAAGATTAATGTCTACATGGTCTTTATATAGACCAGGAACAGCTAACTCAAGATGAAATGCCTCCGGAGTTTCTTTTACATTGACCGGTGGTACCTGAGCGTTAATACGCGGTATAACCGGGAAATCGGAATTGAAGAAATCATCCATCAAAGAATTAAACAATGAAGGAGCGTTTAAGCGGTCGTTTTTGAATTTAATTAGTGTCATAGTATTTTGTTTTTTCTCAGTATTTATCAAAGTCAATACCAAGGGAAATAATCTGACAAGCTGACTTATTTTGAATCATAAAACTGACAAATAGTTCGTTTGGAAACTATTTTATCGGAAATAGTTTCCGATTGATTGTTAAAAAGTAGAAGATGGGGAGGTGAAGAGTTATAATAACGCTCTTAAGTTTATATGGCCTGCTTTAAAATATGGCTGATTGCATCCGTTTCTATAACCCATAGCGCGTGTTGTAGTGCTTGTTTATAATTAATGGTTTTCGAGTTTTCTTTTCTTTATAGATAATATATTCCAAGAAAGTCCAAAATGAATAATAGATGCAGGTAAAGGAAATTTATAATTAAGACTATAGTTGGAGGATACAAAAAAAGAGGTGCGCTTGTATGCAAATTCAAAACCAAGTTGAGCTAAGGTGTAGCCCGAAAAATACTGCTGTGCTAGGAATGTATTGTCTGACATATTGTAGGTATTGTAGCGGAAATATGTTTGATAAACCCCCGCATAGTATTTGTACTGATACTTTTTCTTTTGAATCGCATAACCCAAACCTAAATGCCAAGCATTCTGAAGCACTGGAGAATTTGGAACGGATTTAATTCCATGTTTATCCGGCACAAGCGTTGGCAGATCGGTATCATTTGATTGTCTTTAATAACCCGCAATTACACTCAAATGATGTTGTGGGAA
>CAZXFT010000023.1:0-49146 GCA_964640655.1 uncultured Bifidobacteriaceae bacterium | reverse complement strand
ACTTTTATCAACTATTAACAGAAGATTTAGTTTTTGCATAGTCTGCAATCGCTCTTATCTGTTTAAATAACTCTCCTTCACCGGTATGAGCCAGCGGGAGTGTAATTGTTCTAAGGAAGTGATGCTGTTGTCGAAGAGGTATGCATCCTGCCACCGGGACAGATTGTTTTTTACTTCGCTGAATGTTGCCGTGAGTATTTCATCTCCTTGGAGTAAAGTCAGATTGAGGCGGTTGAGTAATTGCAACTGGTGTTGCTGCTCTATACGCTGAATGGCATGTACCGATTTATCTATGGAACAACCACTGGCACCGCTCACGGCTTCGTCAACAATTAATATGATGAAGCGATGCAGAAGTATCAGCGCATCGGCACGCAGGGCTACCTGGTGAGCAGTCCAAGTTTTGCAAAAGTTTTTCAGTTCAGCAGTGATGTTTTGTTCTTCGGCGGCATTCATATCGCGATAGCTTTGATAAATCCAAACTCTGGATTGCGGATGATAGTCGCTGAAGAGGTTCTGAATTTGTTGCTGTAAGCCGGAGGTGTTGACGGCGGTGATATTCATAGACATGATGTTTGAGTTTAACTGAACAACCAAAGCGATGCAGAGTTCAAAACATCGTTAGCTGACCCTGCGAAGATACGCGACGGAACAGTTCCAAATCGAATGGCGGCATACCACGCTGTGGCATAAACTTATTTACTGCTGTGCGAAAGAGTTGGTTGATTACTGCAGAAATGGGGCCTTCACCGCGCATACGTTTCACAAAGCGGCTGTCTCCTACCTTGCCGCCGTGACAATCTGCTACCTGATTCAATACTTTATCGGCACTTGCCGGAAATGTTTTGTGAATCCAGTCGGTAAAGAGTAACTCTACATCTTTATTCAAACGAAGTATGGTATAGGCTGCTTCATTGGCACCATGCTCGGCAGCCTGTTTAATAATTTCAGGAATTTCGCGCGCATTGAGTCCGGGTATCACAGGGGCTATCATCACGCCAACGGGTACACCTGCTTTACTGAGTTGTTCAATGGCTTGTAAACGGCTATTTGCTGTAACCGTTCTAGGTTCCATTTTTTGACGCAGGTCTTCGTTAAGTGTGGTTATGGTAATCATCACGTGTACCAGATTGTGTTTAGCCATATCGCGGAGTAAATCCAGATCGCGCAGGATGAGTTTGTTTTTGGTAATGATGCTTAGAGCATTGCGGTAGTTATACATCACCTCGAGGCAGCGGCGAGTGATGCGTGTGATGCGTTCAACCGGTTGATAGCAATCGGTGTTGCCGGAAAAGGAAATGGGAAAACCTTTCCAGGAAGACTTCTGTAAAGTGCGCTCCAGCAGAGCAGCCGCTTCGGGCTTTATGATAATTTTTTGTTCAAAATCCAGTCCGGCACTAAAGCCCCAGTATGGATGCGTGTTACGTGCATAGCAGTAGGTGCAGCCGTGTTCGCAGCCTTGATAAGGATTTACCGAGTATAACATGGGCACATCGGGACTGGTTACTTTATTGACAATCTCCTTGGGAAACTCGGTGAAGTACTGCGTGCGGCGATCCGGTTCGAGCGCTTCGTCGAGTCCTTCGATATGTTCGCTCACCAAGTGTTGCTGCGCAAAAGGGTTGAACGTGTTGAGTTGTGCGCCGCGGCCGGCGATGAATTGTGATTCGTTGCTGCTCATAAATTATGGGGGAATTGTCTCAACAAACATACTAATATTTTTAGCAAACAAAATAATATCTTCAGAAGTGAAATTTGAGTACGATTGTGGATTACGCGGTCCAACTCATATTCGGATGTATGATGCACTTCGATTGAATGAACAGAAAACTTTAAAAACAGTTAAGTTGATAGATTACTGACATTTACTTTTACCTCAAAATATTTCATCTATGAAAATCACTTACTACGGTCACTCGTGCTTTGCGGTGCAGTGCGGTGAATACAATTTGTTGTTCGACCCCTTTATTTCTCCCAACCCCAAGGCTAAGGATATAGACATAACTTCTATTAAAGCCGATTATATATTGCTCAGTCATGCGCACGGTGACCATATTGCCGATACAGTTACGCTGGCTCATCAGAATAATGCCACACTGATTGCAGCATACGAGATAACCGATTACTTCAGTCAAAAAGGAATTACCAAATATCACCCCATGAATACCGGAGCTTATGTGGCATTTCCCTTTGGCAAACTGCGCACCGTGGTGGCACAGCACAGCAGTACTTTTCCTGATGGCGCTGCCGGAGGTAATCCTATGGGTTTTGTTATAGAAGCAGAGAAAACTTTTTATTATGCCGGCGATACTGCGCTAACTATAGATATGGAGTTGATAGCTCGCAAGCATCAGGTTGACTTTGCATTTCTTCCCATTGGCAACAATTTTACCTGGGTTATATCGATGCCTGTGATGCAGCAGATATGGTAAAGACCAATCACATAGTAGGCATGCACTTTGATACGTTCCCGTATATAGAAATTAATCACCGCGAAGCGGAAACTTATTTTGCGAAGCGCAATAAGACATTGAAACTGCCTGCGATAGGGGAAAGTATTGAGTTGTAAGATATCTTACTACCGATTGAATCTTGTACAGGAAGAACACTCATCAAATAATCTTAACATTGTTGAACAAAGTTGAATTGCATGATGCCCAAGATTGAACAACTGCACCCCTATCAGGGACAACATTTCTTTCTCATTGCCGGTCCCTGTGTGGTGGAAGATGAACCAACGGTGATGCATATAGCAGAGCATTTGCGAAAGCTGACCAACAGATTGCAGGTGCCGCTGATATTTAAAGCATCTTACCGCAAAGCCAATCGCAGCAGCGGAAAATCTTTTACGGGAATAGGGGACGAAAAGGCGTTGAAGATTTTAGCTAAGGTGAAAAAAGAACTGGCTCTGCCTGTAGTTACCGACATACACAGTGCGCCGGAAGCTGCTATGGCAGCAGAGTTTATAGATGTGCTTCAGATACCGGCTTTTCTTTGTCGCCAAAGTGATTTACTGGAAGCAGCGGCAAGAACCGGCAAATGGGTAAACATTAAGAAGGGGCAATTTTTATCGGGAGAGGCGATGCGTTTTCCGGTAGAGAAAGTAGTGGAAGCAGGTAATGAAAAAGTAATGGTAACCGACAGAGGAAACAGTTTTGGTTATACCGATATGATTGTGGACTATAGAAACATTGTAGCTATGAATCAATTGCAGGTACCGGTGATTATGGATTGTACGCACTCGCTGCAACAACCCAATCAAAGCAGCGGTGTTACCGGTGGCAAGCCTGAATTGATTGAAACCATAGCCAAGTGCGGCATTGCCGCAGGTGCCGATGGATTGTTTATTGAAACACATTCCAATCCTGCAATAGCAAAAAGTGATGGCGCCAATATGTTGCGTCTGGAATTGATGGAAGACTTATTGAAGAAATGTATCCGCGTGTATGAAGCGGTGCAATAAATATTTCTTCTAAATTCCTTCGTAAATGATAGCAGCACCCTGCCCCACTCCTACACACATTGTAGCTAATCCATAGCGTGCCTTGCGACGTTTGATTTCGTGTATAAGTGTTGCCGAAATACGAGAACCACTGCATCCGAGCGGATGGCCAATAGCAATGGCACCACCGTTTACATTGATTTTGCTGATATCAAGTTGCAGTTCGCGTACACAAGCAATACTTTGTGATGCAAACGCTTCATTCAACTCAATTAAATCTAAATCGCTTGATGTTAAACCAGCTCGTTGCAGGGCTTTCTGAGAGGCCGGAACAGGGCCTATACCCATGATAGACGGGTCAACACCGGCAGCAGCAACGCTAACTATCCGGGCCATAGGCTTGAGATTATGGCGCTTCACGGCATCTTCTGATGCCAGAATTAAACATGCCGCACCATCGTTGATGCTTGATGAATTTCCGGCCGTAACCGTACCATCTTTTTTAAAGGCCGGTTTGAGCTGTGCTAATTTTTCTAATGTTGTGGCGCGGGGATTTTCATCTTTGCTCACCGGCATAATTTCACCCTTGCTGTTATATACATTCACCGGAATCATTTCATCAGAAAACTTTCCTGCATCATAAGCTGCTGCATACTTAGTCTGAGATTGCAATGCAAATTCATCCTGCTCTGCACGTGTAATCTTCCACTGTGTGGCTACATTTTCTGCTGTTTCTCCCATGGAATAGGGATAATACAAGTCAGCAAGTTTTTTATTGGTGAAGCGCCAACCAATAGTGGTATCAAATATTTCTGTCTTGCGCGAGAAGGCAGAATCTGCTTTGGCCATCACCAAAGGAGCACGTGTCATACTTTCCACACCACCTGCAATATAAATGTCGCCTTCGCCACAGCGTATGGCACGCGTGGAATCCATAATAGATTGCAAGCCCGAAGCACACAAACGATTAACCGTAACACCACCAACACTTACGGGAAGGCCTGCAAGCAACAAAGCCATACGGGCTACGTCACGATTGTCTTCACCCGCTTGATTGGCATCGCCAAAGATCACTTCTTCAATATCCGCAGGAGGCACATTAGGATTGCGTTTAATGATTTCAGCTATAACCAGTGCCGCTAAATCATCGGGACGTACCGTGCTGAGTACACCACCATATTTACCAATGGGTGTACGCACGGCATCTATCACATATACTTGTTTCATGTTTGAATGTTGAAAGTGCGAAGTTGAATAAAATATACGAAAGGAATTCTTTGATAATAATGTAGTGTTAACTATTCTTGCAAGTAAGAACTGATATGGGAACGGAAATTAAAACGGTACAGGAATATGTGGATCAACTTCCTGAAGAACGGAAAGACGCCATCAACAAACTTCGTACAGCCATTAAGAAGAATTTGCCAAAAGGCTTTGAGGAATGCATTTCTTATGGTATGATAGGATACGTGGTACCTCATTCAATATATCCATCCGGCTATCACTGTGATCCTAAATTGCCGTTACCATTTTTGAGTATAGCTTCACAAAAGAATTTTATTGCGGTTTATCATATGGGCATATATGCCGATGAAAAATTATTGAAGTGGTTTACTGACGAATACCCTCATCACTGCAAAAGCAAACTGGATATGGGTAAAAGTTGTATACGTTTTAAAAAACCTGATCAAATACCATATACACTCATAGGTGAATTGTCAGGCAAAATGAGTGTGAAAGAGTGGGTTTATGTTTATGAGAAGATGGTGAAGCGTTAGAGCTTGACACTGTATTCTTTTTCGGTATAAAACATAAATATTGTTGATATAACATTGGCTTCAAATAATTATCACAAAGAATTAACAATGAAGAAATCTTAGTATCATACAGGTCAGGGAATATTGTATCACAAAAAAAACGGATGAAGCGTACTCCGGAAATTGTGGTGCTCAGCGACCTACACTTGGGCACTTTTGGTTGCCACGCAGCAGAATTGGTTAATTATCTTAAAACCATTCAACCCAAGAAACTGATACTGAACGGCGACATTATTGATATGTGGCAGTTCAACAAGAGATATTGGCCTGTGGAGCATTTCAAGGTGATTGAAGAGATACTATCCATGCTGTTGAACGGCACAAAAGTTTATTATCTAAGTGGAAACCACGATGAATTACTACGTCGTTTTGACATGCCTAAATTGGGTAATCTGGTTTTTGATGATAAACTGATTCTTAAACTCAACGGAGAAACCTATTGGTTCTTTCATGGAGATGTATTTGACATTACCATGAAAAATTCTAAGTGGTTGGCTAAACTAGGAGGGAAAGGATACGACATTCTCATTTGGATGAACAGGTACATTAACCTATTGAGCGAACGATTGGGTTATGGTAAGATTTCTTTATCCAAGCGAATCAAAAACAGTGTGAAGAAAGCCGTGATGTTTATCAGCGATTTTGAGACTACTGCTGCGGAGATTGCCATTGAACAAAATTATCATGTTGTTGTATGCGGGCATATTCATCAACCGGTAATTAAGAGAATCAATACCATGAAAGGATCTGTACAGTATATGAATTCAGGTGACTGGGTAGAGAATTTAACATCACTAGAGTATGATGGTAAGAGATGGAAGATGTTCAACTATCACACAGATTATGAGCTGAGCGAACAATTGGAAATGTTGTTTAAGCAAGCTGTATGAAGATACTTTATGCAGTTCAGGCAACAGGTAACGGACATGTAAGTCGTGCAAGGGAAATTGTTCCGTTATTAAAAAGAATGGGTGATACTGATGTACTTCTCAGTGGCCAAAATGCAGCCCTACAGTTACCTTTTGATATTAAGTACCGAAGTAAAGGTTTAGGATTTGACTTTGGTAAAAGAGGGAGAATAGACTACGGCAAGAGTCTGATGCAATCGAATATGTTACAATTGGTGAAAGACATCAAGCAATTACCGGTTGAAGATTATGATGTGGTGCTAAGTGATTTTGAACCTGTAAGTGCGTGGGCCTGCAAGATGAAACGATTGCCCTGTACTGCGTTGAGTCATCAGTCTTCTTTTCTTTCTGAAAAAACACCACGCATCAAAAAGAAAGACTATCTGACCGAGCAGATATTCAAATACTATAGCCCCTCGACACTGGCATATGGTTTTCACTTTAAGAATTATGATCAAAATATATTCACTCCTGTAATCAGAAAAGACATCAGGAATCTGAACCCTACAGATAAAAACTTCTATCTGGTTTATTTACCAGCTTATGGTGATGAATATCTGAGCAACTTTCTTAGAAAATTCTCTGATGTTCATTTCAAGATTTTTTCCATCAACAGAACACAACATTCGCGAAGCAGTAATGTAGAAATAATACCGGTGAATCCCAAAGATTTTACGGATGGATTTGAAAAGTGTACAGGTATCATAACAGGCGGCGGGTTTGAAACTCCAGCTGAAGCCATATTCCTAAACAAGAAACTCATGTGCATTCCCATGCGCAATCAATATGAACAAGCCTGCAATGCTGAAGCGCTGAGGCAACTAGGGGTTTCGGTGATTCATCATATTGATGAACAATTTACCGGCTATTTAGAAAAGTGGTTAAACCATGACTTTCGCTTTAATGAATTCTATCCGGACATTACCAATGAAATACTACAAATCGCCATTTCGGCTCATATGAATCCGGAATCTTCCTGGAGCGCCGACTTAGATTAGGATAATAGAATGTAAGTGATCCATGCCGTCACCCATGCTAACACGGTCATATACACAAACTGCACGACAGGCCACTTCCACGATTTCGTTTCGCGTTTCACAACGGCAAGTGTACTCATACACTGCATAGCAAATACGTAGAAAATGATGAGCGCCAGTCCACTTGCAGTATTATAAATGGCTTCACCCGTATTTGGGTTAGTGTCCTGTTGCATTTTTTCGCGCAACACTTCAAAGTCAGGTTCATCTTTAGAACCAATACTGTAAATGGTTGCCATTGTACCCACAAAGACTTCTCGAGCAGCGAATGATGTAATGATGGCAATTCCCATTTTCCAATCGAATCCGAGCGGTGCAATAACAGGTTCTATCCATCTGCCCATAACACCTGCATAAGATGCATTAAGTTTAGCCGATTGAACCTGATTCTTCAGTTCAATGCTATCCGCTTTTTTATAAGTTAATAAAGCTGTTTCCTCGGCGTACTCCATATCGCGACCCGGACCAAAGGAGGCCAGAAACCACAATAATACAGAGATCAGCATAATAATCTTTCCGGCTTCCCAAACAAACAATCTTACTTTTTCATACATGGTGAACAACACGTTGCCCCATCGAGGTTTGCGGTAAATAGGGAGTTCGGCAATGTATGTACCTGTTTCTTTTACCTTGATAAACAACTTTAATATCAACGCAACCAACAATGCTGTAATAAAACCTAGGAGATATAAACCCAACATTACCATTCCTTGAAGATTAATGATGCCATATAAATCTTTATCAGGTACAACAAAGCCAATCAACAACACATACACCGGTAAACGTGCCGAGCAACTCATTAAAGGCGTTACAAGTATGGTGATTAAACGGTCTTTATAATTTTCGATGGTACGAGTACCCATAATAGCCGGAACTGCGCAGGCTAATCCGCCAATCAGTGAAACACTCGACTTCCCATTCATTCCTATGCGATGAAATATTTTGTCGGTCAGTAGGCTTACTCGCGACATGTAACCCGTTTCTTCCAGCACGCTGATAAACCCGAACAACAATGTGATTTGAGGTACGAATGCAATAATGCCTCCTATACCCGGCAGTATGCCTTCGGCAAGTAAGCGAGAGAACATGCTATCGGGCAGTAAACGTAAAACAGCTGAAGATGCCTGCGCGAATAATTCGTTGATCGCCTCCATCGGATACTCTGCCCAGTTGAACAATGCCTGAAATATGAGAAAGAAGACCAACAGAAAAACCATATAACCCCAAAGCGGATGCAACAAATAATCATCTATTCGCTTTGTCCATTGCCTTGAAATAGAGTCTTTGTTGTGCTTGTGAACCACATGGCTTAGAATCTGCTGATTGAGTTTGAAGCGGTGTAATACCTCATCCGCTTGCCATCCTGCTAATGCAATCTGATATTGTTGCATAGATTGCTGAATGAACTGTTTTTGATTGGCATTTAAAAATTCAGCCTGCGTAGAAGCATTGGCTGTTAGCAGTGCTAAATAATTGCTGTTGAGTTGTAGTTCATTTCTTATTGAGGAGAAAACATCGTGTTGTGGCTGGTAATGAGACTTTAAATTTTGCTTGCGTTGATATTGTATCAATATGGCTTCTTTGAGTTCATCCATTTTATTTTTTAAATGGAAGGAAACATCAGCTACAGGCACGCCAAGTAATTCAGATAGTTTAACTCTGTCAACAGAGATATGATCCTTTTGAGCCACATCGCTCATGGTTAAAGCCACTACAACAGGTATTCCGGTGTCAATGATTTGTGTGCACAATAAAATATTGCGTTGCAGTGCGGTGGCATCACAAACTACTATGATCAAGTCCGGATGCAAATCATTCTGAATATTAAGAATGGTTTCAATGGCAATACGTTCATCGGGCCGCTTGGGGTATATACTGTATGTGCCCGGCAAATCGAGCACTTCGGCTGTTAGTTCTTTATTGATTTTCCAATATCCTGATTTACGGTCTATCGTAATACCTGGGTAATTACCCACCTTTTGCCGAAGACCGGTGAGAGTATTAAACAACGTTGTTTTACCGCTGTTGGGATTGCCGATGAGTGCTATTTTAAAGTCAGGATTCACGCAGTGCGCGCAAATGTAAGAAGCAAAAAACGAGTGACTTTGAAAGCTGTGTTTTTAACCGGTTTGAATCAATACTACTGCGGCCTCAACCTTGCGCAATGTAACTTCTGTGCCCGATACGCTCACCACCATGGGGTCTCCGAGCGGAGCTACTTTATATACTTCAACCTGTGCCCCGGGTATTAATCCCATTTCAAGCAACTGAACGATAATCGGACTCTGTTCCAGTTCGGTAATCGTGCCTTTCCCTCCTTCAGGGATCTGAGATAGAGGTATAACTGATGAAGACATATTAGCGGTGGCAAGTCAAGTTTTGCTGAAATTGTGCCGTTTTGGAAAAACTAGGACAGTCGCCGCATTTCTTAAATAATCCGCAACTACTCAATAACAGTATTGAGATGAACATCAAACATTTTGATACATTCTTCATTGGAGTGTCAAATTTCATTTTAACGATGTGTAAGTTAGCACGAATTCATTTTATAGCACCAACTAGTTTTGAAACGAAGTAAAACCATATTCATTGCCTTACTCGATTGGGGGCTTGGACATGCCACTCGTTGCGTTCCCGTCATTAATTATTTACTTGAACAAGGATGTCTCATTCAAATTGGAGGAAACGGACAAAGTTTGATTTGGCTGAAGAAACGCTATCCTCAACTTACTTTTCATCAGTTGCCCGAATACAGTATTCGTTACAGTAAAAATGTGTCGCAGGCATTTTCTATAATGAAACAATGGCCAAAAATCAGACGAGCCATAAATGAAGAAATAATCGTTATTGATCAGTTGGTTCGTAAACATCAATTCGATGCCATCATTTCTGATAATCGCTATGGCTGTCATCATCATTCTATTCCGTCTTATTTACTCACACATCAACTGCATCTTCAGCCCCCAGCCGGGTTTGCTTTTCTGCAATCAATCATTGATTCAGTATTACTAAGATTTATTCAACCTTTTAACGAATTGTGGATACCTGACGAAGAAGGAGATCACAATTTGAGCGGAGCATTATCGCATCCTCCGTATCAACAACTCAAACATCGGTATTGTGGTTTGTTAAGCCGCTTTGAATCATATCAGGAAAAGAGAAAACAGTACGATGTGTTAGCTGTATTATCGGGCCCGGAGCCACATCGCGGATCTCTTGAAAAGAAATTACTCTACGAGTTCAAGCAAAAGCCTCATTTAAAAACCTGCATCGTTCGCGGGGTTAAAGAAGATGCGCCTGTTCAGCAATCACATCATCATATTCGAATGATTGACCAGGCCGGTGAAAAAGAATTAAAAGAATTAATTGAATGCAGTGATTTGATTGTATGTCGCAGTGGTTATTCTTCCTTGATGGATTTGCAACACAGTAATAAAAAGCTGTTGTTAATACCTACACCGGGACAAACAGAACAGGAATATTTAGCAAAGTATTTACAGCACAGTGAGGGATGCCTGATTCAAAAACAAGCTGATGTCAATATTCAACATGCAATTAATGATGCAAAACCATTTTCGTTACACCTGCAGGTGAACGAAAAGATGTATCGTGTGCTTCACGATAGCATATTGAGGTGAGTTACTTCTCCCAGATATTGTAATGATTTAACTGCACATCGTTGCCAAAAAACAATCTCGCTGTTTGCTCGAACGAAGGTGTATAGTCTGAAACATAAAACTCGTGTTTGGTAGAAGCTCCGTTATTCAACAGGTTATTAATCTCTAATTGCTCTTTCAATTTCTCTGCGACAATGTCTGTCGAGTCAAATACTTTGATGCGATGATGAAAATAAAATTCAATCTCCTTGCGGATTAATGGATAGTGTGTGCAAGCCAGAATAATACCTTGCATATCCTGAAAATCAGGGTATGATAAATATGAATTTATTACCGCCTGTGATACGGAATTGTTATAAAATCCTGCCTCAATCATTGATGCCAACAAGGCCGTTGCCAAGGAGGCTACCTCTAAATCTGTTCGTTTGTCTTTTAACTTTTTTTCATAGACACCGGAGGCAATAGTTGTCTTGGTACCAATAATTCCCACCTTACGAATGTCCGCATCACCGGAAACTCTTTCAACCAATGGGTCGATCACATTCATCACCAAAGCACGATCACCGACGTGCTCTTTCAGGGTGTCGAAAGCTGCTGCCGAAGCAGTATTGCATGCAATCAGTATCACCTTACAATTTTTCTCCAATAAAAAATCTGCTATACGAATGGCATAACTACGAATGGCATCAAACGATTTATCGCCATATGGTAAATGTGCAGTGTCACCGAAATAAATCATCTGCTCATGCGGCAATACACGGGCTATACTTTGTGCAACGGTTAAGCCACCTATGCCTGAATCAAAAATTCCAATGGGTTGTGCTTTGTTCATCAATAAAAAAACCGGCAGTAAGCTAAACGATGATTCGTGCTACTGCCGGTTAATGTTTTTAACAATTGTTTATTTCAGGTTCAGTTTCTTTTTAACCAAAGGCATGATGTTATCAGAATCCTGAGCATAAATGACTCCACCAACACTTGTATCAAAAATGTATGAATAACCATTTTCTTTAGCAACCGTTTTGACTGCGTCTTCAGCTTTTTTCAAAATTGGCGAATACACTTCCTGTTTTTTTGCCTGCAATTTATCCTGTGCACCATCCTGGAATGTTTGAATACGGTTTTGTAAGTCCAGCAATTCCTGTTGTTTCAATTCCTTATCAAACTCCTGCATTGTTTTTTCTTTCTTCTGAAAGTCAGCCAGTTTAGTTTGATACTCCGTTATCATATTGTTGTAAGAGTCTTCAAGTGATTTCTGGTAAACGGCTAAAATGGAATCAGCCGATTTTACTTCAGGCATAAGTTCTAACAATGCTCCTGAATCAATGTGACCAAATTTTTGTGCCTGTGCTGTTCCGCATGCAATTACTAAGAATGCCGCGAGTAATAAGTGTTTAAATTTCATGTGTATTGGGTATTATATTTAAAAAGGTGCGTAAAAATATATTATTTCTGTTTGGGTGTATACCCCAGCTGTTTAATTACATCGTCGCTGACATCGAGTTTACTGTTGCTGTAAAGCATAGTAGTGCTGCTCGACTTATCAAAGATGACATCAAAACCTTTGGTGGTAGCCACTTTTTGAATGGCCTCATACATTTTATCTTGAATTGGTTTCACCAGTTCCTGGCGTTTCTGAAACAAATCACCTTCGTAACCGAAACGTTTTTTCTGTAATTCTTTGGCAGCTTTTTCTTTGTCTTCAATCTCTTTCTGTTTCTGCTTTTTCATATCTTCAGTATATAGAACCTGCTCCTGCTGATAGTTTTTATAGAGCTGATCTATCTCCTTGAATTTGTTTTCAATTTCCTTTTGCCAGTTTTTAGAAATTTCGTCTAATTGTTTTTGAGCTTCGGCATATTCAGGAATGTTGCTCAGAATATAATCGGAGTCAACATAAGCAAAGCGCTGTGCACTGGCAGTGAAAGCTGTAAGTGCAATGAAAGCGAGGAGAATGGAAATTTTTTTCATAGGTTTTAGAATTTAAGTCTGTTATTATTCCGGTTCAAAGCCAAGTACAATGGTGATCTTTCCGCGTTGAAACAACTCGTTGAGTGTAGTTGCCTTGGCTGTTGAAGGGTATATCTGGTGCAAGTCAAAGGGTATGCCATAATCAAAACCCAGCAATCCGAATGCAGGCAATAAAAAGCGCATACCAACACCAACCGCACGATTTAATTTGAATGGATTATAGTCTTTTACACTGAGCCATTGATTGGCTGCTTCTGCAAAAACATGCCCGTATATAAATGCACTTGGATTGGTAGAGAATGGATAACGTAACTCTACTGTATGTTTATTGAATATAGTAGCTCCTCCCTGTGGCGCATAAGGATCGTAACCACCACGTTGTGCAACAATATCCTGGCCGGCAAGATTGAAATTGATATTACTCAAACCATCACCACCCAAAACAAATCGTTCAAATGGAGAGGGGCCTATGGTGCTGTTGTAATATCCCAGATAACCTAATTTGGTTGCGGTGCGCAGAACAAATTTTCCAAAAAGATTGGTGTACCAGTCTGAGGTGAAGCGATACTTATGATATTCAATCCACTTGTATTTCTCGTTATTCGGCAGGCTGCTGTAGTCTTTACCGGTAAACACCGACCATGGTGGTGTGATTTGTACTATGAGGGTAATATTTGAACCTGATTTTGGAAATGTAAAATCGCTTAAAGAATTTCTGCTGAATGTTTGTTTGAAACTTAAAGCGTTAGCTGAACCATCTGAAAGAATAAAGTTTCTGCTGGCATAATTGCTGAGTCTATAATTCTGATAGTCAATAGATGAAATCCAAGTAAAATAATCATCCGGCCATTTTAATTGACGACCATAACCGACTGAAACACCTGAAGTAATCAAATAACCATAATTAGGGTTTTCTTTATCCCAAGTGGTTGCAATACGAGTTCTGTTAGCCCCAATAGATAATGAATTAGGTTTCTTTCCACCAAACCATGGTTCTGTAAAACTTAAGTTATATGATTGAAACAATCTACCATTAGATTGAGCTCGGATACCCAACTGTTGTCCATCTCCAACAGGTATAGGATTCCATCCGCCTTTTCGGAACATGTTTCGGGTAGAAAAATTGTTGAATCGCACGCCGAGAGATCCGGTAACGCCAAACACCTGCCCTCCATAACCTGCGGATAACTCCAATTGATCGCTTGGTTTTTCTTCAACGATATAATTAATGTCTACTGTACCATTTTCGGGATGTGGTACAGGTATGATTTGAGTTTTTTCAGGATTAAAAAATCCTAATGTGGCTAATTCGCGCTGAGAGCGAATAATATCTGAGCGGCTGAATTTATTACCCGGCAAAGTGCGCAACACACGACGCACCACGTGCTCACTGGTTTTGTCGTTACCACTTATGTTTACTTCGTTAATTATGGCTTGCGGTCCTTCATAAATTCTTATTTCTATATCTATAGAATCGTTTTCTATATTGATCTCTACCGGTGTAGCATTAAAGAACAGATAACCATCATCGAGATATATAGAAGACACATCACTACCATTAGGGTCGGCTTTTAGGCGGCGATCGAATCTTTGCAGATTAAAGACATCACCTTTTTGAATATTTAATATAGTATCCAGTCTACCACTGCTATACTTGGTATTGCCCTTCCAGGTTATATTCCTGAAGTGATACTTGTTACCCTCATCCATAGTGATGTTGAGTATGTAATTTCCTTTTTCATTGGTTGACAGGCTATCTTTAAATACTGTGGCATCGCGGAATCCTTTCTTGTTATAATAGTCCTCAACTTTTCTCTTGTCTTCATCAAAATCTTTTTCTATAAAACGAGACACATTAAAAATAGAGTACCAGGTATTGCGTTTTGTTTTTTTCATTTGAGCATAAATCTTTTTGCTCTTGACCTTTACGTTACCGGTAATAATGATGTCGTCAATCTTAATACGGTTACCTTTGTTGATGATGATATAGAGAATCTCGGAATTTGGGAATGTTGTATCCTTCACCATTTTCATTTCAATATCGGCCCTGACAAAACCCTTATCAATATAATAATTAGTAATAGTGTTTCGGGTATTGACCAGAATATTGTCTGTTAAAACCTTGCCTTTAGTAAGATTAATTTTTTCTCTTAAATCATTTTGTTCGCTCTTTTTAATTCCCTTAAAAGCAAATGCTGATAGACGTGGTCTTTCTGAGAGGGTATAAACCAAATGAATGGTGTCGTTTGAAATCTTGCTTGCTTCAATGCTGACATCGGCGAATAATCCCTGCTTCCATAAATTCTGAATACACTTGGTAATATCACTGCCGGGCACCATAATTCGTGAACCGGGACGAATGCCCGAAAGCAAAATCAGGATATCCTTATCCAAATATTTTGTCCCCTCCACTTTTACACTACCCACCAGATACTCCTTTGGATTATCGTAGTCGATTTCGCCTTGCTGAGCTTGCGCCATGAGAGAGCCGCAGATGAATAACAATAATAAAATCAACGCCTGCTTCATGCTTTAGTTGAGTTTAACTGCTCGCTGGTTAAGCCAAAACGGCGCTCGCGTTGCTGATAAGTTATCAATGCTTTGTAAAATTCTTCTTTGTTGAAGTCGGGCCATAAAACGTCGGTAATGTACAATTCCGTATAAGCGATTTGCCATAGCAGAAAGTTACTGATGCGTTGTTCACCACTGGTGCGTATCAGTAATTCAGGGTCAGGAATATGAGCCGTATTTAGATGTGTGCTTATTACTTGCTCGGTAATGTCATCTACTTTCATTGTACCCGAGCTTACTTCATTGGCAATTTTTTTAACCATATCGGTTATTTCCCATCGTGAACTGTAGCTCAATGCAAGCACAAGAGACAACCCACTATTGCTTTCTGTCATCTGCATGGCCGATTTCAACTCGGTTTTGGTCATCGGCGGTAAGGACTCGGTGTCACCGATAGTGAGCAGACGAACATTGTTTTTCATCAGTGTAGATGTCTCTTGCGTTATGGTGTGCACCAGTAATTCCATCAGTGCATCAACTTCTTCTTTGGGTCTGTTCCAGTTTTCGGTGGAGAACGCGTAGAGTGTAAGAAATTTAACTCCCAACTCCGCGCAGGCTTCTGTAACGTCTCGAACGGCCTTAACCCCATTGTGGTGGCCAAAAATACGTTGTTCTCCCTGCGCTTTAGCCCAACGACCATTGCCATCCATTATCACGGCCACGTGAACGGGCAATTTGCTTTTGTCTATATTTTCTTTAAGGGACAAGGTAGAGTTCAGAAGTCGCGCGAAAATAACAATAATCAGTTTTTTAACTGTTTCTCATTAACCTCAAATGATTAACGCAGCAGGGTTACATTTCCTTTGTTACTTCCATTAAACAGTAGCTCTTTCCCCGATAAATCGAATGCGCGGAAATGATATACATATACTCCAATTTGGGCATTTACCTTATTGTAGGTTCCATTCCAACCATTTTTTTTATTGTTGGAATAAAAAATCATTTCACCATAACGATTGTAAATCCACATCTCAAATACTCCAATGTCGTTTCCTAATGGCCGAAATACATCATTGATGCCATCGCCGTTTGGACTGAAGGCATTCGGCAGATATATGCTTCCACAATCTTTGAACGTCAGGTTCGCAGATATTGAAGCAACACAACCATCACTGTTTGTAACCACAACATTATAGTTACCGCTTGCACTTGCAGTAATTGTTTTTTGATTCGAAACAGGCACACTGTTCAAATACCATTGAAAGGTGGCATAGTTTTCAGGAAAAGTCAATAATGAAATCGTTTCTCCTTGGCAGAAACTAAAGGTGGTATCATACTCAATAGTCACTTGTTCAATGACGGACTCGGTAATATTGATAGCGCTAGATAACGCAGTACACCCTTCTTCACTGGTCAAGAAAACCTGATATGCACCTGCAGCACTGACATCTATCTGTTGCTGTGAGTCCGGCAACTCAACACCATTCAATATCCATTGATAAACATCTGCTGAATTTTCGCTTTGAAGTGCAATACTTTCTCCATTACAATAAACTGTCAGAGGAGCAATAATATTAGCAAGCGGTAAAGGGTTTACAATAACTGCAACGGGTGTAGAAGTGGCATTGCATCCATTTACTAATAAAGAAACGGAATAGGAACCTGCCTGATTAATGTTGAGCGAATTTGCTGTTGCACCGGGGATTATACTATTATTGATTAGCCACTGATAATCTGAAAAATTACCAGAGATGCTGAGTGTAATATTATCTCCCTCACAAAAAGAAAATATACCTGTTGAACTGCTCAACGGTGGCAAGGAAGCACCGGCATCAATAATTTGGTAAACGTCAGAAGTGTCTTTACAACCCTGTGCTGTAATGGTTATCAATTGATAGTTTCCGGGGCTGTTGATGGAAATAGATGAACTGCTTTGCCCTCCAAGGACTGAGCCATTCAGCAGCCACTGATAGCCGTTGGTGTTATTGATACTTTGCAGCGTTGCCAAATCACCCGGGCACAATGTATCCGCAGTGCTGCTTATAACGGATTGCACAATGTTATTTTCTATTACAACAACCGTGTCTGATGTAGTAATACAATTACCACCGCCAACGGTTACAAAATAAGAACCTGGTGTTTGTGTGGTATAAAATGAAGAGTTAGCTCCGCTGATTGGCTGTCCATTAAGGAACCATTGATATGTTGAGAATGCCGATGGCACGCTAAGGGTAGTGTTTGCACCTTGACAAAAAACAAGATTTCCACTGATAAGCACTCCGCTTCCACTGCTGCTCTGTACATCGATGTATGCTAATGCAGTACCAGTGTCAGCACCACAATTATTAGTAATAATTAAAGTAACCGGATAAGAACCAGGAGTTTGATAACATATATTCGTAGGTGCATTAGAACTTGATGTGGTTGTTGATGCTCCCTGAAAAGTCCAGTTCCATGATGTAGGGACACCAGTACTGTTGTCAGTAAAACTGATACAATCTCCTGCGCATATTGAAGTCTGAGAAGCAAAAAAAGACACATCTAGGTTAGACATTTCGTTGCTGCTATGAGCTGTAATTTCATTGCTGCACCTTTCAATCCATAATGGAGCACCATCGCATATACGAGCTATCGAGCAACCATTACTCCCACCTCCGGGCAGCTGAGAGAACGAAGAATTTGGAACATTATAATTGACGTTAAGTGATGAACAGTTTCCTATAGATGGAGAACTAATGGAAACCGGGAATTGCCCAGTCCCCCAATATATGGCATCAACCAACTGTCCGGTGGAATTAAGGAGAATTATTTGTTCGTTGGAATTAGTGAATGTACCTATACCTGCACCTGAAGTACAATTGCAATTTGCAAGATTGATGTCTAAAATTATCCCAGAATTGTCGCTTCCTATAGTTAGAAATCCAAGAGCAGGAATTATTGTACTGCTTGGAAATGTAACAGTAAAATCGCCATCGGTCATCATAAAACAACTAATATCAACAGGTGTGTTGCAGGAGTTAAATAATTCAACCCACTCCTCTGTATTAGGGTTACAATCTCCATCACAGCCCCCGGGGCCATTAACCATCACCTCATTGATATATATGCATTGTGCCTTTGCAAAAGCCGTAAATGATAGAAAAAAAAGGCAAAGAATAACCTTTTTCATGGACACGCTAATTTGGTGCGAAATAATTAAAGAATTGCTTTCGCTCATATGATGAAATAGTTAAAATGAGTTATGTGGTAAACCACATGTAAAGCACAAATAAAAAAAGTAGAATAACAACAATGAATAGAACTCGTTTCACTATGTTGACCCCCTGATAATCGCCACAATAGGGACAACGAACTAGATTGTTCTCCAGTTCAGAATTACAAGATTTGCAACGGCGGTTCATCCTTATTTGGTATGTTGTAAAAGTAATTACTCTTTATCAGTATTCAAGTTCACCGACTCAGGTACTATAAATCCGGGAAAGCTGGAATTGATTAAATCGCGAAACTCATTGGCAGCCGTGCGGTCAGTAAAATCACCCACACGGAGTTTAAAGTAAGGTTGCTGATAGGTGATATAAGCACGAACATCGGGGTATAACTTTAAAAATTCAGTTTTCAAATCATATACTTCCTTGCGATTTGCTGAAGAAGTTAACTGAACTCTATATCCTTGAGTAGTTTGTTTTGTTTGCAATACAGGTTTGGTATTAAGCAATGTGGTAATTGCTGTGTCCTGTATTATGGTGAGGTTTCCTTGAATGATAGTATCCTGCTGTGCAACAACTAAGAAAGAAATGCAGGAGAGTAGTAATGTGATGAGAACTATTTTCATACACTGATGAGTTTAACGCCGGAAGATGTTCCTAAACGATCTGCACCATGAGCTATCAAATCCAGTGCTAACTTTTTGTCTTTGATGCCGCCGGATGCTTTTATACGAATATGTGAAGGTAAATATTCGCGCATCAGTTTGATGTGAGGAACTGCGGCACCCGCAGTACTGAAACCGGTAGAAGTTTTCACAAAGTCCACATGCGCCGCAGTAGCCAATTCACAGACTTTTATTATTTCTTCGTCGCTTAGCAGACATGTTTCGATAATTACTTTAAGCAGCACGTCAAAACGATGACAGTAATCGGCTAATGTTTTCATATCGTTCATCGCTTCATCATATTTACCCGATTTAAAAGCCGCAATATTGAGCACCATATCCACCTCATCGGCACCATGTCGAATTACCTCTTTCGTTTCTTCCAGTTTAATATAAGTGCTGTTGTACCCTAACGGAAATCCCACAACGGTTACCAGTTTAACATCTGCATTCTGGAGCAGAGTGGCAGCGTGTTCCACATAAACAGGGGGCACACAAACACCAAAAAATTGATATTGTATTGCCTCATTGCACAATGCGGTAATTTGCGCTGTGTTTGTTTCAGGCTTTAATATGGTTTGTTCTATGCACTGTCTTAGATCACGCTGCGTCTTTTCCATGACATTGCTTGTATTTTTTTCCACTTCCACATGGACAAGGGTCGTTTCGACCTATCTTAGGCCCTACACGCACAGGTTCAAGAGGTTTTTGTTCCTGCTGAGAAACTTGCTCACCGTTACCCTTATTTATCAGCTGATTTTGATTGCGCATAGGATCGGTAATAGCATCAGTATTGTCTCGACCTGTTTTCATGCGGCTCATATCCGTACGAGTTTGAGTGGCTGTTGAGTTGACCTTTGATGTATCTGATTGAGGCAAATTGGCTTTGAACAAGAACGAAATCACTTCACGATTTACTTCACCAATCATTTTTTTGAATAACTCAAATGCTTCAAATTTATAAATCAACAAAGGATCTTTCTGCTCATACACTGCATTCTGCACAGATTGTTTTAACTCATCCATCTGGCGCAAATGCTCTTTCCATGCTTCATCAATAATGGCAAGAGAAATGTTTTTCTCGAAAGCAGAAATCAACTCGGCACCGCTTGTTTCCACTGATTTTTTAAGAGGTGCAACAACCTGAAGAGACTTAAAACCATCTGTAAATGGAATCACGACATTCTCGTACTGCGCATTTTGACTCATAATGTCACGAATTACCGGTAACACTTGTTCTCTGATGTGAGTGCCCTTGCGATGATAATAAGCATTGGCAGCTTCGTAAAGTTGATGTGCTAATTCAGAGTGTTTGTTTTTATAAAACGTTTCCTCATCAAATGGTAATTCAATTGACAAAATTCTGATTGCATCCAAAGTAAAGCCTTCATAATCCTGAGCATCGCGGTGTTGGGTTACCATTTCTTCGCACAAATCGAAGAGCATATTATTTAAGTCGAAGGATAAACGTTCTCCAAATAAAGCATGACGGCGCTTACGATAAATTACATCACGTTGCGCATTCATCACATCATCATATTCTAGCAGACGCTTACGAATACCGAAATTATTTTCTTCAACCTTTTTCTGTGCTTTTTCAATTTGTGTGGTAAGCATACTGTGCTCTATCATATCCCCTTCTTTGAATCCCATTCTATCCATCCATTTGGCCAGATTTCCTGAAGCAAACAAACGCATCAAATCATCTTCGAGTGATATATAGAAAACCGAAGATCCCGGATCACCCTGACGACCGGCACGACCGCGTAACTGCCTGTCCACGCGGCGACTTTCGTGACGTTCTGTACCAATAATGGCCAAACCACCTGCTTCGCGTACACCCGGACCAAGTTTTATGTCCGTTCCACGGCCGGCCATGTTAGTGGCAATAGTTACCGCACCGGCAAATCCCGCATTGGCAACTATTTCTGCTTCGCGCTGATGTTGCTTGGCATTCAAAACCTGATGCTGAATATTTCTTTGTGTCAAAAAGCGGCTGAGTCTTTCAGATACTTCTACTGAAGTAGTACCAACCAACACCGGACGTCCGGCATTGCGCAGTGCTTCTATCTCATCAATAACAGCCTTGTATTTATCGCGCATGGTTTTATATACGCGATCATTCATGTCTTTTCGGGTGATAGCTTTGTTTGTTGGTATCACCACGACATCCAGTTTATAAATCTGCCAGAATTCTCCTGCTTCTGTTTCAGCTGTACCGGTCATGCCGGCAAGCTTGTGATACATGCGGAAATAGTTCTGTAACGTAACGGTAGCAAAAGTTTGTGTGGCAGCTTCCACCTTTACATTTTCTTTAGCTTCAATAGCCTGATGCAATCCATCGCTATAGCGGCGTCCATCCAAAATACGACCGGTTTGTTCGTCAACGATTTTTACTTTGCCATCCATTACCACGTATTCCACATCCCGTTCAAATAAGGTATAGGCTTTAAGTAACTGTTGCACGGTATGAATACGCTCCGACTTAATGGAGAAATCATTCATCAAGGCATCCTTACGATTTATTTTATCCTGAGGGTCGCTTACTGTTTTTTCAATTTCTGCTATTTCCGCACCAACATCAGGCAACACAAAGAAGTTTTTGTCTTCACCACTTTCGGTAATCAGGTTCAAACCCATCTCGGTCATCTCTACCTGATTATTTTTTTCATCAATGGTAAAAAATAGTTCCGCGTCAACCTTAGGCATCTCACGCGCATTGTCCTGCAGGTAGTTATTCTCAGTCTTTTGCAAAACCGCTTTCACACCAGTTTCGCTCAGGTATTTAATTAATGTTCCGTACTTAGGTAAACCACGATGTGCACGCAATAGGGCCAATCCGCCATCCTTAACATCGGTATTACCGGCTTCAATTTTCTTTTTGGCTTCATTAAAAAATTGATTTACCACTTTCTTTTGTGCTTCCACTAATTTTTGAATACGAGGTTTCAAAATGTGAAATTGCTGATCGTCTCCTTTGGGTACCGGACCGGAAATAATCAATGGAGTACGAGCATCGTCAACAAGAACAGAATCCACCTCATCCACCATAGCATAATGCAACTTGCGTTGCACCAACTCTTCAGGGTTGCGAACCATATTATCGCGCAGGTAGTCGAAGCCAAACTCGTTGTTGGTACCATAAGTGATGTCGGCTAAATAAGCATTACGACGCTCGGTGGTGTGTGGCTGATACTTGTCAATACAATCAATAGTTATTCCCAGAAAGTTGAACAAAGGAGCATTCCATTCAGAGTCTCGTTTGGCTAAGTAATCGTTTACGGTTACAATGTGAACGCCAAGGCCTGTCAAGGCATTTAGGTAAGCGGCAAGTGTGGCCACAAGTGTTTTACCCTCACCGGTTGCCATCTCGGCAATTTTACCATTGTGCAACACCATACCTCCAATCAACTGCACATCGTAGTGTACCATATTCCAGGTAATTGGAATAGCCATTACATTCCAGGTGTTGTGGTACAATGCTTTATCACCTTCTATTTTGATAAAGTCTTTTTTTGCAGCAAGATTTCTGTCTAACTCGGTGGCTGTAGCATCAAGTTGCTTGTTTTCAGAAAAGCGGCGCGCACATTCTTTAATAGTTGCAAAAGCTTCAGGCAAGATGGTTTGAAGTACCTCCTCCAGTTTCTTGTCACGGTCTTTCTCCAACTCGTCTATTTGTTTATAGATAGCCTCTTTACTGTCAAAACCAACCTGGTCCGATTCTGCTTCTTCTTTCAAGTCGGTGATGCGTTGTGAAATGTCCTGAACAAATTCCTGAATTCTGCTGCGGAAGTGGTCAGTATTAGCACGTAATCCGTCGTTGCTGAGGTTTCGGTATTGATTAAAATACTCATTTACTTTCACTACAAGCGGTTCTAACTCCCTTACATCTTTCTCTGATTTGCTGCCGCCAAAAATTTTTGACAAAAAATTAAACATTCTCTCTGTATGATTATTAAACTATAGGACGCACAAAAGTAGCATTTATAGCTGCAAGAGTGCGGTTTAATGTAATTTCGTAAAACAGTTAAACAAATCAACTATGGACAGAAAAGACTTTTTAAAGAACCTAGGTTTGGGCATAGCCGGAATAAGTATTCTCAACAGCGTTCCAGCTTGCCGGAACCGCGATGCCCTGCCAAGGATTGATTTTACAATAGACCTCAGCGACCCTACTTATGCTGCGTTAAACTCAACGGGTGGTCAGTTTGTTTTTTCTAATTATAATGTGCTCGTCGCAAAAGGCATCAGCGGCTACATTGCTGTTTCCAGTTTGTGCACACATCAGAATTGCACGCTTAACTATCAGGCAGCACAGGATGAGTTGGTTTGCCCATGTCACGGTAGCCGTTTCAATACTCAAGGTGGCGTAACTATGGGTCCTGCTTCCGGTGCACTGATGGTTTTTGCCACACAGGTATTCGGAACACAATTGCGTATATATACACCTTAGGGCTTAGGACTTTTTACCAAATAAGTACATCTTATTTTCTTCACCACGTAGAATGCGGCTAATGTTGCTACGGTGCGTGTAAATGACCAATGCAGGAATCAACCCAAGAACACTGATTACTTTAATGTCATTCAGGTTGTAAATGAGTACAGCAGCAATTGGGAAAGCTACTGCACTAAGCATTGAGCTAAGTGAGATATAATGCATCACAATAAATATGACTAAAAAGAATATGGTGCAGACTAGAGCAGCTAACGGAAAAATGTAAAACAACACACCAGTCATTGTTGCCACACCTTTGCCTCCTTTAAATCGAGTAAATACAGAATATACATGACCCAGCGTAGCCGCGAAGCCTAAACCAATTTTATATAGTAAATAGTTGTCGCTGCTCAGTTCATTCGAAATTATAAAGGCTAATGCTACAGCTGCCATGCCTTTGGCTATATCCGCAATCAGAACAATGATGCCCGCAGTTTTTCCCAGCACCCGAAAAGTGTTTGTTGCTCCCGCATTTTTACTGCCGTGCTCTCGCACATCTTTTCCATATACATATTTACTCAACCACACTGCAGTAGGAATGGCTCCCAAAAAATAAGCAACAAGTGGCAATATCAAAATCAATGGATTCATTGACGAAAAATAAGTATTCGACGGAAACAGAACAATTCAGGCATAAATATGTGTGGCAGCCTTGAATGTATTCACGTGTGCATTCACAATGGTTTTCAAATCGCGAGAGTAGCCGCCTCCCATAGAAGTAACTACAGGAATATTGTATTTACTGAGTTGTTCATAAACAAACACATCGCGCTGCATGCAATCGGCTGTGGTCAGTTTCAATCTTCCGTATCTATCGTTTTCCAGAACATCAACACCCGATATGTAAAAAGCAAAGTCCGGTTGCACTTCTTTCAACAATTTAGGCAATGTAACTGCAAGTATTTCAAGATAAGTTTTACCATTAGTACCATCCGCTAATTCTATGTCGAGGTCAGATTTCTCTTTATGCAATGGGTAATTATTTTTTCCGTGTATACTGAAGGTAAACACCTCATTATTCTCTTCAAATATTTTAGCTGTTCCTTGTCCCTGATGCACATCCAGGTCAACCACTAATATCTTCTTTGCCTGTTTACGGTGCAGCAAAACATTTGCTGACACAGCAACATCATTGAGCAGACAAAATCCTTCACCACTATTGCTGTATGCGTGGTGAGTGCCACCTGCTACATTCATTGATGCGCCATTTTGAAAAGCAAAATCACAACATTGTAATGTACCGCCTGCTATGATAAACTCCCGATCTATCAGTGCTTGAGTTAAAGGGAATCCTATTTTGCGCATCTCTTTATCGGTGAGTTGAAGTTGCAACATACGTTGCACGTATGTTTCATCGTGCGTGAGCAAAACTTCAGGAAGAGTGCATTTCACCGGTGAAAAAAAGTTAGCCGAAAGAACAATTTCTTCGTGTAGGAGTTGCTCCGGTATAAGTTCATATTTGAGCATAGGGAAACGATGATCCTCAGGCAAAGGCAGCACATAAACAGGGGCGTAAGCAATCATCAGCATGGCAACAAAAAAAACAAACGCCTTAAATGTTTATTAATAAAATTGATTTGACAATAGCAGCGCAGCACACACGTTAATTTTGTCACTTGAAATCTCTGACTTATGATCAAGAAAATTATACTCGTACTTATAGCCATAATTGTATTGTTGCTTGGAGCTGCTATAGTTATACCTATAGCTTATAAGGATAAAATAATTACCAGAGTAAAAGATGAAATCAACAAAACCATTAATGCCAAAGTGGACTTCGGGGCTATTGATTTAACCATCATTAAGAGTTTTCCGAGCCTTACCTTCACGCTGAATAACCTAAGTGTGGTGGGTGTGGAAGAATTTAATGGCGACACACTGGCTGCTATAAAAGCTTTGGAACTCAAACTCAACGTATGGGATGTTATCCGTGGTTCAAATATCAATATCAATTCTATACAGATTTATCAGCCATACTTCAATATAATAGTGCTTCCTGATGGTAAAGCCAACTACGATATTATCAAACCTAGTGAAGGCACTGCATCTTCCGAGTCATCGGCGTTTAAAATTTCACTGAAAAAATATGACATCAATCAAGGCCGAATAAATTATAACGATATGTCACTTGGCTATAGAATGCAACTCAGCGGAATAAATCATAGCGGCAAAGGGGACTTCACTGAATCGGTTTTTGAGTTGGTAACAAAAACTGCTATAGACAATACCAATATTTGGTATGGTGGTGTGAAATATTTGAACAAGGTAAAAACCGTTGGCGATGTTAATATGATTATTGATATGCTCAACTTCAAATTCACTTTTAAAGAAAACGAAGTAAAACTGAACGATTTAGCATTGGCATTCGATGGCTGGATGGCAATGCCTAAAGACGATATTAATATGGATATGACCTGGAAAGTAAAACAAAACGATTTTAAGTCTTTCATCTCTTTATTACCCGGTGTTTATTCTGATAGTTTTAAAGATGTTCAGTCATCCGGTTCGTTAGCTATGAATGGTTTTGTAAAAGGAACATACAACGATAATCTCATGCCCGGATTCGGTTTAGTAATGAACGTGAGTAATGGTCAGTTCAAGTATCCTTCGCTTCCCTCTTCTGTGAACAATGTGCAAATAGATTTATCAGTAAACAACAGCACTGGCGTACCCGATAACACGACAATTAATCTGAAACAACTCCATGTAGAGTTGGGTCAGGAACCATTTGACATGAAGTTGGTGGTAACTACTCCTGTGTCCAATGCCAACATAGATATGATGATGAAGGGTCGGGTAAATCTGGATAATGTAAAGAATTACATCCCGCTCGAAAACGGTACCGCATTAAGTGGCTTAATAACTAGTGATTTAAGTTTCAAAGGACGCTATAACGACATTGAACAAAAGCAGTATGATAAGTTTGAAGCAAAGGGTTCACTATCGCTGAGTAATATGAAATACGAATCGAGTGGAGATGTTCCAGTACTGATTAATAATATGCAGTTGGTATTTACTCCGCGCTTTGTATCGCTGAACGATTTTTCAGCACAAATGGGTCGCAGCAATATTCAGGCACGCGGCAACATTGACAACCTGCTGGGCTATTACTTCAAAGATGAATTGCTGAAAGGCACATTCTCTTTAAGCAGTACTCTCCTCGATTTGAATGAATATATGACCGGAAGCATTTCTACAGGTACTGCTCCAGATACCACGACACTCAGTGTTATTGAAGTTCCGGGCAATATCGATTTTACACTGAATTCCAGTATCAAAAAAATATTATATGATAATCTCGATATTCAAAATCTGAATGGGGCACTTGTAGTTCGCGATAATAAAATAGATATGCGCAACCTGACATTTGATATTATTGGCGGACAGGTAAAAATGTCCGGCACATATGCCACTGTTAGTCCCACAAAACCGACTTATAGCTACAACTTAGGGCTTAGCAACTTCGATATTCAACAAGCAGCCAAAACTTTTAACACCGTAAAGCAACTGGCACCAATTGCTGAACGTACACAAGGCAAGGCCAATGCAACTTTAAATGTAGATGGATTGCTTAGTGAAAATATGCAACCAAAGATGAACACTCTGAACGGTGCCGGCAAAGTAATTATTAAAGGAGTGAACGTAAGCAATTTTGAACCGGCCAATAAAATTGCCGATGCCATTAAAATGAATGAGTTTAAGCAATTACAGGTTGGCGATGCGGAAATTGCTTTTGAAATTAAGGATGGTCGTATAGTAGTTAAACCCTTTGAAACAGCTTTGGCAGGTTCGAAAGCCACAATTGAAGGTTCCAGTGGACTAGATCAAAGCATTGACTACAAAATCAACATAGCCATTCCAAAGTACAAATTAGGTGCACAGGCAAATCAGGTTATCAGTGCTATGTTCTCCAAGTTGAATACGGCAACAGGCACTACTATACAATTACCCGATCCGGTGAAGATTAATATTAAAATTGGCGGCACCTTATTGCAACCAAAAATTACAACTGACCTGGCGGAACAAGGTAGCAACGTCACACAACAGGTTAAAGAGGAAATCAAAGAACATATAACTCAAAAGGTGGAACAAACCATAGATAATGCAAAACAAAAAGCAAAAGAGCAAGCAGATAAAATATTAGCCGAGGCAGAAATTCAGGCAAAACAAATTCGAAATGCCGCTAAAGCAGCTGCAGATAAGATACGTGCTGAAGGTTATGCAGCTGCAGATAAAGTTGTTGCAGAAGCAAAGAATCCAATAGCTAAAGTTGCTGCACAGGAAACAGCAAAAAAGATGAAACAGGAAACAGATAAAAAAGCGCAGAGCATCATTGATGAAGGAAACAAGAATGCACAGAAAGTCCTGGATGAAGCTCGAAAGAAAGCCGATGACCTGTTGAAGTAATTACAGCTTCACACAAACATTTTTTGCTTCTGTAAAGAAACGCATCGCTTCAAACCCGCCTTCACGACCAATTCCGGAGTTTTTAACTCCTCCAAAAGGTGTACGCAAGTCGCGCAGTAACCAACAGTTAATCCACACAATGCCGCATTGTAGCTTTGCCGCCACCTTATGCGCACGTGTCAGATTCTGAGTCCAAATAGTGGCGCTCAAACCATAGTCGCAGGCATTGGCTAATAGTAGGGCTTCTTCTTCAGATTTAAATTTCTGAAGTGTAACCACAGGACCAAAAATCTCTTCCATATTCGTGCGGCATTCCGGTCCTAAACCTTCGATAATAGTAGGTTGCATAAACCAGCCGTCTTTACAGCGACCATCCAGTTGAACCGTGTTTCCACCATATAAAATAGCACCGCCTTCGTCTTTTGCTAATTGAATGTGATATTGGATTTTTTCAAAATGCTGTTTGGAAACAATGGCACCAATACGCGTGTCTTTGTCCATGGGGTCTCCAATTCTCATCTTACTTGTTTCTTCGATAAATGCCTTTTTGAATTTCTCATAGATGCTTTCCTCAATCAATATGCGAGAACCACATAAACATATTTGTCCCTGATTACTGAACGATGAATTAATGCTTGTCTTTAACATCAGATCAAAATCACAATCTTCAAAAATGATGTTGGGGTTTTTGCCCCCTAACTCCAGTGACAGCTTCTTAAACTGTGGTGCTGCCTTAGCGGCAATCTCTCTGCCGGCACGTGTACTGCCGGTAAACGAAAGTGCTTTAATTTTCGGATGCATTACGATAGCATTGCCGGTTGATGGCCCGGTGCCGTGAACGATATTCAGAACGCCTGCCGGTAATCCGGCTTCTATACAAATTTTAGAAAGTTCAAATGCCGAGAGTGGAGTAACTTCTGATGGCTTGGCTACTACACAATTACCTGCAGCTAATGCCGGCGCTATTTTCCAGGTAAATAAATAGAGTGGCAAATTCCATGGGGATATGCAACCCACCACACCTACTGGTTGACGCAATGTATAATTGATAGCACTGTTTTCCATAGCGTGCGACTCGGTGGCGAACTGTAATGCTGCCGTAGCAAAAAATCTGAAATTGCTCGATGCACGAGGTATATCTACTATGGAAGCCAATTTGAGTGGTTTACCGTTATCCGTACTTTCTGCTTCGGCTAATACTTGTAAATGCTTATCAATGCTGTCGGCAATACGCAACATAACCTTGCAACGATCTTCGGCAGGAGTGTTACTCCATTTCTCAAATGCAGATTCAGCGGCAGCAACTGCAGTATTGATATCAGTTTCATCTGAATCGGGTGTTTGAGCGAATATCTGTCCGGTAGCAGGATTATAGTTATCGAGGAACTTGCCTTTAACAGGCTCTTGAAGGGTTCCGTTGATGTAGTTCAGCAGACGAATCATACCGCAAAATAGAGGTTTTTTAAAAAAATAACCCCTTAGGGTAATTATTTGACTTGTCTCACTACCCTACTTTCACACGCAAATCTTAAACCCATATGAAAAAATTCAAACCCGCTTTGATTGCTGCAGCAGTGCTGATGGCTTTCACGTTATATTCGTGTACTAATTGTAAACAAGAACTTGAAGCAATAAAATCAGATTGTGATTCCCTACAAGGTATTATTGATTCGTTAAGGGGTAATTGTTTATTTGAATCGGATCTAGTCTTATCTGATTGTGATAATCCAAGACTCATGGAAGAAACAGATCAAGTTGTTCTTAGAAATCAAATTGATAACTATAAGAATTTTTTAGGTGGCATATATAGCGATGTCAACAATGCACGTGGGTTTTATATCTCCAACAAGAACTTATTAGAAATAATCCATGATGTATTAACAACTGGATCGAATGGCATATTCATACAGTTTGCCTCTGATTCTACGAAGCCAAAGTTATTTAGACAATATATCAGTTATGTTAGCTGTTCTAAAGATTCGACTGGAAATATTTACAAGGTAATTACAGGTTCTCCATACAAATACTCTGACGTCGGTTGCCCTATGCACTGTGTGAAAGAATAGAATAACATTTGAACACGACTCATACCATATTCCATCTTTTAAAAAGCCGAGTGCTCTATTCAGTACTCTGCTTTTATATTAGTATTAATTGTCTGTCAGCGCAAACACGTTACCTTGCTAAAAATATAGATGATTCTAACGGCTTGCCAAACACCGATGTATGGGATGTGTATAGAGATTCGAGAGGTTACTACTGGATAGCATCACTAAATGGATTATCCCGCTATGATGGCTATGCTACCAAGACCTATCAGCATTCAAGTACAAAATCAAATACTATAGCAAGCAACTGGTGCTTACAAATTGCTGAGTACAAAAACAATTACTTAATCATTAACAATTATAATGCGTTCAGCATTTACCGTTATGATTATGACAATTTCATCTCGGTTAATTTAGAAAGTATCAGTCCGGAGTTCTCAAATACTTCAATCAGTAAATTCAGAATCAGTGCTGATAATAAATTATACATAGGCTTAACCGATGGTTCTGTGCTGATATATCAGGAGTCTGAAATACAACAAATAGCTGATAAAAAAACCGGCAACCATAAACCAGCCATTCACCGCTTCAGTCATTTACAAATTCCAGTCAACAGCAATCTTGAAAACATTATTCTTGACGCCTCAGGTAATCTTTGGCTATGTTACAGGGCCGGTTTATTTGTTGCCCATCAATTCAATACAGTAGCCACTAATGATCTGACCAAGGTTTCAGATGAACTGTTCTCTGCTTCAAACATTGATAAAGATCAACGCTTATGGTTCTCGAGTTATGCAGGCGATTTAATTTCTGTGATAAATAAAGAAGGCAAGTTTGAGATCCATTCCCATCAAAATGAGATCAAATCCCAGATATCCATACCTGTTATTGGATTTAGCGATATAGAACAGGATCATTCAAACACCTATTACATCGGCTTAAATAACGGAGGATTTATTACTGCAAAACTTATTCAAAATCAGTTGCGCGTTATAGATCACACCTATAACGATCCGGCACTAAACAGAAATGAAATCATCAGCAACGGTATTAATGCGTTGTCCATCTCTGATAATCAAGTCCTTTGCATAGCTACGTCCGAGGGTATTAGTTTCATTAACCTGCAGTCCATTCAACTTAATAACTATGCAGTTCTGTATAAAGAATCCTTACAGCCATTTTCAAAGAGTGCGACGAAAATTTTACCTGTTCATGATAAATTCTTATGTGGCACCGAAACTGAAGGCGTTTATTGTTTGACCCTGGATTCAGTAAAGCACAAAGCATTCATGTCGCCGGTAATCACCGATAAGGTGCTAGTATATGATATGCTATTTGACCCTACAACCGACCTTACATACATCGCTACAGAGAAAGGGCTGTTAACCATTAAATCGAACGACCTGCTCTCGGGTAAACCATTGCATCAATACGATTACATCAACACACAAAATAACCCAACATTAAGAAGCAATGTCATCATCAGTCTTTCTATGGATAAAAACCGCGTTTTATGGTTAGGTACCGGAAGAGGATTAAATTATCTGGATACCAAATCGGGAATGATTTATAGTGTCGAAAAAGTAAAAGGCGCGGATAAAATCAACGGAAGAAATATTATCAGAGACATCGCCATAGATCAAAATGGATTCATATGGCTTGCTACTGAGAATGGCCTCCTTTCTTACAATCACAGTTTACGAAAGTCAGAAAATTACAGATTGCCGGACAGTACTGACGAACAAATCATCAGCACCCTATTTATTGATTCAAAAAACAGTTTGTGGGTTGGCACAGGTGCCGGATTGTATGTAAAGCCCCTTGAGTCTTCAACATTTAATAAAATTACTAATCCGTACAAAAACATTAATTTTTCGATAAGAGGGATCACTGAAAATGAGAATCAGGAAATATGGGTCTCTTCCGAGAGCGGTCTTTATAATATTAAGAACAAAAAAATAGAAGCCCGTTTCTCGAAAAATGATGGATTGAATTCTAATATCTTTAACTATAACTCCATCATTCATACAGAAGATGGTTTTATTGTAACAGGCAGCAAACGCGGTATTCATATTTTCGATGAATCGGCAGTTACAAAATACCCTGCTCAGGCATCACTCATTGTCAGCGATATTAAGCGAAACGAGATATCTATCTTCAGCCATTCCGATACATCACTAGTATATTCATTCAGAAAAAAAGGCATTGTTAAATTGCCGGCCGGAAGTAATTTCTTCTCTGTTGAGTATGCATTACTGGGAAGTCCTTTTTCTGAAAACGTAATATATCAGTATAAACTCGAAGGCCTTACTGATGAATGGCTCAGCATAGGTACCCGCAATCAGGTTAATTTTTCCAATATTAAACATGGCTGCTATAAATTTTATGTGCGCGCATCCGTAAACAGTAGTGACTGGATATATACTTCAGAACCTGTTGAAATTAACATCGCACCCTACTTCTATCAAACATGGTGGTTCCGTCTTACAATAGGAATGTTACTGGCATTTATTCTCAGCATTTTTATATACTTAAGGTTCCTCACAATACAGGCTAACAAAGAAAGAGAATTAGCATTCCACAAGGCAAAGATGACAGAGATGTTCCTCGCGAATATGAACCATGAAATTCGTACACCTCTGAATGCCATATCCGGCTTAACCAAACTTCTTATTGAAAAGCAACCGCGTAACGATCAATACACCTACCTGCATGCAATGCAGCAATCTTCTGATCACTTAACAGTTATCATCAACGATATTCTTGACATTGCCAAGATAGACTCCGGTAAGATGAATATTGAACCACATACTTTCGACATTGATGAATGTGTTCAGCATATTGAAGAGACATTGAAGATCAAGGCAATTGATAAAAACCTTCAGTTTCATGTACAACGTGCACCGGATATGCACAAGTATATTTACGGTGATTCAACGCGATTAATACAAGTACTATATAACCTCATCAGCAATGCAATTAAATTCACGGAATCAGGATCTGTTGAAGTTTTTATCAAATCGGTAAATCCTGAGAAACCCAATCAACAACCGCGATTATATGTAAGCATAGCCGACACCGGTATTGGGATACCCGCAAGTAAACACAATCTGATTTTTGAATCATTCACACAAGCCGACAGCGATACCACTCGTAAATATGGCGGTACCGGGTTAGGCTTGGCCATATGTAAAAGTTTGATTGAGTTACAGGGTGGCCGAATATGGTTTGAGAGTAAGGTTGGAGAGGGAACCACTTTTTATTTTGATTTACCATATACACCTTCCACTTCTGAAAATGTTACTCGCCTAGACAGCAAGTCTATGGCTAAGTATGCCCGAGAGATGAACGGCATGCGATTGCTGCTAGTTGAAGACAATGAGTTTAACAGAATGGTGGCTGTTGAAACCATTAAGTATTACTTCCCAGGCATAGTGATTGAGTATGCAGTAAATGGTTTGGAAGCAATTAAGAAATATCGTGTCAATGATTATGACCTCATCATCATGGATTTACAAATGCCGGAGATGGATGGTTATGAAGCTACCAGATTTATTCGTACACAATTCCCGGATCACAAAAAAGATATTTTTATTCTAGCTATGACAGCTAATGCCTTTAAGCCGGATATAGCCCGTGTATATGAAGTGGGGATGAATGAATTTTTACCTAAGCCATTTGAAATACATAATCTGGCGTTGAAGATGTCAACTGCTTATCGCTTGCGCAAATTACAGGCTGCCAGTGCGTCCCCCGTCAACGGGAATGTTAATTCCGGTAATGTATGATGCAGCCGGAGAGGCCAGAAAACCAACTGCAGCCGCTATTTCCAAAGGTTCAGCAAAACGATTCATTGGTATTTCGTGCAACATTTCATTTTGAACATCTTCTACCGGCAACTTCATTCTTATCGCCTTATGATTAATTATTTCAGCAAGCCTTTCAGTAGCCGTAGCGCCGGGCAACACATTGTTAACTGTAATTCCAAATGGCGCCAACTCATTCGATAGTGTTTTAGACCAATTGGCCACCGCCGCTCTGATAGTATTTGAAACACCAAGTCCTTTCAAAGGAATTTTGACACTGGTAGAAATAATGTTGATGATACGACCATAATTTGAAGACTTCATACCTTCTAGCAGTTGAGTTGCTAAAATGTGATTACATAACAAATGGTTCTGGAATGCCTGAAGAAATTGTTCCTCAGTGGCATCAACAATATTTCCTGAAGCAGGACCACCGGTGTTGTTCACTAATATATGTAGGGTTTGAGTTTTCAACCTGTACTGAATAATTTCCTTCAACTCCACAGGTTTAGAAAAGTCCACTATAAGAAATGAATGTTGCTGACCTTGAGAAGTTTCTAATTCTGTAAGAGTCGCCGCCAATGCATTTTCATTTCTTGCACATATTGTAACATTTGCACCCATAGATGCCAGCGTTAACGCCACAGCTTTTCCAATTCCTTTGCTTGAGCCACAAACTAAAGCGTTCTTTCCTTTCAATAAAATATTCATACCTGATTATTTACCACAAAGCTACTTGATTGAATAGTCATATGTTGCTGAATATATTTTGTCTTACTTTGTTATTCATAATTATGGGGAATCAGGTAGTTGCCATTGAAGAATTTAATACGTATCGAAGTTCTCATGTAATCATAGATGTCCGTTCTCCGGGTGAGTATGAGAAAGGACATATTCCCGGTGCTGTTTCTATGCCACTATTTAGTAATGAAGAACGTGCAATCATTGGCACAATCTATAAACAGCAAGGTCGCAGACAAGCCATGCTCGAGGCACTGAATTATTATGGTGTTAATGTCAGACATATTGTTGAGCAGGTTATTGATGCTTTAAAGAATAATACCATTTTGAATCAAAATACTATCCTTGTTTATTGTTGGCGCGGTGGTATGCGAAGCGGTGTAGTTTGCTGGATGTTAAACCTTTTTGGAATCAATACTATTCAACTCAAAGGTGGCTACAAGTCATTTCGGGGTTATGCATTAAAGCAGTTCAAAAGTGAGTATAACTTTATTATTCTTGGTGGCAAGACAGGCTCAGCAAAAACTGAATTGCTTCGTGCACTTCAATCCAATCAGTTTCAAACCATAGATTTAGAAAACCTTGCAATGCATAAAGGCTCTGCATTTGGTGGTCTTGGTCAACCTAATAAAGTTTCTCAGGAGCATTTTGAAAATTTGTTAGCTGATGCTTTACACCAATACAATAATGAAAAACCCATCTGGCTCGAAGATGAAAGCCAGCGTATTGGCAATATCAATATTCCAAACCCTATTTGGGCACAGATGAGAACAGCAGAAGTTTACTATCTGGATATTACCATGAAGGAGCGTCTGAAAAAAATAGTCAATGATTACGGTCAGTTTAATTTGGAGCAGCTTGCAGATAGTACGATAAGACTCAGGAAGAGATTAGGTGGATTGCAAACTCAAAACTGTCTGAAATTTTTAGAAGAAGGCAATATCGAAAATGCCTTTGAGATATTGTTAAACTACTACGACAGAACTTATCAAAAGTCAACCGACAAGCGTGATTCAGGTAAAGTATTTATTATTTCAACGCCTACTGTTGACGAGCATCATAATCTTAAGTTGATACAAGAATATTTCCATGCACGAAGAAATAAAACTAACACAGTATAGTCACGGATCAGGATGCGGTTGTAAAGTTGCTCCCGATGTTTTAAAATCAATTCTTGAGAATATTTCCGCATCAAAATCATTTTCAAATCTTCTTGTTGGACACAATCACGCCGACGATGCTGCAGTGATTAAACTCAATGAAGAATTGTGCTTAATCAGCACCACCGATTTTTTTATGCCTGTGGTTGATAATGCTTTTGATTTTGGAGCTATTGCTGCGGCCAATTCACTAAGTGATGTATATGCTATGGGTGGCAAACCATTGATGGCCATTGCCATACTTGGTTGGCCAGTTGAAACACTACCTACTGAAGTAGCAACTCAGGTTATGAATGGTGCCATTCATATCTGCAATCAGGCAAGTATTCCTTTGGCAGGCGGTCATACCATTGATAATAAGGAGCCATTTTTCGGGCTGGCCGTAAATGGTTTGGTGAAACAACACAATCTCAAACAAAATCACACATTATTAAATGGCAATGTGCTATTTCTTACAAAACCTCTTGGTACTGGCATAATCAATACAGCTTTAAAACGCGGTAAGGCATCGGAACAGTCCATTATTGAAGCAACAGAATCTATGAAGCAATTAAACAGTTTTGGTTCAACAGTAAGTCAATATGAATTTGTACGTGCAATGACTGACATTACAGGATTCGGACTTATAGGACATTTATTGGAGATGATTAAACCGCACAACCTAAGTGCTGAAATTTATTATCAGAATATCAATTTCTTTAGCGGAGCTCGAGAATTGGCGACACAATTTATTTATGCTGATAATACAATGCGCAACTGGAAATCATTTTCTGATGAGGTGGCAGGCATCAATAGTGAATCACTCATCACCCTGTGCGACCCGCAAACTTCCGGTGGTTTAATTATAGCCGTTGATGAAAATGAGATGAATTCTTTTATTGAATTATTAAATGCCAACGAAATGGGACAATACGCTCAACCTGTTGCTCGAATAATTCCAAGGCAGGAAAAAAGAATTATGGTTCGATACGATTTGGCATAGCAGCTTTCATCTTTTCACGCAAAGCATCAAGTTCGGATTCATTGCGTTTTACACCCCAGGCAAACAAACCCGACAGTAACAGTCCAATAATTAAAGTTCCAACAACACTTTGAATAATATATGAAACGATATTAAAGTAAGCTTCTGCATCTTGACGAGCTTCTGTTAGGTTCTTACCTGTATTTATAGCTTGTTTCATGCTTTCTTCAATCATGACATCAAAAAATCGGGGGTTTATGGCATAATGAAAAATGTACTGAATAGGTATTGCCAACAAAGCACATATAACAGCAATCACTAATCCTGATTGAAAAGCCTGCCCGAACGTAATCACACCCTGATAATATTCTTCCCGTTTTTTTCGAAGTGCTATGAATGTAAATGCAATAGGAAAAATAAGAACAAGCATACTCACAACCGGATGGTAAGACACATAATCATCCTGAAAACCGAGTAGGTATTCCAGCATTAGCCATATAAACGTGCTCGCAGAAATAAAGAACGCATAACGTAATTCTATGGCAAAAGCTTTCATCATGTTAAATGCTAATGAGCTACTATAAAAGGCTTACACTGTATATGATCTTTGCTGATTACCTGCATCAGATAATAACCATTCATCATGGTTGTAGTTGAAATGCTGTGTGTATTACCAATGGTTCCTGTATAATGTTGTTCGCTGATTTTCTGGCCATAAAGATTAGAAATGACTATGCTGTAATCTGTTGGTTTGCTGAACAGCACATCGGCATAAAGTAAGTTGCTTGCTGGATTGGGGAACAACTGAAAACCGGTAACTGTATTTTCATTAATAACGTTTGAAACAACATTGCCAACTGTAAATGAAATACGAGCATCCGCACCAAAGTCGGCATTGAAACTCTTAAACATTAAATTACCTTGCACCTTACGTAAACGGGCATAACCGGTACCAGCTGCTGAATTAGCCCACCAACTCAAGCCATCGCCACCATAATCATTAATATCTTTCAATATAAAGGTATAGCAACCATGAGGTAAGTCAAAAGTGTCTTTATAAACTGTATTTGCAGTCAAAGAACCTTGTGTGCGTTGATATAATATATTGCCATAACTATCTGTTAAGGTATAAGAATTTTCTCCCGGGTTATTATTCGTTTTAAACTCTAAATACAACTTTTCATTCTCATTAATTCCAAGAGGAACATTTGCACGCGAAGTGGCAATATTATCTGCCATATAAGGATCGGTAGTACCATTTACTTTCTTAACAGTTACCTTAAAGAGTTGTGAAGCAACATCCGCTACAATTACCTGAGGCAGAGAAATAGTGTCTATACCTCTAACAGGAATATTACCAGTCCAGTTATATGTCAGTGTGTTCTGATTGTTAAAACCAAATTCAAACTCCATACTTGTAATAGCATTGTTCCCCATATTCTGAACTATCACCAATGGATTATCGCACACCGGGTTAATGCGCAGATACTCTGATGTGGTAGTAGGACGAAGTATTTCATCAACAGCTATATCATTAGCTTGCTGATTGTTTTTATATTCAATTAAATAAGACTCAATCACCTCATTAGCTGATGGACTACCTGATGTGTATGACTGCATATCAATATCAATGGTGTGTGATTCATTTCCACCGGTATTCAAATATCTTCTGTAAGGGTAAACAGTAGCTCCCGGACACCAGTTGCCTCTGTCATATATCCATGTGCCCCCTTGTGGGTATAAGGCATTAAAGCCACACTTGCGCCATAAGAATGTTTGATCTATCTCTGTGCCATCCCATTTTAAGAAGCGAGTACGATAACAAAACTCAGAACAGTAATTATCATCGGAACCATGACCGGTATGGTGAATTCTTACCACAGCTAGGTCAGTTAAACTTTGTGTTGTAATATTTACAGGAGCTAAATAATTCTCAATAGGATTATTGATATTTCCATAAGCAAAACCACCATTCCATAACTTTGTCAACTTTACAGGAGCTAGCGCGGGTGTGCCTTCTACAAAATTAAACTCAACGGTAACATCCCAACCTCTACCAACATGGGTCTCATAACCAGAATGATAATAACCAATCTCACATGAATCGTGCAATAATGTTGCAAAGTCAGTTACATCAGCATACCATGTAAAACCCCAACTGCTGTTAAAAGTGCTGCCATATGGAGTTATAAAACGAATCAATTCAATTTGTTGATCAACACCTGACACACCTCCGATGCGGCGCAATTTCACGGCATCAACATAATCCCACTCGCCACAGGCTAATCCTGCTGGACATTTATAACTCATTCTTACAAAAACCTTTCTGTATTCTGTTGTACTAGAAGGTGCAACTATCCATCTTCTTTTTTCTAAGGCCCCCGAGCCAAAAGTGTCGGTAGTCATAATTACATTTTGATGCGACACTACTTTAATAGTATCACCGGTTGCTGCACGCAAAAGAGATGCAGAGAGAATGAAGTATAAAAAGAGTAAAGATTGTTTCATGTGTTTGGCTTTGGAATTTTGCGATGCTAAGAAAAGAAAAAAACAGCAAGAAATTCAGCAATTCTTTATAACTATAAGTAACACAAACTAAGTATATCCTGGCTTTATTAGATTTGAAGCATGATTATTATCGAAAATGCCATAGTCAGCGACGATGTGGTAGAACGTGCATTTGCCTGCAACCTCAATGCATGTAAAGGTGCTTGCTGTGTGAGTGGCGACAGCGGTGCACCACTTGATTTTGAAGAAACTATAATTCTTGAAAACATTTATCCTGCCGTAAAACCATATATGACTGAAAAAGGCATTCAATCGGTAGAGCAATTCGGCAAGTATATGATTGACTCCGAAGGCGAATTTGTAACACCACTGGTTGATGGCAACAAAGAATGCGCCTATACCATTTTCGAAAATGGGCTCGCGCTTTGTGGAATAGAAAAAGCTTATCGCGATGGCAAAATAGATTTTTACAAACCCATCTCCTGTCATTTATATCCTATAAGAATAAAAAAATACAAAGACTACGACGCCGTAAATTATAACCGCTGGGATATATGCGCACCAGCCTGCACGCACGGACGTAAGAATGGAATACACGTTTTTGAATTTGTAAAAACGGCACTCATTAGAAAATATGGTGAAGAATGGTACCAGCAGCTCGAGGGTGCCGCACAGTACAAAGACAGTCAGGAAAAATATATAGTTTAATTGTTTGGATTGTATCAATCAAAAAAAATCCCGGTCACGATAGCGTGCCGGGATTTTATTATATGATTGAATATTTAATCTTCATCATCTAATTGCTGCATTGCCAGTTCCAACTCGCGCTTAGATTCCATTAGGCGTTGGTATTCTTCTTTAGAACCCACCACTTGATTTTCAAACGCAGGCAAACCTGTACCCGCAGGTATTAAATGACCAATAATAACATTCTCTTTCAGGCCCATCAGATTATCGGTGCTGGCATTGATAGATGCCACACTTAATATCTTAGTTGTTTCCTGGAATGATGCAGCAGAAATCCAACTTTCAGTACCTAAAGATGCCTTGGTGATACCCATCAGCAATGGTGCAGAAGTAGCAGGATGCGCATCGCGGAATTGTACCAAATTCTTGTCGTTACGCTTCAGGTTAGAATTCTCTTCTCTGATTTGACGCAGCGTTACTATCTGTCCAACTTTTAATGTTGCAGAATCACCGGCTTCGGTAACCACTTTCTTGTCGTACATCTTTTCATTTTCTTCCAACACCTCAAAACGATCTACTGCCTCATCTTCCAGGAAACGAGTATCACCCGGATCAACAACATATACTTTACGCATCATCTGACGAACGATAACTTCAATGTGTTTATCGTTAATCTTAACACCCTGCAAACGATAAACCTCCTGAATTTCATTAACCATATATTCCTGTACGGCATATGGTCCTTTGATTTTCAAAATGTCGGCAGGAGAAATTGAACCATCAGACAAAGGAGTACCTGCTTTAACGAAGTCGTTATCCTGCACAAGAATATGTTTGGATAAGTTTACTAAGTAGCGGCGTTGCTCTCCGTCTTTAGATTCAATAATGATTTCACGGTTACCACGTTTGATAGCACCGAAAGTAACCACACCATCAATTTCAGAAACCACTGCTGGGTTAGATGGATTACGTGCTTCAAACAATTCTGTAACACGAGGAAGACCACCGGTGATATCACCTTTCAGTTTACCTAATGTTCTAGGAATTTTTACAAGAATAGCACCCGGTATCACATCTTCACCATCTTCCACATTAATGTGAGAACCTACAGGTATATTGTATGAACGCAACTCGACATCACCCTTACCCAAAATTTTAATGGCAGGAATTTTCGTCTTATCGCGTGATTCAGTAATAACTTTTTCGCGGTGACCTGTTTGTTCATCTGCCTCTTCGCGGAAGGTGATACCTTCTATAATATTTTCAAAAGACACTTTTCCTTTGAATTCAGAGATGATAACCGCGTTGAATGGATCCCAAGAACAAATAGTAGAACCTTTGGTCAGCTTTTGACCATCTTTAACAGTGAGAATTGCTCCATAAGGAATGTGATTTTGCATCAACTGACGGCCCGTGTTGGCATCCACTAAACGGATTTCTCCGGTACGACTGATAACGATAGTTTGCTTTTCGTCAGCCTCATTGTGGTGCACCACTGTTTTAATACCATCAAAATGAATGATGCCGTCAAACTTAGCATCTAGCTTGGATTCAGTTGCAGAACCTCCTGTTAAGGCACCACCCGTGTGGAAGGTACGAAGTGTTAACTGAGTTCCGGGTTCACCAATGGACTGTGCTGCGATGATACCCATGGTATCGCCACGCTCCGCAATACGGCCTGTAGCCAGATTGCGACCATAACATTTCACACAAACACCACGACGGGTTTCGCAGGTTAATACCGAACGAACCTCAACTGTTTCTATTGGTGACTCTTCAATCTTATCTGCAATCTCTTCTGTAATTTCTTGACCAGCTTCAACCAGTACTTCATCATTCATAGGGTTGATAACTGTATGCAATGAAGTACGGCCGGCTATGCGTTCTTTCAATGGCTCAACAACATCATCGTTGTCTTTCAATGCTGAAAGGGCAATACCGCGTAGTGTACCACAATCTTCGTCAGTGATTACAACATCCTGTGCCACATCCACCAAACGACGAGTCAGGTAACCGGCATCTGCTGTTTTTAAAGCTGTATCGGCCAAACCTTTACGCGCACCGTGTGTAGAAATAAAGTATTCCAATACTGACAAACCTTCTTTGAAGTTTGAAAGAATAGGGTTTTCAATAATCTCTGCACCGGTACCACCAGATTTACGAGGCTTTTGCATCAATCCGCGCATACCACCCAGCTGACGTATCTGCTCTTTAGAACCACGCGCACCGGAATCCAACATCATATATACCGAGTTGAATCCTTGTTTATCGTTGCTCAACTCTTTAATTAATGTCTCAGAAATACGATTGTTCGCACGAGTCCATATATCAATAATCTGATTATAACGTTCGTTGTTTGTAATCAAACCCATATTGTAATTGCTCCAAACTTCGTCAACTTCTGATTGAGCCTGAACCAATAATGTTTCGCGCGTAGTTGGAATAATTAAGTCAGAAATATTGAACGACAAACCTCCGCGGAACGCCATACGGAATCCTAACTCTTTAATATCATCCAGAAACTTGGCAGTACGCGGTATATCGGTAGTCTTAATGATGTTACCGATTACTTCACGCAATGCTTTTTTAGTTAATAGAGTGTTGATGAATCCAACTTCGTGTGGAACGAATTGATTAAATATGACACGGCCAACTGTAGTTTCAATTAATTTATTCTTCAATTCGCCGGCATCCATCACACGTGCTTTCACTTTAATATGTGCGTGCAAGTCAAGTTTGCCTTCGTTGTATGCTATTAATACCTCTTCTGCTGAATAGAATATTTTTCCTTCACCGACAACCTTAACTTCTTTGGTTGACTTTTTACCTTTAGTAATGTAATAAAGACCCAATACCATGTCCTGAGAAGGAAGTGTGATTGGGGAACCGTTTTGTGGATTCAGGATGTTGTGAGCAGACAACATTAAGAGTTGTGCTTCTAATATAGCAGCGTGACTCAGGGGCACGTGAACCGCCATTTGGTCACCGTCAAAGTCCGCGTTAAATGCGCCGCAGACTAATGGATGCAGTGTGATCGCTTTTCCTTCAATCAACTTAGGTTGGAAAGCCTGAATAGATAAACGGTGTAGCGTTGGTGCACGATTCAACAGAACCGGATGACCTTTCAATATATTTTCGAGGATATCCCAGATTACCGGCTCCTTCTTGTCAACTAATTTCTTAGCAGATTTTACAGTTTTTACAATACCCCTTTCAATGAGTTTACGAATAACAAAGGGCTTAAATAATTCTGCTGCCATATCCTTTGGTAAACCGCATTCGTGCAGTTTCAAATCAGGACCTACAACGATAACAGAACGACCGGAGTAATCCACACGTTTACCCAACAGATTCTGACGGAATCGACCCTGCTTACCTTTAAGCACATCACTCAGGGATTTCAATGCGCGTCCACCTTCAGCTTTAACTGCATTGGCTTTACGTGAGTTATCAAACAAAGAGTCAACAGCTTCCTGCAACATACGCTTCTCGTTACGCAGAATCACATCAGGAGCTTTTATTTCCAGTAATCGCTTTAAACGGTTGTTACGAATAATCACACGACGGTATAAGTCGTTCAAATCAGAGCTGGCAAAGCGACCACCATCCAATGGTACCAATGGACGCAATTCCGGCGGAATAACCGGTAAGTATTGCACCACCATCCATTCAGGTTTATTTTCGGTACGACTGTTGGCATCGCGGAATGCTTCCACCACACTCAAACGTTTCAAAGCCTCCGCCTTACGTTGTTGTGAAGTTTCGGTATTCGCCTGATTACGCAATTTATAAGACAACTGATCCAGATCAATGCGCGATAACATTTCTTTTACCGCATCTGCACCCATCATAGCAATAAACTTATTCGGGTCGTTGTTGTCGAGGTGCTGATTATCTTTTGGAAGTTTATCCAGTACATCTAAATATTCTTCTTCAGTAATCAATGAAAGATTCTGTATAGCCTCACCCTTTTGGTCAGTCATGCCTTCAGCAGCACCCATTTGAATTACCACATAACGCTCGTAGTAAATGATAGACTCCAATTTCTTGGAACTAACGCCCAACAAGTATCCAATTTTATTAGGCAAAGATTTAAAGTACCAAATGTGAACAACAGGTACCACCAATTTGATGTGACCCATACGTTCGCGACGCACCTTCTTTTCTGTTACTTCCACACCGCAACGGTCGCAAACTATGCCTTTGTAGCGAATACGTTTGTACTTACCGCAGTAACATTCAAAATCTTTAACCGGACCGAAAATACGCTCGCAAAACAAACCATCTCTTTCAGGCTTGTAGGTGCGGTAGTTAATAGTTTCAGGTTTTAATACCTCTCCGTAAGAGCGCTCCAGGATTACATCCGGCGATGAAAGACCAATGGTAATCTTGTTAAAGTTGCTTTTTATTTTGATGTCTTTTTTAAATGGCATGAGACAATTGTTTTATTGAGTGTTTGAGATTAAAAAATGAATGGATTGCTTCCGCGTGAAGAACAATAAATATTGTAATAAAATGAGTTGCACTTGGCGGGGCAGAATGTACCTGTCATATTAAGGGGTGGCAAAAGTAATACTTTGCCGTGAAATTCATAGCATTAAGTGGAATTGAAATGTAAAAAAATAGCATCAGCCACTTTTACATCTTCAATAAGTGGCTGATAGATCTAATTTTTAATCTAAACTGCTGTAAAACAGTTGGTTAACTCTACTTTGATTCAATTACACTCAACTTACCCTCGGCGTCTATGGTATATAGAGTGGTCGTATTATCTGAATTGATGAGGGTTATTTTAGAATTTCCATCAAACTGAATTGCATTTTTCCCTGAAATGGTACAGAACATCTTGTAATCGGTTTCAAATTGTGCCTTTTTAAAGATGTACAATATGAATTGATTGGGGCCTGTGCGATATGCAGCAAGTATATCCATGCTGCCGTCGCCATCAACATCTGTTTCGGCTACCTGACCGTATGTGGCAGAAGAAACCGGGTCAAAAAGCGGGTAGTTTTTACCATTTTTTGTAACCGTAAAATTCATTCCATCTTCTTTATTTTCAAGCACTACACTCAGACCTTCTTTAAATTTAACCACCGGCATAGCGCGGCTTCCTTTAAGCAGGAACCCCTGATTTTTAAGTCCTTTAATAATTTCCTGTGCAGATACGGTAAGTGTTGTCAGTGAGAACAACATAACAATGGCAAGTAGTTTTTTCATTTTGTTTTTTCTTTTTTTTCGTTGGGTTGCCAAATATCCTACCAATTTTTTTATTGAAATATCCCGAATTGATGCTTTTTAATGGATAAGATTTAAGGATTGATACAGAAATATTTACTCTAATATTGGTTATTACCGATTGAAACACTACTTTTGTGCTCCCAAATTTTAAAAAGCTCATGTATTCGATAGTAGAAATAGCTGGTCAGCAATTCAAAGTTTCTAAAGGTCAGGAACTTTTAGTGCACCGTTTGGAAGGCAACAGCGGCGACAAAGTTGAGTTCAGCAACATTCTTTTAACTGACAACAACGGCAACGTTGAGGTTGGATCTCCTTATATCAATGGTAAGGTTTCTGCCACCATTGTAGAACATTTGAAAGACGATAAAGTAATCGTTTTCAAAAAGAAACGCCGTAAAGGTTACCGTGTTAAAAACGGTCACCGTCAGTCGTTCACTAAAATTGTAATCGATAACGTAAAATAATAAAATACCATGGCACATAAAAAAGGTGAAGGAAGTTCAAGAAACGGCCGCGACTCAGCAGCCCAGAGATTAGGTGTAAAAATATACGGCGGTCAGGCAGCTGCACCAGGCAATATTATTGTTCGCCAGCGAGGCACCAAGTTCTATCCCGGCAACGGTGTTATGATGGGTAAAGACCATACCATATTCGCAGTAACCGAAGGTGTGGTTAGTTTCCGTCGTCGTCGCAACAACAAAAATTATATCAGCGTTACTCCTGTTGCTGCTTCATAATCTTTTAAGCATCCAGTAAAAAATGATTCAACCCTCTGCCCCACGGCAGGGGGTTTTTTGTTTTGTTAATTACAATTTCTCAATTTCATAAAGCCTACTTTTGCGCGCAATAATTTTTAAAATCAAATGGCTAAGACAACTAACAACACATCTTTTCTAAAACAGCTTGGATTAAACAACCTCAACTACGGTGCCTGTACCGGAACACAATGGATTAAAACAGGTGGTAGTGTAATTGATTCGTATTCACCGGTAGATGGCAACAAGATTGGTAGTGTTAAAACCGCTTCTCGTGCCGACTACGACAAGGTAATGGCGCTAAGTGCAGAGGCTTTCAAGCGTTGGAGATTGGTGCCTGCTCCCAAGCGTGGAGAGTTGGTGCGTCAAATGGGTGATGAACTTAGAAAATATAAAGAGCCGCTTGGCAAATTAGTGAGCTACGAAATGGGTAAAAGCTTGCAGGAAGGTTTGGGAGAAGTACAGGAGATGATCGACATCTGCGATTTTGCTGTTGGACTTAGCCGACAGTTATATGGATTAACCATGCACAGCGAAAGACCCAGCCACCGCATGTATGAGCAATGGCATCCTCTGGGAGTGGTTGGTGTGGTTAGTGCGTTTAATTTTCCTGTAGCCGTTTGGAGTTGGAATGCCATGATTGCATTAGCTTGCGGAGACACTGTAGTTTGGAAACCTTCGAGTAAAGTAATGCTTTGTGCAGTGGCTACTCACAATATCATAGCACGGGTATTAAAGGCCAATGGAATAGAAGAAGGTGTATGTTGTTTAATAGCCGGATCAAGTAAGGAAGTAGGTGATGTGATGTTAAATGATCATCGTGTACCTCTGCTCAGCATTACCGGATCTACCCGTGTAGGCAGACACGCCGCATCCATTGTCGGCTCCAGATTCGGCCGCACCATCCTGGAATTAGGCGGCAACAATGCCATCATCATTTCCGATAAAGCCAATCTCGATTTAGCCATACGTGCTGTAGTGTTTGGCGCTGTGGGTACCGCCGGACAGCGATGCACCACTACACGCCGACTGATTCTTCACGAAAAAATCTATAACGCCTTCAAGACAAAATTAGTTAAGGCATTTGAACAACTGCGCATTGGCAATCCCTTAGACAGTGCCAATCACGTAGGCCCGTTGATTGATAAAGATGCAGTAAACATGTTCTCCAATGCACTTCTGGAAGTTAAAAAAGACGGAGGTAAGTTGGCTTACGGCGGCGAAGTATTAAATGGGAAAGGCTATGAAAGCGGTTGCTATGTAAGGCCGGCTATTGTAGAAGTGAAAGGTAATGTACGTATGGTTTGTGAAGAAACATTTGCCCCTATAGTTTATCTGATGAAATACAAAAACTTAGACGAAGCTATAGCCCTGCAAAACGATGTGCCGCAAGGGTTATCGAGCAGCATCTTTACCGACAACATGCAGGAGGCAGAACAATTCCTGTCGGCGGCCGGAAGTGATTGCGGCATTGCCAATGTGAATATTGGAACCAGCGGAGCCGAAATAGGCGGAGCATTTGGCGGCGAAAAAGAAACAGGCGGCGGACGTGAAAGTGGCAGCGACTCATGGAAATTATATATGCGTCGCCAAACCAACACCATCAACTATGGCAAGAGTTTACCTCTGGCACAGGGCATAGCGTTTAACTTTTAAGATGTTTTATTAATAAAAGTTTTCATCTAATAAAGGCAGCCGGCGAAGGTTTCCATCATTCAATATATCCGGAAGGTCGCTGACTCTTTTCATCCATTTGGTCTCGAGTACCCGCCATGTTAATCTCTGCGTTGATTTGAGCGTGGCAATAACATTGCGAATATTAGAGTATGCCTTCCTCATTGCTTCACCATCTTCCCATTCTCCACCTTTCCATCCTCATAAACCAATTTCCACAAATACATCCCTTGTGCTAAGTGATTAATGTTGTAGCTTCTAAAAGCACCACGCGATTGGTTTTTGAAAACTTCTTTACCGGTAATATCATAGAGTGCAAACTCCCAGGCTTTGGTAATGCGCGGCACAAAGAGAGTGATGTAATCTGTGGCAGGGTTGGGGTACAGCTTAACAGGCTCAGTGTTGTTATCCAGCTTATCGTTAATGTTTACAATGTTATCTATGCCCAAGGTATCGCAGGGGCTGCCGTCTATGGGGCCAAGGCGGTAGTTGGGGAAGTTGGGCATAGAATACGCATTTAATGACGGCAGTCTAAAACTATGTTGATTAACACTACAGGCAAGCCCGGACTCATCGGGGTTGTCTATGGTGTGAAGGTATGACGGTATTCCTGCACATATATATATTTTATTATCAGGACCAAGTTGCATCCATACAAAAGACATTCCCCAATTTATAGTTCCTATTTGCTGATAAAATGTGTCGATTTCTGCAACAACAGTTTTACTTGCTAATATATCCGTAGCTTGTAAATCAAACTGCCACACCTTAAAGCGACTGGCTACATACAGATAGCGCGAGTTTGCGCTAACAGCTGCCGATGAAGATACTGAACCGGAAGAATCAACGAATGTAATCAGTTGCGGATTGCTTAACAAACCTGTACATCTGTCAAAATCAAATATGTTAATGTGATAAGTATTAACAAAATCAGAAATGCCCGACTCAATATATTTTGTGCCATCAGGCGTAAACATTACCTGACCTAACTTTTGTTTTACATATCCGCCTTTATTTATTACCTGTTTTAATTCAAGACCTTTAGGGGTTAATAAAAAAGAGAAATATTTTTTTTTGTTTAACCTTTGTTGAATAACCCACCAATCGCGTCCATTGGCATGGCGGCAAGCGGATAAATAACCCGGCGCTAATGTGTCGTATAAAATTACAGTATCCTTTAAACTACAATATGGTTGACTGTTAGATATGTCTATTCTTGTCGTTCGTAAATTATAACTTACCACATAACCGTTAATATTAGATGTATAAGTTTTGTGCAATAAATAATGTACGTGATTATCAAGTTCAAGTTCTTGATTGAAACTAAACGATATAGCTCCTTGAATAACTGTTTGACCATAAGGATAGAAATTCATAAAATCAGCCTCACAACAATTAAGGCTATCCCCGTTGGGCAGCAATTGATGATTGGCTCCAACAACATGATACCCATCAAAATAATATAACAGGTTACCGTCTATATCGCTCTGGC
>CAZXFT010000022.1:0-50681 GCA_964640655.1 uncultured Bifidobacteriaceae bacterium | reverse complement strand
TGCAAGTGAAGAATTCAGTAATCCGGATACCTGGAAATGGACTTCAGCTGACAAGCTTGTTTTGAAACTGATTGAGGAAGTACATAAACGTGGAATGTACATCATCTTCGATGGAGTGTTTAATCATATGGGGCAGGAGAGTATTCCCTTTAAAGATGTGGTGAAGAAACAAAAAGAAAGCACTTATAAATACTGGTTTCAGATAAAGTCCTTCGATGATAAGAAGAAAAAATCGGTTTTCGATTATGAAGGATGGTTTGGTATTAAGCAATTACCGGAGCTGAATGAAGACGAAGAAGGCCTTGTGAATGGTCCTCGAGAGTATGTATTGAAATGCACAGAGCGCTGGATGAATCCTGATAAGCGAGGAATAAATTCTGGCGTTGACGGATGGCGATTAGATGTAGCCTATTGTGTAAAGCATCCTTTCTGGCGCGATTACCGTCGCTGGGTCAAACTCATCAATCCTAATGCATACTTGACAGCCGAAGTCGTTGACAGTATTGAAGTATTAAAACCATATTTAAACGGAGATGAGTTTGATGCGGTGATGAATTACAATTTCTCTTTTGCAACATACGAGTTTTTAATGTGCGATAACACCGCGGTCAAAGCATCGGAATTTGATAAACGACTAAAATTATTGCGACAGACTTTTGCTCCCCAAGTGAGTTATGTGATGCAGAACCTGTTTGACAGTCACGATACCAATCGTTTGAGCTCAATGATTTATAATGCGGGCAAATATTCATTCCGCAATTGGGGAGATTATTTTGGTAAATCGCAGGTGCAGCACAATCCTGAATTTGATTCTCAAAAACCAGATGAACTAAGTTTTGAAAAATTAAAACTGTGTGTGTTGTTTCAGATGACATATATCGGTGCGCCAATGATATACTATGGCGATGAGGTGGGAATGTGGGGAGCCAATGACCCTGATTGCAGAAAGCCTATGCTCTGGCCTGATATTAAATATAAACCAGAACAGTTTTTGCCCAATCAAACATTAAGAAACAAGTCTGATGTGGTTGAAGTAAATCAAACGTTGTTGCTTTATTATCAAAAGATGATTGCATTACGCAATAGCAGCAAATGTTTGCAAACTGGTACATACAAAACACTGTACACAAGTGATATTGACAGAATATTTTCATTTGAGCGCTCGTTACCCGATGAAAAAATAGTAATCATTATCAATTCATCTAACAAGACTGTTAACGTCCCTATGATTGAGATAGGTCAAAGTGTATGGTACAATTTCTTGACACAGAAAAAATTCAGATCAAAACGAAGTGACACACAACTAGAAATAGCTCCTTTTTCCGGGGTTGTTTTAAAACAACTCAAGTAATTAAGTTTTTGATTTTTTTTATGTACGTTTGAGTTACTCAAACTAACCATAACCATCCATGAAAAAACTTTTACTCGCATTTTTATTAGCATTTACATTTCATTTTGTCCAAGCACAAAACTGCACACCAACCTGGCCGCAAGGCGGGGGTGCCGGAATTATTCCCGATAGTGCCACTAACCTTCCTGTAGCCTATGAGTTGATTCCCTATAGTTCATCAGTTTACTTCAAAGTTCCTAAAGACACTGTTGCTGAGCTTGGGGGATTTCCTGTAGCTGTTACCATACAAAACATCACCATTACCAGCGTCAGCGGATTATCAGCCATCCCTTCATCAGTTCCATTCACTTATGTTACCAATCCTGCAACCGGAATCTTTGAAGGAGATTCTGTAGGCTGTGCACTTATAACGGGAACACCGGCTGCGGGAAGCAGTGGTATTTACACCATTCAGTTTTCTGTTGTTGCAAATGCCATAATTAATGCTACTCAGACGCCGGTACAGCAACCATACACCATTGACTACTATAAGATTGTTGTACAACCCGATGCCTCTGTTCAGGTAATAAATGGTAACGAGGCATCCATTACATCTGTTTCTCCTAATCCAGCAATAAACAGTGTAACTGTTCAATATTATACACCGGCAAGTACGGATGCTCGTATGCTTGTATACAACAGCATAGGTCAGGTGATTCAAGAAATTGTTTTAACCCCCTCAGTAGGTTTGAACACCTATAATATTGACGTAACTCAGTTGCCATCAGGAAATTACTTCACCGGAATTATCATCGGAGATCGTAAACTATCTGCTCAGTTTACAGTGAATAAATAATTAAATTGTACCCAACACACACACATAAAGAGCCTGCTTTTGCAGGCTTTTTTTATGCCCTAAACTTATTTTTTGATTGCTCGTTTGTTAAACAATGTCAATGAAAAATTCAGTTAGATTAGCGAACCATTTATAAGCACTTGATGAAAAAAATTACAACATTCATACTGATCAGCATTATCAGTTTTACTGTACAGGCACAATTTTCAAAAACTTTAGACCCAAATGCAACTCATAGCTCAAGCGGCAGCGCAACTCGCAATCAGTTAATGAGTATTGAATGTTCCGGATTTATACAACCAAACATGGACGAACCGGACTGGAATTTTCAATTCAGAAGAATTGAAGATGAAGGTATAAAAGACCCGGAACTCTTAGCCCTTAAAAATTCATATCCGGACAAACATTTAATTGACTCATACAGAACCGAAGATGAAGTTGCAGGATCCAGCAGAGCTAACATTCAGATAAATGCTCAGTTTGATGCCAATGTATTTGATGGTTCATATCCACCTGATAACAGTATAGCGGTATCAAAAGATGGCAACATTGTAACAGCAGTTAATTCTAACATCAGATATTACACAACTACAGGCCAATTGAAAGGCAGCAAATCGTTTACTTCATTTGTAAATGATAATTCTATGACTAGTATCTTGTTTGATCCCAAAGTGATTTATGATAGTGGTAGTGATCGATTTTTTCTAACGATGCTGCACGGCTTCACCGCATCAACATCACATATTCTTTGCTTTTTCTCTAAAACATCCAATCCTGCTGACGGATGGTATTATTATAAAATAAAAATCAGCAACAGTGTAGCAAACCGCTGGGCAGATTATCCGAACATAGGTGTATCGAACAATGAGGTGTATGTAACTGCAAACCTCTTTGACAATAATGACTTTTTCAAAGAATCTGTCTTGTTCCAAATGACTAAAGCGCCACTATATGCAGGCGGTACTCTTAATTTCCTGTATTGGAGCAATATCAAGGACGATCAAAATCAGGGTAGTTTCACCTTGATGCCATGTAGTTATGGACTAACCGGAAATTATGGCCCGGGTATAGTTCTTTGTGGTGTTCGTTCTGCAAGCAGTGGCAGTAAAATTCAAATCTATGATCTGACCAATGATTTAGGGAGCAACCCTCAGATTAACGGATACTCTGCATCAGTTAGCTCATTTCAGATAGGCAGCAATGCGGTACAACCGGGGGGTAGCAGTAGTCAGGATTTAGATATAGGTGACTGCAGAATGAAGCATGCTTTCTTTTTAAACAATATGATACATTGTGCATTCACAGCATCCTACCAAAGCGGATACAACGGTATCTATTATGCTAGAATCAACCTGAACCCACTTTCTGCAACTACTAAAAAATACGGTCAAACGAATGTTGATATAGGTTATCCGGCAATGGCTCCATTTACCAATTCGCAAACAGATAAAACAGTACTCTTTATGTACGAAAAAGCATCAACTACCATAAACCCGGGCTTAGAAGTAATTGTATGTGATGACAATATGAATTTTGGTACACCACTCAGTGTTAAAAATGGTTTAACTTATATAGATGTGGAACCTGATCAAAGTACTTACGAACGATGGGGAGATTACGGAGCCGTTTCAAGAAGTCCTGCTACAACAACACCTACCGTTTGGGTATTCGGAATTTATGCCAGAAGTAATAATGTGTATGGCAATAACGTCTGTGAAATAACAAATGGCGCACCTGTATCAGATGAACTGCTTTCTGCACAAAGCGCTGAAACTAAGGTTTATCCTAATCCGGTTGTTAACCATTTTAATTTAGAAATTAAGGTTCAGGAATATGAAACGGTTAGCATTGATATTTTTGATGTTAACGGTAAACTTGTTCAGCACCTTGCAGATAAAGAATTGGCAGCCAACTATGCATACACGATTGGTTTCAATACTAATCTACTAACTCCAGGAATCTACTTTTTAAGAATAACCAACGGAAAAACAAGCATCAGAAATGAGAAAATTATTGTTCAGTAGTCTTTTGATTTTGAGTTTAATTGCTTGCAAAAATTCATCCACCACCCAGCAGACATCAGGGGAAACCGGAAAAATAGTTACTGACAGTTTGGTATTAAAAACAGATACTATATCAGCAAGTCCTGATATCGAACAGCCGGATGAAAAAGTAAACGGAGATGCTAAAAAGCCCGGAGGTGCAGATGGCGATCCCAAACCTAAGCCTAAGAACGATAAGCCATCGGAATTAGATTCCATTAAAAACTCGTACCCTAAAAAAAAGTAGCTCATTGGGCTGATTCTCAATGTTTAAGAGTTATTTCGCAAAGTCGCATACTTTAATATCTTTGCGCACCCTAACGAAAAATGGAATCATTAGTACGCATCTTTTCCGGCACTTCCTCAGAGTACTTAGCCAAAGAAATTGCACAGGCATATGGTGTTGGACTTGGTAATCTCAAAGTGCAGCGCTTTGCCGATGGTGAGATTTCACCTGTTATATTAGAATCGGTACGAGGCGATTATGTGTTTTTTATACAATCCACTTTCGCACCAGCAGAAAACATTCTTGAATTACTGTTACTTATAGACTCTGCTCGCAGAGCTTCATCGGCCTATATTACCGCTGTAATTCCATATTTCGGATATGCACGCCAGGATAGAAAAGATAAACCACGTGTAGCAATTGCTGCCAAACTAATGGCTAACCTCTTGGTTGCAGCAGGTGCCAATAGAATTATGACTATGGATTTGCATGCACCTCAGATTCAGGGCTTTTTCGATATTCCGGTAGATCACTTGGAAAGCAACACCATCTTCATTCCATATCTCAGTTCACTTCCTAACTTAGATAATATCATTTTCGCGTCACCTGATGTAGGTAGCACTAATCGTGCACGTCATTTAGCCCAATTTTTTGGCCGCGAAATGGTAATTTGTGATAAGCATCGCAAACGTGCCAACGAAATTGCATCTATGACTGTGATAGGTGAAGTAACGGGTAAAGATGTGATTCTGGTTGACGATATCATTGACACAGCCAGCACGCTTTGCAACGCCGCAAAACTATTAACGGAGAAGGGAGCCAAGTCAGTTCGTGCATTGTGTACACATCCGGTTCTTTCTGGATCAGCAATAGAAAAAATTGAAGCATCACATCTCAGTGAGATAGTTGTTTGTAATACTATTCCTTTGAAACGTCCTTCACATAAGATACGAGTACTCAGTGTAGGTGAATTATTTGCACAGTCTATCCGCAACATGTACGAACACAAGTCCATCTCATCACTTTTTATAAATTAAATTCAATCATACAACTAACTTAAATTTTTTATGAAATCAATTCAACTCAACGGAACCGCCAGAACAGAAAATGGGAAAAAAGCTGCCGCATCATTAAGGACAGCAGGAATGGTACCGTGCAATCTCTATGGAGCCGGAGACAACAAGAGCTTCGCATTACCTAGTTCATCAGTTCGCAGTTTGGTTTTCAATCCTGATTTCCAACTTGCAGACATTAGTCTTGATGGTTCCAATTATCGTGCAATTGTGAAAGAAGTTCAAATGGATCCTGTTACCGATGATGTAACACATTTAGATTTTTTAGTTATTCAGGATGGCAAATCAGTTACGGTTCAGCTGCCTGTTCGTATAATTGGAGGCTCTCCAAAAGGTGTACGTGATGGTGGTAAATTACAGGTGAAGGTTCGTAAACTGAAAGTTAAAACAACACCGGAATATTTAGTGCCTGCACTAGAACTTAATCTGGAATCTTTGGAATTGGGTAAAACTTTCCGCGTAGGAGATATCAATATTAAAGGAATGGAAGTAATGCACTCAGCAAGCATACCTGTTGCAGCCGTGTTTATACCTCGCACGGTTAAAGAAGAACCTAAAGCTGTTGCTCCAGCTGCTGCCGCTGCCGCTGCTCCTGCAGCCAAAGCTGCTCCAGCTCCCGCTAAGAAATAACAAAGCATATTGAAGGGTGAAGTATCTAATAGCCGGTTTAGGTAACATAGGCTCTGAATACCAACATACTCGCCACAATATTGGATTTGACATCGTTGATGCACTGGCCCAGGAAGCCGGTGCATCTTTTTTTACAGAACGTTTTGCTGACTATGCATTGGTAAAACACAAGGGTCGTCAGATTCACTTGATAAAACCTTCAACGTATATGAACCTCAGCGGTGCTGCAGTTAGATATTGGCTTCAAAAACTGGATATTGATAAAAGTAATATGCTTGTTCTTGTTGATGATTTGGCTTTACCTTATGGTACAATTCGTATTCGCGCCAAAGGCAGTGATGGTGGTCACAATGGGTTAAAGCACATTACCGAGATGCTACAGTCAGATGATTACCCTAGATTACGCTTCGGTATTGGCAATACTTTCAGCAAAGGCAATCAAGTTAATTATGTGTTAGGTAAATGGAATGATGATGAGTCTAAGCAATTACCCGAACTTATAAAAAAATCGTGTGAGGCTGTTTTAAGTTTCTCTGCCATCGGGCTGGAACGCACGATGAATCTGTTTAACACAAAATAATAATAATCTTACCGCACAATTTTTATCGGATTACCCAAAGGTTTGCCGGATAGGTTATATGCTTGTACGAAGTATACACCTGTTGCAACATTATGCAGATTAAAAGTAATGTTGTTGTTGTCCAGGTTGTAGGATTGAATTGTTCTTCCTGTTAAGTCTGAAATGACAACTTGATTCATATTCAGGTTAGAAACCAAAGTATAGGTACCCCCTTGTTGTGATATGAAAAGTTTGTTTTCCATGTTTAGGTCATGGGTATTCATTATGACAGGATACTTCAGCACAACTGAGAAGGTATCTGTGAAATAGCAAGTGTCTACTGGTGCGGGATCTAAATTAGTTAGCCAGAGACGAAACTTAACAGTGTAGTTATCAGGTATGGGTTGTGTAACATACATGTTGCATTGCGATACTGCGCTTGTCTGAGTGTTCCAGGCAGATGCAAATACATTAAAGCCCTGCGAGTTAGGGTGTACAGTTATTCCGGGTGGTAGAGGCGTAACAAATTCGTACCAAGCCAAAGGATATGCGTAACTATACTCCGATGAATTGAATAATGTGACGTGAATTGCTGAATCTCCAAAACTGCTGACACCTATGGTTTTAAAGAAAATGGAATCAGGATAAACCTGCAGAGGAACTTCGTTACAGATTGTAACAGTAGGGGGTGGTTCAACTCCAAAATTCAACAGAGTGATTGAATTGTTGCCGCTATTTGGAACAGCGAGCGTATCGGTAAGCTGGTTGTAAAAAATGTCGGCAGGCTTGTTCATTCCGGTTGCAACATCTTCCGGTGCAACTGTAAAGTTGTTGGCAAAACGCACAATGCTGTTATTCCCCCAACTTGATATGTAATAGTTATTGTTATTGTCACGGGCAATGCCGTCAATATTAGAGTAGGTAGTGGATTGTATCACTGAAACAGTTGAATCGGCGAGTGATAATTGCATGATTTTGGCATTTGTTCCCCAGTTTACAAACACACAGCGGTTGTTGGGTTCATCGTAAATGATTCCATTCGGACTTGCTGTTAAACCACTCACCATAAGGTTTGAAGTGTTTTGTAAATATTTAACCCTATAAATTCTTTTGTTCGTAAAGTCAGTAGTAAATATGTTTCCATTATTATCGTGTGTGATACCGTTTAAAAAACCTGCTCCGGTATTAATACTAATAACCTGTTGCAATGTATTGATATCGTATCCACGAATAAAACCGCCGCAGCAAGCATAGAGTGTATCACCGATAACTTCAATTCCATAGGGAGCAGGAGAAATGCCACTAATAAATGTTCCTATACTGCCATCGGGATTTCTGAATTTTATACTTCCGCCTGAAGTGGTATTGGATATAAAGTAACGATTACTGGCAGCATGGTAATCTATACTCTCAGGACCATTTAATTGTGCTAATACAGAAGTGCTGTAGATGAGCAATAAAAAAGATAATAAATTTTTCATGGTGCTAATATGCGTAATGTTTATCAAATGTATTATTCAGGAAAGCATTAGGTTTGTTCAGTTGTCATGAGTAAAGGAAAAAAAGATAAACAAACAGAAGCTAAAAAACTCACACCCAACCATAAAGCATGGTGGCAAAGGATGCCCATTCATGTTCTGTTTATCATCATCATTACTACAATTGCATACTGGCCAACATTCAATAACGGATGGACCAACTGGGACGACAATGGGTATGTACTCGACAATGAATTGGTAAAGAATACGAACTCGGGTAACTGGACAGAGCATTTCAAACAAAGCAGTGTCATGGGTAACTATCATCCTGTTGCCATGCTTTCTTTAGCCATTGATTATAATTTGTATGAAAAAAATGCTGCAGGTTTTCATCGCACATCATTCATCATACATGTGTTCAATGCCATTCTCCTTTACTTCATACTTCAACAACTTTTCTCAACAACTTGGTTTAGTCTCATAGGGGCATTGTTATTCTCTATTCACCCTATGCACGTTGAATCTGTTGCCTGGGTTTCGGAAAGAAAAGATGTGCTTTATGTGTTTTTCTATTTTATCGCTATGATGGCATTTTATAAATATAATTCTGTCCAAACACAAAAATGGCTTTGGTATGCCACAGCCATTATTTTCTTTCTCTTATCTAACTTATCCAAAGCACAAGCAGTAACCTTACCCGTTGTTTTGTTTTTGCTCGATTATTGGAAGGGTAGTAAAGACCTGAAAAATAATATCCTCGATAAAATTCCATTCTTTGCTATATCCATCTTTTTTGGTTTGTTGGCTATCAAAGCACAGCGAGAATCTGAGGCCATCAACTTTATTCCCATCTATACTTGGGCAGATCGATTGTTGTTTGCTTCTTATGCTTTATTCAGTTACATCTATAAGTTTATATTGCCTGCGCAATTGGCTGCTTTTCATCCTTACCCGCTGAAAACAGCTGATGCTTACCCTGTGCTTTATTATATTGCACCTGTTGCTTTGTTGCTTCTGTTTGCAGGCAGCGCCTTTTTATTAAGGAATAAAAAATGGTTCTGGTGTGGGTTGGGAATCTTTTTAGTGAACATAGCTCTTATATTGCAATTATTACCTGTTGGTAATGCCATTTTCGCCGAACGATATACTTATCTGGCATATACCGGTTTAATTATTCTGTTGTTAGCACTGGTAAAATATTTAATTGAATTTAAACAATCTATCAAACGACCTATTGCATTGACTTTATCGTTTTTGCTTCTTGTTTTTTCATATCAGACTTTTTCGCGTGTTAAAGTTTGGAATAACAGCAAAGCTCTTTGGACAGATGTAATTTCTAAGTACAATTATGCTCCTAATGCCCATAATAATCTAGGTTCTTATTTTCAAAAAAATGAAATGCTTGATTCGGCATATGTGCATTTCAACATAGCACTTGCATTACAGCGCGATTTTCCTGAAGCATTAATTAACCGGTCCGATATATACCGTGTTCGTGGAATGCTAGACTCTGCTGTGGTTGATTGCAACCGTGCTATAGCTTTACGACCTAATGACGAAGGCGGTTATATGAACCGAGGCATTGCATACAGTATACAGGGTAAATACAATGAGGCATTGGAAGATTTTAATAAAGTGCTTTCTATGAATGATAATAACATCAAAGCGCATAGTAATCGGGCTAACCTCTTGGCGCTGCGTGGTGAATTTGAATCTTCACTGAAAGATTATGCACGGGTTATTGAACTCGATCCTTCATATTCCGAAGCATATGCCAACCGTGCGCGCACATATGTTACTATGAAACGTTATCAGGAAGCGTTGACAGATATTAATTATGCATTACAACTTAAACCGGACTATGCAGATGCCTATATGGTGAGTGCTGATGTAAATTACAATCTGGGAAATTATCAGGCAGCGCTTGAAGCAGCGACACGTGCACAGTCTCTTGGAAAACCTATTAACGAAGCATTCGTAAATCAGGTGAAGTTGATGATGAACAACAAGTAATTATTTTTTTACTTTGATAAATACATCACCACTGTAATTCAGAAGAACAGGATTTTTTTTAATGATTTCCAACTCAACAGATAAAACACTGTTGCCTTGCCTGCTGATTTGATAAATAATATCTTCTGCTACTTCCTCTAAAAGTTTGTATGATTTTGATGAGATTTGATTAATGGCTTCAATGATGTTAACATAGTTTAAAGTACGTGCTGATTCGTATTCGGCTTTTGAAATATCGATCTCTACGGTGCAATTAAATTCCAACAGACATTTTAGCTTTTGTTCTTCTTCAAAAACTCCGACAGAAACATATTTTCTAAGGCCTTTGCAGCCAACCTGAAGTTTGTCTTCCATAATCAGAAATTATATGCAACAATACGCATGTAATGCAAACAATTACAAGCCTAAAAACCTTATTCTGTTAAATTTGCCGCACTTTAATTCAAACGTATGTACAAAGACCTTTATCAGCATCCCGATTATTACCTGCTTGACGAACTATTAACCGACGAGCATAAGCTGATTCGCGATACTGTTAGACAATATGTTAAAAAGAGCCTTAGCCCCATTATTGAAGACTATGCACAACGTGCAGAGTTTCCAAAGCACATTGTAAAAGAACTGGCAGATGTAGGAGCGTTTGGTCCTACTATTCCAGTGGAATACGGTGGTGGTGGGCTGGACTATATTTCTTATGGAATTATTATGCAGGAACTGGAGCGCTGCGACAGTGGTGTACGTTCAACGGCTTCTGTACAGGGTTCTTTGGTGATGTATCCCATTTATAAGTTCGGCAGCGAAGCACAACGCAAAAAATATTTGCCCAAATTGGGAAGCGGCGAATATCTCGGTTGCTTTGGGTTAACAGAACCTGATCATGGAAGTAATCCGGCCGGCATGATTACCAATATTAAAGATGCAGGTGACCACGTGATCTTAAACGGTGCCAAAATGTGGATTTCCAATTCTCCCTATGCCGATGTTGCTGTGGTATGGGCCAAAGACGAAGCCGGCGACATACGTGGTTTAGTAGTAGAGCGTGGAATGAAAGGATTCACTACTCCCGAAACTAAAGGCAAATGGAGTCTCCGTGCATCTGCTACAGGTGAATTGGTATTTGACAATGTGAAGGTGCCCAAAGAAAATATCTTTCCCGAAGTGAAAGGGCTTAAAGGTCCACTGACTTGTTTATCATCAGCACGTTATGGAATTGCCTGGGGTGCTCTTGGTGCTGCTATGGATTGTTACGATTCCGCGTTGCGTTATTCCAAGGAACGTATTCAATTCGATAGACCGATAGGACAATTTCAGTTAACACAAAAGAAACTGGCTGAAATGATAACCGAAATCACCAAGTCGCAGTTGATGGTATGGCGTGTTGGTGTCTTAATGAACGAAGGCCGTGCTACTCCTGCTCAAATATCAATGGCAAAGCGCAATAGTGTGGAAGTTGCTCTCAACATAGCTCGCGAAGCACGTCAGATACACGGCGGTATGGGTATTACCGGAGAGTATTCCATAATGCGCCACATGATGAATCTGGAAAGCGTAGTTACATACGAAGGTACACATGACATTCATCTGCTGATTACGGGAATGGATGTTACCGGCTTGAATGCTTTTAAGTAATCTTTATAATCCGGCATAGGTTGCATCAATTATGGGGTGTATATTAAAGCCCTGAGAAAACAGTTGCAAGTTGAACTTCCACTTATTGCCGGTTTCCGAAATATGCCAATTGCTTAGTACAAGCAAAAAGGGATTGAATGCACTTGATGCCAACGAACGATTAAATCAATACGGTCTCAATGAGCTGACTGAAAAAAAGAAAGCTTCCATTTTTATATTACTGCTTCATCAGTTTAAGGATGTTATGATATTTATATTGCTAATGGCAGCTATAGTAAGCTTTGCAGTTGGCGATATTAAAGATGCTCTGGTTATTTTGTTTATCGTTCTGCTTAATGCCGTTATAGGTTTTGTTCAGGAATATCGAGCCGAAAAAGCTATGGAGGCATTGAAAAAGATGACTTCGTTTAATGCAAATGTAAGGCGAGGAGGCCATGTAATGCAGCTACCAGCTTCATACTTGGTACCTGGGGATATAGTGATTCTGGAAGCTGGCATGCTGGTTCCTGCAGATATAAGGATTACAGAAAGCTTTGCCTTAAAGATTGAGGAAGCTGCACTAACCGGTGAATCACTAGCTGTTGAAAAAAATACTGAGGACATCTTGGATGAAAGTGCACCTATAGGAGACCGTTTTAATATGGCTTATAAAACAACAATTGTAACTTATGGTCGAGGCGAGGGGATAGTTGTAGCCACCGGAATGAACACGGAAATAGGTCGTATAGCCCAATTACTTCAGGAAGGAGAAACCAAAACACCACTTCAGAAGCGATTAGCAGATTTTGGTAAAAAACTATCCATAGTTGTCATCTTCATTTGTGTGCTCATATATGGTGCAGGGCTGTTACGAGGCGAAGACCCAGTAATTATGCTATTAACAGCCATATCGGTAGCAGTGGCTGCCATTCCGGAGGCATTACCGGCTGTTATTACTATTGCATTAGCCTTAGGCGCAAAAAGAATGGTAACACAGAACGCGCTTATCCGAAAACTGCCTGCAGTAGAAACACTTGGTTCGGTTACTATCATATGTTCCGATAAGACGGGAACAATTACTCTAAACAAAATGACAGTAACCGATTGCTGGATAACACCCGAAGATATATCCATAAGCAATTTCACTAACGAGCAGTTGCTGTTGCTCGCTATGGAACTGAACCATGATGTGATTACTCGAGAAAACAAACAACTCATTGGTGACCCTACTGAAATTGCATTAGTAGAGTACACACGAAATTGTGGTCTATACAACAACGAATGGCAAAGCCATTTTAAACGCGCTCACGAATTGCCATTTGATTCTGTTAGAAAAAGAATGACCACAGTTTATGCCTTTAATGGCAAGTGGTTGATTATATCCAAAGGCGCTGTTGAAAGTGTCTTAAACATATGTCCGGGCAGCAACATTGACGAGGTTAACCAAACCACCGAAAAATTTGCCTTACAGGGAAAACGTGTATTGGCATATGCACTCTCTTTATCAGATTCTTTACCTGACATCATCTCGGAAGAAACACTTGAAAATAATTTACTATTTATTGGTCTGGTCGCTATGATAGATCCTCCGCGTGCCGAGGCTATTCAGGCCATTACCGACTGTCACTCAGCAGGTATTTCTCCGGTTATGATTACCGGCGATCATCCTGTAACAGCCAGGGCTATTGCTGCTGAAACCGGCATTCTGAAACACAGCACCGACAGGGTCATTACAGGCAAGGAACTAGCTGATTTATCTGATATTGAATTTGAAAAAGAAGTGGATTACATTAAAGTTTTTGCCCGCGTGTCTCCCGAACAGAAACTCAACATTGTTAAAATGCTTCAGCGTAAAAATCATTTTGTAGCCATGACTGGTGATGGTGTTAATGATGCACCGGCTCTCAAACAGGCCAACATCGGCATTGCTATGGGTATTACCGGCACCGATGTTTCAAAAGAAGCCGCTCACATGATTTTGCTCGACGACAATTTCGCAACCATTATCAGGGCTGTACGCGAAGGCCGAAGAATTTTTGACAACATACGCAAGTTTATACGATACACGATGACAAGCAATAGCGGCGAGATATGGACCATATTTCTGGCACCACTCATAGGCTTTCCTATACCGTTGCTGCCTATACATATCCTTTGGATCAACTTAGTTACCGATGGTCTGCCAGGATTGGCTTTTGCTTCAGAGCCTGCGGAAAAAAATATCCTCAAAAAGCCTCCACGCAAACCAAGCGAGAGCATATTTTCCGGTGGCGTTGGTTTTCATATTCTATGGTGCGGTTTTCTTATGGGTGCTGTATGTATCGGAGTTCAAGGTTGGGCTATTTATACGCACAACGATAAGTGGATGACCATGGTGTTTACTGTTTTAAGCATTTCACAAATGGGTCACGCTATGGCCATACGCAGCGAGTCGCAGTCTCTGTTTTCGCAGGGTGTTTTTGGCAATAAGCAATTAGTGTTTGCTGTATTGCTTACCCTCTGCCTGCAAATGGCTGTTATATACATTCCGTTTTTACAGGACATATTCAGTACACAGTCACTTTCTGCTTCAGAGATACTCATCTGTCTGGGTTTGTCCGCTATTGTTTTTTTTGCTGTAGAGTTTGAAAAATGGTTTAAGCGTAAATCGGCTAAGTAATTTCTGCATTCTGTTGATGTATGATGGCATTGCACATAAGTAATTTTGAGCATAATTATGTTTTATGGAAATATACCTTCATGCTGAATATTTGATATGTTTAATAGTACACTAAAATATTTAGTAATTTTGCTCGACTTGCCGAATGTGCTATGAATCAGAACAACCTCGATAAAAATCCGCAGGGCCTGGTGCTGTTTGTGGATATGAACAGTTTCTTTGCCTCCTGCGAACAGCAGGCAAACTACTGGCTGCGTGGTCGTCCGGTGGGGGTATGCGTTTATACCGGCAAGTTTGGTTGTGTGATAGCTCCCTCCATAGAAGCTAAAAAGCGCGGCATTAAACTGGGACTGAGACTTAATGAGGCCATGCAAATTTGTCCCGATCTGGTGCCGCTGGAAACACATCCTGCGCGCTACCGCGAGTATCATCAAAAGATTGTGAAGGTGCTGCGCAAATACTGCGACGATGTGATTCCTAAAAGCATAGACGAGGCCGTAATGAACCTGACCAACTACAAGCTGATATACAAAGACCCCGAGAAGCTGGCCTTGCAGATAAAAGCCGACATACGCAAAGAAGCGGGAGACTGGCTCAAGTGCTCCATAGGTATAGCGCCAAACGCCTTTCTGGCCAAGCTGGCCACCGATCTGCAAAAGCCCGATGGCCTGGTGAAAATTATGCCCGATAACATTGACGAGGTATTATCCAAACTGCAACTCACCGACCTGCCCGGCATAGCTGATGCTATGGCACTGCGGCTGCGCCGATACGGTATTACCACACCCTTGCAACTGCGCTATACACCGCCTGAAAAAATTCGCATGGCCTGTCACAGCATCATTGGTGAGCACTGGCATTACCGGCTCAACTTTTCGGAAGTGGATATGTGGGCACACGGCTACAAAAGCCTGCAGGCTATGCGTCAGATTTCGCGTGCGCAGCGGCAGTCGCTCAAAATACTAGAAGAACTGTTTACCTCGCTGTGTATGACGCTGGAGCGGCGCATGGTGAAGCAGCGTGTGTTCTGCAACGAAATATATTTTATGGCTTCATATGAAAATGGTTTTCGATGGGGAGAAAAAATAAAAACCGGCAAGCCTATACAAGATGGTACCGAACTGATGCAACTGATACGCGTACGTATGAAAAAATTTCAGGAGGTCAACCACTGCGAGCCGGTGATTAACCGCGAGATGACCGCTATGGGAGTTACGGTAAATTCTTTTATACCCGACGATATGGTACAGTTGGAAATTTTTGAAAACAACCTGCGCAAAAATACGCTGCGTCGCGTGGTTTACGACATCAAGGATAAGTTCGGTTTTGAAAAAGTAATGAAAGCTTCAGAGCTGAGCGAAGAGAACGTCCTGAAAGACGTGATAGGCTTTGGCTCTGTCAAGGACCTGCACGAAGATTTGGGAAACGTGTTCGACAGAGTGTTTGAGTAGTGAGATTAATCGTATTATGAATGATTGTTAAGAATAAAAATCATGGATAAAATGTAGTCTTTGCATTATTTGAATTACACAATAAGCCACAAACAGAGATGGTCAATGAATTCTGTATAAACCAAAAAAACTATTTTTGAACAGTACACACTATGAAAGCAATAGGCTATTACTGTTCGCTCCCTTTTATTTATCTGCTGGCTGCTATGCCTTTCGCGCTGGTGTATATATTGAGTGATGTGATGTTTGTACTGCTTTATTATGTTGCCGCGTATCGTAAACAGGTTACACTCACCAATCTGCGCAATTCATTTCCTGAAAAGAGCGAAAAGGAAATTAGCCAAATAGCTTTTAAATACTACAGGCATTTATGCGATATAATCCTCGAAACATTCAAGTTACTGGGCATGCGCCGGAGTGAGGTGTTGAAACGTTGCAGAATCAATAACTATGAACTTTATTACGATATTCTCTCTCAACAGAGAAGCATCATAGTTGCATTGGGACATCAAGGCAACTGGGAATGGCTTGGTGCTGCTACTGCCACACGCGGTGACGGAAATTTGCAGGTAATATATAAGCCTCTTTCAAATATTTATTTCGATAAACTAACCAAAAGAATTCGCTCCAAGTTTGGCGCAACACCCGTACCGGCTAAAGACATTTTACGTCGTATGATTGAAATGCGCGGCACATTAACCACTACTGCTTTTATTGCCGACCAAACACCACCACCCGAAAGTGCTTACTGGCTCAATTTCTTAAATCAGGATACTCCTGTGTTTATTGGTACAGAAAAAATGGCGCGTAAGTTTAACTATCCTGTTGTGTTTGCTGCCATGCGCAAAATAAAACGTGGTTATTATGAAGTTGATGTTATTCTGGTATGTAACGAGCCTGCCGATACCGAACAGGGAGACATCACGCAAAAGCATACACAACTTCTGGAAGAACAAATCAAACAACAGCCGGAAACATGGCTATGGAGTCACCGTCGTTGGAAACATCAAAGAGAAAACGATTCAAAGTAGTTATAACACACATGAAAAAAACACTTGCCTTAATATTAATAGCCTCATTTTTTTCCGCATGCGAATCATTTACTAAGACCAATACCGATTTGGAAAACGCAAATCTTTTTGGTGAGGCATTCAATGACACTACTATAACAGCAGTTAGCATGGATTCATTACAACGTTCATTTCCGTTACAAACGAATATGGATGCCGTATTTATTGGTAAGGTTACTTCAGTATGTCACTCACGTGGATGCTGGATAAAGTTAGAAGCGGGTAATGAAAAAGAAGTGTATGTGGGTACTGACGAAAAAATTACTATGCCCAAATCTATCGTGGGAAAAACGGTAATGGTAAATGGCTATGCGTACATGGACACAACCAGTGTTGAAGATTTACGTCGCTTCGCAAAACAGGATGGCCTAAGCAAAGAGGAGATAGAAAAAATCACCGAGCCTTCAGTTGAAATCAGTATTCTCGCTACCGGTATAAAAATCAAGTAAGCTACTTCTGAATCCTAAATGAGCGAATGCTGTATGTGAATATGAGCATATAGTAAGTAGTCAAAACATTACTTCTTGTATCCTCATAATAACTGTCGCTAACATTACGTGCTATACTTCTGTTCTGGCCTAAAAGATCGAATGCATAAAAGCGAATGTCGGCTGCCTTGTTTTTCATAAACTTATAGCCCACTGCCGCATTCCATAAAACAAAGCTGGTATTGAATACAGTGCTCAAACCATTCAGATATTGATGTTGAATATCCGATTGCAATACAAATCCTTTCCAGGGCATAATATTCATGCGCATTTTGGTTGTTTGAATCATGTAAGTGGTGTTTAGTTGTGCCTGCAGTTGATTCACAACTTCAGTCATATTGCCATTTGATGAAAGTGTAAAATCAATTTTTTCGGAGATATTGCTGCTCATGGTAAGTCCAAAATTAAGCGCACGGTTCTCGGTTTGATTGTAATCTGAATTTATAATGCCAGGAGTATTGCTGTATGAACCGCTAACATATGTATTTACTTTCAGCTTCAGCTTTTTGATACTGAAACCATAATTGGTATAGAAACGTCCGCTGTAAAAAGCGTTCATGTTCTGAGGTCTGTTGTATTGAGCACCTTTAGAAAGAACAATGCCTTCGGCAAGGATTGTATCGTTAGTGGCAACAAGCAGATTGTTTGCAATATAGTTTGATGAATAGCTGCCTCCCATCATCATAAAAAATGATGTGCCTTTTGTGGTGTTGGAAGACATATAGCGAGCAAATAGGAAGTGTTGCAAATCCTGTTTTAATAAGGAGTTGCCCGATGTGAGTGACAACGGGTTGGAAAGGTTTATGGCATCTGTTAGCTGATCCGCGCGGGGTGCGTTGTTTTGTGTACGGTAATTTATACGAAGATTGGCAGTCTTTGAAAATTTATACTGAAGCGACGCTGATGGAAGAATGCTATTGAATGAATAGGAGTTTGATGTGTCAAATGGCAATCTCTGCAATACGCTTAGATAGGCGTATTGATAGTTGGTTCCAATACTAAAATTGAATTTATCTTCTTGATAACGATAGGCTATTGCGCCACTGTGTGCATTGTAATCGTTGAACAATTCAGTGCTTAGTGTTGTATCAATCAGGTTTGTGTTAAAAGGATTGTTGCTGCGATTAAAAACAAGACGGCGCTGGAGATTTGAATTCAAATTATTGAGATATGAAATCACTAAAAAATTTTTACTATTCAGTGCTTCAGTATATGTTGCATTGGTGTTTAGATTTGAAGATGATCGGGTAGGTGCCGTATAAAGACTCAAGGTAGTGGATAAACTGCTGTCGCTCAAATTAACGACATCGGAATATTGGAGGTTGTTGCCACTGTTTACATTGTATGTGGGGCTCAGGTTCAGCGAAAAAGTTCTACCGGGTTTTTTAAACGAATGTTTAAATAATACAGGTACTGAGATATTGACGGCTTCATAGTTATTGCGGTTATTGCTCGCCGTGCTGCTGAGTAAATCCTGCTCAATACCAATGATGTTGGATCCGAATACTTGATTTCGGTAACTATTCTTTTGCAAACTGAAACGTGGTTGAACCAGAACAGAGTTTGATGAATCGAGCGTTACTTCCACTCGCAAAGAAGCTCTATGGTTGATGTTGTCAGTAACGGATGTATCGGTTTGCAGGTAATTTAAACCGGATGAAAATGAACTAATAAATTGTCTGTTCAAATTGCTCCACATATTGGTTTCTGATTGGTTGAAGAAATAAGAGGCCGTCAAATCAATGCTCTTCCACTTGTTACTATAGTTAAAACCACCTGCATATGTTGTAGCTACACCATTGGATTGATCCACCATAAAGTTGGAAGCATTGCCCAAACTCATAGGACCACGCGTCATTCCTCCACCCATACCCATTCCCTGCGGACGAAAACTACCTCCCCCAGCTTGCATCATAGATGAGCCAGTTAATGAACTTAGGTCTTCCATAGAAAAATTTTGTTCGTTAATGTTATTCATTTGAAACAACACAGTCAGACGACGGTCTTTATTGAAATCGTTGATTACTGCACCAGCCTTATATCGGTTATCGTTTCCCACACCTCCATACACACGACCAAAGGTTCCATTTTTAAAAGCAGCTTTGGTTATGATGTTAATAGTCTTTGATGAATTACCATCATCTACTCCGGTAAACAAGCTTTGATCACTTTTACGGTCAAATACCTGAACCATATCAATCAGGTCGGCTGGAATATTTTTCAAAACAGCATTTGGGTCGCTGCCTCCTAAAAACGGTTTACCGTCAACAAGCACTTGTTTCACATCTTCTCCCTGTGCCTGTACTTTTCCATCTTGAGTATTGATACCCGGCATTTTGGTTACCAGATCGTCGGCATTGGCATCAGGATTTGTTTTAAAACCATCTGCTTTAATGGAAGTAGTATCACCCTGATTTTTCACCGGATTAACATATTCTTTTATCACTGTGTTCTGCAGTTCATATACCTTTTGTTTTAATGTTATGCGAACAAAAGTAATTGGACGGTTACTTAATGTAAACGCAGTATCAGCTTCCTGATAACCTGTGTATGTAATTTTAAGTCTGTAAGATGTTACCTGAAGAGAATCAAAATAGTAAAAACCATTGGCATCAGAAAGCGATGTTTTCAAAAGTTGATTGTTGGTATTGAATAGCCCAACCGAACAGCCGGTGAGGGGTTCTTGTTTCTCGTTGTCAACGATACCCCGTAGTTTTTGCGCGAAAGAAAGTGTGGATTGACTGACTAGTATGGTGATGATGAATAAACGGAGCAAGGTATATGGACTTAAAGGGTATTTTCGACAAATATCCATCCTACTTGTTTAAAACAGTTGGTTTATAATTTTTAACGCCGAATAATGCGGATGCGTGTAATTTGGCTGAATCATGAAACAGTTTCACGATTTACTTCAACATATTATCGATAACGGTACTAAAAAGCAGGACAGAACAGGAACAGGAACCATCAGTGTATTTGGCTATCAGATGCGCTTTAACCTGGCGCATGGGTTTCCATTACTGACTACTAAAAAGATTCATACTAAATCTGTTATCCATGAATTACTATGGTTTTTAAAAGGTGAGACAAACATTAAGTACCTCAAAGAAAACGGTGTAAGTATCTGGGATGAATGGGCTGATGAACGTGGCGAACTAGGTCCTGTATATGGAAAGCAATGGCGCTCTTGGTCAACGGCAAATGGAAGTAGTATAGATCAGATTTCGCAATTGATAGAACAAATCAAACTTAATCCTGATTCGCGCCGGTTGATCGTGAGTGCTTGGAATGTTGCCGATGTGGATCAAATGAAATTGCCCCCCTGCCATACCTTGTTTCAGTTTTATGTTGCTGATGGTAAGTTGAGTTGTCAATTATATCAGCGCAGTGCCGATGTGTTCCTTGGAGTACCCTTCAACATTGCATCGTATGCACTACTTACTATGATGATTGCTCAGGTTTGTGATTTACAAGCCGGAGAATTTGTACACACGTTTGGCGATGCACATATTTATCTCAATCATATGGAGCAGGTACAGGAGTTACTCAGTCGTGATTTCAAAGTTTTACCACATATGAAAATCAATCCTGCGGTGAAAAATATTTTTGACTTCACATACGAAGATTTTACTTTGGAAAACTACCATCCCCATCCTGTAATTAAAGCACCGGTGGCTATATGATTGTTTCTATCGTCGTTGCTGCTGATGAGAAAAACGGAATAGGAATCAGCAATAATTTGCCTTGGCGTTTGAGCAGCGACTTGAAATATTTCAGGCAAATTACTACTGGGCATCACGTCATTATGGGCAGAAATACTTATGAGTCTATCGGTAAAGCATTGCCCAACCGTATTAATATCGTACTCACATCGCAGTCCGATTTTAATCCTGAAGGAATTATTGTTCAATCGAATATTCATGATGCGTTGGAATATGCGCGTCATTCCGGCGAGCAGGAATGTATGATTATAGGCGGTGCTGCTTTGTACCGTCAAATGATTTCATTTGCCGACCGCATATACCTTACACGAGTGCATACAGTATGTAACTGCGATGTGTTTTTTCCTGAGCTGAATCAAGAGGAATGGAAATGTATTTCTGCCAGCAGAAACAAAGCAGATGAGAAGAACGAGTATGATTACAGTTTTAAAGTATTAGAGCGTATTACTGTAAATACATAATGGTATATCGGGTACCTACGCATTGCAACAACACGGTTTTCTCGGCACAATTTAAAAAGTAGTATGGTATATTTTTTTTCCAAACAGAAGAAGGCAAAGTTTGAGAGATACTTGCTTTAAAATCATTCATATTTATTTCAAGCCATAGATAGTAATCATTAGAATTAGGAGCATAATTCACCATACTTAAGCGGTTGTTGTTAAAAAAAACATAATTCTGTTGCTCTCGTAAGCGGTTACGGGTGATGTGCAACATGCTTTTACAATCATCGCCATTACAATGCATAATGATGGAGTATGTTTTAATGATATCGAAAGCATGAGTCATACGCGCACCATTTACTTCCTCAAGGTATTGTCCGCTGATGAAAGCAGTAGTTTGATTACCGTTAACAAAAACATCGCTTATAAATGCAGAATTAATGTGGGGTTCGTTGTTCAGAATGGCTAGCTGTTTTCTATCAGTAATCCGATGACTTTTAATGTCGTATTTCTGAAGCATTAATTGTTGAATGTGAACCAGAGAAGTATCAGAAATTGGAATTACAATCTGTATTTGAGTAGAGTCTGTAATTATGGCATCGGGGTACCGGGCTATCTGATCGATATCGGGCATCAGATTAGTGCTTCTTCGTATTACATCATTTTCGAAGTGCTCGAGTAAGTAAAAGTAATTGGGTTTATTTCCATCGAGTTCGGAACCAGCTTGCTTAAACCGTTTTACAAGCGTATAATAATGGCCATCATTGTCCAGTAGGGGTTTTAATAACTGGTATGTATGAGCATCGGCAGGTAACATATCGCGCATCGTAAAGTTGATGCTCGAGTTGCTCAGATTTACGCTGCTCAATGTAAATCGCTTTTGATAACTCTCCAGTAAACCTGAAATAGTTAATACACCCAGTTGATTTTTATCGGGTGACTGGAAAAGATATAGTGTTCCGTTAAAAAAGTCGTTTGCTTCTGTCTGCATCAAGGTGATTGCTCTTTCGCGAAGCAGCGAGCCTTTATTTATATCAAAGGGAATCAACACAACCTGAATAGTATTATTTACTTTGATGTAGTTCAGAAAAACAAACCATATTTCTTTACCGCTTACAATGGCATCCTTGAAGTAAAGCGGTGTCTTGCTTTTGTCAGCGGGCAGTTTTATTACCCTTGTTTGAACATCGGGTTTGTCGTGAATGCAGATGTATAAGTAATCACAGAGTTCCATCCAGCGTTCACGGCCATAGATGATCAATACTTTATTGTCGGAAGTACTCAGTGATTTTTGAAAAGATAAATTCTTGTCGGTGTTGAACTGTGCGTAGTTAACATTCTGTGCTTGAACGGTAAAAGAAGCAGTAATCAGAAACAGAAGAATAAGCATGCGAGACATATAGAAGGCGGCGAAAAATAGATAATGTTCTGCTATGCAAGGTTTAATTTTGGCGCAGGCTATGCAGCAAACGGATTCAGAGGAATTACTGGACATATCTCAATCAGCGGATGATGAACTTTTTATTCATCATCAATTTGTAGTGGATAAAGGTCAACAACCCATACGCATAGATGTTTATCTCACCAATAAGATAACTAACGCAACACGTAACAAAGTACAACAAGCTGCTGATGCAGGTTCAATAACAGTTAATGATAAATCTGTTAAACAGAATTACAAAGTAAAACCCGGTGATGAGATTAAAGTATTAATGCCTCATCCAAAGGCTACTTACGATCTCACTCCCGAAAACATTCCGCTTGATATAGTATTTGAAGATGATGACATTATCATAGTCAACAAACCGGCAGGTATAGTCGTACATCCGGGCAGTGGCAATTATTCCGGCACTTTGGTAAACGCTTTAAGCTACCACTTTCAACAGTTACCAAATCTGAAAGGTAATGAAAACCGTCCGGGACTAGTGCATCGCATAGACAAGAACACAAGTGGTTTATTGGTGATTGCTAAAACAGAATTAGCTATGACCAAATTGGCCAAGCAGTTTTTTAATCATACCATAGACAGAAAATATATAGCCTTAGTATGGGGCACTTTCGACGAAAAAGAAGGAACTATAGTGGGCAACATTGGTCGCCACAAACGGCAACGGATGATGATGGATGTTTATCCGGAAGGTGATGAAGGTAAAGAAGCCATCACACACTATAAAGTAACAGAGTCTTTTAACTACACGTCGTTAATCGAGTGTAAACTGGAAACAGGTCGTACACATCAGATACGTGTTCATATGAAACACATTGGTCACCCGATTTTCAACGATGATACTTATGGTGGTGACCGTATTGTTAAAGGAACTATCTATTCACGCTACAAGCAGTATGTAGAAAATTGTTTTGAACTATTGCCTCGCCATGCCCTGCACGCTGCTTCATTGGGATTCGAACACCCCCGAGATGGCAAGAATTATTACTTTGAAACTCCGCTACCCAAAGACATGCACGAAGCCATAGAGAAATGGAGAAACTTCTCACATCAACGAAAATATGAATGATGCACATTGCATACAAAACCATCATAGAGCAGTCTTTAAAAAAGAAAAAAGATATAAAACGATTCTTCGAGAAACTGCGTCGTTTGAAACCAACGGACCTAGATGAGGTAACACAACAACTTCACGAAGAAGCATTTGATGAAATTGATTGTTTGCAATGTGCTAACTGCTGCAGCACTACCGGACCTATGCTTAAAGACAAAGACATTGAACGGCTGGCACAACATCAAAGGATGAAACCCGGAATATTTACCGAAACTTATTTACGAATTGATGAAGACCACGATTATGTATTTAAGAAAATGCCGTGTCCTTTTCTTGGCAGTGATAATTATTGCAGTGTGTATGAAAGCCGTCCCAATGCCTGCAGAAATTATCCCCATACTCATCAACGCAATATTTATCAAAAACTCAGCATCACCTATCACAACACATTTATTTGTCCTGCAGTGAGTAGGGTAGTAGATGGTCTTATGAAAAACTATCAATAATTATTTCTGCATCCACTCTTCGGTGAGTTGTTGCATTTGCCCTTCAGGAATCCGGGCTGAGTTGTAAAATCCTTTCAAGCTACGCTGCCTTTGTGCTTCGTATAAACTCACTGCACAGGCTACTGAAATATTCAGGCTTTGCACCATTCCGTGCATCGGAATAATAAAGTTACCGTCGCAGTGTGCTGCAAGTTCCTTACTGATGCCTTCGCTTTCGTTACCAAATATCAGAGCTACACTATCTGTTAAATCCAAATCATAAAGTGACCTGGAGTCGGTTGCAAGATGTGTTGCATAGAGTTTATTGTATTTACTACGCACTGCCTTCACACATTCCTCTACATCATAAAAATATTGTGGTGTAATCCATTTCTTGGCGCTCGATGAACTGCGACGACCCAACTTGGTGCTTTTAACATTCTGCGTATATAGCACATACACTTCCATTACACCAACAGCATCAGCTGTGCGTAAAACTGCAGAGATGTTATGCGGGTCCCATACATTCTCAAATACGAGTGTTAAATCCGGTTGACGGTGAGCAAGCACACGTTTAATTTTTTCTTCGCGCTCAGGTGTCATATTGGGTGCAATGATAGCAATGATGCTCGATGATTTTTTGAAACGATAATCCAAACATCAATTGTATTTTACCCACTCGTACCTAATACTACACAACAACTAAGAACCTTGTGGAGCATATTTCAGCTTGTAGTAACGGCATTCTACCATTTTTGCCTGCATCAATGAAAGGATTCTATAGACTATATGATTTTTCGCGCGATTACATACTCATATTATGTGGTGTGTTAGCGGCAGGTCTCGGACTCAAAGGCTTTTTATTACCCAATGAATTTACCGATGGCGGCATTACCGGTATCAGTATATTAACATCAATTGGTACCGGTATTCCTTTGTCTGTCTTAATCTTCCTTTATAACATACCTTTTCTTTATTTAGGTTACAAGCAACTTTCGCTGCTTTTCACCATCAAAACATTTATCGGCATTACTGCCTTAGCTCTTTGCACCTATTTTATTCCCTATCCGGTTATCACGCACGATAAATTGCTGATAGCTGTTTTCGGAGGCTTCTTTCTGGGTACAGGAATTGGACTGGCAATTAGAGGCGGAGGAGTTATTGATGGTACAGAGGTATTGGCATTAGACCTTAGTCGCCGTAATGTTTTATCCATTGGCGACATCATCCTCTTCATCAACATCATCATCTTTGCTATTGCCATTTTTGTGTTAAGCTTTGAGAAAGCACTTTATTCCATACTCACCTACATCGTAGCCTCCAAAACTGTTGACTTTATCATACACGGCATTGAAGAATATAAAGGCGTTACCATTATCTCAAGTAAGCCCGATGAAATACGCCGTGCAATTATTGATGTAATGGGCCGTGGCGTTACCATTTATAAAGGTGAACGTGGATATACAACACGAACTCCCGGCAGCAATCCAGCAGATTATCAGTTGGATATTATCTTTTGTGTGGTTACACGATTGGAAGTATCCAAGCTGAAGACCATTATCGAAAAGCTCGATGCCAATGCATTTATCACCGAACACACGGTAACGGATATTAAAGGTGGGGTTGTGAAGAGAAGACCTTTTAGTCATTAGGTCATTTAGTTTTTTTGAAGGTCCAAGCAACACAGATCTTTACAAGAAATTAATTAACTTCATTTTAGTTCTTTTATTCAACTTTAACTATCCAATAGAAGCAAATTGCCGTATTAATAATCAATCCTAAATCCTGATACATTATGAAAAATACTTTACTCCTCATTATCAGTTTTTCTTTTTTTGGAATTAAACTGACACTTGCACAATGTGGTAATCTAAACATTTCAACTAACACTATATTAAACAGTTGTTTTAGCAGTTGCGATGGATTTGTTAGCGTTGATGTAACAGGTGGTAGTGGTGTCTTTGCTTATAACTTCACATCCGCCAATTATGTGCCTCTTGGTAACCAGAACGGCAGTAACCAAGTAACTGATTTATGTCCGGGCACATATTATGTAATAGTTACGGACGATATTAATTCTTGCAGCGACACAGTTGAATTCTGGATGTATGGTCCTCCACCATTAAATGTGCAGAGTATGAATGTAACAAATGTGAATTGCACCGATACGTGTAATAACATAATGACAGCGATTGGTACAGGAGGTGTGCAACCATACACCTATATATGGAATACCGGAGCTAACACTCAGTCAATTGCAAACTTATGTCCCGGCTTATATACTGTTCAAATCATTGATGCAATGGGCTGCCAAACAGCGGTTACCTCCCAAGTCGTAAATACCAATCCGATTTTAGTTCAGACTATTGGAGGAACTCCACCTATTGATTGCTCATCATGCAACGGTAACGTATGGACACTCGTTAACGGAGGAGTTCCTCCCTATTTTTACACCTGGTCTAATGGTGTAACCGGCGAGCCTCAAATCGGTAATTTATGCGCAGGAAATTATAGTGTTACTGTGCTTGATGCAAACGGTTGTACACAATCACAAAGCATCACGCTTCAAAATACAGCGGCATTTGGACTATCTGTAAATTCAAACAACTCTGTATGTGGTGGATGCACAGGTTCAGCTATAGCAGTTGTAGATGGCAATCCACAATTTCCTTTAACATTTATGATCGATGGAGTGATTGTACCTGATAGCATCTTCACTAATCTTTGTCCCGGTACATTCGATTTAGTGGTTCAAGATGCCAGTGGATGCATACAGTCTACATGGGTTAACATCAGTACTACCCCAATTTCCGGTCTTAATGTTACTGCCACCACACATAATGAAAGTAGCACAGGTATCGCTGACGGATACATCTTTTTAAATAGCAGCGGCACCACGGATATATTGTCTTATACCTGGAGCAATGGTGCAACTACAGATTCTATATATTCGCTTACAGCAGGTACTTATACCGTTTCAGTCAGCAACAGCAATGGCGAGTGCAATATCTTCACTTATGTTATTGAAACAGGTCCTGATTATGGCTTCATCCACGGTTATTTTTATAATGATTCAAATAACAACTGTTTGTATGATATAGGAATAGATCAACCCTTAATCAATTATTTAGTTAGTGCCGTAAATACAGGAAGTTCGGGTACATATTATGGAATCACAAACAATCAGGGGTTCTATAGTATTTATGCGCCTGCCTCAACCTATCAGGTATTTGCTGCAAACACCACCTATCAAAATAATAACTGCACAAACACTTATGACATTACACTGAGCGGCGGCACCTATCCGCAGATGCTGAATATGGCCTACGATATCTTTTCTGCTTATAAAGTATGTACAAATGTTTGGATCTGGGGAACTGTGCCGGGCTTTAATGGTAATTGTTCTGTCTCGGTTACCAACAACGGTTTTATGACTGCGGAGGGAACAGTCTGTCTTACTTTACCATCTCCACTCAACTATATCAATGCAAGTCCTGCTCCGTCTTCAATTTCCGGTAATGTGATTTGTTTCAATTATAGTAACCTAGTTGCCAATCAATCACAAGTATTCCAGATACAGTTTAACACACCTGTTGGTACTGCCTTAGGTACATCACTTCAAAACTGCGCTACAGCAACTATTTCAAATGGAGTGGCTACCGATTCAGCCTGCCTGAGCAACTGCATCAACACGATTGTTTTTGGCTCTTTTGATCCGAACGATAAGTCTGTATCCCCAAGTGGCCTTGGGGCTAACGGAGCTATAGCCCTTACCGAAGATGAGTTCAGTTATCTGATTCGATTTCAGAATACCGGAACAGGTCCTGCAGTGAATGTGTATGTGATGGATACGCTTTCCGATTTATTGGACCCACTGAGCTTAACTATGCTTGCTTGCAGCCATAATTACACCTTAGAGTTTTTAGGGGATCATATTGTGCGATGGATGTTTAGCAATATTATGTTGCCCGACAGTGGCGCTAACGAAGCAGAGAGTCACGGATACATCTACTTCAGAATAAAGAAAATCAGCACGCCACAGATTGGTGAGGTAATTAGCAACAGTGCATCAATTTATTTTGACTTCAATGAACCGGTACATACAAATACAGTTGTAAACACATATACCAACTTCACCGCTGTTCAAGATGCCTCAGGGGCTAATATCATCATTGCTCCAAATCCTGCAACAGACAATATTTATTTATTGAATAATCGTGCAGACGCATATCAAATCATCCTGTATGATGTACTGGGAAGAATAGTGATGCAACAACAAATTTCAGGAACAAGCAACAGTATTTCGATTGCTTTGTTACCTCGAGGTTTTTATCAGTATCGGTACTTAGGTTCTGATGGAAGCATCAGCCATGGTAAGTTGATGATAACCCGTTAGGCTTTCTTATAAATAGAAAATGAATTTAAACCCCGCGAATGCGAGGTTTTTAATTCTTAAGAATATTTCAGGCTATTACAGAAGGGACAAATTATTAATTCATACAACAATACATCGCATCAACTACTTTATCATTAATAATTGAATTTTTTAAAAATGAATACTGTGCGACAGAGTATAACAGATATATAAATTACCTAATTGATGTAAAGATGCTTACATAAGATATCTAACAAGAGCTCTTGTCTTTAAAAAAGAGAAGTGAAAATTAAATAATTGAGTCTATTCCTGCTCCTTTACAATCAGATACAAATCTTCGTTGTCACGCTTCATCTTGTATGTTTCCCGCGCATATTTTTCGAGCGATGCGGTGCTTTGTAATAGTTGTTCGCGTTGCAGTTTAATGGTAGCCAGCTCTTCGCTGTAATATGCAATCTTTTGGTTGAGCTTCCATATTTCGTAACGTAGCTGTATCTGTGCGATCATATTGTTGCTATCGAAAAACATCATCCACCCTACAAATACAGCAGAACTGATGAAGTAACGGTTGCGCACAAACTCCGGTATGCGACCTGTGCGAATAACTTTGATGATTCTTTTTAAACGTGACTTTTTAGCCATAATTACAAATGCAATGCTACCAATGCATCATTGATTGCAAACTGATGATAGGGCATTAAAATCCCCACGACCGTGCTGTGGTGTATATTATTTACTTCGATTAAAATTAAGGCAGGTACTTAAAAGACAAACCGGGGTATGAGGCTGCACCGTCCAATTCTTCTTCTATGCGAAGTAGCTGATTGTATTTTGCTATTCTGTCGGAGCGTGAAGCCGATCCGGTTTTGATTTGCCCACATCCTAAAGCGACTGCAAGGTCTGCAATGGTGGTGTCTTCAGTTTCCCCGCTACGATGACTCATAATACTAGTGTAGCTGTTGCGTGTGGCTAACTGAACGGCTTCTATGGTTTCGGTCAGTGTACCAATCTGATTTACCTTAATCAGAATAGAGTTGCCCACATTTTCGTCAATTCCTTTTTGTAAACGATCTACATTTGTGACAAACAAATCATCACCCACCAGTTGAACGCGGTTGCCCAGCTTCTCGGTAAGCAGTTTCCATCCTTTCCAGTCGTCTTCGGCCAAACCATCTTCAATAGAAACGATAGGATATTTCTTACACCAGTTTATCCAAAACTCCACCATCTGCTCGCTGAGAAGTTTACGGCCATCTGATTTTTTGAAAATATATTTCTTGCTCTTTTCGTCATACAACTCAGACACGGCAGCATCCATTGCAATAAATATGTCTTTACCCGCTTTGTATCCGGCCGCTTCAATGGCCATCAAAACGGTTTCGATGGCTTCCTCGTTCGATTGAATTTCGGGGGCAAAGCCTCCTTCATCACCTACGTTGGTGCTGTAACCTTTTTTCTTCAATACATTCTTTAAATGATGAAAAGTGCTGACACCCATTTGCATAGCCTCACTGAAGGTATCGGCGCCAAGGGGCATAATCATAAATTCCTGAAAATCTATTTTGTTATCGGCGTGTGCACCACCGTTCAGGATATTCATTAATGGAACAGGTAAAGTGCGTGCGTTAACACCACCTAAATATTTATATAAGGGCAGTCCTGCTTCTGACGAAGCAGCCTTGGCAGTAGCTAAGGAAACTGCAAGAATGGCATTGGCACCCAATTTCGATTTGTTGGGTGTACCGTCAATATCCATCATAGAATAATCCACGTCGTGTTGGTCAAAAACACTATAACCCACTAGTTCAGGGGCTATCACGTTATTGACATTGTACACAGCTTTTAATACACCCTTGCCTAGGAATTGTTTTTTATCGCCATCGCGCAGTTCTGCTGCTTCGTGTTTGCCTGTGCTGGCTCCGGATGGAACAGCGGCACGGCCAACTATTCCGTTAGAGGTATATACTTCTGCTTCAACAGTAGGGTTGCCGCGTGAATCCAGAATCTGACGCGCGTGTATGTCGGTGATGATGCTCATATGCGGATGTTAATTTTTTATGACTTGAATAAATTGATCGAAGAGATACCGCGAGTCGTGCGGACCGGGGCTTGACTCGGGATGATACTGCACAGAAAAGGCATTTTTGTTTTTGATGCGGATACCTTCAATGCTATTATCGTTCAGGTTGATGTGTGTTACTTCTACATGATCGTTTTTGCGAATAGAATCTGCATCCACACCAAAGCCATGATTCTGTGAGGTGATTTCGCATCCACCGGTAATTATGTTTTTAACCGGATGATTGATTCCGCGGTGGCCGTTGTGCATTTTATAGGTGCTAATACCATTAGCTAAGGCAAGTAACTGATGTCCCAGACAAATTCCAAACACGGCCATATTGCGATCTATGATGCTGCGAACCGTAGTGATGGCATAGTCCATAGCCGAAGGATCACCTGGGCCATTGGAAATAAAATATCCATGAGGATTAAATTTTGCCATTTCATCCAATGAAGTGCGTGCAGGAAAAACCTTTAATAAGCAACCGCGCTCTTCAAAACAGCGGAGTATGTTTTTCTTCACACCCAAATCGAGCACAGCAATACGCACAGAAGCATCTTCCTTACCTATAGTGTATGGCTGTGTGGTGCTTACTTTAGAAGAAAGTTCAAGTCCTTTCATAGATGGTACTTGTGCAAGTTTTTCTTTCAGCAAGTTGATGTCAGTGGTCTCAGAACTGATGATGGCATTCATGGCACCTTTGTCACGGATATGGCGCACCACAGCACGTGTATCAATGCCACTAATAGCTACTTTGTTTTCGTTCAGAAAGTAGTCTTCAATATTTTGTTCGGCAAGTTTGCGTGAGTAGTTAATGTTGAAACTTTTGGTAACGAGTCCGGCAATTTTGATATGTTCCGATTCCACATCTTCCTGTCTAATGCCGTAGTTGCCAATATGTACATGGGTTGTAACCAATATCTGACCAAAATAAGAAGGATCGGTAAAAATTTCCTGATATCCGGTCATTCCGGTGTTGAAGCAAACTTCACCGGTGGTAGTACCAATTTTTCCTGCAGCAAATCCTTCATAACAGGTTCCGTCTTCGAGCAATAAAACAGAAGGCACTTTTGTAGGCATACGTTTTTTTTAGTTGCGCGCAAAAGTAATGGTTATTGATGAGTGAAAAATGCCGCAGTATTAGCTTGTGGATATTCTGTTTAATTCTTGCTGCGCTTAAGTTTCAGGTATTGTCTTCCGTTAATAATACCGTATATAATTACTGATAATAATATCAGAGAAGAACCTATATAAAAGTTAAGGTTCAACTCTTTTTGCTCGTTCAGCAGAATGATAGCTGCGATGATGCCGTAGACTGGCTCTAAGTTTACACTGAGATTGGCCGTAAATGCAGATACATGTTTAAGTGCTTTGGTAGCCAGATTAAACGGAATGACCGTGCAGAACAAACTAAAAACAAAGAGCAAGATCAAATCTTTTGCATCCGGAATTTGAAATACAGTTTCTCTGCTGAACAGCATATATGCTGGAAACAGAAATGACAAAATCAGAAAAGCACTGAGCAGTTCATAAAAAGTTACTGTCTCCGAATTATGCACATGAATCAATTTGGCATTTAACAAGGTGAAGTATGAACTCAACGCTGCAGCAGCAAGCCCAAGCAGCACTCCAGTTTTATAAAACTCCTGAACATGGTATATCATATACATACCAATAGCGGCACTTAAAGCCAGGATGAGGTTTACTGCACTGAATCTTTTACCGGTCATGATAGGTTCCAGAAAAGCAGTGAATACGGCTACAGTTGAAATACAACTGATACCGACTGATGCATTAGAATATTTTATGGCTGCATAAAAAAGCAACCAGTGCATACATACCCAAAAACCAACATAGGCCAGTTGTCCAAATTGCTTCCAAGAAATGCGTTCATGTTTTTTCATCACTTTTGAGATGAGAAATAACATGATGACTGTAATCATTAAACGATACCAGACAATCATTGTGGCATTCAATGAAATCACTTTACCAAATATTCCCGTGAAGCCCCAGAGAAATACAGAGAAATGAAGATAAAAAAGGGAACGTCGCTTAGGAGAAAGCGAGGAAAGACTCAAGGCGTGTTTTTTAAATTTTCAAGAATAACTGTCTCTATATGTGAAAGTGATAAACTTTCTTCGTTCCGGTGAAAATGTTTACCGGTTATTTTTTCGTATAGTTCAATGTAACGGTCGGTTATACTGTTCACAAAGGCATCGCTCATTTCAGGTACTTGTTGTCCGGGCTTCCCCATAAATCCATTTTCTATAAGCCATTGTCTCACAAACTCTTTGGACAGTTGTCGTTGAGGCTCACCTTTCAGTTGTAGTTCTTCGTATGTATCTGCGTAAAAATATCTAGAAGAATCGGGGGTATGTATTTCGTCCATCAATACAATTTCATCCTGGTATAATCCAAACTCATACTTTGTGTCCACCAGTATCAAACCTCTTGAAGCGGCAATATCACTTCCGCGTTTGTACAATTGCCTAGTGTAATTTTCCAACTGCTCGTAATGCTCTTTACTGACAATATACTGAAGAATGATATCTTCTTTGGAAATGTCTTGGTCGTGTCCTTCGGATGCTTTGGTAGTTGGTGTGATAATGGGTTCGGGTAACTTATCGTTTTCTTTCAAATCATCTGGTAAGGACACACCACAAATACTACGCTTTCCTGAAGCATACACACGTGCTGCGTGTCCGGCTAAATAGCCTCTGATAACCATCTCTACTTTTAAAGGTTGGCAACGGTAACCGATAGTCACATTCGGGTGGGGAACATCGAGTACCCAGTTGCGTACGATGTCTTTTGTTTTTTCTAAAAACTCTGCAGCAATCAGATTCAGCACCTGTCCTTTAAAGGGAATGGCACGAGGCAGCACCACATCAAAAGCCGAGATGCGGTCTGTTGCAATCATCAACAGTTTATCGCTGCCGAGGCTGTATACGTCACGGACTTTTCCTTTATAAAATGAAGTTTGTTGGGGAAGTTGAAAATGTGTGCCTGCAATAGCTTGCATAGAAAAAAATTAAGCCGCAAATATCAAATTAATTTGACGATGCCGTCCAATGTGAGAGAAGTATGGAAGCGGCAACGGCTGCATTCAAAGATTCTGCCTTGCCGTGACCGGGTATGCATACAAATTTTTTCACAATAGGTTTAAGTTCAGGTGAGATGCCACGTCCTTCGTTTCCTATCAATAAAAAGCAGGGGACACTTTTATTAACGTGATGTACCGATTCGCCATGCATATCGGCTGCTATCACCGGAATATGCTGATGACTTTGAAATAATTCAAGAAGATTGGTCTCCATAACTCGTACTCTAAAAATCGATCCCATGGCGGCTTGTATAACCTTTGAATTGTGTATATCAACACAATTCTCAGAAACAAAAACATGTGTTATACCAAACCAGTCGGCGCTGCGGAGTATGGTGCCCATATTACCCGGATCCTGAATGCCGTCTAATGCCAGCATCAGCTTATTGTTGCTGAGAGTTTGTGTATGAATAGTCTGTGGAACAACTGCCATTACCTGAGGAGCGCTTTTATGTTCACTTAGTTTTTCCAGTTCAAAGTCTTTCAAGATAGTGACTGAGGATAAATATTTTTTTACCTCGTCAGTATGCGTGTTGTACCAATCTTGTGTACACAAAAGGCGTTTGGGTACTATTCCCGATTTCAACAGCTCAGCTGTTATCTTCTCTCCCTCAATGACATAAGCCTGTTCCTGTTCTCTGCTTTTCTTTGCTTTTAGTGAATTCATGTATTTTTCGAGAGACTTAGAGAGCATTGTACTGAAAGGCCGTTACGCAATATTATTCATCTTTTACCTATTCACATTCGCTGTTGTATTATCCTCGTGTAGTGCAGTGCGAAAGTTGCCCCCTGGTAAAGTATTGTTAAAGAAGAACAACGTCTATATCTCTACTCGTTATTCGGTGGACAAAATCAAGAGCGAACTGGAAGATAGAAATCAACTTGCATCTGAGCTCGCTTTACTCATCAAGCAGAAACCAAACAGAAAAACGCTCAGTACACTTAAGGTTAATCTGATGATCTATAATATGGCTAACAGAGGAAAGATTAACGGCACCAAGAAGTGGATAATGGACAACCTTGGTGAAGCACCCGTTATTTATGATTCCCTGCTTGCCGATTATTCTTCCAGTCAGATGCAGGATTATTTGGTGAATAAAGGATTTCTGAATGCCGAAGTAAACTATAGAGCTAAAGTTGCGCGCCGCAAGACAAGTGTTACCTATAATGTCGTTACCGGAAAATTATTTCTCATTGATACTGTAATTATTGAACGCAGTGGCAATGTTTTAAGCGGATATATCATACGTTATATTGATGGTACATTAATCAAACGTGGCAGTCCATTATCTCTCGACCTAATCAATCAGGAAAATAAGCGCATTGAAAGTGCGCTGATGAATGCCGGCTTCTTTAAGTTTAATGCTTCCGCCATTAAATTTGATGCAGACACATCAGCGGGATATAATAAAGTGAAGTTGTATATGCGTGTTGTTGAAGACACGCTGCGTGGAAATACAAAACGATACTACTTACGCAGATTTAATATCTATTCCGATTTCAATGCCATTCGAACTGACCCTTCTCCTTTCAAAGTGAATTATGACGCCTATTATTTTCACTACGATTCTATGCGTGTGATGAATGATATTATCCGCGGTGTAATATTTATGCAGAGCGGTCAGTTATTTTCCAGAAAAGATTATAACTATACGAACAGCCGTATAACTGATTTAGGTGTTTTTAAATTCATCAATATTCGTTTTAATGAAGTTGGTAAAGATTCTCTGGATTGTGTGATTCGTCTTACACCCGGCAAACGACGCGTGGTGGGTGGCGAACTGGAAGGGAACAACGTGGAGTCGAGTGTTGGCTCACTGGTTCGTTTTTATTACAAAAACCAGAACTGGCTGCGCAGGGCCAACAAGTTGGATTTTTCTATCAACGCGGGTACGGAGATACCTTTGTTGTCAACAGGTAACCCGATAATAGATGGGAGCTTGCAGTTTAATGCAACATTTCCCAAATTCTATTCCCCATTTTTCAGAGGTAAAATTTCTCCATACTTTAATGCAAAAACCAGACTTACACTGAGCTTAAACTACCAGTTGCGTTCCGGTGTATATCGTCTGGGATCATACAACTTTTCGTTTGGTTATGATTGGCGTGAAAGTATTACTAAGCGACATCAGCTGAATCCATTGACTCTTACGGTTTTGCAATCGCTGCCACTAAACGATGCATTTCGCGAGCAGCTCGACCGTGATCCGCAATTGAAACTCAGCTTTCAGAACCAAATTATCAGCGGGGCAAATTATATATTCACGTATTCCAATCAGACCGAAGATAACAGCAAGTCTTTCACATACTTTAAAGCATATATAGAGACATCGGGCTTTACTGTTAAAGCCGTGCAATCAATACTGGCCATTAAATCTTCCGATGATGATGGCATTATTCGAATAGCAGGAAGCCCTTACTCAAATTTCGTAAAAACGGATTACGACATCAGGCGGTACATTAAATTTGGCGAAAACAGAACGCTTGTGATTCGGGGCTTTGGCGGTGTCGGTTTTCATTTTTGGAATTCAAAGGCATCTATTCCTTTCATCAAACAATATTATACCGGTGGAACAAACGATATTCGAGCATGGCGTATAAGATACTTAGGTCCGGGTTCATACAATATTTACGAACAGAGCGATACAGTAACCAGAGTGTTCGTGAATCAGACTTCGGAGATGAAGTTGGAAGCTAATCTGGAATATCGTTTTGGAATATTTGGTTTATTAAAAGGTGCATTGTTTACAGATGCCGGAAATATATGGTCGGTTAAGAAAAAGGACAACCAACCTAATGGCAATTTTGATTTCAGAAGGTTTTATAAAGAAATTGCTATTGGTTCCGGTTTTGGACTACGACTTGATTTCAGCTTTTTCATATTTCGCTTGGATATGGCTGTCCCCATTCGCGACCCGATTGCATACCGTTTTGGCTCTACGTGGATTTTCAATTCGCCACAAATTGATTCTTGGAAAACTTTTCGTGGCCTGATAATTTATAATTTAGCTATTGGCTATCCGTTCTAAAATCTACTTTATATGTCATTCAGCAAATCAATCGGTTTATTTTTTCTTCTGATAACGGTTCAGGCTTCAGCACAGTACGGACCTAATTATTCCATTCCGGTTTATAGGGGAAACGATTCGCTGAAACATGCATGGGTTGGGGGATTAAATGCCCCTCAGTTTTCAGCTGCTGATTTGAATAATGATGGAGTTAAAGACTTAGTGATTTTTGACCGCAGCGGCAATTCATTACTCACCTTTGTCAACAACGGTACGCCCAACGTGAGTGATTATGTTTTTGCTCCGCAGTTTGCTGTTCATTTTCCAGTTATTAATAACTGGGCTTTGCTTCTTGATTATAATTGTGATGGTGTATCCGATTTATTTACACATACTGCCCTGGGTATTAAAGCATATAAAGGTTATTACGATAATAATATGTTGAAATTTACGCTTGCCAAAGAATTGCTACGCTATAATGCAACACCACAACCCATTAATCTGTTGGTTACTGCCATAGACATTCCAGCTTTTGTTGATGTAAACAGCGATGGCGATATTGATGTATTAACCTTTGATCCGAATGGGGGATATATATGGTACTTTGAAAATACTTCTCAAGAGAGTGCCTGGGGTTGTGATAGTTTACAGTTTATTAAAGCAGATCAGTGTTGGGGTAAAATATATGAACCTGCCAATGCCAATGCCAAGTGGTTGAATCAGCCATGCCCATTTGGAATCGCTGATGCAGACATAAATATAGCAACGCGACATTCTGGATCTACTTCTTTAGCTTTCGATAATACGGGTGATGGTTTGGTTGACATTTTTTTGGGAGATATATCCTTCAAAGAAATATGTTACCTCGTTAATGGTGGAACAACAAGCGATGCCTTGCTGGTTTGGCAGGACACATTGTTTCCATCTTATAACACTCCTGCTATTGTACCATATTATCCGGCTTCTTATCGTTTGGATTTGAACAATGATGGTTTGCAAGATTTAATATTTGCGCCTAATACCGAAACCGGCAGTAACCTAAATTCCTGTTCTTGGTATTATCGGAACATTGGCACCAATACCGTTGGTACCTTTCAGTTCATCAGCGATTCGTTTTTGGTTAGGGATATGGTTGACTTAGGAGATAAAGGCAAGCCTGTTTTTTTTGACTTCAATAATGACGGCTTGACGGATATACTCATCAGCAATGATTATTACTACAGTGCTTATTCACAGATAGCTACATATCAGAATATTGGTACTGTCAACAAACCCCGGTTTAAGCTCAATAAACTCAATTATCTAAACCTATCTACTTTACAAAAGCAGTCGTTGCATCCAGCCTTTGGCGATTTGGATGGTGATGGCGATTTGGATATGTTACTCGGCAGTGATGACGGCACATTAATTTATTACAAGAATAATGCAAGCAGCGGAGCTCCGGCCCTATTCCAATTGCAACAAGCTAACTATTTTAATATTGATATAGGTGCTTATAGTGCACCGCAAATAGTAGATGTGAACCAGGACAACCTTCCTGATCTTTTGATAGGAAGATTAGATGGTAAAATTTCTTACTATCAAAATAATGGTACTCTAACTAATCCTGATTTTTCTGTAGCAACCACGAACAATTTCGGTCAAGTGAATGTGTCCGGTGAATTTATACAAGGATTCAGCGTACCATTTTTGACCACATTACCTGATTACAACGAGCCGGTTCTGTTAGTAGGTAATCGTGACGGTGATTTGCATTTATACGATAATGTAATGACTAATTTGAGTGGTGCTTTTAATCTGGTTACAAAAAATTACAGCAGTATCAAAACAGGTTCATACTCGACCATTAGTACGCGGGATATTAATAATGATGGTTCTGTAGAATTATTAATTGGAATGAACCGAGGTGGTATGCGTATTTATGATACCACCTCTGTGAATTATTCTTCAATCAATTTGCCTCGTGCAGATGAACTGATTGTAAACATTTACCCTAACCCGGTTAATCAGGTACTTCATTTGGAGTTGATGTCGTCAACGAATCAATCATTTGATGTGATAATGCGTGACATTACCGGAAGAGTGCTTATACAGAATTTGTTTACAGGCACTTCATTAGGGCTGTTAGATATTTCGGAATGTACTGCTGGAGTTTATTTTTTGCAAGTGCAAAGCGGCAACAAAACAGTGAACCGAAAGGTTATTAAACTCTAATTACTTCTTAGGCATAAAACTCACCGAAATAGGAACCGAGACCCGCACGGGTTCTCCTTTATGCTCTCCCGGTGTCCAACTTGGCATTTGCATAACCACTCGAGTTGCTTCCTCACCACAGCCGCCACCAATGTCTTTTCTAATCTTAACATATTTTATGCTGCCATCCTTTTCAATTATGGCGTTAACCAAAACAAAACCCTTAATATCAAGTTTCTTTGCCTGAGCAGGATAGCGCACATTCTTTGATAAAAACTCCAGCATAGATTGCTTTCCTCCGGGGTATTGCGGCATTACATCAGCCGTTTCATAGATCATAGTGTCTAATGCGGCAAGTTCTTCTTCGGTTAGTTCTTTCTTCACGGTATCAGCAGTTTCCTCTTCTTCAGTTCTTGGTTTTTCAACCTTATCTAAGAAATATCTGATGCCATACTGACCAATGTAATAATCCAGAACCTTAGCGCCGGGGCTAAATTTAATCATCACTGTTTCATCTTTAAGGTCCAGTACTTTTAGAGTTAACACACCATTAATGAATGAAGAACCGACTCCATCGTAGTAATATGTTTTATCGCCGCTTTTAAGTGACATCTTATTGGTGTCAATTGTAAAAAAAACATTTTCATACTTAATATTCTTACTGGTTAAATCCTGGTTTCTTGTGCTGCTCATTTCAAAAAGTTGCGCATACGATGAACTCTGACAGCTTAAAAAGAAGAGTAGGATGATGATACTTTTCATAGGAAGAGAATGATTCTGAATTGAGTTTTTACAAATGGAATAGACTCCTGTACAAATATTTTTCCGTGATGATATTCCTCGATGATTCTTTTTGAAAGTGATAACCCAAGTCCCCATCCGCGTTTCTTGCTGCTGAATCCGGGTTTAAATATTTTATTGAAATGTCCTGTGGGTATGCCTTTGCCGTTATCTATCACATCAATAATGATTCGATCTTCTTCTTTATGGAGCTCGATAACAATGTTGCCTTTGCCTTCCATAGCATCCAAAGAATTTTTAATGAGGTTTTCCAAAACCCACTCAAATAAAGAAACATTGAGGTTGGCAATATATTGTTCCGTATGTTGATAATTAAACTGCCAGTTGACCTGTTTACTGCTACGTTTCTTAAAATAGATAATCAGTTTATCCAACACACCAACTAGTTCTGTTTCGTGCAGGGATGGGGTAGATCCTATCTTTGAAAAACGATCGGTAACCGTGATGAGACGCTCAATATCCTTTTCCATTTCAGGTATTACCTTATGGGATAATTCTTCGTCCATAGATTCTCGGAGGTAATCAATCCAGCCGGTAAGGGAATTTAATGGTGTACCTATTTGATGAGCTGTTTCCTTTGCCATACCAACCCACACTCGGTTTTGTTCAGCTCTTCGTGCCGAACTGAAAGCGAAATATGCCACAATCATAAATAATAGAATGATGGCAAATTGTATATAAGGGAAATAAATGAGTTGTGTAAGCAAATACGAATCCTTGTAATAAATATAGTTGAATGTATCGTTAGATAGTTCAATTTTAATTGGTTCATTCTTGGAAGACATTTCGGCTAACAACTTTCTGAGATAAGTTGAATCTCTTTCAACGAGTGTTGAATCAATGTTGCGGTATGCAATAATTTGATTCTCTTGAGTGGTTAATATCAGCGGTACTGTTTCGTTGCTCTTAATCACTTCAAACATAAAGCTGATGTCCACATCAGCATCTGCTGAGTTTAATTTTTTAAATACTGAAGCCAGTAATTCAACTTTTTTCTTTTCTTCCTTAGCCAGATTCTCAGCTAGATAATTGGTATACAGTATTGAACTGATTACAATAAGAATCAAGACAGCTATAAGTGCTATCTTCCATTTTTCTTTGCTCTCGTATATGTTCGGTGATTTAATACGCATTTTATTAGTAGTAAACGTAATCAATTCTGATTTGGAATGCTGTCATCTTCAAATTCTATGAGTTCATATTCTTGAGGAGGTTCCCAGTCTTTTATTATTTCTTTCTGTTGGGATTGCTGTTGTTGATTGAATTCTTTTCTCAAGGCATCTTTAAACGATTGCTGTTCCTGTTTCATGCTTTCCTTAATAACAGTTTTTACACTTCGTTTATCATACTTAATATCAGGATTATCTGCAGGACCTTTAAGTGTAAGGTAAAGGTTTAGCAATCCTGATGGGTCCTTCTCTGCTGCATCAGGGTCAAAAGTGTTACTATTTTTAAATTTATTACTGAGTAATTGAAGCAGATTAATCTTCACGTTGTAATCAATATAATTATCAAAAGTATGAGTACCCGATAACTCAAGATTTAGCGCGTTGGTATTAATTACTGTTGTCGGAATAAATACTGTTTTATTTTGAATAGAAATTTGATTGGTAAGCTTTGTAAATCGTATGTCTTTCAACTCATCAATTTTAACATACTTTGATAAGGCATACATCGGTTTAAAGTCAATCAGTTCACCTTTTGAAATGCTGACATCGGCAAGCACCTGAAGTTTATCTGCCTGGAAAACACCTTTATACCATAATGCTTCCAGACTAAGTGATGAAGTGAGTATCCCGTTGATGTTTTTATCAGTTAGGCTACTTTGATCAAAGTTTTCGAATGCAGTGAATACATCTTTAATGTCTATGCTTGTCACCTGCATTGTGGCATCCAAATGCACAAATTGATCTTGGCTCAGGTCTATGCTGCCATTAGCTGTAATGCTACCCTTGAGTGTGTTTAGTTTTAAATTGTTGAAATAGAATTTTTCGTTGTTGAAGTTGATACTGCTTGCCAGTTGAGAAGCAAACAACTTTTGATGAGTAACTGATTGCACATTAATATTTAGTGTACCTGCTGCACAGCGTAACAATCTATCGAGAATTGCCGTGCTGTCCGGAGAGATGGTGTTGCTATTTGTAGTAGGGTAGAAGATATTACTATTAATATCACCGGTTTCAATATTCATATTTACGAAGTAGGATTTAGGAGTCCGATAATTTTTATCGTTCAACACGCGCATCAATACCGGAATAAAATGATTCATTTCTCCATTAACATTAATAGTTGTTCCATTCAAGATACCACGGAGTTGACTCACACCAATTATATCATTCTTCAATTCTATAACTCCATTGCATGAGTTCAGTTCTAAAACACTGTTTTTATAAAGGACATCTTGTAATATAATTTTACCCTCAGACTGTGTAAAGGCACTTTTTGAGTTTACATCTATTGCCGCACCTCTATATCTGAAATTCTGAAAAGTAATTATACCGTCTAACTTATCAAATTGATTATTGTCTAACAGAGCTGCAAGCACTCCAAGCCTAAATGTGCCATCCAGGTTGATTTGCAGAACAGGGTTTTTAAATCTGCTCATATGCAAATCGAAGCGAACCGGTGCTTTTCCGAATTCAGCACTTCCTTGTTGAATTTTAATATATGAATCGCTCCAACTTCTCTTGGAGCCGTTAGAAAACTTAGCCTGAAGATTGACTTTCTCTATTTGTTGCTTGCTGTTTACATGGGCTACAGTTGCATTATTTACATTGAATATAAATAGTACTTCAGGATTTTCTTTTCTCGAAAGTTTTCCCTTAATTGTTCCTGTAAACGACAATTTGCCTTTAGTTTGAATATTGGTTAAATACCGATGATAATCATTGGGAAGTATGGCACCAATGTCAGCTAATCCAGATTCTGCACCGGAAACAAATAAGTCAAGGAATAGGTGTGCATTATTATCTTTAACTGTTCCATTGATAATAAAATCGGATGAGTTAACAGTGATTTTTGAACTTAATATTTTGTATGTACTTGTTTCAGTATTTACGGTAATCCCTCCCTTCACCTGAATGTCTTTATTGGTAGCATAGTCGGTACCATTCACCCATAAATGATGAAAGAACAAATCACCACTCATGCTAAGGTCAAACTGAGTATTTGAAAAATTACCGGACAAGGTTGCTTCTTTAAGAACTGTCTGATAATGTTGATTGTTGAATTCATCATTATAATCAGCCTCAACCTTTTTCAGGATTATTTTATTGATATGAACACTTTCAACGGTGGTCCCATCTGTTTTTTTGAAAATAAAGTAATTGGCATTGCCTCTTTTATCAACCTTAATGAATGCCCTTCCATCAGTAACCAAAACTTTGCTAATAGTGTTCGTGCCGTTTATCAAATCCCATATATTGATTTGAACTGAAACCTTTGAAGCATCTACAAGATCTGTCTTTGAACCAAACGTGTCCTCTATGCGCACCTTATTCAAGTCAACCGAGACAAATGGGAAGTGCCCGAGTACCGAAAAGTCTATACTTCCGCCAACATGGATCTTAGTTGCTGCTCGGTCATTGATAGTTTTCACAACAAATTGTTTGGCAGAATCGCTAAATATCAGTTGAAGGCAAATCGCAGCAATTAAAAATAATGCTACCAATGCAGCCAGTACTTTTAATAAAATGCTAAATATTCTTCGTTGCAATTAATGAAGTTGTTGTGTAAAAATATTGTTGCCAGAATGTACCGGCAGTTAAAAGTATTAACGACTAAACGAGGGCATGTTATAATAATTATTCAGCTAATTTAAAATGTTAACATAGCTTGATTTATAATATAATCAGTTGATATACAGCTGTATATAATTGAACTGTTTTTAGACATCAATAATATACCTATAAATAGGTAACCTTTTTAATAAAATGTTGTAAAGAGTCGACAAACCACCAAAAGGCATTCAAAGATTATGCTTAAAAAGTACCTAATACTAGTCGTTTTATTGGCTCTAACCTATATCGGTTATGGTCAGGTGAATGCTGCATTCACTATTAACTACCCGAGTCCAAACTGTGCACCTGCTGTTATAAGTTTTGTAAATAACTCTACAGGTAGCGGAACTTTAACCTATGAGTGGAACTTCGGTTTGAGTGCCGGGATCAATTCTAGTCAACAGCATCCTAGTACGATTTATCCAAACTGCGGAAGTTATACGGTTTCGTTAAAAGCAATTAACGGCTCAGGACAATCGAACACTATTACTCAAACGGTTACCATAGCTTGTAATCCGGTTGCTTCATTTGTAGTAAATAATGCTGCCGGTTGTTTACCAACTACTGTTGGTTTTAACAGCTCTTCAAGTATTACGGGCACTGGTTCCATTTCAGGTTATCAGTGGGACTTCGGAAATGGTTTTGGTAGCACAGTTGCCAATCCGTCACACACCTATAATACACAAGGTTGTAAAAACGTAACACTTATTATTACCAACTCATCAGGTTGTCAGGACGATACAACTGTGAATAATGCATTTTGCCCATCTCAAACTCCAGTTTCTAATTTTACATCTACAAATCCTATAGGTTGTGCTACTCCATTTAATGTTAATTACACCGCCACACCTACAGGCACATCGACACCATTTACTTTTGAGTGGTCTTTTCAAGGCGGAAGTCCGGCAACATCATCTGTAGCAAATCCAGCTGTTACCTATAACAGTCCCGGTTCATACTGGACACGTTTAATTGTTACTGGTGCAAATGGATGTAAAGACACTATTACAAAATTGAATTATGTAGTTATCTCGGCTAACAACGCAAACTTTACCATTAACTCAACAAACGCTTGTGCGCCATTTCTGGCATACGCTCAGGCAGCAAATGCCCAGTTTGCAACTTCTATAGACTGGACCTGCACTGGTGGAAGCCTCTTGGCATCAAGTGGTAGCGAAACTATGGTAAGTTTTAACTCACCAGGTTCATACAATCTTTGTATGACCATCACTTTTCCGGGTAATTGTACAGCAACCAAGTGTACTACAATCGTAATCAAACCAAAGCCACAAGCTTCATTTACTGAAACAGGTATAGTTTCAACGTGTCAACCACCATTGAATGTGACTTATACCAATACAACAACAGGAACAGGAAACACTTATGCGTGGACTTTTCCAGGAGGATCCCCTGCATGGTCAACCTCTGCAAATCCCGGTGTTGTGAATTATAGCTCTTGCGGCAGTTATGATGCATATCTGGTTGTAACAAACAACGAGGGTTGTAAGGATACTTTAGTTAAAACAGCTCTTGTTAATATAGATTGTCCAATTGCGGATTTCACTGCATCGGCAACCTCAGGTTGTATACCAGTAGATATTGTATTTAATAGTACTCAAAGTAGCGGTAATCCGGTTGCGTGGGAATGGAATTTTGGAAACATAGGATTGCCGGGACCTCCTAACTTAACAATCGTTCAATCAACCCAACAGAATCCATCTCAAACTTATACCGAATCCGGATGTATGACTGTAACATTGAAAATTACCAATGCTCTCGGATGCACAGCGACAGTTGTAAAACCTAATTACGTTTGCTTCTTTACCAAACCAATAGTTGACTTTACTGCAAGTCCGTTAGTTGCTTGCGTAGGGCAGCCCATATCTTTTACCAATCTTACACAAAACGCAACTGTATGGAATGGGTGGAAATGGGACTTCATACAAGTGCCACCATACGATTTAATGTCGAATGCTAAGAACCCTACTTATACATATGCAGATACAGGTATATTTGATGTTACACTAATTAGTTGCAGGTTTGGATGTTGCGATACACTTACCAAACCAAATTACATTACCATTCTTGCTCCTGTAGCGAAAATGGTTGTTACTAAAAATTGTATTAACAAGTTTGCTGCAACACTTAATGGTTCAACATCAATTGGTGCAGATACATATTCCTGGACTATACCGGGTGCAACACCTTCAACATCTAATTCGTCTGCACTTAATTGTACTTTTCCGTCAACTGGTGATTATGTAGCAACACTAACAGTTACAAATGCTCAAACAGGCTGTACACATTCTGTTACACAAACTATTAAAGTTAGAGATGTTCAGGCCGATTTTTATGCAATTGACACTTCGGGATGCGCACCTTTTAATTTACAGTTAATGAATACATCTCAGGATGGTAACACCTGGAAATGGAATATTTATAATTCATTAAATCAACTATATCTTACTCAGAGTACAATGAATGTCAATACAACAATCGGTCTTCCGGGACAATATACTGTTGAATTGATTGCTATAGACGTAAACGGTTGTCGAGACACTTTACGACGAAATCTTTATCTTACTGTTTATGGATTAGCAATAAACTGGAATATGACACCGGTATCAGTATGTGTTCCGGTAACAGCTCAATTTATTGGATCAGCTACTTCAACTTCTGTTTCGTTTCCGGTTTCATATCAATGGGACTTCGGCGATCCGGCGAGTGGTGCATTTAATACAGCTACAACTCTAAATGCTTCACATGTCTATAATCAGGCAGGTACTTACACCATTAGTTTAAGTGTTACAGATCAGATAGGGTGTGTTACTGTAAGCACAGGAGTGGACTATATTACTACGCAAAAACCCGTACCAAACTTTGCTGCAGTAGATAGTTTTGTTTGTGTAGGTGCACCTGTTTGCTTTATCAATAGCTCTCAGGCAACAATGCCTGCAACTTTCAACTGGAACTTTGGAAATGGAATTACTAGCAATTCACTATCTCCATGTGTAACATATTCCGATACTGGTACTTACTCGGTTCAACTTATAGTTACAGATAATCAAGGTTGTAAAGATTCATTAACAAAAACAAATTATATCAAGGCCATAAGTCCTAAGGCAGACTTTATAGCTGATTCTACACAGGCACCTTGTCCTCCCTTTACCGTTAATTTCACTTCTACTAGTACAGGTTTGGCTGGTAACACAACATACTTGTGGGATTTCGGAAATGGTGCAACTTCTACTGCTCAAAATCCAACACATATTTTCACTCTACCAGGCACTTATACAGTAACTCTTATCGTAACCAGCGGAAATGGTTGTTCAGATACAATCGTTAAAACAGACTATATTAGTGTGAACGGAGCTGTTGCCAGTGTTGTTTCTAATGCTGTCAATGGCTGTAATGCACAAACGGTTTGTTTTTCAGTTATACAAACGAATTCAATCAGTTTCATTTGGAATTTTGGAAATGGTACTGTAATACCGGGTGCTGACACTATTTGTTATATCTATAATTCTCCGGGTAATTATCAACCATCAGTAATACTTAATAATGGCGCGGGATGCTCATATGCGATGCCTTTAAATCCGGTAAACATTATCAATTACTCAGCTTCATACACGGCCGATAAATATTACCTGTGCCAAAATGGAACAGTTCAGTTCACAAGCAATGTGACCTCTTCTGTTCCTGTTACTTCTTACTCTTGGAATTTTGCTGACCCAACAAGCGGTTCACAAAACACTTCAACGTTAGCAAACCCTACACACACTTTTGTAAATGAAGGGCAATATATTGTGAGTGTAACTGTCACTAATCAATACAATTGCGTATTTACTTTCACCGATACCATTTTTGTTACTGCTGCACCAATTGTTAGCATTGTTGCACCAAATGGCGTTTGTCCGGGTACAGCAATTAACTTTAATACTAACATAACTTCTGTAGCACCTATTGCAACTTACGCCTGGAATTTCGGTAATCCTGGAGGTAGCGGAAATACATCAAGTTTAGTTTCACCTAGTTATACATACAACAATAGCGGTAACTACACAGTTACTGTAACTGTAACAGCAAGCAGCGGTTGTACAGCATCAGCAACACAACAAATTAATATATATCAAAACCCTGTAGCCAATGCCGGCCCCGATAAATCAATTTGTATTGGTGGCAGCACAACCATTACAGGAACAGGCGGTTCGACATATCAGTGGATGCCTGCAACTGCGCTTAGCAGTACATCCGATGCAATAGTAACTGCAAATCCTACAGTGACAACAACTTACAATTTAGTTGTAACAAATTCAAATGGTTGTACTGCTAGCGATGCCATGATACTAACGGTTAACCCCCTTCCTGTTGTTAATGCAGGCATTGATAAAACAATTTGTCCGGGTGTACCTACACAACTCACTGCAACCGGTGCAAGTACTTATCAATGGACACCTGTTACAGCATTAAATAATGCCAACATTGCAAATCCACTGGCAAGTCCATCATTACAAACTACATATGTAGTTACCGGAACCAGTGCAACAGGTTGTACCGCTTTAGATACCATCATCATCAGTGTTCATCCTGCAGCACAGGCACAGGTTGGAAATGATGTAACTATCTGTTCCGGTGAACAGGCGCAACTATCTGCTTCAGGTGGCAATACATATTCTTGGTCGCCGGCAAATAATCTTTCTTCAGCCAACTCACCAGATCCTCTGGCATCGCCAACTGTAACAACTGTTTACACAGTAACAGTTACTGATAATAATGGTTGTCAGGCTACTAATCAAATGGTAGTAAATGTTAATTCATTACCGCCTGTAGATGCTGGTCCGGATCAATCCATTTGTAACGGACTATCTGCTAATCTTCAAGCTACAGGTGCTATAACATACTTATGGCATAGCGATAACACCTTAAATAATCCGAATATTTCTAACCCGGTTGTACAACCAACTATCACGAATACCTATTTCGTTACAGGTACTGATGCCAATGGCTGTTCATCTTCAGACTCAGTGGTTATAACAGTCATTCAACCATTCACTATGGATGTGGGTAACGGTGCTGAAGTGTGCCGTGGATCACAAGTGCAGTTATCCGCAAGTGGTGCGGTAACATATAAATGGTTACCATCAAACACAGTGGATAATGCTTTCATTCCTAACCCATTGGCATCACCGACAGTTACTACTACTTATACAGTTATTGGTACCGATGGAGTTTGCTTCCAAGATGTTCAGCAGGTAGTTGTTATTGTTCACGATGTGCCTACAGTTGATGCTGGTGAAAATGTTATTATAGTTTCTGGCGAAACAGTTCCACTGAACGGTCAGGGAAATGGCAGCACATTTAGCTGGACACCACCTGCAGGATTAAGCTGCACGGATTGTCCTAATCCTCAGGCAACTCCTCAACAGACTACCACATACACTTTAACCGTAACCAATGAATTCGGTTGCCAACGCCGCGACTCCATTGTTATTCGAGTAGGATGTAACGATGATGTAGTATTTATCCCAAATGCATTTAGCCCTAATGAAGACGGACAAAATGATCTTTTCTTCGTACGTAGCAAAGGTCTTCGTAATGTGGAATACCTGCGCATTTACGACCGATGGGGCAAAGTGATGTTTGAAAGCAATAGCCTCAATAACGGTTGGGATGGTACAAATAACGGTAAACCGGTAACCCCCGGGGTATATGTCTATCACCTTAAAGCAATTTGCTCGAATGGACAACCAATACTCATGCAAGGTAACATCACTCTCGTAAAATAAATAATGCCAACACCATATATCACCATGAAAACACAATTACCATTCTTAAAAAGCATTACAACACTATTATTCATCTTTTTGATGAGTAATACCTATGCACAGGATATTCATTTCTCGCAGTTCTATACTCAACCGTGGATGCTAAATCCAGCCAAAACTGGTTTCTTTAATGCTGACTATCGACTGGGATTGGCTTATCGCTCACAATGGAAATCAGTAACGACTCCTTTTGTAACATTTGCAGGCTCTGCCGAAATAAACCGAGAAATGAAAGGAGCCAGCAAAGATTTATTGGGTATTGGTATTCATGCATTCTCCGATAAGGCCGGAGATGCCAACTACACAACAAATAATGTTGGGATAAACATGGCTTACACTTTCGGATTAGATCGTTATCATACTAATTTTTTAGGAATTGGAGCCAATGTGAATGTCTTGAATTCATTCTTTGATGTAACCAGAATGCGTTTTGATAATGAATGGACCGGGGGAGCTTTGAACGAAAAATTCGCTACAACCAATTATGCTACTTTCGATTTTGGCCTGGGTGCCGACTATAATTTCATACCGAACGATAAATTTAGTTTGAGTTTAGGCCAGGCAGTACACCATATTAATAATCCCAGGATGACATTCACTAATTATGATGCTTCTGTATTAGCCAGAAAATATGTAAGTACCTTCTCCGCTACCTATACAATTAATTCCAAGTATCAACTTTCCCCAAGAGCCTATGTGTCGTTTCAGGGACCACATCGTGAAATCAATACCGGTACTTTTTTAAGAATAAAACTTGACAAAGACAAAAAGGATAAATATGCCTTTTACCTGGGTAGCTGGTATCGTTGGGGAGATGCGGCAATTGCTGTAGCTCGCTTTGATTATCAAGATTTTTCATTGGGACTCAGTTATGACATTAACACCTCTAAATTATTCTCGG
>CAZXFT010000021.1:50839-53594 GCA_964640655.1 uncultured Bifidobacteriaceae bacterium | reverse complement strand
GAAGTGTCAGAATACAGTCATGGAAATGTCATGATTGCAAAACGGTGTAACAAAATGTGCGGGGCTATGCGTTAAGAATATTGTTAATCATTTTTTTCACCTTTTAAAACTTTTCTTATGAGACAAGCTTTAGAAAACAAGCTCAGTATGTACGCGACCGTAGTACTGGTGCTTAACGCGCACGCCGCGATAGTGGCTACGCGTCCGGCTTTGGCGGCAGTTCAGGCTGCCTTTGAAGCCATTATTTTAGCGATTCGCGACGCGGATCAGAAACAGCGTACACCTATAACGGGTGTGACGCAAGACAAGGCCGAGCTGCGCAATGCCGCTATCATCAAGACATTGGTGGTGGCAGCGGGTGTGCGAGCCTGGGCCGCATTTAACGAGGACCAAACAGTGGTGAGGCAGATGTCGGTGACAGAGTCTGAGCTTATTAAGCTGTCGGATGAATTATTACCTCAAGCCATGTATGTGGTACACGATGCTGCCAACCTGCATATAGCATCGTTAGCAGACTATGGCATATTGCCTGCCACAGTGAGTGACCTGAAAGCAGCGATTGATGATTACAAAGACTATGTGGAGCGTCCGAGACAAGCGATAGGTGACAGAAAGGCTCAAACGGATTTATTGCCACAGCTTTTCAGACAGGGAGACACTTTACTGAAAATGCAAATGGATCCGCTGGTTGGAACCTTTAGCGTTGATGAGCCTGTGTTTGTGGCCGAGTACACTAATTCGCGTGAGATTATAGACTTCGGCAGACGACATACGACATTACGCGGCAAGGTAACGGACAGTAACGGTGATCCGATATATAATGCAACAGTGGAGATTGCCACCCTGGGCAGAACAGCGCAGAGCGGTTTGGATGGTGTTTACCAGATAGAGGAGTTTATGCCGGGTATATATGATGTGCGCGCTGTTGCTGACGGTTATGTGGGTGAGACCAGAGCACATGTGGAGTTTACACGTGGAGAGATAACTGAAGTAAACTTTGTTCTTGCTGCGATATAATGTATTTGGAAAATGTATAAGCGGGTGAGGAACGCTTATGTTGTGTGTGTGTGGTGTGTGTGTGTGTGTGTAGCGGGGGCTTTCAGCCCCCGCTTTTTATTAAATTAAAATATGATGGTTTGCGCCGGAAACACTATAAGTTTAAGGCACTCGCCGGAAATGCGCAGCATCTCAGTCCATAAAGATATTATGCCGTTATTGCTTTTAAGGCATACATTACTCCTTCGCTTATGCTCAATCGTTTACCACGTGCGTAGGCATGTTGTAAGTCAGGATTGTTCCAGTGAGCGAGTAGTTTATTTTTAGCTAAGTTATACTCCACTTCTGCGCCACCAATCAGGGGGAAGTTAGATACTTCAATAAAACCATCGAGTGCACCAAAGGTGGTGAATGCATCGGGCCACTGATTATTTAATGCCAGATAAGCCGCGGCTTCCATACAAGAATAAACTTCGCTTTCTTTTTCGCCGGCAGCGCGAGAATATTCGAGACCTTTGATAAGTGCATTTTTTGCTTCCGGTAAATTACCAAATCGCATATGACTGTGTGCCATTACATGAAAGGCAGCAGCTTTCAAACCCTTGAACCCTTTAGCTGAAAACAAAGCGTACATTTCGTGTGCCTGTTCGAGCATGGATTGCCAGTTTACTTCAGGGTTTAGTAAAGCAAATGTAAATTTTACAATATGAACGGCACCCAGAATGTATGTGTTACCATCGTCAAGAGCCAGCCGACGAGCCAGCTCAAAATTGTTTAAGACCGTATCCATTTGCCCTTTCTGCCTGAAATATTCTGAGGACCATAATAGCCACATGACATGAAGCACAGGGTCCTTGAATTTATCGATTAATTCCTTGCAACGTAAAACTTTATGCTCGGAATCGGGGAGTTGTAAGTATGAACCATAACAACCATGGAAGGCCAAGGCATATCCTAATGTATGGTGATCGCCGATAGACTCAGCCAATTCCTCAGCTTTGCTGAGCATGGAAAAGCCATTATCAAAGTCGAAGAGGAACAGTGTGCTATAACCAGCCCAAGTGAGTGTCTTAGCTTTGACAGCAGTTTGTATAGATGCATCAGCCCACAGGGAGCGATCGGTGATGCGTGCATCGTATATCATTTGCGATGATTCGGAGAAACCACCTCTGATGGTCCAGTAAGGAGCCAGTAGCGGAATGAATTCCCAAGCCTGTTGCCATTGCTGCCAACCGATATATTTATAAAAAGCAGCACGTATGTTTTGATATTCGTACTCGATTCTGTCGAGCCAAGCCTCTCCTGTTCTACCCCAGAGTTTACCTTCGCTTTCTTTCAATTCTGTGAGGAAGTATGCTGCATAGCACTCTTTGGTTTGCTGAGCTTCGAAGCTATTGTCGAGCATTTCGCGTGCATACTCGTGAACGGTTTGCAGCATATCGAAACGGGGTTCGGAGCTGTGAGAGATAGTAACCGGTTTAATGAGACTTACATCGAGCAAGCGTTCGGTCATTTCCTCAATATCAATAGGATTGTCGGCACTATTGAGCACAGCATCGGCACCCTGCATAGTCCAACTTCTGCGAAAGACTCCCAACTGCCGAAAGGCTTTTTGTGTTTCTGGGCTCAGGAGGTTGTAGCTCCACTCAATGGCACCACGAAGCGTTTGTTGTCTTTCCGGCAAATCCTTATGACCTTTTGAAACAAGGTCAAGCGTTTTTTCAATACGCGACATAAGTGCCGCAGGTTGAAAGAAGCG
>CAZXFT010000021.1:0-50739 GCA_964640655.1 uncultured Bifidobacteriaceae bacterium | reverse complement strand
GGCAACCTGTTCAAAGTTGTCGAGAATGATCAGTAATTCTTTATCGGACAGATAATCAATAACGGTGTCGGCAATAGGTTGCTTACCACTATCCTGAACACCTAAAGCTTCGGCGAGCGTATTTGCGACTAAGCGATGGTCAGTGATGGGGGCTAAAGGAACAAATAAGGCGCCGTGCTTAAAGTGATCTTTCAGCCGATGGCCGAGATGTACCGATAAGGTTGTTTTACCTGTGCCACCGGCACCCAATAATGTAACCAATCCGATACCCGGTTGGGTGAGCAGTTGACACAGTCGTTCCAGGTCCTGGTCGCGACCGAGCATTTCAGACCTAATAATAGGCAGATCGGTGAAGTTGTTTTTTTCAGGCATGCTTGCCAACTGTTGAGCAGCATCGGTGGCGTTACCGGACAGCGCATTATCAAAAATCTCGGACATTAAGACAGAGAGGTCGTTCTCTACAAGTTTTTTAAGTTCTGCAGCATCGTTGAAGAACTGATAACAAGCGGTATCGCTCTTTTCAATATCTGAGAGTAAGTCGTTGAGGCGAGGCTGACGTTCGTTGCTACGCTTCACATAAATGAGTTTGGGCTTACGATTGCCGCATAAACGATATTCATCCTCGAGACCGGAGATATCGGCTCCGGGAGCGATCCATCCATAGTTGTTCCAATAGATACCGAGGAAGATATGACTTTGTTCGAGATAGGCAGAATACAGGTCGCGTGGAGGATGTGGCCTTGCCCCTGCTTCAAAAAACACAGGTATTAAGCGTAGATTCTCAACTGCATCGCGAACGGCTTTACGTTCGTCGGCAAGTTCATTGATGGTGGAGCTAATAAATACTCTTACTCTCTGATCCGGTGTTTTGATGATTGCCACAACTAATATTTAGATTGGAAAAATAAATAAATATCAAGACCTGAGGAATCGCAGATATCTAGTTACCGGGTTTCTCACCCGGTTCGTAAACCACCTGGCTGATGGTGTTTTTAACCGGCTTAATTGAATGAAAAAACTGATATAAAGCACGCAGGTCGGTGGTGTCAATTCGTGAAAAAGCACCCCAAGGCATGGGGCTGCCATTGTGTACTCTGCCTCGCTTGAAGCGTGTTACAAAGGCATCTTCGGACCATTGTGCCATAATACCTGTTTCAGCATCGGGGGTGAGGTTAGGTGTAGTGTAGCTGTAGCCTTCAGAGAATGCATCCGGCTCGAAATACATACCACCTGCAAATGGTTCACCAATAAATGCCCCTGTTGTTAAATCGCGATTAGTGTGGCAACCATAGCAATTGGCTACATTGTATGCTAAATATTTACCATACTCAGCAGTTGGTTCTTTGACCATACTTTTAGGTGGTGTTTGTGCAGGAAATTCGGGTTTAATTAAGCCAAAAGAAGCAAGTGCTTTACCCATAAAGGTTAGTTCTGTTTCAGGCACATCGTGCTTAACCGCAGGTTGTGAACGGAGGAATGAGATTACCGCGACAATGTCATCGTCAGAAAGTCCATTGAAGGGCATAAAAGGGAAGAGACATGTATTATCGCGTTTGACATTATAACGGAGTGCACGTGCTATTTGAGCATCGGACATATTACCGATGCCTGTTTCAGGATCGGGGGTGAGATTGGGAGCACGAAACGCACCCGGTGGGATGGTTAATTCCCAACCTCCACTTAGAGGTATTTCCATTCCACCTTCCACTTCAATGATTTTATCCATAGGCACATGACAGGTGGCACAATGTGCCGGACCAAATGCCAGATATTTGCCACGTGCAATTATTGATGAATCTGATGATGCAGAGAATTCCGTTAAAGGGGTATCATACGTTTTATTCCACGTTAACTGAACAAAGGCGAATAAACTAATGACTACAATAAGCAATACAATGCCAGTAATTTTTAGAATTTTTTTCATAGGTTAGGGTTTAGGTTGTGCCAAATTATATTTTTTTTAATAATTAAACAACTATATATTTCTACTTGCTGTATCACAGTAAAGCAAATCAGAAAGTCATTGATCCAGAGTAGTAACCGGTTATTGACAGACCTGTTGAGTTGATGGTTTTTCTTATAATAGTATGTACGATTATTATTTAATCTGAAAGTAATGCAACCTGTTTATCCGTGTGTTTTTATGAATGATATCAGATATTAACATCAAGTCTCTTAAAATGTCTAAGCAAACCAGTTTGTCAATAAAATGCAGGTAATCGTCAACAATCTTGATTTTATATAAAGTGCTTATCTGATTCATCAATATTGATGAGGTGTATAGGCAACTATTTTAAGAACTGCAAGGAAATGATCGTTTACAAACCATTATTGTAAACACATATTTCAAATGCAATACCCATAAATGACTTTTATCAGACAATTCATATCAGACAATAAGTTGTTTTGGGTATCAAACCATAACCAGATGCTCTCTGGAAAGCGACAACCATATCAATTCATCAAGTTCTTTGACGAAATAAGCATTCAAGATGTTGTTACTACGGGAGGTAAGAATGCTTCGCTTGGGGAGATGTACTGCAAATTAAATCCTCTGGGTATTCAGATTCCATATGGCTTTGCCTCAACATCAGAAACATATTGGCATTATATTGATTCCAATAATCTGAGAACAGGGCTTTCAAAATTGATGTGGGAAATTGATAAGGACATCAACAAATTAAAAGTGAATGGTGAAAAAGCAAGACAACTTATTTTGACTGCAAAGTTTCCTGACAATGCAGCTTCAGAGATTATCCGTGCTTACCAAGAATTGTGTTCGGTGACCAAAGATGATGCAGGTGTTGCCATCAGAAGCAGCGCAACAGCCGAAGATTTACCTCACGCCAGTTTTGCCGGTCAACATGATTCTTTTTTAAACATCAGCGGCAAGAATGAAGTTATAGATACGTGTAAAAAATGCTTCGCATCATTGTTTAATGATCGTGCTATCAAATACAGAATAAATAATGGTTTTAATCATATGCAGGTAGCTCTTTCCATAGGTGTACAACAGATGGTAAGATCAGATCAGGCATGCTCCGGCGTGGCGTTTACCATTGAGCCGGAGACCGGGTTTGAAAACCTCATATACATAACAGGTTGTTGGGGATTAGGTGAGAACATTGTACAAGGTGCAGTTAACCCCGATGAGTTTTATTTTTTTAAGCCATCAATTACAAAAAACAAAAAATCGTTGGTTACCTCCAAGCTTGGCAGCAAGGAGATTAAAATGGTATATGCGAACCATAAAGGTAAATTCACTGAGAATATTGAAACAAGCAATGAAGAGCGTGAGAAATTCGTATTAAGTGAAAAAGAGCTGAATCAGTTAGCGGGTTGGTGTCTGAAGATTGAACAACATTATCAGATGCCTATGGATATAGAGTGGGCAAAGGACGGCATCAATAATCAACTTTTCATTGTACAGGCAAGACCTGAAACCATACATGGTAAAACCAAAAGCATTGTGTTATCAGAATACAAACTGAAACAACAAAGCAAATTATTGACCAAAGGCAAAGCTGTAGGCAACAAAATTATCAGTGGTGTGGCTCGTATCCTAGAATCATCCGCACATGCTCATCAGTTAAATGCCGGTGAAATACTTATTACCGACATTACAAATCCGGATTGGAATACCATATTAAAGAAATCGTCAGCAATAGTTACAAACAGAGGAGGTAGAACAAGCCATGCTGCAATTGTTGCACGTGAACTAGGGGTTATAGCAATAGTTGGGACTCAGAACGCGACCGAACAAATACAGGATGGGCAATATATTACGGTGGTGTGTTCAGATGGTGATGAAGGTAAAGTGTATGACGGTCAGTTGGAATATGATGTTATAGATTTAACATTAGACCAACAAACTGCTACACGAACCAAGCCTATGTTAATTCTGGCTGACACGGACAAGTCCCTGTCTTTAATCAGCTATCCAAATGACGGTGTAGGTTTATTGCGCATGGAATTTGCCATCAATAATTCAATCCAAGTACATCCGATGGCCTTATTGAAATTCGATGAATTGACTGATGAAGCAAGCAAGCAACAAATTAAAAAACTTACCCGTCATTATTCCGATAAGAAAGATTATTTCATAGATAAACTGTCTCAGGCTGTGGGGTTTGTGGCTGCATCTTTCTATCCCAAGGATGTGATTGTTCGAATGAGTGATTTTAAAACCAATGAATACGCCAATCTGATTGGGGGCAAATTATTTGAACCGGAAGAAGAAAATCCGATGCTTGGTTTCCGTGGTGCATCGAGATACTATAGTGATCGTTATCGTGAAGGATTTGCACTAGAATGTGCAGCCATGAAGAAAGTACGTGACGAGATGGGGTTAACTAATGTGAAACTGATGATTCCATTCTGCAGAACAGTTGATGAAGGACGGAAGGTTATAGAGCTGATGAATAGTCTTGGACTCAAACAAGGTGAAAATGGTTTAGAAGTATATGTGATGATAGAAATTCCGTCGAATGTTATACTTGCCGATGAGTTTGCTGAAATATTTGACGGCTTCTCAATAGGTTCAAACGATTTAACCCAGCTTACACTAGGCATAGACCGCGACAACTCCATTATCAGTGATTTATTCAGCGAACAAAATGCCGCTGTTAAAAAACTGATCGGCAGCGTAATAGCCTCTGCCAAAAAACATAATGTTAAAATTGGTTTATGCGGACAGGCTCCAAGCGACTACCCTGAGTTTGCTCGTTTTCTAGTAGAGCAAGGAATAGACAGTATCTCCTTTAATCCCGATGCACTGCTGAAAGGGCTCGAGAATATTATTGCTGCTGAAAAATCACTCATCTCTATTACAAATATTAATAAATGAAAGTAACCGTTTATAGTGCACATCGTTTTGAAAAAGATTATCTCTTATCAGCCAATAACAATCAGCACGAACTTCTCCTGATAGAAAACAGGCTTACATCAGAAACAGTAACTATTGCATCGGGCAGTGATGCAGTATGTCTATTTTCATCAGATAATGCCGGAGCATCCAACCTAGAAAAGTTAAGTAGCTTAGGTATCAAGTATATAGCACTTCGCTCTGCCGGTTTCAACCACGTTGACCTGGAAAGAGCCAGTGAACTTCAGATAAAAGTTGCCCGCGTACCTGAATATTCACCGTATGCCATAGCTGAACATAGCATAGCCTTGATGTTAGCCCTTAACCGGAAGTTAATACGTGCACACAGCAGAATTTCTGAGCAAAATTTCTCACTGGATGGTTTAACGGGGTTCGATATGAATGGCAAAACTGTAGGTATCATCGGCACAGGAAAGATAGGCAGTGTGGCCGCAAAAATCCTTCACGGATTCGGGTGTCGTATACTAGCTTATGATATTGTCAAAGATGAGCGTCTTGTTCAATCCTACCATGTTGAGTATAGCGATCTTAAAACACTATTTCGCGAATCAGACATCATCACGCTGCATTGTCCATTAAACAAAGAAACCCGATATATTATCAATGAAGAAAGTATAGCACATATGAAAGAAGGTGTCATGCTGATTAATACCGGAAGAGGAGCTTTGGTCAAGACTCTTGCTGTAATAAAGGCCCTGAAGCAAGGTAAGATAGGTTTTGTTGGTCTTGATGTGTACGAAGAAGAAGAAGGATTATTCTTTGAAGATCGTTCTGACGATATCATACAAGATGATGTAATTGCAAGATTGATGACTTTCAAAAATGTTTTAATTACCAGTCATCAAGCCTTTCTTACAGATACTGCTTTGAAAAATATTTCAGAAACAACTATTTACAATCTAAGCTGCTTTGAAAAAAATATTCCAAGCGGAAATGAGATTCTAAACATCTTAAGTAATAGGCATTAGTTTCACCTGACAAAAACTCCAATTCATTATTGAAAAACAAATGATGTAATACTCAGGAATAAAAAAACCCTGTAACCTATTAGTTACAGGGTTTAGATGCAGCTTTAAGATTGCTATTAACGATTTCCCTGATTGCGAACAAGGAGAACTTCAATGGTTTTCATAGCGAAGTCGTCAGCAACTCCAAGTTGTGTTTTTAGGTGTTCAACTATTGCCTGTTCATTGGCAGACACTGTACCATCAATTAACACTAAATCAACGCAGACAGTAAACACCATCTGACGATTTTCAGCTTTAATCAATGGCGCGCATTCGTTAACTGCATCGGCCATAGAAGCATAACCCTTGATGTTGGTTTTACATTCTTCAATTAAAGCCCAAACATCGGTACCGTTAAACATCTTCTTTTGAAATAGCGTATCATAGATCGTATCCCACTCTTCTCCTTCAATATCACCATCGGCAGAGCCGGCAGCAACCAGAGTTGTTAAGAATGCTTCATTTTCGTTGTTGATTACAGGTTTTGCAACGGCTACATTAGCGGATGCAAGAATTTTGTCAAAAAATCCCATTGTTTAAGTGTTTTTGTTTTGGTTAAAAATTGTATACAACAAGATTAATATTAAATGCCTTACATACAAAGCAGTAACACTCTTCTTAGTCTTAAAAAAAGCAAAAAGTTATACACTTTTTATCAACAATTTATAAGGGTGAGACCTCTAGGAAAACTTGTAAGTTTTGATAATCTGTCTCTTTAAGGATGGTCTGAAGTTATTGCTCTCTATCTGACAAGATATGTCTCAGAATTAGCCTATCGTTTTCAGAGAGTATCATATTACGGCGTTGCATAACCAATTGCGCTACTTTCATGGCTTTATCGAAGTTATATTCCGTGAAACCTGCTGCCCCACCCCAACTGAACGAGGGAACGAAGTTGCGAGGAAAGCCATCGCCAAAAACATTGCATGACACGCCTATGACCGTACCTGTATTAAACATGGTATTGATGCCACTTTTTGAATGATCAGCCATGATGAGTCCACAGAATTGTAATCCGGTGTTAATGAAGCGTTTTTCTTTATAGGACCACAGCTTCACATTGCTGTAATCGTTTTTCAAATTAGAGTTGTTGGTATCGGCACCGAGGTTGCACCATTCGCCAAGAACAGAGTTGCCAAGAAAGCCATCGTGTGCTTTGTTGCTATATCCAAAAACAACGGAGTTGTTAATCTCTCCTCCGACTTTTGAGTACGGACCAATGGTAGTAGGACCATATATCTTAGCAGACATCTTGATTTCAGCGCCTTCGCAGGCTGCAAAGCTGCCACGGATGGCTGTATTTTCCATCACAACAGCATTTTTACCTATATATACCTTTCCGGCTGATGCATTAATGGTTGCAAACTCCATTTGAACTCCATCTTCGAGAAATACATTTTCAGGATGTAATATTCGGTTGGTAGAACTGATGGGTTGCGATGTGCGATGTGCCGTAAGGAGTTGAAAGTCGTTTTCTATTTCGTGTCCATTCAGTTGAAAGATGTGCCATGGATTGGTAATAGTCTGCGCATCACTTTGAAATGGAATTGTGGCCGAATAGTTTGTTTTGCCGGTGCTGAGTAATTCTTGTGTTAGTTCTTTATTGAGTCGTTGCGCTATGATTTCATTTTCATTAACGAGACACTGATTCTGTTTCAATAACTGTATAGCCTTGATTAAATTACTGTCCGGTAAAAAATGTGATGTGATAACCAGATTGTCATCGGTAACCGTAGTTGGAAATTTTATTGAAATATATTCTTGTGTTGCGTAAGAAGGAACAGTATTGAAAATGCGTTGCCATTTTTCGCGCAGCGAGAGAATGCCACAACGTATTTCGCTGACAGGACGTGTGAGAGTTAAAGGAAGCATCTGTTGCCAAACGGCATTGTTATCGAGCAGGATCAAATTCATAGGGTGTAAAAATAAAGAAGCCCCGTTCAAGGAACGAGGCTTCGGGTTATGGTTTTGTAATCATTACTTTTTCTTCTGGTAACGCTTGTTGAATTTGTCGATACGACCTGCAGTATCCAACAATACCATTTTACCGGTGTAGTACGGGTGAGATGTATCTGAAACTTCGAGTTTAATTACCGGATATTCATTGCCATCTTCCCATTTGATCGTTTCTTTTGAATTGGCAGTAGAACGTGATAGAAATGCGTGTCCGTTAGACATATCCTTAAACACCACAAACTTGTAATTCTCCGGGTGGATTCCTTTTTTCATGCTGATTATTAATTTTTGGGACGGCAAATATAATGGCAGAATAAGAATTAAACAACCCCTTGAAAAAGAATATTCTATGTGGAAAAGTACAAACTACAGAGGTTGAAAAATCGTTACTTTATCATAAAAATAGAGGGTTATGCAATGGAGGAAATTCAACGGAGACAAGATACGCCTGCCCATTAAGAAAGCAGTGGAGCAGTCAATTGTTTACGAAACTCAACTTGGAAACAGGTTAAAAGTTTGTATTGGCACCGACTCTCAGGTGCGTGGAAAGGTTACCGAGTTTGCTACGGTAATTGTTTTTCTCAGAGAGAAAAGAGGTGGCTTTATGTTTATCAGTAATGAAAAAAGTACTCAGAAATACAGCATCAAGGAACGTATGCTGGAAGAAGTGTCTCGCTCTATTCAGGTTGCCTATTCGCTTTGCGATTTGTTAGATCTGCACGATGTTGACCTTGAAGTGCATGCCGACATCAATACTAATCCTCAGTTTAAATCTAATCCCGCACTCCGAGAGGCTATGGGATATATCCTGGGGATGGGCTTTGCCTTTAAAGCCAAGCCGGAAGCATTTGCCAGCAGCAGTTGTGCGAATAAGGTTGTTTAAGAAACCTGTTTGTTTCGGTTAACGATATAATAAACCGGAATACCCAATGCTACAATTAAAAGTCCGGGCCAGGTGTATGCCGGCTTGTAAATGAGCAGAAATATGCAAATGGAAGCAGCCAAAAACATATAGAGGCATTGCAAGAATGGAAAACCGGGAGCACGATATGGTCGCTCCGCATCAGGTTGTTTTTTACGCAATACGATTACTCCGTAGATAGTGATGATATAAAATATCAGTACGGAGAATACTACATAATCCAACAGATTTCCGTAAGTACCGGAAAGACATAGTCCACAAGCCCAAACACACTGTGCAATGAGCGACCATGCAGGAACACCTTTATTATTGAGCGTTGCAGCTTGTTTAAAGAATAACCCATCGCTAGCCATAGCATAGAATACACGAGCACCGGAAAGTATGAGTCCGTTGTTGCATGCAAAAGTTGACAACATAATCAGGGATGCCATTATGAATGCTCCATATGCCGGAAATATCATCTGTGCTGCGGCTACACCAACCCTGTCGCTTTCTGCAAACTGCATTCCGCGTGCTACAACAGAGCTGCCTTCAGGTAAGCCTGTAAAAGGCAGTACTCCCAGATACATTACGTTGCACAAAATATAGATGAGCGTGACTCCAAGCGTGCCCAATATCAATGAACGAGGTATTACCCGTTTAGGGTCTTTGACTTCAGCAGCAATGAAAGTGATGTTGTTCCAGGCATCGCTGGAAAAAAGTGAGCCTACCATACTGACGGCTACTGCAGCAATTAGAGACATACCGGCCAGCTTTATTATGCTTACCGAATCACCGTTTACTGTTGTAGAAAATGACTGAAACATCTGACTGAGGTTTTGCAAAAAGTAGTTGTGATGGAAACAAGCCACAAAACCAGCTACGATTAATCCTATTACCGCAAATACTTTAATCAATGTAAAGAAGGTCTGCACATTTTTACCCGTAGTTACACCCTGCAGGTTAATGATAGTCAGTAATACAATACTTCCAATGGCTAGTAACTGAGCTGCCGTAATATTTAACCCTGCCAGATTGAACAGAATATTTTTTTCACTGAAGTATGGAATCCAGTATGCCGTAAACTTGGCGAAGGCAACACCAACTGCTGCAATGGTTCCTGTTTGTATGACCGTGAACATTGTCCATCCATAAAGAAAAGCAACCGGCTTGTTGAATGCATCGCGCAGATAAATATATTGACCACCTGCACGCGGCATCATACCGGCCAGTTCCCCATAGCTGAGCGCTGCCAATAAGGTGATGACACCGGTTAAAAGCCAAACCACCAAGAGCCAAAAAGGAGACCCTAATGTTCGCGCCATATCGGCACTGACAATGAATATTCCCGAGCCAATCATAGAACCCATGACTATCATGGTGGCATCGAGGAGTGATAGTGATGGTTTGAACTGAGACGTTGAAGACATAAATTATGGTTCTTCAACAATAATAATAAAAGCTGCCGTCTTTCATATTAGCGGCAGCTTTTAAGTTTTGGGTTTTCGGGTTAATTAATAAAATATAAGCAACAACAGTTTCTTAGAGAGAACGACTGCAAACATCAACTCCGTTGATGAAAAGTTTATAGGTATATGAACCTTCGCGGAGTTTCTTTTGGTTTACAAGCAATAAACTTTTTACACCTAAATCGAGCGGGTATTCTCTAACTATTAGATTAGTCTCGTTTAAGATGATGATGTATGCTTCCTGTGCTTTAGCATCAACAAAATATTCAATCACTTTTTTGTTATCATACTGCAAGTCTAAAGCATCGCTAAGAGAATACTTTAAAGCATTAAAGTTAGTGTTGGCATTGATGAAAGTCTTCATGGATACCATCTGATCTTTCAGATGATTGATCTCGGTCTGTTGCGAATGAATTGTGTTCTGGAGTTGAACTATTTTTTCATTGTTAATTCCTGCATCTGCTAAGTAGCAGTTCATTGCGAGACAGTTTACAGATTGCTGTGCAGGGCATACCATATAAGCTGCCATGAGTAGAGCGGTAAGGATTGCGTTTTTCATAAGAGAAATATTTTTCACGCAACAAAAGTACCGGCACGAATATGAGAAGTCAATAACCCAACGGGGTAGTATTATAATAATCACCCTACGGGGTGATAGAAGTGCTTGTTATGGCTGAGCGCCAAGGTTTTTCAGATAGCGGAAATGCGAAGCTACAGCAGCACGGAATGTAGGATGGTGATGATAAGGAACATTAAATTCCTTTGCTGTTTGTTGCACAATAGGACTTATATTTTTATAATGTGTGCTACACACATTTGGGAACAGGTGATGTTCAATTTGAAAATTTAAACCACCAACATACCAGTTAAGGATTTTATTATTCATCCCAAAATTATTGGTAGTACGCATTTGATGCACAGCCCAACTGTCAGCCATTTTATGGTTTTCATTAGCTAAAGGGTGCTCTGTGCTCTCTACTGTATGTGCTAACTGGAAAACGACACCAAGTATAATACCCGCAGTTAAATGCATGGTCAAATAACCAATAATGAATTGCCACCATGTTATAGGCATTATTATTAATGGCAACCCAATGATGTAGAAGTAAAACAAGAGCTTGGTTACAATCAGAACAATGATTTCTTTAGCAGGATGTTTTTTGTTCTTGTAGGGGCCAATATTTTTTTGTGATATTTTTTTAAAGTCTTTGATATGAACCCAAAAGAAAGAAGCGAAGCCATAAGCTATGAAGGCAAAGTAATGTTGCCAGCGCTGTATTTTCATATATGGTTGATGTTTGCTGAGGCGGATAAATGGGGCTAACTCTAAATCTTCGTCGTGCTCATTGATATTAGTGTATGTATGATGTACGATGTTGTGTGTAATGCTCCAAACATATGCATTGCCTCCAATCAGATTCATAGTTAGTCCTAAAATATTATTGACCGTTTTATTAGAAGAATAGGAATGATGAATAGCATCGTGAGCTATGCTAAATCCGATACCGGCGATAAAGAAACCCAAGAGCACACATAGTGACCAATCAATCCACATGGAAGTATTAGGGTTCAGTATAGATAGATAAGTTACAAAAAAACCTGTAAGCAGAATAATAGTCTTTGTTACCATTTTACCGTCGGCATGGATGCTGAGGTTGTTCTTTTCAAAATAATCTTTAACGCGTTGCTTCAGTGTTTCGTGAAACTCTTTATTCAGATTGTTCTGAAACGTGATTTTTGTTTGAATCAAAGTTTTACAATTTAATTGGCTGGTGAAATTAATCAAATTTAGACCTAAAGTACGGTTTATCTCATCCTAAACAAGTCATTTTGAAAACATTACGAACAATGCCAAGTGCTTTGTGTTAAGTGCAAAGAATTAATATATCTAAACTTAAATAATTTAGTTCTTTCTTCCACTGAGCAGGTACATTATAGCCATGCGAATGGCCACACCGTTTTCCACCTGATCGAGAATAATGGAATGACCGCAATCGGCAGCATCGCTGCTTATTTCCACACCACGATTGATTGGACCTGGATGCATGATGACTATTTCTTTTTTCAATTCGTCGAGGAGTTTTTTAGTAATGCCAAAGTATAAGGCATATTCGCGTAGCGACGGGAAGTATTTAATATCCTGACGTTCTAACTGAATGCGCAGCACATTGGCCACATCGCACCATTGCAAGGCTTTTCGAATATCATACTCCACCAAGACACCGAGAGAATCAATATCCTTGGGAATTAATGTGGGAGGACCAACAAGCATCACTTCGGCTCCCAGTTTTTTCAAACAAAAGATATTAGACAACGCTACTCTTGAATGGCGAATGTCGCCAACAATAGCAACCTTTTTGCCTTTTACCGAACCTAACTTTTCACGAATGGAATAGGCATCGAGAAGTGCCTGAGTAGGATGCTCGTGAGTACCATCGCCGGCATTGATAATCTGAGTGTCAACATGCTGAGAGAGGAACATAGGTGCGCCGGGTGCAGGATGGCGCATTACCACCATATCCACTTTCATAGCCAGAATGTTGTTGACCGTATCAATAAGTGTTTCACCTTTACTGACTGATGATGCAGAAGCACTAAAGTTGATGACATCGGCAGACAGACGTTTCTGAGCCAGCTCAAAAGAGATGCGCGTTCGCGTGCTGTTTTCAAAAAAAAGATTAACTATAGTGGTATCACGCAGTGAAGGCACTTTTTTGATAGGACGATTAATGACTTCCTTAAAGGAATCGGCGGTTTTAAAAATCAACTCCATGTCGTCTGTCGTGATGTACTTTATTCCAAGCAGATGTTTGACACTCAGTTGACTCATATTTATTATTCGTTTGCTTTTTGAGGTACTATCCAGATTTTGTCTTCTCCGCCGTTCTCTTTCCATTCTACCCTAACCTTTTCTTCTTCCATAGAATCCACATAGAGTCCTACATAATCAGGTTGTATAGGAAGATGACGACTGAAACGGCGTTCTACCAATACCATCAGCTCCACTTTAGCGGGACGGCCAAAGTCGAGCAAGGCATCCATAGCAGCGCGGATAGTTCTGCCGGTGAACATCACATCGTCTATCAACACCACATTTTTGTTTTCAATGAGGAAGTTAATGTCTGTGGTATGAGGTGATAGCGGTTTGTCGCCACTGCGAAAGTCGTCGCGGTAAAAAGTATTATCGAGACGACCAAATTCAATATCCTTATTCAGTACTTTTTTTAATTCGGCTACCAAACGCTCGGCTAAATAAACGCCGCGAGGTTGAATACCAATGATGCAGGTATTATTAAAGTTGTTGTGATTTTCGATGAGTTGATGACAAAGCCGCTGAACAGTGATATGAAAAGGCTTTGTGTCGAGAATAATTCGGGACTTCATCCGTGAGGCAAATATAGTTGATGGATCGCAAACGAGGCTTATTTGAAAATAGAATCGTTCAAACCTGTATTTACCTGATAATTGTTGTATTTAACTGTTACCTTACCGGTGGTGTTTTTGCTTTGTTTCTTTTTATTCAGCGATTCAACATCGAGTGTGAGGCCTACCGGTATTTCCGCTTTTTGAATATCGAAAGTGATGTCAACCTGGGCAGGAAGGTTGAAAGGATGGTTCGTGTATTGAAAAGTAGCTATGAATGTACCCTGTGTTTTTGTGGTGCTTTCCATTTTGAAAATTTTATAGTCACGACTCACCCAAAGAGTTGAAAGTATAATATCTGAGTTCGACTGCAAAGGAATAACCTTTAACACATCTGTAATTACACCATTGATGATTTCTTCCCTGATATAAATGGCAGTAACATTTTCGCTGGAAAAATTCATAGTAAACAAATTAGCTCCGCGTTTGGGCAGTAGTGCAAAACCTTCTGCCTTGAAACGGAACTTGTCCGGTTGCTTATAAAATACCTTGGCATGTTTTACCGGAATTTTTACAAAATCAACATCAACTTTTATCTCCGCGTCTGCCGTATAATCTTTGACCAGTAAAAAATTTTCACGCACCTTTTTCAAAATAGCATTGGAATCCTGCTGTGCAAATGATTGCGTTGACAAGAATAAAAGCAGGAACAGAGGAATTGTTTTTTTCAAGAGAGGATATCTTTTTTATTGAACCAGTAAACCGTGAATGCGAAGAATATGAATATATGAGCAGCTAAAACCGAAGATGCCTTGGCTATTTTTTGATAATCAATTTCATAATCAAAAAACGAGCGCCACTCCACTATATACGTGGTGAAAAGAAAAGGACGTATGTAATGAAATATACTGACATCAAGTGAGGAAAATATGGTGCAGGCTATAATAACTGCCATCGTTCCAATAATAGGCCCCACGCTGTTGTCGGCAAATGAGGAGAGCATAAAAGCTAAGGCAGCAACAACGCACATTCCTAATAATCCATATGCGAAAGCAAGAATGAAACGCCACAGAATATCATTTTCGGAAAAGATGTTAATGGTGTCGCGAAGCACGATTAAATCGCCGGAACCAAATAAGCTCAGACCTACACCTATGCTCAATATACCAAGAAGAATAACTAATGATGCACTGTAAATGATCGCAGCAATAAATTTTGAAACACAAAGTGTAACACGGCTAACCGGACGAGTTAGTATAAAACGGAATGTGCCCATGTTGGCTTCACCAGCCAACAAGTCACCAACAACCAAAGCAACCAATAGAGGAATATGAACCCAGAGTGCATTCAGAATCAGGTATGAGATGAAATAACCGTTCAGGAGATTACCGTTGAAGTCGAATGACTCCTGAAGGTTTTGTGTAGTGAAGTCGAGCAGTTTTTGCCCATCGGCATAAATGGCAAATTGAATAGCCATGATGATGATTAATATCGCTGCATAAGCAATATATGTTCGAGGCCGGGAATAGACTTTATATAGTTCGGTTAATGTGGTTCGCAGCAATAACATCAGGTGAGACTTAAGAAATATTCCTCCAGTGCGCGGAGCGGTTTAATGGACGTAACTTCAATATTATTTTGCACTAAAATTTGATTTGCAACGGCAATCTGCTGTTGGCATAATGTAACGGTTACATTGCCGGATGCTGTGTCGGTTTTTATTGTTTGAGTGGAAATATCACTGAGCACCTGCGAACTTTTCAGCACATCTGAAACTGAGAAATTGACCGCGAACTGCCCCTGATTTAACAACTCGTGAACGGAGCCTTCGACTACTACTTTACCTTTGTTGATGATGAGCATTCGGTTAGCCATCAGTTCTATTTCATATAATAAGTGAGAAGAAAGCAATATAGTTTTCCCATGATCTTTGTTAAGTGAAATAATGAGTTCGCGCATTTCGCGGATACCCTGAGGGTCGAGGCCATTACTTGGTTCGTCTAGAATAAGCAATTCCGGATTGTGCAACAGGGCCTGTGCTAGTCCAAGTCTCTGCTTCATACCCTGAGAATAGGTTTTTACTTTTTTATGTTCCTGACCTATCAAGCCAACTATGTCGAGTGATTTATGAATCTGATCCTTGCTTATTTTCAATCCACCACTGTTAGAAATCACCTTTAAGTTTTGAACAGCATCCAGATACTTATAGAAGTCAGGACGCTCGATTAATACACCACAATGCCTCATAATGCTTGCACGATGAGACCGTAGTTCTTTTCCAATTATGAATATGCTGCCGGAATTGGGTTTTATCAATGAGACCAACATGCGTAACGTGGTACTTTTTCCGGCACCGTTTGGTCCTAGAAAGCCATATATATCGCCACTTTTAACAGAAAATGAAATATCCTGAACCGCCGCAAACTGACCAAATGATTTGTAAAGATGTTTTACCTCAATACACGTATCTGAATCCCTATGTGACATTGGCTGTTAAAACACGAAATTAAGTATAATGTTTCAGGTGTCACTAACGCCAATAATATTAGAAGCGTATATTGCACCAAACACCCATTCATATTTATGAAACAGAAAATTTTCTTAACGATTGCAGCATACTTTCTGTTGCTAAGTTTCCAAAAAACTAAGGCACAATGCCCTAATAGCGCTCCTTTTACCATAACAGATTTTGGTGGCGGACTTTATCAATTCACGAGTTCTACTATACCACCTTCAGGGAATGCATTTTCCTATTGGAACTTTGGTGATGGTAATTCAGGTTACGGTAGTTCAGTCACGCATCAATATTCATTTAACGGAGCATATATAGTAACACATACAGCATATGATTCGCTCAATACATCATGGTGCGGTTTCTCTCTGCAAACTGTTGGTGTTACAAATACTAATTGCAACATTGATCCTGAGTTTACATTTAACAATTTTGCAGGTACAAACTCTTTCCAATTTGTAGATGGAAGTGTTGATAATTCAATGGGAGGTAGTGGAATCGTGTCTTACTACTGGAATTTTGGCGATGGAAATAGTTCAACAGTTCAAAGTCCTGTACACACATACAGTGTTAATGGTGATTATCTGGTATGTCTTACAGTAACAAATAATTTAGGATGTACTGATACAATATGTCATACAGTTAATGCATCTAATGCTTGCTCTTTCGAACCTATTATTGTTGTTTCTAATCCAAGTTTTGGGGTGTATATTGCTAATTATACCTGGACCGGTTTATACACACCCGGCAGCTTCCTCTGGACAGGACCAATGGGAGAGCAATCAACTCAACCTACACCAACATTTGTTGTTACCCCACCTGGCACTTATAGCATATGTCTTGAATTAACAGATAATAACGGTTGTGTTGCCTGGGCTTGTGATACTATTGTTGTCGCCAATCCAAATTGCAATATGACAGTAGCATATTCTGCTGCGCCAGTCAGTGGTAATAGTTTCAACTTTACCACAACAGTTTCGGGTGGCACAGGTCCCTACAGCTATTTCTGGAATTTTGGTGATGGAAACACACAAACAACTACTCAATCTGTCACTATACATCAATACAGCGTTCCTACGGTTTATACCCCTTGCGTTACTGTTACAGACGCTAACGGGTGTACGGCTCAGTATTGTCAGGTAGTTACAGTTTCGGGTGTTAATTGTTCATCATTAGTTGCAACTTGTTTTTCACAATTTAATACCGTAAACTCTTATCAGTTAATAAGTCAGGCTACAGGAGGTACTGCACCCTACACTTACAACTGGACAATTAATGGGGGCACTCCTTCAGTAGCTACCGGTTCGCAAGTGTCTGTTACCTTTACAGCTCCAGGAACATATCAGGCTATTTGTGTTGTTACTGATGCCAACGGTTGTAATTATACTTGTGTCACTACAATAGTTGTACAACAATCAACATGTTCATTGAATTATACAGCATATAACTGGAGTGGTAGCAGTTACTTATATCCAAACTATACCGGCAATCCTACTACATTAACCGTAGATTGGGGAGACGGAACAGCCCCTGAGTCATATCCATTGCCAATTTCAGCTAATACTCCAACACACAATTATCCGGTAACGGGAACATATAATTTATGTGCCTGGATATCAGGTAACGGTTGTTCTGATACACTTTGCACTTCTTTCTTTGCTTGTAACGATACACTCGATTTTACATATACGTCTATTGGTAATTCTTACACGTTCTTTATTGAGGATTACAATCCTTCGAATATCTATTATTGGCAAATAGGCAGTTCATATTTTACTGCAACTTCAGATTCAGTAAATTTTGACTTTTCATTTGGCGGTGAACAATGGGTTTGCCTTACTCAGCAAGGACAATGTTATGACAGTATTTGCCAAACAATCAATATTACCTTGCAAAACGCTGATACCATCAGCGGTTATTTATGGAATGATGAAAACGGTAACGGTTTATGGGATACCGGTGAAACAGCTATAACAAATGGCTATGTTTATTTATGTGCAGCCTCTAACCCACAAAACTGTCAGTGGCAGTATGTGGATGCCAATGGTTTTTATCAATTTATTGTTGCACCGGGTACTTATACTTTAACTTCATCCTATTGGGCACAAAACACTGTTCAAACCTACCCTTACAACCCAACTACTTATACGTTTACCAGCACCGGAGGGCAAAACATTTCAGGATTCAACTTCGGATATCAAAACCAAAGTGTAATTATTTGTGGTGTGGTTTATAATGATGCTAATGGTAATGGAATGCAAGACTCAGGAGAAAACGGAGTTCCAAATACTTACGTAAAAATCAACGGTTACTGGTACTATACCAACAGCAATGGTCAATACAGCGCCACGCTGACTTCAGGAACCTACAATATTATTTATAATAATGCTCCTACCGGTTATGCAGTTACTGAGCCTTCGGGTGCGAATTCGTATGTTGTTGATGCTACGCAAATTGGTCAGACCTACTGTGGTAATGATTTTGGAATTTATGCAGATCCATCTCTGCAAAATCTTTGTGTAGATATTATTCCTTACACTACTGTTACACCGGGATTCCCAGCCTGGTATTATATCAAGTACTGCAACTACGGTGCTTTTGCAATGAACGGCACAGTTACTTTCCATTGGGATGCAGGATTAATATCAACAGGAACCGGGGATTTCAGCGTATTTCCAACTACGTTAGATATAGCCAACCATACAGCTACCTGGAATTTTACCAATTTACAACCCGGCGAATGCAAATACATATATGTTGACCTTACAGCTTCAACATCATTAGTACTTGGTACAAATACCGTTGAGTTTGTAATGATTGATCCTCTTACTGGTGATGCTTACCCATTAAATAATATGGATACAGTGCATCAGGTTGTTGTAGGCAGTTGGGATCCTAATGCCAAGGAAGTTTCTCCGGGTGTTGGTCCAGAAGGATATGTACATCCAAACACTAAACTCAATTATACTATTCACTTCCAGAATATGGGAACAGCTCCTGCAGTAAATGTTATTGTTATAGATACATTATCTAATCTTTTGGATTGGAATTCATTTACTATGACCGGTGCTTCACATAATTATACCGTTGAATTTGATCAGTCGAATGGTGTCGCCATTTGGTACTTCAACAATATTATGTTACCTGATTCAGGGGCCGATTATCAGGGCAGTATGGGCTTCATTAAATTCTCTATAAATCAGGATGCCAACCTGACTGATGGAACTATAATTGAAAACTTTGGTGATATCTATTTTGATTTCAACGAACCGGTAAGAACCAATACAGCTATCAGCACTATAAATAAAAATCTGAGCGTGGAACCCCTTGATGTTACAGAACTAGTAAGCGTGTTCCCCAACCCGGTTCACGATGCTGCAATTTTCCTAAATAAATCCACTAACGGAGGGGAATTGCATATCGTAATTAGAAATGTTGTAGGGCAAGTGGTTGAAAATGCAGTGATTCAGAAATCAGGTGCTTACCGCTTTAACCGCAACAACTTACCTTCAGGCATTTATATGTACGAGGTGATTGGTGCCGATGGAAAAACAGCTACAGGTAAGATTATGTTAGATTAAAATAATTGTGTGTGTCGCTGAAAAGCCGGTTCTGAACTTCAGAATCCGGCTTTTCGGTTTTTTAGGCGGGTTTATTTCTGATCTGATGTTTACAGGCCTCGATGGTATTGAAAATGATTGGACAAACCGTGTAGTTCTTAAGCACACGTCTGATGTTATGCTTTACATTTTCAAACGGTGGACGTGGAAAATCGCGGCAGGCCTGTGGTCTTTGATCGTAGATGGAACAGAGATTATTGTTCAGAAAGATGCAGGGATTCAGTTTCAGGAAATGAATGCCGGTGGGCTGCTCAATAGAAACATATTGTTGCAGGAACTCTTCATACTTCATTTGTTTGAGCGCAGCTAAACGCTGAATCTCCCCTTCGGGCAAGCCGGCATGAAACACTTTGCAGCAGTTTGCGCAACGGGTACAATCCATTTGTTTTTCGGTTTCCTCAAACAGGCGCCAAAACATTTCATTAAACTGTTGCAACGGAATTGGTTGTATTTCTGAAACAAACTGTTCATTGTCTTCCCATTTACCGGCAATGGCTTGCTGCAGTTCTTCGGGGGTTTGAGGAAAAGGCACGAGGCGAAGATAAGCGAACTGACCATTGGTGTTCTCAACTATTGCCCTTTCAATGTGCACCTTAGCTTTTACAATTTCATGACATTAGTATGGTGCGATTTGGTTGAATTTGTTATTATATTTGAATAGGCAATTTTCATAGTCATAAAAAGCAGCATTAAGTTCTAACCACATTGCCTGCATTACATTAGAAAACACTTTAAACCCATATACTATGAAAAACTCAAACAGCACCCTAAGTTTAAGGCAAAAAACCGCTGAAACCCACGTCAATGTAGAGAGAGAGAGAGAGAGAGAGAGAGAGAGAGAGAGAGAGAGAGAGAGAGAGAGTTAAATACTTTCTATTACTCATTTGCTTGCTCTTTACCTGTACGCACTTACTAGCACAACAACAATCTCCACAAACAGAATTTGAAGCTGAGTTTTATATGGAAAGTGAAATTATGCAAGGTATTTATAGTAAATGTAAGGTAAGTCAAAGTTCTCCCGATTGCCCGGATACAGCAAGTTTTTGCATTGCTTACACATGCGAAGATGAATTTTTATCTTTTTCGGGGCATTATGCTGCTGTGCCAAACGCTGCTTCAATAACATTTACTTCAGTGCCAGGTACTTTAGAGTTTTATGACTTCAACTTTAATTTTCTCGCAATAAATACTATAACTTTTACTGCACCCGGATTTCCATCACTAAATTTATTATATGAGGATGCCGGTGTTTATCAATTTATCATTGAGATAAAGGATGCCAATGGCAATTGCTTAAACATTGTGAAATATACTATTATAGTGTATCCCAATTTTGTTGCAGATGCACTAATACAAATATCCCCTAATCCCGTTTGTGTAGGTGAAATGGTTACAATCTCGAGCGGATTAGATAACGCTTTACATCAATACTGTTGGACATTCGATCCCCCTTACAATCAATACAATAATTTAAACTGTCAGTATAATAGCAGCGATGCATCAAGCATCACTTTTGAAGTGACCAGCCCTGATGACATTTTTGGTGTACTATCAATTAATGGTTTTTGTAATGGAGAACAATCTTTTCCATTTCATATCAAAGTAATAAGCTTAGAGATAAAAGATGTGCTTATAACAGAAACCAACTGTAAAACTTATTCATATACCCCCCAAATAAACTGCGGAACAGCACCCTATTCTTATAACTGGAGTTTTACCGGAGGGACACCTTCAACAAGTACTATCGAGAATCCTTCCGTGCAGTATGTCGGTACCGGAAATTTTGCTTTCTCACTTATTGTAACTGATGCCAATGGTAATACTGCATCATATAACGGTAACACTACTGTACCTCCAAACCCATCATTTCCCTTAATCACAGCATCACCAAATTTCAGCCCATTAAATTCTTGCACTCAGGATTTAACTTTCAGTGTAACTAACATCAATGCCCAATCAACTTACACTTGGTTAACCAGTACAGGATTAAGTGGTACAGGTACTAATGCAGGGCCTTTTACATTTCCAAGCAGCGGCGGCAATATTACTTTCACGGTAACAGATGAGCATCATTGTATTGCAAGCGCTCCGCGTCAGATTCTCCCCTGCTGCGGCGACTTTTCTGATCCTGAAAAAGTAATTGTAGTTCCTCAGCAATTTGCAACCTCGTTAGTGGCATTTAAAAACGAATACGACAACTCCATTCACGATTTAAACCCTAGCAGCGGTGTATTTCATCCCAATAAAGTTTTTGTTTTTAACTATGATATGAATATTAATGCGGGCAACTTTACCTTTGAGGGAGCAAGTACCATAACAAATAATTTATTGTTTGGCGCTAATGTGCGTTGGATTATTTCATCTCCTTCCCAAAACCTCACCTTTAATAATTGCTGGCTTACAGTGGCTTGCGAAGATTATATGTGGGGAGGTATTGAAAACAACCACCAAACAAGTTCTGTTACTTTTAACAACAACTCTAAAGTTGAATATGCAAAAAAAGCCATTCGCAGCTCATCGGGGGGAGTGGTGAATGCACTGAATACAACGTTTGATAAGAATTACATTGGTATAGAAATTACAGGTGGCACTAACTTTAGTGTGCCTAACCCAGTAACCGTGCACGCTTGCACTTTTGATTGTAGTGGTCCTTTGCTATTACCATATACAAACGATGTTATTACACAGCAGGCTTCACTTTCTTTTGCGGGGATTAATTTGATTGATTGTTATGGTCAAAATGGAAGTACTAACGAAATAATTATTGGTGGTACTCAGCAATCGCACACCAACACGTTTAATAAGCTGTATAACGGTATCAGAGTAATTAATTCACGAACTCAGATTACTGATTTTAATATTTTCAGCAACATACGCAGAAATCCTCCGCAATCTGGAAATGCCTACTATAATGGTGTTGCTATATTCGTAAACAATCCATCAGCTACATTATCTAGCAACTTAATAATGACCGGTGGTAGCGTTAACAACATCTTAGACTGCGACAAAGGCATTGAATTAAGGAGCAACAGAGTTTCAGCCAATATTAGCCATATTAATATGCAGGATACCGAAAGAGGCATTGATATAGTGAATCCAATAAACAGCGACATCAGTATCAGAGATTGTAGAATTAATAATTGTCAAATCGGAATAAAGTGTTCGGCAAGCAACAGCAATAATATTACTATCGCAGAAAACAGCATATTACTAGCACCATTTGGGCAATCGCCTTTTGCAGGTATAAATTGTGGCATTACTCTTACCAAGCCCCTTCATACACCTTTTGTTTTTTACCGAGTAAATTGTAACACCATCTTAACGAACAGAAACAGCAGAGGTATTAATCTTTCAGGGCAATTAAGTACCTGTGATGTGAGTGGAAATAAAATTTATCATAATGAAACGCCTTCATCCAACTCAAATTCCTGGGGTATATATGCTGTTAACTGCAATGGCAGTAATATTTATGACAACCTGGTTAATACTTTTGACAACACTTTAAGTACCGCAAGAAACGGTGTTTTTCTGGCAAACAACTCTCGGCTGAATGTAAACTGCAATACCCTGAACCGAAATTTTACCGGTTTCAGATTGATGTTTGATAACCCTGACTTAAGATTAAACGGAAACACTTTACAAACACATTGTCTGGGCATAGATGCCACACCACAAACCATTGGATATAATTTTTTCAGTTCTACTAAAGGGAGTGACAATAAGTATGATGGGCCTTTTATAAGTGTTGGCGGCACTACTGCAAGGCAAGTAAGAAATGGATTTCAACACCTTATAGATATTAAACATTCGAGTCAAGTTTTCCCTCCAAATAATGTTACAGGTAATATTAACGCAATAAGCCTTGGTACTCTAAATCAATATTTTTGCAATTCATACAATTGCAATAACCATAGTCAATCAATTACAGTAACTGATTCTACTTTAATTGACAGTGCAGAACATTACATTGCCGAACAAAGTATTACCGACTGGGATACTTGGTATCAAAATGCATTAAACCGTGAGTTACAAAAATTCGTTTACGAGAATATTCTAAAAGCACCTGTCATATATTTAACAATACCTGAATTTGCAGAGCTTTTTGAGAGCATTCAGAATACCGAAATCCCTTCATTGTTTTGGGCTTATGAGGAATTGCTGAATTTGACAGATACTCTTGGCAATTCTTTAACGGACAGCTTATATCTTCAAAAACTACATACAATACAACAGATATTGGCGGAGTTAAGTTGTAATTCACTCTCGGCCATCAATGAACGTATTGTATATTCCATTTACTCTAACACACTTGCATCGGGTATAGACACCCTGAACTATGAATATCAATTCATATTGGAAGACATAGCATCACAATGTCCGTTCTCAGGCGGAAGTACCGTTTATGATGCTATTGCTTTATTAAATACATTCAATCCTGAACTCAGTTTTAACCTTGTTGAAAATTGCATAAATAATGGATTTAAGATTGAAGAATCACTATTTGAATCCATACTGTTAACGGATAGTGTAAAAAACAATATAATCATAGTTTATCCTAATCCAACCCAAGGCAGCTTATCAATAATTAATAGTAGTAATGAATCCATATTATTCAAATTATACGATATAACCGGTCGATTAATTGCCACACATAACATTGGTGCAAATAGCAGATTAGAAATTAACACTTTATTACTGATACCGGATGGTATATATTTTTACCATACAATTGGATCAGTAAACTACTTTGGTAAAATTGTTAAATCCAAGTAGTTATGTTTAGAATCTTAATTTGGTTGATTCCATTGTTGAGCAATTTTATTATTAAATCAAATGCTCAAGGCTTAATTGATGGTAAAAATTTAGTTCAGGATAGTTCTTTTGAAGAAATAGATTCTTGTTCTGGAAATAGCTACGGCATACTATTTTTAAAAAAATGGTGGCCTCCTAATGGTCCAATTGCAGTTTACTATAGTGCTTGTTCACCATTACCAAATGAAACTCCATCAGGAGTATCATTAAATGTACCCTATACAGGTACCATGGATTTATATCAACAAGCTCATACTGGTTCTGCATTTATTGAACTAGGTATGCGTTTCATTGACGATAAAATATATACCACTTCTTACATAGAAACATTGCTTATTGATACTCTTGAGTCAAATCAAGAGTATTGTGTTGAGTTTTATATCAACTTACCAGATTTTATGATTAATAATTATTATACAGGACAAACTACTCTATCATATAAGTACATAACTGGCTTTTTTTCCGATACAAGTATTGCAACTTTTCCAAGTCAAGATCACGGATTGGTGTATTACTATGATTTTTACCCTTCGTTCAAAGCCTACTCATCCGACTCTTCATATGTAGTTGACACCTTAAATTGGATTCGAATGACATCTCAATATACCGCTATTGGAGGTGAAAGGTTTTTAACAATTGGATCACTTAAAATATCTCGCTCAGATTTTTATATAATTTCTAATCCAAGTGCTAAACATGCATTAGCAGTTCATTTCATCGACGACGTAGCCGTTTACAAAGGCAAGTGCCGAGAGGAGGAGAAGCAGCAGAAAACTTTCTTTAACCTCTACCCCAACCCGGGCAGCGGCTTATTTAGCTTAAACTATGGTGTGGCACAAAATGCGCAGCTTGTGGTTTATGATATTCTGGGCCGCACGGTGCTTAACGAAACCCTTAGGGCAGATATGGTATTACACCACTTTAATTTATCGCAAATGAGTAATGGTATGTATTTCTTAAAAGTTATATCGGCTAATGATGAGAATTTGTTTTCGCAAAAGTTTTTGTTGCAGCGATGAGAACTTTAGCGTAAAATAAATGCACACCTAAATTGAAATTACTACAATGAAAAAAAACATATAGTCTGCTACACGGCTATACCGTAATATTGTTACCGTGCAACGCATTTTGAAAATCGCATCAGGTCCGGTTTGTGGCCTGCTGGTTTATATATGGCTGTCGCATCAGGGGGCTAAACACGAACTGGCCTTTACCGCCTTAACGGCGGCCTGGATGGCTTTGTGGTGGGTTACCGAAGCCATAGACATTGGAGCAGCATCTCTTCTACCTCTCATACTGTTTCCTCTCGGTGGTGTCATGGATATGAGCGATACTTCACATCCCTATTTCGACCAAACCATCTTTCTGTTTATGGGTGGTTTTATGATGGCTTATGCCATGGAGAAGTATCATTTACATGTTCGCATTGCCTACTTCATTATTTTGCATACCGGTTCCAGACCTTCACGAGTGCTGCTTGGCATCATGCTTTCCACCTTTGTTTTATCCATGTGGATTTCAAATACAGCAACTACTATGATGCTGATCAGCGCGGTGTCTGCTATTCTTTATCACGAACAATTATATCATCAGAATGGTTACAGAAACATTGCTGTTGCATTTCTGCTTGGACTGGCATATACTGCAAGCATAGGTGGTATGGGCACTCTGATAGGCACGCCACCCAATATGGCCTTTGCTGGTTTTTATTCAAAAATGTATCCAGACGCCGAGCCGGTGAGTTTTGTTCGTTGGTTTAAAATTGCTTTTCCGTTTAGCCTGACATTAACCATACTTGCATTCTTTCTTCTGAAGTATCTGTACATCCCTAAAAAATATGATACACTTTTTGACCTGACTTTTATTCGTGAATCGTATTCACAACTGGGTAGACTTAAACGGGAAGAGAAATGGGTGATGCTAGTTTTTGGAAGTGCGGTATTACTTTGGTTTACCCGTGCCGGTTTTCAAATTGGCGACATTGACATCAAAGGATGGAGTAGTTTTTTTCCGGAAAGTAAATTTATCAAAGACAGTACTGTAGCTATTTTGACGGCACTAATCTTATTCCTGATTCCATCGAGCGAAAAAGGAAAAAACATTCTCGAATGGGATGATGTATTAAAATTGCCGTTAAGAATTATCCTCTTATTCGGCAGTGGTTTCGCATTAGCAGAGGCGTTTGAACGCAGCGGACTGGCGCAATACATTGCAATACAGTTAACAGTTTTACAAAGTGCACCATTGATTGTTATCATTCTTGCTGTTGCAGCATTGGTTACCATCATATCGGAGTTTGCATCGAACATTGCCAGCGTGCAATTGATATTACCTGTGCTGGCGGCACTGAGTATTTCATTAAAAGTGGAACCACTGGTATTGATGATTCCTGCAACACTATCCGCTTCGTTCGGATATATGATGCCTGTTGCAACTGCTGCAAACACTATTGTTTACAGTACAGGTAAAATCCCGGTAAAGAAGATGATAGTCACCGGCCTCTGGTTAAATATTATTGCCATCATACTACTCGTACTTTATGTGTCATGGATTGGAGTTCATTAACTATCTGACCACTCATCTAAATCACGACGATCTTTTTTTGTTGGTCTTCCGCTTTTGTTGAAGCGCTTACCACTGAAAGAATAGAATGCTGATTTAAGTTTGATACGCTCTAACTCTTCCGGTGGTGTAAGGTCTTTGAAATAAGGAGCTACCTCCGAGGCTTTCATTCTTTTATCCAACACATCTACAACTTCAATCACCCATTTTTTCTCTTTCGTATTTACATTGTATAAATCACCGGGCTTTACAAGATGCGATGCTTTCAGAGAATCTCCTTGCATCTTAACCTTACCTTCGTCAAGCGCATCTGAAGCTTGCGAACGTGTTTTATACAACCGGATTGCCCACAAGTATTTATCTATTCTTACCCTCTTTTTATCTGCGTTCATGGTTTAGGGAAAAACATTTTTTGTTTCGTTCCAGAGTGCATCCATATCAGCTAAGGTCATGTTTTTAAGAAGCAATCCTTTAGATGCTGCTTTTTCTTCCATCAATACAAAACGATTGTAAAACTTATTGTTTGTATCAGCCAAAGCCGCTTCGGGGTCAACATGAATGAATCTTGCATAATTCACCAATGCAAACAACACATCTCCAAATTCTTTTTTGCGCAATTCATTGGTTCCATCATTAACTACTTCCTGCAACTCACCCAACTCTTCCTCCACCTTAGCCCATACCTGATCTGTGGTTTCCCATTCAAAACCCACCTGTTTGGCTTTGTCTTGCATACGGAATGCTTTTACCAGGGACGGTAATGCAGTAGGAACGCCACTTAACAACCCTTTTTTCTCTTTACTTGATGTACGCTGTTTAATGTCTTCCCAATTTTGTTTGACATCTTCCTCGCTGTTAACTTTTACATCTCCATAAATATGTGGATGTCGTACGATTAACTTATCGCACAGTTTATGAATCAGACTGCCAATATCAAATGCTTTTTGCTCGTCGGCAATCTTAGCGTAGAAAACAATATGTAAGAGTATATCGCCTAATTCTTCTTTGATGGCTTCCATATCATTTTGTGTAATAGCTTCTGCCAGTTCATAGATTTCTTCTATGCTCAATATGCGCAGCGATTCTATGGTTTGCTTTTTATCCCAGGGACATTTTTCGCGTAACTCATCCATAATATCGAGCAAGCGGCCAAAGGCTGCCAGTTGTTGTTCTCTGTTATTCATATTCATTTGGGTTAACAAACCTATAAAAGGCTATCCATAATTACACACTACCGGAAGTGCATTACATATTTCTGTTGAAAATATTGTTCTATAAAGAACTCACTTATGGGAACCTGAAAGAGTTTTTTGCCGAAGTCTGAAATTTCCTGATGTAAATCGCCGCCTTTCAATAGTATCCAACCATTGTTTTCAAGAGTGCTGTTTCTGTTGTGCAAATGTTTGGTCCATAGATATAACTCTTGTAAAGGTGCTACCGCACGACACGTGATATAATCGTATGACCCATGTAATTTCTCAACACGCTCGGTTGAAGTAATAACATTTTTCAATTGCAAGCCTTCTATTACCTCATTCACCACTTTCATTTTCTTTTGTATGGAATCCACAAGATTAAACGAAATATGTGGATACATAATCGCCAATGGGATACCCGGAAAGCCGCCTCCTGTACCGAAGTCGAGCACACGACCACCACTAAGTGGAAATGCTTTAACAATGCTTAAAGAGTGGAGAAAGTGATGCAATTCAATGGCGTCGATGTCTTTGCGAGAGACCACATTGATGCGCTCGTTCCAGTAACGATAAAGTTCTTCTGCTTTTTGAAATTGACTAAGCTGCTGATCGCTGAGTTCGGGGAAATAACGACGAAGTAAATTCACTTAACTAAAGCCTTAGTAGCGTGCGCGGGTAGGATTTAATATCTGGTATAACAAATCTTTAGCACGGAAAAGTTGTGCTTTAACAGTACCCAAAGGAAGATTCATTTTTTCAGCAATCTCTTCATAGCTCAGTTCATCAAAGAAACGCAACTCGATAAGCATTTTATACTTAGGGTTCAGTTTTTCTAAGGTCTCACGCATCAACTTGGCGCGTTGTTCTTTGATATATCGCTCTTCAGGATCCAAAATCGGTGACTGTAAATCTTTTTTGTAAGTATCGCCGCTTTCGTTTTCAGTTTCTTCGTCTATGGAAGTTGTTTCCAATCTTTTCTTACGAATAAAGTCAATGGAGTTGTTCAAAGCAATTTTGTACAACCAGGTACTAAATGCGAAGTCGGGGCTGTATTTATCTAAATTATTAAACGCTTTCCCAAATGCTTCGATGGTTAAATCATCGGCATCATCAGGGTCATGCACCATTTTAAGTACTAGGAAATAAATAGAATCGCGATAGCGTTGCATCAGTTTGGCATATGCATTCTGATCGTTTTGCTCCAACGCTTTCAGCACCAGGTCATAATCTTCTTTTGCCCTGATTGAAAAATTCGGATTCCCATCTTGCGAAAAATCGGAGGGTGTGCCGGTTGTTTTTTCTTCTTCCATTACTTCCATGGGTTTTGTTTTTTGTTAAATATTCCCGGCAGCATAACGATGTAATAAAGCAAATACAACACATCAAAAAACGGATGCCAGATAAACAGATCCAGAGTTTTTAGCCGCTTCATTGCTTTAAAGTGTATGATGGCGTTCAGGATTAAACGTATTCCAAAGATAGTTAGTACCCATAGCATCCACAGGTTTAAAACTATTAACACCGTGAACAAGATATAGAACACTATTTGTGACACCTGAAACAAGTTGAGCAAAATGATGTGCTTCGTTTTATAATGCACAGCAGTAGTCATGTGTCTTCGCTTTTGATAAAGCCATTCGTCCCACTGTTCCTTTGGTGAAGAAATAGTGAACGAATCAGGATGTAAGGCAACAGCGGTATTGCTGCCTGTTGCAATAGTGTTAATCACCAGGTCATCATCACCGGAGGTGAGTTGTGGTTTCTTCACAAAAATGTTTTGACTTAAAAACAAATCGCGGGTATAACCCAGATTTCTACCAACACCCATATAAGGTATTTGGGCCATGGCATAGGATAAATATTGCAATGCTGTGAAGTATGTTTCGAAACGAATGCACCCATTCAGGAAACTTTTTCTTTTCTCGTACTGACTGTAACCGAGAATCACTTTTTTGTTTTCGCTGAATCTTGATGCTACATTCTGCAACCAGAATTCATTTTCAGGACGACAATCGGCATCGGTGAGAATGATATGATTATACTTGGCTGCTTTAACACCTATAGTGAGTGCAAACTTTTTTCCTTTCAACACCTTAGCTTCCTGAGGAATAGTTCTGTAATCGAGGTGCATAAATTCTCGACCATAGTCAAATAAAAGCTCCATGGTACCATCGGTAGAATTATCATTTACCACCAACACCTCATAACCTGCCGGATAATTTTGCTTACATACAAATGGGAGATTACGACGCAGATTGTTGACTTCATCTTTGGCACAAATCAATACCGTAACCGGTGGAGGTGCTGCTTGCTCTTTATGTTTGAAGAAGGCAACGCGTGTAAAAAAGAAAGTATAATACAGTACCTGAATAAAGGCAACCAAAGCAAACGAGTAAAAAAGATAATCCATCAGGGCCTGAAACTTGTATTTTTGAAGGCTTCAAAAGTATTGTTACCCGAACGACTACGCAGCGTATATTTTCCACAATGTTTTTTCAATTAGAAGCACAAGATTCAAACAGCAAAGCCCGCGCAGGTGTGGTACATACCGCACACGGAAAAATAGATACTCCGATTTTTATGCCTGTGGGTACAGCTGGTGCTGTAAAAGCTGTACAACCCGCTGATTTAGACCATAAGATCCATGCGCAAATAATACTGGGCAATACTTATCATTTGTTTTTACGACCCGGCACAGAAGTATTGAAGGCAGCCGGCGGTTTGCACCGGTTTAATGGCTGGAATAAACCCATACTCACCGACAGCGGTGGTTATCAGGTTTTTTCACTGGCTGATAACAGAAAGATTACTGAAGAAGGCACTAAATTTCAATCGCATATTGATGGAAGTAAGTTTTTATTCACTCCTGAAAATGTGATGGACATTCAGCGTGCCATTGGTGCTGATATTATTATGGCATTTGATGAATGTACTCCCTACCCTTGCGATTACAGGGAAGCCAGGAAATCTATGGAATTGACACACCGCTGGCTACAACGATGTATTCAACAATTTAATAACACTGAACCTTTATATGGTTTTGATCAATATTTATTTCCAATAGTGCAAGGCAGTGTTTACGAGGATTTACGTAAGACAAGTGCCACCGTAATTGCAGAAAGTGGTATGCCCGGCTGTGCGATAGGTGGTTTGTCTGTTGGAGAACCAGAAGCACAGATGTATGAAATGGCAGAACTCTGTTGCGACCTACTACCCGCTCAAAAGCCACGTTACCTTATGGGTGTAGGAACTCCTGTGAACCTGTTGAAGAACATTGCAATTGGCGTGGATATGTTCGATTGTGTAATGCCCACCAGAAATGGTCGTAACGGCATGTTGTTTACATCGCAGGGTGTTATCAATATCCGAAACAAGAAATGGCAGTACGATTTCAGTGTTGTTGATGAAGTATTGGAAAATGAAGTGAGCAACTATTTCAGCAAGGCATATCTAAGGCACCTGGTAATAGCCGGTGAGATATTAGGATTACAAATTGCCAGTATTCAAAATCTCAGTTTTTATTTGTGGTTGATGAAAGAAGCGCGCCAACACATTTTGCAAGGTGATTATAAATCGTGGATGAATAATATCATACCTCAAATCAGCCGACGATTATGATGAAAAGCATCTTTGGCGAAATGGACCGTTATATTCTGCGAAAGTTTTTCGGTACTTATTTGGTGGTGCTTCTTACGTTCGTTGCAATATCCGTTGTATTTGACATAACAGAAAAGCTCGATGATTTTATCAGTGGAAAGGCCGGATTGGGTTCGATTGTAGTGAACTATTACTTGAACTTCATTCCGTATTACGCTATCTTACTTACACCGTTGTTATTGTTTCTCTCCGTTGTTTTTTTTACATCACGAATGACGGCCAACAATGAGTTTATTGCGCTGCTTAATACCGGCACCTCCTATCATCGTTTGCTAGTCCCATTTATTATTGGAGCATCGTTTGTGTGTGGATTAAATATTGTTATCAATCACTACTGGTTGCCCAAGGCTAACCGTAACCGAATTTTGTTTGAATGGGAAAATTTGAAAAATAATTTTACTCCTACAGCAAGTAATGTTCATTTTCAGAATGCAAAAAACAGTTACATCTTCTTACAGAACTATAACGGTGCTGACAGCAGCGGATACAACTTTCAACTTTCTACTTTTAAAAACGGAAAGCTCATCAGAAAACTGAGTGCTGACCGAATGCAGTGGAGACGAGAAACGGAAGACTGGCGAATTACAAATTATACTTTAAGACGCAATACTTATATGCGCGAAAGTCTGCATTATGGCCGCGATAGTATTATAAAATTAAATCTCTCACCAAAAGACTTTGATCGAAACATAGAAAGCATTGCCGCTTATACAACTCCTGAATTAGATGCCATCATTAACGAAGAATTATTGAAAGGCTCGAATCAGATTCCCTTCTATTATTTGGAAAAATATAAGCGTACCGCCTTTCCTTTTTCCATCATCATTCTAACTATTATAGGAGTAAGCATTTCTACACGCAAGGTTCGTGGCGGAACAGGGTTGCACCTGTTCCTGGGTATTGCTCTGAGTTTTTCATACATCATGTTTCAGCAATTCTTTGGGGTTTTCTCCACTAATTCCGATCTGCACCCCTTATTCGGTGCTTGGATACCCAATTTAATTTACCTCGTAATAGCTCTTATAACATTTCGTTTGGCACCCAAATAAATTGCCCTTAACTTCGTTTATGAAATCAACTATGACACATCAACGCTTCACATACATAGCCCGCATCGCCATCATCTTTTCAATTTGTGCATTGTTACTTACCTCTTGCGCTCGCCGCGATTGCCGCGGTCATAAAAAGGTTCGATTGAGTAACGGAGTTATTATCTAATGTACGCGTTGCAACAACATTTCCGAAAATTCAGACAATACTGTTTTCTTTTCTGTATCAACCTGAATGGCATTTAATGCATTCACTGCTTTTTGGTGATAAAGATTCACCAACGATCTTGCTTCTTCTTCTGCACCGGTTTCTCGGTAAAGGTTTTTAACAGAATCTATTTTCAATTGCTCATTATCCTTTTCATTCATCCAACGCATTATTTCATCTTGCTGAGAATGGTTCGCTTTTGCCAAAGCGCTTAATAAGAGAATGGTCTTTTTATTCTGAATAATATCGCCGCCTATGCGCTTTCCAAAAGTTTCGGATGTACTGAAGGTGTCGAGCACATCATCCAATAATTGAAATGCTATGCCGGTATTTGTTCCGAATTCATACAACTGTGAAGCATCTTCATTACTGGCGCCACTCATCAGCGCACCGATGTGTAAAGCACCCCCAAGCAAGACTGCCGTTTTAAGTGTGATCATTTCAATATACTCATCAACAGAAGGCATACGGTTTTCAAACTCCATATCCAGTTGTTGACCTTCGCACACTTCCATCGCTGTTTTATTAAAAACACTTACCAGTTCTGCTGAGCATTGAGGTTTGTTATTCAATAAATATTCATAAGCCCACACCAGCATGACATCGCCGCTAAGAATGGCGGTGTTGCGGTTGAATTTCTTGTGCACTGTAACCTGCCCGCGTCGCAGCGGAGCTTCGTCCATAATGTCATCGTGAATCAAAGAGAAGTTATGAAACAATTCAATGGCATATGCCTGGGGCAATACTGAATCCGGTTGTTTATCAAACAACTCTGCGGCCATCATCACTAATAAGGGACGCAGGCGCTTACCACCCAGCTGAATGATGTAATCAACAGGTTCATAGAGCGATGCGGGCTTACGCTGAAATGATTGCTTGCTGATATACTGATTAAAAAGTTGACTAAGCTGTGATACGGAATGCACGAAATGAAATTGTGATGCAAAGAAATGGAAAGGAAATTATTAGCGCATCACTAATTCGCTACACATTTTAATAATGAGTACCTGAATAAAAATCTGTTATGCTTCATTTTGTTCAGCCTTGCTATATTTCACAACATGAAAAAATTAACATATTCACTTCTTTGCTTTTTACTCATTACAGGTTCGTTGTTGGCTCAGGATAATTTGTTGCAGCAGTTTCAATCTTCAACCAATCTGTTATACTGGAAAAACCGCAAACCCTTTGATGGGTATTGGCAGCAGGATGTATTCTACAGCATAGAGGCTAACATTGATGAAACAGCAGACCGCATAGACGGTAAAGAAACTTTGTATTACACCAATAACTCTCCCGATACACTGCCTTATGTTTACTTCCATTTATATCAGCAGGCTTTTGTGAAAGGTGGTTATGTAGAAAATCTGAACAGTAACAATAACTTCAAACAGAAATTTGGTAAGTACGAGATGGAGGGCAAAGGATGCATTATGCATTCCATTCAACAGAATGGTGTGGCGTTAAAAACCATCAACGATTTCAGTGTGGTGAAAGTGATACTTGCACAAGCTATAATGCCCGGACAAACCGTTTCGTTTGATATTACTTTCAGTACATGGTGGGATGAAGGAGGCCAACGTCGTCGTTTCAAAAAGTTTGATTCATACGGCAGCGCGCATTATGATGGCGTACACTGGTATCCACGCATCTGTGTTTATGATCGTAAAATGGGATGGGACACCTATCAGCATTTGGGTAAAGAATTTTATGGCGACTATGGTGCCTTTGATGTAAAGCTGACTTTCTCTTCCAATTTTGTTGTGGATGCGACCGGTGAATTGCAAAACCGCAACGAAGCACTACCCGATGAATTGCGTGCAAAACTTGACATTAAAAACTTCACTTCCAAACCATGGGAATCTGAGCCTTCGGTAATAACACCATACAATAAAGACGAAAGAAAAACATGGCATTACAAAGCTCTGAACGTGCATGACTTTGCCTTCACTGCTGACCCAAATTATAGAATAGGTGAAGTGATGTGGAATGGCATACGTGTGGTGGCACTGGTACAGGAACCGCACGCCGCAGGATGGTACAATGCCGCTCAGTTTACCGGTATGGTAATTAAAACCTATTCGGAAGACTTTGGCATGTATGCCTGGCCTAAGATCATTGTTGCCGATGCGCGCGATGGTATGGAATATCCGATGCTGACTCTGGACGGTGGATATAACCCTGCTTACCGCGACTTAATTGCTCATGAAGTGGGGCATCAATGGTTTTTTGGTATGGTGGGTAATAATGAAACTTACCGTGCCCTGCTCGATGAGGGTTTCACACAGTTTATTCAGTGCTGGGCACAATTAAAAATTGATGGTCCTAACGAAATACAACCACGTTACAAATCAAAACTGTATGCACGATTTAAAGATCAAACTGAAACACGATACACCGAGAATTATTATGCCTACATAAACGATGCTATGCGCGGCGTTGATGACCCTATCAATCAAATCAGCGATGGGTTTAACGGCGCACTAAACCACGGTGGCGGATACAGACACGTGTATTACAAAACAGCTACTATGCTCTGGAATTTGCAATATGTACTGGGTGACACTTTGTTTACTCACGCCATGAAGCATTACTTCAACCAATGGAAGTTCTGCCATCCGTATGTAGATGATTTTCGCAACAGCATCATACAATACACCAAGGTGGACCTCAACTGGTTCTTTGATCAATGGCTTGAAACCAATAAGAAATTAGATTACGGTGTAGCGTGTGTAAAACGTAAAAAAGGAAACTATCAGGTGAAGTTGAAACGCAAAGAACGAATGGAATCTCCACTGGATATTACTGTTACGTTTAAGAACGGCGAACAACAACGCTATCACATTCCTAATAACTGGTTTGTGAAAGATGTGGACACGACCAAAGTGAAAATACTGCCCAAGTGGTATGGATGGGATAAGCTTCAGCCTACATATTCTTTAAAGGTTCCGGCAACTCAAAAAATTAAGAACATACAAATTGATGATACCTACCGACTGGCCGATATCAACCTGCTGAACAACAGCAGTGCTTGTCCCATCAGGTGGCGCTTCGATTCGCAAATCAGCAATATACCTGACTGGAAACACTATATAGTGAAATGGAGACCTGATTTCTGGATGAATGATGTTGACGGTATCAAAGCAGGTTTGCACCTGAACGGAAACTATATGAAGTACAAACATAAGTTTAGTGCAACTGCTTGGTACAACAGTGGTTTGGGTAATTATTATCTGAGCAGCATTGAACCGGCTAATACAACTCTGGCACCTGTCAATTTTAATTTCTCCTATTCCAATCCTCTGAGCGGTCTACTTCAATACAGTAAGGTGAATATCAAAGCCCGATACCTCGATGGTTTGTCAGGAGGATATATTGGATTTGAAACACAGCTGAACAAAAACAATATGCTGGAGTATGGCATCAAAAGTATGTATCGCTCTAACGAGAATTACAACAGCGACTATCTGATGAATGGCGATTTGTGGAACTATAATGCCTGGAACAATACGCTGCGACTCATCTTTACACACAACTACAGTTATTTACGCGGTACCGGTACTATGAAACTGAGTGCAGTGAGTTCAACACTGTTAAGTAAGCAACAATTTTCGTGGATGAGTTTTGAAGTGGTGAACCGCAATAGACCCGGCAAGCTGGATATCAATACCCGTTTCTTTGTTCAATATGGTTCCGATAATATTCCTTTAGAATCTCAATTATATCTGGCGGGTGCCAATCCAGAAACCATGATGGACGATAAGTTTGTGCGCAGCCGTGCTTTCTTCCCTAACGAATGGAACAGCTTAGGTAGCGTTACCAATCATTTTCAATACGGTGGCGGACTGAACCTGAGAGGTTATGCCGGCTACACTGCCATCAGTCAGCAGGGTGATGATTTGATTGCCTACCCCATTTACGCTGGCAGCAGTGGTGCTTCGGTAAGTGGCGAATTGTATCTTCATCGTTTGGTGAATTTTAAACCTAAACTCACGCGCAACTCCCTTGAATTGAAGCCTTACCTCTTTGCCGATGCGGGCACCATGATGTACAAGGACAATGAGGGTAAACAAATGATAGCAGCACCTCGTGCCGATGCCGGTGCGGGTGTTTTGCTGGTGATTAAGCGTTTCTGGTATCTGGAAGAAGTAGATGATTTAACCATACGCTTTGATATGCCTGTGTTTTTGAATCGTCCGCCATTTGATGAAGGCGAGTTTGTAAAAATGCGCTGGTTGCTAACGGTGAGGCAATCGTTTTAGTGTGTTGGTTCTCTTATTGTAAGTGTATAATTATGACTGACCTTATCAATTGTACCGATTGTGAGTATCGTTGAATCATTTTAATTCAGAGCACTAACTAATAACGAGAGACAATGAATAGGGTTACGTGTGTGATTTTTTTATTTTATAAATTTGATAATTGATCTAAACTCATTAATTATGAAAATATTTACCCGTAAAACATTACAAGTTCTTTTAGTTTTTATTTCTTTTAATCAATATGTAAATGCACAACAAACAGGCAGCATCGATTTAACATTTGGGAAACCTGTATTAAGTGTTGGCGATTCAACAAGGTTTGGTAGTCTAGGGAAAGTAAATGCAATTATTGAATTGCAGGGAGGTAAACTATTGGTAGCAGGAGATTTTGATGAATACAATGGAGTAAGTCATAATAACATTGCCCGGCTAGATGCAAAGGAAAATTATGATGCAAGCTTTCAGGTATCAACCGGATTCAACAATGTTGTTAATGATATAGCCCTATCTCCGGCTGGAGATAAAATTTATGCAGTAGGCGATTTTACTACTATAGATGCTCAGCCAAGTGCAAAAATTGCCCGACTCGATTCGGCTGGTGTATATGACCCGACATTTGATGTAGGAACAGGTTTTACTTCTTTTGGTGCACCCACTACAATGGCAATTCAACCCGATGGAAAGATTTTAGTTGGTGGAGATTTTACTCAATATGATGGTACTACAATTAACAGATTAATAAGATTAAACAGCGATGGAACTATTGATAATACATTTAATATTGGTACAGGATTTAGTAATGCTGTTAAGCAAATAAAACTATTATCGAATGGAAAAATTTTGGTTGCCGGAAGTTTTATTTCCTATAACGGTACTTCTTCAAAATATATAGCCCGTTTAAATGCCGATGGAAGTTTAGATAATACTTTTTCAATTGGTACAGGATTTAATAATCAGGTATTAAAATTTCTGGTTCAACCTGATGATAAAATTATAGTGGGTGGATATTTTACTACCTATAATGCTAACCCTGCTCCCGGTATTATTAGACTGGATGATACGGGAGCGATAGATGCTACATTTAATGTTGGAACAGGGTTTACTCCAAATTATGGCGCCAGTGCTTTTTGTTATCAGAATGGAAAGATTATAATTAATGGTGCATCTCCATACAATGGAAATACAGTTGGAAATATATTCCGGGTAAATGCTGATGGCAGCTTAGATAATACATTCAGGCTTATTGAAGGGGGAAGTGCCAATATAATTTTAATTGAAAATGATGGAAGAATATTAATTGGTTCAAGTAGTGGTATTGGAAATACTATAAGGCATGGTATAGCAAGATTGGATAGCGATGGATATTTAAACTCTGACTTTTCTGTTGAGACAGGATTTTTTGACAGAAAAGTTTATGAAATAGTTATTCAACCCGATAATAAAATATTGGTAGGTGGTGAATTTTTAAGATACGATGGATTTATTTGTGCAGGTCTTATCAGACTGCTCAACGATGGTAGTATCGACACTACTTTTCATCCAGATTTCACTTCATCAACTATGAAGCCTGTGAATTCAATTGTAATTGATACAATTAATTATAAGATATATATAGGAGGAAAGTTTACAGAGTATGGAGGTCAGGAAAGAAACAAAATAGCCCGTTTAAACTGGGATGGCTCACTGGATAATACTTTTAATATTGGCGATGGTTTTGGTTCTGGAGGTGAGGTATTTAGTATGGCATTACAGTCAGATGGAAAAATTGTGGTGGGAGGAAATTTCTCCAGCTATGATGGAACCACTTGCCATAATATAACTCGCTTAAAAACTAATGGCTCTCTTGATCTTGCATTTAATAATAATCTTGGAACAGGCGTGAACTTTATTCAAAATGATGTGAACGCTGTAGTTATACAAGCCGATAAAAAAATATTAATTGGTGGAGATATATGGCAATACAATGGTAGTAATGTAAACAACCTTGTAAGAATAGATTCTACAGGAACATTTGATCCCACATTTACTGCGAGTAGTTCAATAAGTGAAATAATAAATACAATTTGTTTGCTTCCTAATAATGAAATACTGGTTGGGGGTTATGATGGGTTAATACAAAAACTAAATAATGATGGAACAACTAGCACAAGTTTTACTGTGCCACAATTTCCAAATCAAATATATTACAGTGTAAATTCGCTTAGGTATTCTAGTTCACTAAATAAAGTATATGTAGCATTTGAAAATACAATTTCAAACAACTCTCTCAGACTAATTTCAACTGATGGTATAAACGATAATAGCTTTGTTGTTGATGAGGTAGATAATCTCAAAGAAATAGCTATTCAGGATGATGGCAAAGTATTGATTGGCGGAAGTGTATATCAGTGTGAAGGTTATTTTATAAACGGAATGGCACGAATAATTTCGAGTACAGGTCCTACTGCTCTAGAAACAACTGAAGCAGGTTCATTTTCAGTTTATCCTAATCCGGCCTCTAATGAAATAACAATAAATAATATTCCACTCAGTGAAAATCATATACGTATTATGAATTCATTAGGGCAAGAAATGAAATCATTTACAGTAAATAATAAATACAGCTACTCGATAGATATTTCTGATTTGGTTGCCGGTATCTATATTGTCAAAATTGATAACAACATTAACTCTCCGGGTAGAGTATTTGTAAAAAAATAAACCAATTTCTCTTTTCAGTCCGGTTTCTGAACCTAGCGGCTATTGTATATTAATAAATTCTTCTTTAACTAACTGCAATAAATCCTCTATATAAAAACAGGGGCATCTGTAAATAACAGATAATCCTTTGATGGCATATGCCTTCTGAATAATTTAATCTGCCTTAGCCATTTCAACCTTTAGATTACCCAAAATTGTTGTTGCCGTTATTCTGAATTTATCGTCGGTTAATTCCAGTATGTCCCAAGTTCCATTATAGCTGCCACCGGCACTCATGGTATCTGCTATAACTATAGAGGTTGCATCACTGTTCATAGTATAGGTAAATGTACCGGTGCTGTTATCGGAAGCTTTATGGTCGGAACCCGAACCTGATACACCATCGCCGCTGAACACCAGATACGAGCCATCACCGGGTACTACAGATCCAAGTAATTCAGAAGAAGTAATGGTCCATTTACCTATGAGGTTTTGCTGAGGTGTTGCTTCCTCGGTTTTCTTACATGCGGTAAATGTTGTTGCAATTAATATAAACAGCGGTAGTAATGTATTCTTCATAAAGCAGGTCAGGTTTATTTTAATTTGATGGTACAATTAGGTAACAACTTCTGTAATTCTGCAACTGTTTCAGGTGTCATCAATGTACCTTTTACCGACAGTGTTTTCAACTCGGTGCAGTTCTTAATTTCCAGAGGTAACGACTTGATAGGGTTCTTGTCCAGGTCTAGTGTATTCAGACTGCTCATCATTCCAATCTCTTTAGGTAATTCAGAGATGTTATTACCGGACAGGTTCAGTTTCTTCAAGGTGGTTAGCTGACCTATCTCAGCCGGAACGGTTGTAATTGTATTCGATGCAATATGAATCTGAGATAAATCCTTAATTCCACAAATCTCTTTTGGAAACTCAGTCATCTTTTCCATCATCGACATAATCATCAGCACCTTGCCTGTAGAAGTAACGGTAATGTATTTGTCATACTTGGTTATCACACCCGTGCTGAGCGCATCGTTTATATCTGTGCTGAATGAAGTATTGTCGGGTGAGGATATCAGTGCACTATATGTTTTATAATTCATCTCCAGTTTGTTTACATCGCTATTGCCCAACCGGGTAACTTTAATAGTTGTTTTTTTCATGCTGTTTGCTTTCTCCATGAGTGCGCTCAGGTTTTTAATCAGCTCAGGATTTTTAGCAGTACCAACTGCTCTTTTTTCCAATGTGTTTACAAAAGCTTTCCACTCAATAGTCTTATTGGTTGTTAGGTTGCCCCACATCGCCAGTGCCTTACGTGCGTGCTCCAGTGCCTTATCATTCATATAAGAATACATATAGGCAATTGCCAGATTCTCGTGCAGTGCCTGTGCTATTTTCTTATTGATGCGGGCATCATTGTTTTCAAGGTTGGCGCTCTCCAGTTCTTTCAGCCATATGGTAATGGCTTCATTCAGTTTTGATATAGCAGCGGTATTGGGACCTTTTGATTTAATGTCGGAATAAGCGGCTAAAGCAATTTCGTATGCCTTGTCCAGTTGTGTGTAATCCACATCCTTTCCTTTAGCATAGTTCAGTTCAAACTTATCTGTTATCGTTGATACCAGCAGGTTAATGTTTGCATCAGTTTGTGCCAGCGCATACTGATCGTTTTCATATTTGCTGCGCTCACTGTTTTTGAATGATTCTGCTCCGCCTGCAAAGTCTTTTTTCATGGTTTCCGACACCCAGTATTTACATTCGTTAAAGCCAAAACGAACAGTTCCGTTGCCGCTGTTTGAAATCCTGGAGGCATATATTACAGCTCCTGCAGGATCTTTAGCTACCAGATAAGAAGGAGCCTGTGTGAATGGAATTTCATAATAATATGTTGTCAATTGTACTGCATCCTTAACACTTCCACCTTTGGGTACGCAGGTTGACTTGGTATCTTTTAACAACTCTTTTCCGAAATCGCAGTTACCTATGGCAAACTCCGCAATCAGAGCGGTTGGGTTAACCGTGCCTACGTCATAGGCAGGCAGTTGTACATAAGTACACTCCACATCCTTGCTCTTTACGTTTTGTGAGTATGTATAACTGCTTCTGAAGAGTGCAATTAGTAAAATGGTATGTAAGATTCTCATTGAGGTATTATTTAGTTGCAAAGATATCTTATGGTACATCAAAATTTTCACTTTGTCATTTGTAAGACCACTTCGGTATGCCTGTTGATCGATATAAACTTTCTTAAGCTGCTCCATAGTGTAATTATTTATGGTATCTACCATAATATTCATTGCATTCAAATACGGTTCAGCTTTAAACCAACCATCCGGTGCGTGTTGAAATACTTCTGCCGGTTTTTTGTTTTTAAAGTCGGAGCGAAAGTGTTTATGTTTCTGAACAGGAGAGTATACCATCCTTACCGCTTTAAATTTGAATAGAGAAATTATTGACTTTTTAAAGTAACAGTAGGTTCTTCTATACTTTCTCTGGTTGTATTTTGATTTACTATTTTCCCGGTGTTACATCTTTTCCGTTAGCATCAAAAAAAGATACCACTCCGTTTAATTCCACCCGGTATGTATGATAAGGCCAGCCCGATTTAGGGTTATTACTAATCAGGTTCCAATCTTTACTGCCATCAGTGTAAATGGCCGGTATTACAAACTCACCTTTCTTATTGATATATCCATGTTTGCCATCCATAGTTAATACATGTGCCAATCCCGATTCTGAGAAATAATCAACCGATTGATAAATGAGAGGAACAGCAGGCTTAAGATTCAGATCAAGAAAACCACACTTACCATCTAAGCAAACTGCGGCCAGCCCGCTGCTAAAGCCATCGGCATAGGTATAAATGAAACCGGTTTTGTTCTTTCCTGTAGTATCAATGAACGCATATTTTTTTTCCGAGTTTTTAACTACTGCGTATCCGTTATAAAAACATTGTGTATAGGAGAAACCGTCAGCATTTATTTTTTCATTTCCATTTTTATCAATATACATTTGATGACCGTATAAAGTAACCGGTGCCAGACCGCTACCAAATGATGATGCGGACTCATATTGCATAGGTATAACTATCTGTTTTAAGTTATTAATGTAACCAAATTTGTTAGTGCTTTTGTGTTTAACTAATTGCAAGCCTTCCGACGGATCAAGTAATAGATTCACTTCTTCCATATTCACTTTAGGTTTAAAAGATTTTTTAGCGGCGGCCTCATCAATAATCTCCTTAGAAATCGGATTGATGTAAAATATTTTATCGTTAATGTCTTTAATACGATAACATCCGAGTGCAAAGCAATCAGTGTTATTTTCGGTGCAAAGAAAATCGCTGACCTCTTTGTATTTCATAGGCAGCATTTCGTTACCATCTTTATCAATGTACCCATAACGCAAACCAAACTCATCGGAAACGATAAGCCAGTCGCCGGCATAAGTGCCGTTAATCTTATCAAATTTATTTTTTGATATTCTGCCACGGTCATCCATCAACCTCCAGTGTGGACCATCTTTAATGGCAAATACATCGCTGCGGTTATAAAATGTTTTTGAATTAAAGGATGAAAAACGTTCCAACTCATAACTACCCAGCTTCTTATTTTCTTCGTCCAGATATCCAATTAAAACTACCTTATCTAAACCCAATTGCATTTTAAGATCTTTAGAATAAATCTTGATGTCTTCCCAGTCGGATTCCAGTGTTTTAGGGGCTTTATAATCTGTAATCTTAACTCCATTCAGATAATATTCAAATACATCGCGGCGATGTACAATTTTTAAAATGTTGCTGCCTACATTCACAGTAGCTGTACCTGTTTTAATGATCGAGTTGTACCCCTCTTGCAGGTTCCATAAGCCTTTTTCGTTGTATTGGAAAGTGATTTGTTTGTAGGAATTAGGATATAGTTCTATCTGAATTAAACTTTCACTGCTGCCTTTCAATTTCACAATAGTAAACTCCATATCGCTGGATACCTTGCATGCCAACTGATTGATGCGATGACTATATTCTAATTCAGGACCAAGTCGTAAGCCTTTTGATTTATACATTCCGTCTTCAATCCAACGCGCCTGAAATTCGCCTCCCTTTTCCCACATCATAGCAGTGGGATCGCTATAGTCTTCTTCTATCTTTGTGATGATTTCGGTGGGTTGAAACAATTGGGCATAAAGAGATCCCTGTAAGAACAATGCAGCCAGCAGTAGAATTGACTTTTTCATGATTATCAGTTTAAGAAGCCGTAAAATTAGGCTACCTAAACATAGATCAGTTACCTATTTAGTAGTAAATAACATACTTATACTGAAGTGCAGATATCTAGAAGGCTATTATGTTCAAAAGCTCTGTAAAATTCAAGCCTGATATTAATAAAGGCAACAAACTAAGTATGTGAAATCATCTGGGCAAATGATTATCTATTAAATCGTCAGTGTTAGCCGATATATCATAACAGATATCATTCCTGTAAACTATTATATTTGTTATAGTTATTGTAAACTTAAATTTCTGTTCATCCATATTTAAAAAAAGAAGATTTCATATATCCAACTTAAAAGATAACGCTCACCTAATATGAAAAAGTTTTTATTGATTCTGATAACTTGTTTAACAAGTTTTTCGTCATTTGCCCAAACGCTGGAAGAAGTGCAATATACTTTAGGTGCAATTCCACTAAGCACCTATGTTACCGACATTAACAACAATCGCTTTTTGTGCGGATACTATATCAATACATCCGGCGATAAAGTCGGTTTTGTAATTACCAAAGAAGGCAACCATATTGAAATTCCGGGTTCTGCAATAGGAGCTTATACCTCCGTGCAGGTTGAAGGTATTAACGATAACAATACCATCATCTTACAAGCGATTAACGCCATAGGTACAACTGACACCTGGAAAGGATACTTTAACGCCACAGTACAGAAGTATAGCTTTGAAATGGTAAATAACAGCTGGCAGCCGGGTATAGCAAAGGTTTTTGGCATCAATAATCACAATGTATATTCAGGGTGGTACCCCAACCTAAGCGACCGCTGGCTTTGGTATCTGAACGACAGTTCTTCCTCTCCGGTATCTGCCTATAATGCCAAACGATACTACGATGGCAGTAACTTTTATGCAACATACGGTTTTGGGTTAAACGATGAAGGGCTGATTGCAGGTTATTATATTGACGGCAGCAGCAATAAGCCTTTTGTATTCGATGCACAAACCAACAATTTCGATGCATTGATTTTTAATAATATGAAACCAACCGATATTAACAACAACAACATGATGGTTGGAGAATACAAGCAATCTAACGGCTTTTATACCGGTTTTTATGCCCAGTACAGTTCGGGTTCGTTAAACAATTTCACTTCCATGAATAATTACCTGGATAATAACACCATCCAAAGTATTATTCTTGGCATCAATGATTCTATGGACCTGGTAGGCGCTTACTTACACCCTACCACAGGGGTATGGGTTGGTTTTATTCTCAATCCTGACAGAAACGAATATCGCTTACCCAATTTCGACTATCAGAAAGACACGTGGAAAATGCCTAACAGTGGTGTGAATCAGAATACCGATATCTGGACTTCGAATTATTACGGTGGTATAAACTATGCCACAACCGATCCCTATGCCAATAACGGAAAACCCTTGCTCAATAATGTTATCCTCAATCAGTTTCCCGGTGTACCATTACCCGCCAGCACTTCTGTTACATGGAAATCTTTTATGGAAGAGGAACTGACTGCACAAAGTATTGACCTTGGCAATGTTCAGAAATATGAGGTTTTTTTAAAACCTATTTTTTTTGGAAAATATCTGAGTAAAGGTGTCAGTGCATTTCAAGGCTATTGTTTGGGCTACTCTTATGCTACACTATTACGTAAATACCGAGATGATCTTTTTCATACCTGGTATGGCTTACCGGCTAACCTGGATATTTCAACAGTGCCCAATACGAACAAACCTGCCATTGAAGCAATAGAGCGTTCCTTTTTAAAACAATATGCCGCATCGTGGAAAGCCATCATGTTTCCTGACACTATGAGTCATTTTTGCGGATTGTATCGTTTAAAAAATATCATGCTGTCCGATTCGGCTTCCATAAACCCTATATCTCTGGGTTTAGGTTTAGGTACCATCAATAACCCCACCGGCGGACATAATGTGTTGCCCTATAAAATTCATACACCAAAAAAGTTTCCGTTTAACTATACTACCGTACAATATGATACCCTTTTTGTTTATGACTCCAGTAACGACAACGACTCCACACAACAGTTTCATTTGAGCACAAAAAGTGTTAAAAAAATTGTCAATAGTGAGTATATATTTAATGCCAGCTGGCCACAGGTTTATGAAATGCGCTTTCAGAAAATAGGACTGCGCGATAATATTTATCAGGAATTCAGTTCGCTGAGACGCAGCAGCAATACAGACAGTACCTTCCAGTTCAGCATCAGCCGCAATGATCACATTCAGTTAAAGAACACCTCTAATGAAACCCTGACGATCAATGGTTCCGGCTTTTCCAATCAATGCAGTAATCTGGAATATTTATTACCCGAAAACGATCAGGTAACCATACCGAATGTATTCAGGTCTGACACCAATGCCTTGTTTGCTTTTCAAACCACCGCCTATAGCGATTCGGTAATGCACTGGCACCTCTATAAAACCAATCTGAGTATGGGTTTAAACCGCATTTCCCTGCCCAATGAAAAAGATAACGGCAGCATACGTCACCGTAGTTTTGCTTTTGGCAATGATGAAAACATCAATAAAAATATTAATGCCTATTTTGTACAAATATCCGACGACCAAAGTCAGGCGGTGAATTTTATGATTAATAACCTGCAACTCGCTCCTCAAGACAGCATACTGGCCGAGAACTATGCCGATTACAAATTCAGGATTGTTCATTACGGAAATACTTCTGCTACTTATAACCTGTGGACTTATACCTATTTGAACGACTCCATTAAACAATTTATGGCCGGCGACATTACATTGCCTCCCAATACATCGCACAGCATTCAAACGCTCAGCAGCAACGGACAGATTATTGTAATTGTTGACAATGGATCTAACGGTTCAAACGAAGACACCCTGTTTATTACTCAGGTGCCTTTAAGTATAACAGACAGTGAATTATCGTTGAACCAAATCATGCTCTATCCCGTACCGGCGCAAGAGTCTGTACAGCTATTATTTAAAGTACCTGTCATTAACGCCTTTGATATTGTTATCAGCGATATGAGCGGTCGTATGGTTAAACGCCTTGAAAATATTTCAAAAACTGCTGTTTATCCTGTAACTGTTCAACTCAACGATGTGGCCGCCGGCAACTATATTTTAAGTGTACAGCAACATGGAAAAACCTTGTACAGCAGTAAATTTGTTAAGCAGTAAATAATTATTTCTCTTTATTCAAGCTGAGTAAAAAGAAGTATGATTTCTGAATTAGAACAAAAATGTTTTTATTCTGCATCCGTTATTTCGGAGTCTTGAAATAATGAAAAGTTACGGATCATCATTCAAGTCGAATCGATTCAGTGTTGGCACGCACCCTTTGGTAAAATCAGGCAATAACTCAAACACTTACTGAGGCTGTGCAGGCAACAGTCTACCCGATGCTATACAATGATTAACACAGTGTTAAGGCTTGCAACTATTTAACATGTTATTTCAATACGCGTGGGATTTCTATCCCTAAATTGATTGTGATTAAGAGAGAATAAAATGTATTTTTCGTGAAATTAAAATTGATGAAAAAATATATTCTTTACACATTAATTTATTCAGTATTATTTATTTTAACAAATTGCAAGAAAAAAGATTTGGTTGAGCCTCCAATAACCGATACCGATTCTGATAATTCTTCAGAGAGAATATATGGTCTTGCAAAGTTTATAGGTGGCGAAAACAATCTGGGTTATATCTATGAATTAAAATATGATGGAACCGGATTCAAGATTATTTATTCATTTGTTGATTCTGTAGGCTTTCCCGGTTCTCAAGAAATAGATATTGGTATGACAAAAGCCGATGATGGAAATTATTACGGAATTTGTTACAATGGAGCAAATAATATTACGGGGTCAATTTTTATTTTTAATCCCGATTCAGCTATTTATAGAATTGTGAAGAAGCTTGACTTCTCAAATAATTCAGTTTCAACGATGACTCAGTTATCAAAAGGTAACGACGGTAAACTCTATTTTATGGGTGGAAGGGTGATACGTTTTGATCCACTTACAAATCATGTTGATATACTCACAACCCCAGTTTGGAACGATTACTATAACCCTACAACCCGTTCATTGATTTCTTATAACGGAACCATTTATACATTTTATGGAAATACCAACTATGCTAGCTCTACTAACTATGGCGGTATTGCCAAATATGTGTTAGGCGATCCTTTTATTACTCCGCTCTTTGAGTTGTCAGATTCAACTGGATATGTAGCTGTTGGTGACTGGTATGTTGCTCCCGATTCTTGCTTTTATGGCTCGTGTATGTTTGGTGGCAAGTACGGTTATGGTTGCCTGGTAAAATTTGATCCCCGAATAGATACACTGGAGAGGATTCATGATTTTGATAACATCAGCGGCAGGGTACCTAGGTCTAGTTTACTTCCCTGGGGTAATTCAAAATTATTAGGAACATGTTTATCGGGTCTTAGTGGAAGTGCCGCCAGTGTCGAATTTTTTAGTTATGATATAGTCAGTAAGGAATTTGAAGTTGAATGCCAACAAAATTTAAATGCCTTGCCCGATAATACTTTCAACTTGTCCTGGGCAAGCGATTCAATCATTTATTTCCCTGCCCGAAATATTTATTCACATAAATCTGGTTTGCATAAATTTAATATCATTACAAAACATATTAGCCATATTAATGATTATGGAAACGGTGTTGATTATTTAGGTTCAACATATTATTTAAAATAATCAAATCCATATTTTCAATATTTACCATACGGCTTTTTTAGCCGGAAGCCGTATGTTGTTGTGCTGTTTAACTGCTGTTGTTGATTATGCTGAGAAATATTTCTCATGCTCTATACTTCAATAGTAAAAAAAAAGCCGCAGGCACCTCTGCCTGCGGCTTTGCGGAAACTTACTCCGCGCGAGAAATTTCCGACTTGTTTCATGCAATGCCGCACTACTGTGCGGCACCTTTGGCACCCCGTGGGGCTGCTCATCACAGCCCCCTTTGCATTACAGAACCGGCACTTCAACTATTTCGCTGAAGCCGCTCTTGATACCGTTCTTGCCCGATGCTCTCAGACGAAAACGATACATAGTAAAGCTGTCCAGATTATTGATAACTACATTACGACCGTTAGAAAGCAGACTATGTAGCTCAAAGTCTTGACCGCTTTTGTCTGTTCACAATTCATAGCTGTATGCTCCCTTTACTTTCTTGAACGAAACCTTCACTTTGCCCGAATCGGCCAGCGAGATTACATCAAAGTTTTCGGGAGCGTTCAACTGATTGTGGGGTTGCGGACGGCGTCGAAGATCAAACGCGCTGCTCAGAAACACAGACTCATCTCCGTTTGCCTCAATAACACATTGGGCAGCAAGATTTTTAAGCATGGTTTCCAGCTTAGCGCGCTCTGCTTTCTTCAGAGCCGCCGCTCCGGCAGGTCCATGTTTCACGTTGTCCTTGGCCGCTTCAAAAACGTCGGCTTGCGCCTTCATTAATAACAGATCGGCCTGAACACCCGGAAACGACGCATTGCCGTTTAACGCAATCACGATGTTGTGTGCATAAATCAGCAAATCAGCATCGCGCATTTGACTTAACCCAAGCCTGGGTATCAGTACTAAATTTACAAACAAAAACATAATGGTTTAGTTTTGTTTTGTATGCGTAATCAATATAGTAAGCTGTGGGCAGAGACCCTGCGTATCCGTGGCGGACTATATTCATTACGCAGAGTGAAAAAATGTGGCAGCATTTAAGAGGCAGGCTGCTCTGTAGCCCCGATAAGGCCGGGTCTTGTTTTCAGGTTAAAAACGCCTTATCTGTAGAATTCAAATTCCTTAGTACGAATATACATCAGCGAAACACCTTTTCCAAATCTTTTCTATGAATCGCCAAATTTTTTCTATGAAATAATTATTTTATTCGACATGCTGATATATATATAACGTAATTAGAATAATATTTTGTCTGTACCTGATGTGTAATTTTTTTGCTCTGTTTTGATGGGTATAAGCACAGAACTGCCGGTTATTCGTGTAGAATTGGTCATTATAACTTTATAACTGTCATTTATAAGTTTAGAATTGGTCATTATAACTTTATAACTGCCATTTATAAGTTTAGAATTGGTCATTATAACTTTATATCTGCCATTTATAAGTGTAGAACTGGTCATTATAAACTTATAACTGTCATTTATAAGTGTAGAATTGGTCTTTATAACTTTATAACTGCCATTTATAAGTGTAGAATTGGTCTTTATAACTTTATAACTGCCATTTATAAGTGTAGAATTGGTCTTTATAACTTTATAACTGCCATTTATAAGTGTAGAATTGGTCATTATAACTTTATAACTGCCATTTATAAGTGT
>CAZXFT010000020.1:0-53902 GCA_964640655.1 uncultured Bifidobacteriaceae bacterium | reverse complement strand
GAGCCGATGGAGGGATTCGAACCCCCGACCCACTGATTACAAATCAGTAGCTCTGGCCAACTGAGCTACATCGGCAGCCATTTTCAGGATAATGATTTATTGATAAAACAATACCGCCAAAAATTTTAGGCGTGCAAATATACATGTTGCTATCAAATTCAAAAATTGATTTTCCGTTTGAAATCAATAAAAAAAGTGCTCCTGAGAGCACTTTTCAAATATGTGTTGTGATGAACTTATCCTTTAATACGCTCTTTATGCTTCTTAACCTGTTTTAATATAGACTCAAAAGCACCTTCAAAAGACTCTTCAAATACCTTACTGCGTTCTTCTGAATAAAGCACTTTACCTGGCAGGGTTACTTTAATTTCCGCAACCTTATCTTTTACATTACTATTGTTGCTCTCTAATTTCAGATATACTTCTGTGCCGGTAATTTTATCAAAGAAATGATCAATCTTTGAAATTTTCTCGTGAATAAATGATACCAATTTTTGATCTGCATGAAAATGAATGGCGTGAATTTTTACTTCCATAGTGTTTGTCGATTTATGTGTTATAAATGTATTTATGCTTTGGGGTGAGCTTTTTTGTAAGTATTCTTTAATTTTTCAATAGAGTTATGGGTGTATACTTGAGTAGCGGAAAGGTTGGCGTGACCTAGTAATTCTTTGATGGCATTAATCTCTGCACCGTTATTTAACAGATGAGTTGCAAAGGTGTGCCTTAATACATGAGGACTTTTCTTTTCCATTTTGCTTACTCCTGCAATCTGGCGTGATACAATATTGTGAATAGCGCGAGGGTATATAGCTTGTAATGAATTGGTAAGGAACAATGCATATAATTCTTTTTCTCCCAATATCTCCTGTCTGATAGTCATGTATAATTTCAACTCCTCTAATATAGACTTTTCTAACGGAATGATTCTCTCTTTGTTTCCCTTGCCTAAAACTTTAATATTTTTTTGAGAAAAATTAATCTGTTGTATTGTAAGTAGGGCTAACTCCGAGACACGAAGTCCGGTGCAATAGAATAACTTTACTATTAAATAGTCGCGCTGACTGAAATAGTCGTTACCTCGTGCACGGCTCAGTAATTCATTCATACTTTGTTCATCAACAAACACCGGCAAACGTTTAGAAACTTTAGGAGCGGTAACTTTAAGTAATGGACTTTTTTTGAGGTGCCCATTTTTAATCAGGAACTTGTAAAATGATTTTAAAGTGCTCAGTTTACGATTTACTGAGCGTGGCTGTATTCCATCAGCCATTAGTTGAACCAGCCAACTACGGATATGAATATGGCGAGCCTCCAAGATGGTAGTGCCCCCGTAAGTTTTTATTAGGTAATCAGAAAAACCGCTTAAGTCGTTAGTATATGAGACAAGTGTATGAACAGAATATCGCTTCTCATACTGAAGATAATTGTAGAAAGAATGCAGCAGATCCATGGAGGGTTGTCAAATGTAGCCTCACAATGGATAGAAAGGAGAAAATATTATCCCTCGTTTTCTAACAGGATATTGTTTTTGTATATGGCTTTAAGTACAGTTGTGCGACGGCGAACAGACTTCTTGGTAAAAGACTGGCGACCACGTAATTCTTTAAGAATTCCGGCTTTTTCGTACTTCTTTTTATACTTCTTTAAAGCCTTATCCAATGAATCAGATTCGCGAGTGTCAATAATTAACATGTATTCAGTTTTTGAATTTTGGGTGGGCAAAAATAAGAGGATAATTGAAAAAATCAAATTTATGTAGTTTTTCAAAGTCAAAACTTAACTCAGCGATTCTGAAATAGGTCAGTATATGGAGAAATTTAATCTCAACTCCAATTGATTGGGTAGAAATTTGCACTAATAACTGCCTGTGAGAACATTTTTTTCAATATTTCTATTCTTTCTTCCGCTTTTGAGTATTGCTCAAAACAATATTATTTGGCTTAAACATTTTGGGGGAAACTTTACTGACCGGGCTCAGCACGTAGTTACTGACAATAACGGGCAAATTTTTGTGTGTGGCCAGTTTACAGATTCTATGTTAGTAAACGATCAACTACTGATAAGTGATGGCTTCTTTGACGGCATCTTAATTAAAGCAGATAGCAGTGGGAACATCAACTGGAACAAACAATTCAAGGGGCCAAAAGATGACCAGTTGATTCGAATGGCCTGGCACCCTTCCAATCAACTACTGGTATCCGGAACTTTCAGCGACTCACTTAACCTTGGCGATACTATGATTTATTCATTGGGTTTTGATGATGTTTTTTTGGCTTCATTAAACCCTGAGGATGGCACCACCAATTGGGCAATCACTTTTGGCAGCTATTATGGTTATGAGTTTGTTGGTGGATTGTGCTTTGATTCACAAAATATTTACTGGGGTGTCAACTACTCTGGTATGGGATACCTTAATAGTCAATCATTTTATTGTAACGGTGCTTATGACTTCATCATTGTTCGTTTGAATCTCAATGGACAGGTAATCAATACAGCAGATTATCATGGCAGTGGTGTGGATTTAATGTCTGCAATTGCAACAGGTAATGATGGAAAGCTTTTTACCTGCGGAAAATTCAATGATATGCTTGGAGTTGATACAGTGCAGGTTTATTCTGAAGGCATGTTTGATATTTTTTATCTATCTCAGAATATCGATGGCACACTGAATTGGCTAAGCTCTGCAGGAGGTTATTCGACTGAAATAGCAACTTCTATTGCGGTAGGAAGTCAAGATGATATTTACATGGGTTGCTGGATGCAAGATACTTTAATGTTTCAAGACACCGTTATGTTACCCGATCCCAGTGGTGAAATATTTGTTGTAAGATTAGATTATGAAGGCAACAAAGAATGGCTCTTCAGAGGATTTCCGGACAGTGGCGCTGACCAAATCACTGACATCAATATCAACTGCCAAGGAGACATCATATTTACCGGCTTAACAACTTATTTCAGTGATGTAATTCCACAACTAGAACAGCAATCAAGCAATGAGAGGGGTGACCGTTGCGCTTTTGGTGACACTTATATTGCTAAACTGAGTACTTCTGGTGAATTACTTTGGCTAAAGAATACTTTAGGCACTAACTCTAATCTGGGTATGGGTTTAACTACAGATAAATATGGAAAGATATATATCTGCGGATACTTTACCGATTCCTTATATGCAGGAATTCATAAGATAAAAGGCACAGGCGGCAATGATTTGATGTTCTTTATGTTGAGTGACGATGAGAAGTGCTATACTCATCCTGTGAGTTATTCAGAAGTAAATCAGTTTCCAAATCCCATTCTGTATCCAAACCCCTCGGGCAATGAAGCTATGCTGATTTTAAATGATGCTTCGGAAGTAAAAATTACAATCAGCGATATACGGGGAAAGCTAATCGCTGTAAGGTCAAGTTATTTTTTAGAGAATATCATATCGCTTTCAACGATAATACCGCAACATTTACCCCCAGGCATGTATTATATACAGGTCGTAAGTTCGAGCATATCCACGACTATACCCTGGGTTTATACCCGATGACTTCTGTTAAATAGTTGTTTTAGTAAACTTCTTCCTGTTGGAGTAAAAGTACCTCTATGTACTTCTTTGATCTCTTCCACACTATAAAAAGCATCCGGGTAGTATGATAAGATGAGTGTTTCAATTTGTGGTACTTCTTTTCTATTCACCACAGTATAAATCATCTTGATTGGTCCAACAGCGCCTCTACCATCCAATACTGTCACTCCCTGGCGCCGTTTACGAAGTGCTGCAATTAATTTCTCACCATTATCCGTAACAATGATGCGTACCACTTTCAAACCCAGAGCTAATCTTTCTTCAATAGCCATTCCTACAATGGTACCAAGTGAAAACCCTGCTGCCCAGGCAACATAACACATCCAATTATTAAGGTTTTTCATTACCTGAGAAATCACTATTATCCAAAGCAGCACTTCGAAGAAGCCAAACACCGGGACCATCTTCTTAAAACCTTTATGCAAAAAAATATTGCGTAATGTACTGAGTGACACATCACCGATACGCGAGAAAAAAATAATGAGCGGTAATATGAGCCAGTTATATAAATCAGGATGATCAGCGATGAATGAATACAAAGTGCTAAAAATTTGAATCGGTGAAATTAACCTTTATAAGAATGTGTATTGCGCTTACTGCTGATTTCTGCGCGAAGATTCAAAAAAGGAATTCACAATTGAAAGAATCACACTAAAGAGTAAAGCCCACCAAAAGCTGCTAACTTCAAACCCAGGAACTATTTTCGAAGCGAGCAATACCATTAATGCATTAATAACCAAAATAAATAGACCAAGTGTGAATATTGTTATAGGTATGGTAAGTATTAGTAAAATGGGTTTGATAAAATAATTTAACAGTGTAAGAACGGCTGATACAATAATGGCATTTAGCATATTGCCAACTTCTATACCGGGCAACAACAAACTCACTAAATAAACAGCCAGGCCATTTACTAAAAGACGAGCAATGAGTTCAACGTATTTATTCAAGATTTGCTTTTTTGTCAATTATATGAACAGACTTATCGGGCTGAATGCGAGAGATAAGTTCAGCAAGAAAGCCCGTAAGGAATAATTGTGTTCCAACTATTAAGGCAATAATGCCTAGAAAAAACATTGGTCGCTCGGTAATTTTTACAATACCGTAAAACATTTTTAGGGTGCTGAGATAAACTAGAATAGAGAAGCCAATAAGAAAACTCAAAATACCCAAAGAACCAAAAAGATGCATAGGTCTTTTTCCAAATCGTGTGATGAATGTGATACTGAGTAAATCAAGAAAACCATTAATAAAACGCTCAAGACCAAATTTTGAGTATCCAAACTTTCGTTCTCTGTGCTCAACTACCTTCTCTCCTATCCGACTAAATCCTGCCCATTTGGCTATTACGGGAACATAACGATGCATTTCACCTTGCAACTCAACTGCTCTGATAACTTCATTTGAATATGCTTTTAGTCCGCAGTTAAAGTCGTGAAGTTTAATTCCACTGATAACACGTGTTACGTAATTAAAAAATTTAGATGGAATTGTTTTAGAAATTGGATCGTGACGTTTCTTTTTCCAGCCACTAACTAAGTCGTACTTTTCATCAACAATCATCTTATACAACGATGGTATTTCATCGGGTGAATCTTGTAAATCAGCATCCATAGTGATGACTACATCACCGCTTGCTGCTTTAAACCCCTCGTTCAATCCTGCTGATTTTCCATGATTGCGTCTAAATCGAATGGCTTTATGCTCTTTTTTTGCTGCGCATAATTGTTCAATGATTTTCCACGATTGATCTCGGCTTCCATCATCAACCCATATCACTTCATAAGACAATGAATGTGCTTGCAACACTTGATCTATCCATTTTGCTAATTCAGGAATAGATTCTTCCTCGTTGAATAAAGGTATAACTACCGAAACTTGCATCAGGCCTGTGGTATATCTGTGTTTTTACGCTGAGTAATACTTGCCACCAACAACGAAATTAAAGCACCCAAGAATGTAAATGAAAGAACACTGCCTATTGCTAAAGTAAATGGTATGAACACATATTTTTTATAGATGTCCATTGCTTGTGTCGCCTGCTCCTCCGTCACCTGAGAATTGTTCAGCATTTCCTGTTCGGCAATTGTAAGCATTTCCTGCATAGTGTCGCGTGCAAGGAATTTGAAATAGAAGTAAGCAAACAAACCATAAACTATGGAGCAATACAACGCAGTAAGAAAGCTCATTAAATACGCACGTCCAAATGTTATTAAGCCTGAATTATTTTCATCTCTAAAGTTTTTTGTGCCTAACCAAAGTCCAATAGTCATTAATGCATAACTAATCCATCCCATATACTTGTTAGATGCCTGACCTGTGATGTATAACAAGAGTGTATATATGATAAGCATCACCGCAATTAAAGCCCCCATGCGAATTGCGGGTAACTGAGGTGATGCAACTGGTTGAAGTGGGTTATAAGGTAATTGTTCTTCGCTCATTATTTATAAAATTTGAAGTTGGTTATTATTAATAACTGCTACAACACGACCTTTGAGTGGTTGATTAAAATATGGTGAATTAGCAGATAATGATTTGTTGTTGCTGGAAGTAAAAGTGAATTCTGCATTTATATCAAACAAAGTCAGACATGCATTATCTCCTTCCTGAATCTTGATTGGCGGCAGGTTGAGCAGTTTGCGAGGACCTTCCGAGAATTTATCAGCTACTATTTCAGGATTGCAATTTGGAATCCCGGTATTCGCTACAGAAAATGAAGTTTGAAGATTGATAGCTCCGAATGCCGCATAATCATATTCTACTTTTTTCAGTTCTTCGTTTTGTGGTTGATGCCCTGATGCTATTACGTCAATCGTGCCATCGTACAAACCTTTGTGTAAGGCTTTGACATCCTGATTTGTTCTAAGTGGAGGGTTTATTTTAAGGTTGGAATCGAAATGCTCCAATGCTGTTTCGTTTAGGAACAAATGATGCGAAAGAACAAAACAACTTACAGGGATCTTTTTCTTCTGTGCCTGGCGAATGAGGTCAACACTTCCGGCAGTTGAAATTGGACCAATGATTATTGGTGCATCAGCGTATTGCGCCAACTGTATATCACGCATCACTATTACTTCTTCAGCCAATGCTGGAATAGGTTTCAAACCTAAAGATGCACTCATCTTTCCTTCGTTCATAACACCATGTTGAGAAATGCTGCGGTCGTTAGGCTTATTAATGATTATTCCATTGAATGGTTTAACATATTGCAATGCACGTACTATGACACCAGAATCCTGAACTGATTTATCTCCATCTGTAAATGCAATGGCACCGGCAGTATGCATGTCGTACAATTCAGACAAGTCTTTTCCCGATGCTCCAACGGTAATGCTACCTGTTGTATGCAAATTGGTTATATGTTGCTTCGACTTTTCTTTAATGTACGTGATGCCTGACTTGTTATCAATTACAGGAACAGTGTTCGGCAATAGCAAGACATCGGTAAAGCCCCCTGCAGTGGCTGCGTTTAATCCACTTTCTATAGTTTCTTTATGTTCATTACCCGGGTCGCCGAAAGAAGTAAACATATCAAACCATCCGGCAGATAGATATAACCCTTTACCATCAATGATTTTGTCTTTTTTGTCCGGGATAATCTGAGCAGTTATCTTAGAAATTATTCCGTTGCGAATCAGTACATCGCGCTGCTTTAAATGATGATTGCTGAACTTGTTGACGATAGTAACATTCTTGATGCAGCAATTCATTTATCGAAAAAATTTGAGCAATAAAATTTCAATTACTAAAAAGGCAAGAGCAAATGTAATGCAATATTTCCACAGGGGTATGCCTTGTGAATGCTCTGTAATTCGCTGTGTAAGATTAGATTGTTGTGATGCATTTATCCATTGAGATCCATTAGATTCAGAAAATTGATTCAGTTCATCTTCGGTTCTGCAGGCGATGTTCGATTCTCTGCGGTTATAGTTCAATGCTACTTTTCTGATAGTGCTATTATTGATGCCATCCGTTACTGAATATATTCCGGTATTATTCAATTGTGTTGTCATCAATTGTGTTTCTTGACCCAATACCCTTTGTTGTGGAAGTACTTCTTCGGTATCACCTTTTAACTTCAGCAGTTGCTCTTTTGAACCGGCAATCTGAGGTATGTGAATTATATCTGAGCCCCCTATTTGATAAGATAAATTTTCAGTAAAGGACTGAGGAAGGCACATTTTGAAAAGTATGGGAGCAAAAAGTGCGTTCATCGTAAAGTTATTATACGCCTTGTCGAATGGTATCGCAGAGAAATAAAATTGTCCTTTGCCAACAGCAATAGACATACATAAAGGTTTGTCGCTAACGGTTGCAAATAAATTTTGCGCAGCCGAGTTTGACAAAACAGAAATCGGATAATACCCTTTGCCATATGGTAAAGACATATTGCGTGGTGTATTTTCAAACAAATCTTTAAACAGCGGGTGTTGTAGGTTAAACTGATCTGTTTGCCAATCGGAATTGACCCAATTTGAGATTTGAATTTTCAATAAGTCCTTCAGGAAACTTTCATAAACCATTTTGTCAACTGATGCAGCTGGTACAAGCAGCACATTTTTACCGGACAATACAATGGAATTTAATGCTTCCAACATTCCGCCGGAAATAGATGATGGCGCATGAAGTACTATAAGACGGTATTTGTTTAAAGCGTCATATTGTATATTAGAGACTTGGGTTTGAGTGAGTTCAAAGCGTTGTGCCTGTGAAAATAACGCTGTGAGGTAAGCATTTGGTTTTGTGTCATTAATAATCAAGACCGGAATTTTGTCCACACTTTCAAAAGATATATAATAGACATCGTCATAGGAAACCGGATAATCCTGAATGCGCACGGTGTAGGCTTTCCAGCCCGCGTCATTGTTTGAGAAAATTAACGTGTCAATGGAATTTGAATTTGCTTCAATGTTATAAGTAGCTATTGCTTTAGTTTGCCCATCCTGTTCAATAGTTAATTGACCATCGGTTATTGATTCATTACCGTAGTTAGAAATTTTCACGAAAAGTTTTACCTGCTCACCCTTTAACTGCAAGGGTTTTTCGAGCCAACACGAGTCTATACTGATATTGTTGGTGTAACTACTTTGTAACTTGATATACTGACAAATTATAAGAGAGTCTTTTTTAACCTTTTCAAAATCTGAGAATGATTTTTGGAAGTCTGAAATAATATAAGCTACTCGATTCTGAACATCGGCCTGTGTAAGATATTGATTCTGCAAAGCAGCTATTTCACTTAATGAGCGCCATTGTGCCGAAGTTTTAACATCATCTATAATTAAGTTGGCTTGATCGCGGTTTACGAAGCGTTGTTGTATGCCTTCAAGTGTATTTGTTAGAATCTGAAAATCATCATCGGGTGCGTAGGCATTAATTATCTCGCGTGCTTTGGATTTGGCAGTTTCTAAAAGAGATATATCATTCTGCACTGCAGACATGCTAAAGGAGTTGTCTATATATATGCTGACTGCTTTTTTACCTTTTTTTACTACAGCTTGGTCATTGTTAATAATCGGTTGAGCAAATGCAAATATGATAAACGATAAAGCTAGAATACGGGAAGCCAATATGAGCCAATGTTTGATTCGTGTGCGGGAATCACTTTCCTTTTTTACTTCCTGAAGAAAAAGCACATTAGGAAAGTATATAGTTTTATATCTCCTGAAACTAAACAAGTGAACGATAATCGGAATGCTTAATGCTGCTAAGGCCCATAAAAATGTTGGATAAATAAATGACATTAAAAGAATCGGCTATTAACGGGTTGGCGAAAATAACGAAGTTAGTGTGGTGAGATTGTCATCAATTACATGAACGCTGGTAAAACTGTGACTCATTAAATTATTTTAATCAAATTTGCACACCATTTTTAAATGGGACATCACGGAGAGATGTCCGAGTGGTTTAAGGAGCACGCCTGGAAAGTGTGTATACTGCGAAAGTGGTATCGAGGGTTCGAATCCCTCTCTCTCCGCCATTAGTGCGAGCACAAACTAGAGTGTTCAAGTAAAAAGATTTTTTTCATATTCCTTGTAACCATTTCAAATACCTGCCGTTAAGACGCCTAGTATTAATTTATTTAACCTGAAAAAAAATCGCACATACACTGATTCTACTTTACTACCATTAACACTTCAGAAACAAAACACAAATCTTGCTAAAGGCAAGGGATTATTACAGCTTAGTCTGATATTTTTTGTTCTCTTTATAGTTATCGGCGGATTGAAGTCGTATGCACAAACCACTTACACATGGAATGGTTCGGTATCATCAGCCTGGAGTAACAGCAGCAACTGGACACCTTCAGGGGTTCCATCCGGAAGCGATGCTGTAATCATAAATAGTTCGAGCAATAATCCTCTATATGATGGTTCAAGTACTCCAAGTACTTTCACGATCAACTCGGGTACACTCGATATAAACGGATACAATCTTACTATCAACGGTACTGTTACCTTAAATGGAGGCACACTAACCAATGGAACATTTACTGTAAATGGTTCCACGTCCCAAACCTGTACCTTAGGCAGCTTTACTACCAACAGTTCATGCAATTTAGAAATAACAAGCGGACTGGTTCAAGTTGATGGCGGAACCATAAACGGAACAATAAACATAACGCAAACCGGCAGCAGCACAATTACAGGAACAGGAGGTGCTACATTTAACAACACATGTACTATCACTGTGAATGGTGGTGGCACATTACAAATGAATGGCGGCAACACATACAATGCTCAAGTTACATTCACAGTGAATGGTTCATCGAACCTTATTCCTGAATATACAACTTCTTCTACCTATAACGGTCAGTTATATCTTAACAATGCAGGGTCGGGGAAAATCAGTATTGCTTATTCTGGCAATTCAAATTCTTTAAATCAAAATGTTTACGGTCAAATCTCAAACGGTGGCACAATAATATTCGGAGAAAATAATGGCACTATAGGATTAGCGAGTTCTAAGACTATCAACGAATATGGCTCCGGCTATATATCAGGCTCATTGAGGTTATACAACTTTATACAGCTTGGCAGCACATCACAAACATTAAGTGGTAGTGATGATGCTATCATATATTTAGAAAAAGGAACCGTTTTTAACGGCAACATCACACTGAACTTTCCACGCATATACCTGAATGGCGCTACTTACCATCAGGCAGCATCATTTACATACACCTCTTTCTTTGGTACAAGTTCAGATGGTGGAAATACATTTAACGGTGATGTTACTTTGATTAAGAATGGTAATGGGAACATTACTATGTCCGCAGTTAACAATGATATCTTCAACGCAGGTGCTACTTTCACCAATACAACCAGCGGTATTTTATATGTCGCACATAACGATGACAGTGATGCAACGCAATTCAATGGCAACATCAATATTAACAATACAGGTAGTGGAAGCATACGATTCGGACAGGGAACAGGTAGTGCTATCCTCTCGTCAGGCAAGACAATTAGTGTAGGTGGCGGTGGAGTAAGCAGCGGTACGGTACAGTTGAGAAACTTTACTCAAGTAGGTTCAACAGCGCAATCGCTCTCATTTACAGGCACTGCAATTCTTCGCATTCAGAACAACTGCACATTTAATGGTAATGTAAGTTTTTCGAGTCCACAGATATTTTTCAATGGAACAACTTTTAATGGAACAGCATACTTAGAAAAAACCGGCAGCACCTCTAACATTTCTACCGGTGGAAATACTTTTAATCAGGATGCCACCATTAAAAACAATGGTAGCGGTACTATGACATTGGCAAGTTCAACCGCAGATGTTTTTAATGGTAATGCTACATTTATTAAAACAGGAAGTGGCCTACTGAATCCTGCTTCGAACACCACTTGCTCTTTTTCAAAAAATATTTCTACATCAGGAAGCAACGCCTCAATCACTTTCGGTAATGATGCCGGTATTGTTAGTATGACCGGTACATCAGCACAATACATACAAGGTGATGCTTCATACCCTCCAATATTTAAACGTCTAACAGCAAACAACGGAACAGGAGGAAGCATTACACTTGAAATACCTATTCAGATATCAACCGCACTTACATTAACTAGTGGAACTATATTTACTACAGCAACTAATATTTTAAGTGTTACCAACCATTCAGCAATCGTTTCTTTAGGAAATAGCTCCTCTTATGTAGATGGGCCTTTTCAAATAACAATGGCAATAAATGGCAGCTCAACATTAGTGTTGCCGGTTGGTAAAAATGGAGATCACCGTCCGGTACAACTTTCAGTTACACATAGTAACTCAACAGCGTATACTTACACTGCTGAACTTTTTAACAGTGATGCCAATGCATTAACGTGTACTCCAAAACCTGCCGGGATATCGAATATCTCTGCCGTACACTATTGGAAAATCAATCGCTCTGATGATGCAGCAGGATTAAGTTCAGCAATTGTTGAATTATACTATGGTAATAACGATGGTGTATTGGACTACACAAACCTGAAAGTAATAAAAAGTTCAGGTGCTGATTGTCCTTCGGAATGGACTAACATAGGTGGTTCTGCTACCGGCAATAACAGCGGCAGCATCACTTCAGGCTCATTCTCTTCATTCAGCATCTTTACATTAGGTAATGCCTCAGGCGGAGGAAATCCTTTACCTGTTCAGTTGGCAAACTTTAATGCTACCTGTTCAGGTGAACAGCATCTGTTACAGTGGACCACACTATCGGAATTAAATTCCAAGCACTTTATAGTTCAACAAAGTATAGATGGTCGCAACTGGAAAGACCTTGATAACATTGAAGCACATGGAACATCATATACTATCAAGCATTACAAGTATCAAACAAGATCTAATCAGGATGCTTACTATCGTTTGAAACAAGTAGACATAGACGGCAAATTCGAATTTTCCAATATTTCATTTGTTCACTCTTGCAGTACTTCTACCATCACTATTCAGGTTCAACCAAATCCTGGAAATGGAGTAGCGCAACTGGTGTATTCAGGCTTACAACAATCGGAGATTGCTATGATTAGGGTATTTGATGTGCTTGGAACTAACACCATTATCCTCAGTAATCAAACCAAAGAGATTAATATACAAAATGAACCATCAGGACTATATCTGGTATCTGTTTTATTAACTAATGGTAGCATTTATCATTGTAACCTGATAAAACAATAAGATTTTTATGCTCATATCCATGATCATAACCTGGTATATAGTGCAACGCAAAAAACAAGGCAACACTTCATCACTCAACATCTTCAATTACTTTTGCGGCTTGTTTAAAACAGCCCAGTGATCAATTTAAATAATATCGCCGTTTATTTTGGCGGTGAAGTCCTCTTCGAAAATATTACCTTCCTTATCAACGACCGCGATCGCATTGGATTAGTCGGGAAAAATGGTGCAGGAAAATCTACTCTACTTAAAATAATTGCGGGTATACAAAACCCTTCTGAAGGATCTATCAGCATGCCACGGCACTGCCGTATCGGATTTCTCACTCAAGATTTAAAAACCAAGAGTGATGCTTCTGTTTTTGAAGAATCGCTGACTGCATTTAAAGAAATTAAAGAGTTGGAAAAAGAAATTGCTGATTTAGAACATAAGATTACAACCACTACCACTCACGATGGTGACGAGTATATGCAGTGGCTCGACGATTTGCACGAAGCCAACGAAAGGCATCATTTACTTGGCGCTGCCAATATGAATGAAGAAACCGAAAAGGTTTTACTCGGACTTGGTTTTGAAAGAACTGATTTTGACCGACCATTGAAGCAGTTTAGTGGCGGCTGGCAAATGCGCGTGGAATTAGCTAAAATTCTATTATCGAAGCCGAACCTTCTGTTACTGGACGAGCCTACCAATCACCTTGACATAGAATCTATCACCTGGCTTGAAGGGTTTATGAAAGACTTTATGGGTGCTATCATTTTGGTATCTCACGACAAACGTTTTCTGGATAACGTAACTACACGTACTATTGAAATTACCAATAACAAGATTGAAGACTATAAAGCCAATTACAGTAAGTATGTGTTACTTCGTAAAGAACGACGCGCCACCGTACTTGCTGCTCAAAAGAACCAGCAAAGAGAAATTGAGCGTACAGAACAGTTGATTGAAAAGTTTCGTGCAAAGGCCAACAAAGCCAAGTTTGCTCAATCATTGATCAAACAGTTAGATCGCACCGAACGCATAGAGATTGAAGATGAAGACAATTCAGCTATGCGTTTTCGTTTTCCAGATGCACCCCGTTCAGGTATTAGTGCATTACGTGCAGAACATGTATTTAAAGCATATGGAGATAAAAAAATATTAAACGACATCAACTTCGATATACAACGTGGTGATCGTGTTGCATTTGTTGGCAGAAACGGAGAAGGCAAAACTACACTTGCCAAAATGTTGGTTGGTGATGAAAATATTACAGACGGTGAAATTGTGATTGGTCACAATGTTAATATTGGATATTACGCACAGCATCAAGCAGAAAAATTAGACGGTAACGAAACGGTCTTTGATACAGTCGATAAAAAGGCTTTTGGTGAAATAAGAACAAGAGTACGTTCATTGCTCGGTGCATTCTTGTTTGGTGGAAATGATATTGATAAGAAAGTTAAAGTGCTGAGTGGAGGCGAAAAATCCAGATTGGCATTAGCGTGTCTTCTATTGGAACCCCACAATGTTTTGGTTATGGACGAGCCAACCAATCACCTTGATATGCGTTCTAAAGAAATCCTGAAAGAAGCTTTGATGAATTTCAATGGAACCTTAATCGTTGTTTCACACGATAGAGATTTTCTTCAGGGATTAACCAATAAACTTTTCTATTTCAAAGGAGGAACTGTAAAGGAACACATCGGCGATATAGATGATTTTCTTGCATCACGTAATATTGATTCATTACAGGAACTAGAGCGAAAACAAAGCAATAAAAATTCTGCACCTAAGAATGCATCAGTAACAAATGAAAAAGAATTAAAAAAGCTTGACAATCAAATTCAAAAAGCGGAGAGGAAAATTGAAGAGTTGGAACAGGAGATAGCGACTCTTGAAAGCATATTAGCCAATCCTGCTTCACTTAGTACCAACGATTTACAATTGAAGGTACAATCGTATGACCAATTAAAAATTTTACTGGATCAAGAAATGAAGCATTGGGAGAATTTGAATACAACACGTTCTCACTTCAACTAACACTTGAGTATATTTGGCATTATGTCTGCCATATTAAGAATCATAGCATATGTTACATTATTATGCCTGCTTCTTACTTTACCTACTTATTCTCAGATTAGTTGCACACCATCGGGCTGTTATGGCAGCAATCAAATTATATTCGGAGACTTTGAAAATTTTACTGCTACAGCTCCATTTGCTGACTTTACCTCAGATTATACTTTCAATGGCCCATGCATAACAGGTGGAAATGGCTGCGGAAATTATTTGTGTCAGTATTCATTTGCGGTAAGTAATCAACTTACTCCCTGCAATATAACTTGGTCATCTAATATTCAGGATCATACATCAGGAAGTGGTAATATGATGGTAGTTGATTTCCCAAACAATGGCCCCGAGCAAAAAATATGGTGCACACAAATTACCCTTGAACCCAATAAGGAATACTGCTTTGGCGCATGGTTCATTAACTTATTAACCATAGGCAGTAATCAGGGACAACCCGCATTCACGTTTCGGGTTAATGGTAATTCCATATTTAATAGTCCGACTGTGCCTGAGGATGAGCAATGGCATTTCTATGGTTCTACTTTTAATACTGGTGCAGGCGGAAGCACAGAATTGTGTATTTACAATGCCAACTGGGGTTTTCTCGGATATGATGTAGCCATAGATGATATCATTCTTCGTGAGATTCTAACTGGTCAAGAGCCGTTACTCGAAAATGACACGGCATTTATTTGTCAGGGCTCAAACTCTATTACTATAAACGTATTACAAAATGATGTACAGGGAATTAATCCTGATTTAGACAGCACAACTTTAAGTATTGCTGTAGCTCCAGCTTTTACACAAGGTCTTATTTCAGATGTGAATACTACTAACGGAACTATCACATTTACTCCATCAGCATCATTTACAGGGAGTGCCAGCTTTCAATACAGTGTATGTAATACAGCAGGCTGTTGTAGTCAGGCATTTATAATCATATCATCTGCTCCAACACCAATAGTTTCAGTGAATGCCTCTCCATCAATAATTTGTTCAGGCAATAGCACAGTACTTTCAGCTAATGGTGCAGCATCATTCTCGTGGTCTCCAACATCATCAGTTAATTCTTCAACCGGAGCGACAGTTAATGCATCACCAAATTTTACAACAACTTACACAATTGTAGGCACTAACAACAGCGGATGTACAGTATCCTCAACTCTAGTAGTAACAGTTGTGCCACAGCCTCAGATTAACTTATCTGTTTACGATACATCTATATGCCAAAATCAAGCAATAAATGTGACAACAAGTGGTTCCAATACATTTATCTGGACACCGAACTTCAATCAAATGCCCTTGCCATTTCAATACACTTTGCTACCACTTGTAAATACCACATATACCATAACTGCCATATCGGGTAACTGCACTAAGGACACATTTTTAACGGTTCAGGTATTTGAACCACCTGTTTTAAGTGCAGTACCTGCAAGTCCTTTATCAATATGTTTCGGTAATAGTGCTTTGGTAAGTATTAATGGCGCTGACAATATTATTTGGGATCCATCGTCATCAGTGACAATTAATAGTAATAATGCAATACTCTATCCTGCTACTTCTATTACATACACAGTTGTAGGATACGATGCCAATAATTGCTCTTCGAGTCTCAACTATTCAGTGGATGTGATAACGAGACCTCAAGCTATAATTAATTGCCCTGGTGAAATATGCGTTGGGAACATAAGTATTCAAAACAATTCACAAAATGCAACCTCCTACCAATGGTTTGTTAATGGTTCATATCAAAATAACGACCCATCGCTTTACTATAATTTTACTGATACAGGGATAATACTAATTTCATTGGTTGCCGACAACAATAATTATTGCTTCGACACATCATATTGTCTTACTCAAGTAAATCCAATACCAGTGATACAATCTGTCAGCGCATCAGCCATCAATAATTCTTTTTCTGCAAACATCTATCTTCAATCTTCGGGTGCTGATGATTGTTTACTCATTCTGAATAACGATACAATTAATTTGCTTTCATGTGACAGCACATCTTTATTATATGAGTTTACAGGATCCGGAACGCAACAGTTGTATTACTTAATTACAAATGTCTATGGTTGTTCTGCACAATATGATTTCACTGTAAAAATTAATGATGCCACTTTCATCTTTGTACCCAATGCTTTTTCTCCAAACAGCGATGGGATAAACGATATTTTTATTCCCTGGTTTATCAAAACGCCATCATTATACCTGATGAGTATTTATGACAGATGGGGTAAAAAAGTATTTGAAAGCAACAGCATAGAGCTAGGTTGGGATGGCAATTATATTAATGGGCCGGCTTCTATAGGTGTCTACGTTTATGTGATACAGTATGCATTACCCGGCTACAACGAGTCTAAAGTTCTAAAGGGTAATATTAGCTTACTCCGATGAAGAAAATTATTTCACTTAATAATTTTGTAATTATTTCTCTGATCACAATTGCAGCACTATGTTTTGCACTATATAAGTTTAATAAGATTGCTAATAGTTTCACTTACATAAAAGAAGTTAGTAAAGTAATAGGTGAACAGACAAGATTAATTGTCCCTGACGGCAAAAATATTTCTGAACGCTTTTTAACACCATCTGGTTATAAACGCCTGGAGAATCCGGTAAATTCCTTTGCATACTATCTGCAACATCTTCCATTAAAAAAACATGGCTCCGATGTATTGTTATATAATGGAAATGTGAAGTACAATAAAGTGCACGAAGCCGTTATCAATATAGACGTTGGAAATAAAGACTTGCAACAATGTGCTGATGCAGTGATGCGTTTACGAGCGGAATATTTGTATAAAGAAATGTTATTCAGCTCCATCTCTTTCAACTTCACCAGTGGCTTTGCTGCTGATTATTCGCGCTGGCGCAATGGTGAGCGCATCAAGGTATACAATAACAATTGTTCGTGGTATTCTACCAGTCATGAGTCGAATAACTATGCCTCCTTCCGCAATTATTTAGATCTGATTTTTACTTATGCCGGCACATTATCATTGAGTAAACAATTAAAAGAGAAAAACATCAATAATGTACAAGCGGGTGATATTTTTATTCAAGCTGGTAGTCCGGGTCATGCCATTATTGTTGTGGACGTATGCATGAATCATTATGGAGAAAAACTCATTATGCTAGCTCAGAGTTATATGCCTGCACAGGAAATTCATATACTCAAAAACACGAACGATTCTGAAATCTCACCTTGGTACAAAATCAAACAGAATCAGCAAAACCTGAACACTCCCGAATGGACATTCAAAATAAGTGACTTGAAATCCTTTTAATAAAATCTAAAAAGGAGTCTGATTCTAGATTATTATAACCTTTCCCAAACACCGGCAATGCCTTGACCACCTCCAACGCAAGCGGTAACAATGCCATACTTTTTATTCAATCGCTTGAGGTCGTGTAAAATTTGAATGGATAGTTTAGCGCCACTACAACCCAAAGGATGACCCAGGGCAATAGCGCCTCCATTGATGTTCACTTTATTTTCATCAAGGCCTAATGTTTTGATAACGGCTATGCTTTGCGATGCAAAGGCTTCATTTAGTTCAAATAAATCAATATCGTTTTGTTTCATAGCAGCTTGTTTCAATGCAAGTGGCACAGCTTCTATAGGCCCAACACCCATCACACGAGGATGCACACCGGCACTTGAACAACTCAACAATTTACCTATAGGTTGGAGGTTTAATTCCTTCATTAAACGCTCACTCATTACCACAACAAAGGCAGCACCATCACTGGTTTGAGATGAATTACCCGCTGTAACAGTTCCTTTTTGTGCAAACACAGGTTTCAAAGATGCAAGTGCTTCAACTGAAGTATCGGCTCTGGGCCCTTCATCGGTATCCACTACCCAGTTGCGTGTAGTTCGTTTATTTTTTTCATTCAAATAAACTTCCTCAACGTTAATGGGTGCAATCTGTTCTTTAAAGTACCCTTGTTGAATAGCACTGATGGCACGTTGATGCGAACGATAAGCAAAGGCATCCTGCTCATCACGACTCACCTTGTAATCTTCAGCAACTGCTTCTGCAGTTAAACCCATACTCAGATAATAATCAGGAGTGCTGTTAGCTACGGTATAGTTAGGTACTGTTTTCCATCCTACTGTTGGTACCAGTGACATGGACTCTGTACCACCTGCTATAATACATTCTGCCATACCGCTTCGGATTTTTGCGCTGGCAATCGCAATGGTTTCGAGGCCCGATGCACAATACCTATTTACGGTCATTCCCGGAACATTCATTGGTAAAGCACGCACAGCAATCATTCGGCCTATTTGTAAACCTTGTTCTGCTTCAGGTACAGCATTACCAACAATCAAATCGTCAACACGAGTAGGATCTAATGCCGGCACTTTAAGTAATAATTGTTTGATAACATCAACAGCTAAATCGTCGGGTCTGGTAAAACGGAAGCCACCTTTTTTGGCTTTTCCAACTGCTGTTCTTAATCCGGCTACTATATATGCTTCTTGCATTTGATTCTGCTATTTAGAATTTTAAGTTCAATTAGTTTCTTAGAGGTTTACCTGTAGTTAATATAGATTGTATGCGCTCCATACTCTTTTTAGTAGTAACTAAAGACAGGAATGCTTCACGTTCTATATCTAAAAGATACTGTTCACTAACGAGTGTATCTGTGCTTAAATCTCCGCCGCACATTACATAGGCCAGCTTTTCCGAAATTAATTTGTCGTGCGGACTAATGTAACGTCCATGTAACATGGCATTCATACCCGTGAGGAAAGTGCCTAAAGCGCTGCGTCCCAGCACACGAATATCATTGCGTGGTGCAGGTTGCGTATAGCCTTCTGCGTATAATTCCAATACAGCACGTTTGGATTCTGCTATCACGCGCGAAGGATTCAAGACTACTTCATCGCGGCCTTCCTTCAATATACCAAGGTCAAATGCTTCGTGTGCTGATGTAGCAACCTTCGCCATTGCAATGGTGAGTAATCTTTTTTGCAGTTCAACAAATTCCACAGCACCTTCCTGATATGCATCTGATGCACGCAATGCCATCTCTTTACTTCCACCACCTGCAGGTATAATTCCTACACCAAATTCAACGAGGCCAATGTATGTTTCAGCAGAAGCTACTACCTTATCGGCGTGCAAGGTAAACTCGCAGCCACCACCCAGTGTGAGCCCGTGTGGAGCAACTATAACAGGCACTGATGAATAACGAATGCGCATGGATGTGTTCTGAAACATGCGCGCTGCCATATCAAGCTCGTCATACTCTTGTTCGATGGCCAGCATCAACATCATAGCGAGATTGGCGCCGGCAGAAAAATTCGCAGCATCGTTGCCAATCACCAAACCACGATAATCTTTTTCTGCTATGTCTATCGATTTTTGTACCGCCTGCAAAACTTCGCCACCAATACTGTTCATCTTGGTTCTGAATTCGAGGTTCAACACACCATCACCAATATCGAGCAATTGTGTGCCGCTGTTATTCCAGACAACGTTGTTTGCGTAATTCTCCAGAATAATAAATGAATCAGTGCCTGGAATATTTTCATATTGCTTGCTTGATGGATTGTAACATTTTTTTCTTCCGTTCTCAACAATGTAAAATGACTTTTTACCGGAGTTGATCATGTCATTTAACCACGCAGCAGGTTTTAAATCTATTGCCATCATGGCATCAAACGTTTCTTTCACACCCATAGAATCCCATGTGGCAAACGGCCCCAATTCCCATCCGAAACCTGTAACCAGTGCATCGTCTATGCGATACAACTCGTCCGATATTTCGGGAACGCGATTGCTGATGTACTGAAATAATCCATAGAACAATTTACGGTAGAACTCAGAGCCTTTGTCGTTGCCGCTTACAGCAAGTTTCATTTTGGCACGCAAGTCTTCTGTTTGCTTGAGGGTTTCAAGAATTGCAAATTTTGGTTTAGGATTCAATACATACTCGCTGCTCTTGGGGTCTATAGCCCAAAACTCTTTTTTGCCTTCAGCATTTTTTATCACTTTAAAAAATCCCTGCTTGGCTTTATCACCAATCCAATTATTGTCCACCAGCTTTTGAACAAAAGCAGGAATCTTAAATAACTCACGAGCCTCATCATCAGTACAAGCAGCATAAACGAAGTTAGCCACCTTAACCAGTGTGTCAATACCAACAACATCAGCAGTGCGGAACGTGGCACTCTTCGGGCGTCCAATAGCCGGGCCGGTAAGTTTATCCACTTCATCTATAGTCAGATTCATTTCCTGCAATAAATGGAAGATGCGCATGATGGCGTAGACACCAATGCGGTTTGCGATAAATGCAGGTGTGTCTTTGCAAAGCACTGTGGTTTTGCCCAAAAACAAATCACCGTAGTGCATTAAAAAACCGGTAATCTCAGGATCTGTTTCAGGAGTAGGTATTACTTCAAGCAGACGCAGATAGCGAGGTGGATTGAAAAAGTGAGTTCCACAAAAGTGTTTGCGAAAATCTTCACTGCGGTCTTCACTCATCAGATGAATTGGAATAGATGATGTGTTGGAAGTAATTAATGTTCTAGGTTTGCGCAGGGCATCTACTTTCTCAAAAAGTTGTTTTTTGATATCAAGGTTTTCAACAACCACTTCAATCACCCAATCGTAATCTTTAATCTTCGACAGGTCGTCGTCGAAGTTGCCGGTGCTGATGTATTTGACAAAGTCCTTATTATATAATGCAGCAGGATTTGCTTTAACAGTACTTTGCAACGCAGCATTAACAATCCGATTCTTTACTACCTTACTGTCGAGAGTAAGATTTTTCTTTTTCTCCTCTTCATTTAATTCCTTAGGGGCAATATCGAGTAACAATACGCTGACACCTATATTGGCGAAATGACAGGCTATACGGCTTCCCATGACTCCGCTACCGAGAACGACTACTTTCCTAATACTTCTGTTCATTATGGCTACAATTATTGCTTTGTAAAATGATGATGAAATGAAGCCCTAAATATCGTAACAAAATAGTTGAAACTCTTTTCAAGTTGTGCATAAAAAAGCCGCCATATGGTGGCGGCTTTATAGTAAAACCAAACAGTAGCACAGGGGTAATTATTCGCTCCTTATTTGAATACTGTGCGGATGTAAAAGTATTGGCAGAGCATTTACAGGACAATCACTAAATATAGTGATACCCTTTAGGGGTATATCTTCATTGTCTCTATCTAATAATCTGAATGCTTTGCTCAGACAACACTGCTTTTTCTTTACTTAAAATCACAGCACGATATGCACCGGGAATTAGATCACTGACATCAACAGCAAGCGACGATGCCAAGATAGTAACTTGCTTGAGCAACTGACCAGTTACTGAATAAATATGCAGTAAGTATTCATTTGCAGGAACATTAATATCCAGATACAGAATATTATATGCCGGGTTAGGATAAATCATTGTTGGAATAGAATTAACTTCTTCAACACCTGTGCATATATCCACTTGTATTTGAAATGAAGTACTAACAGATAAACCTTCTGCATCCTGAATCTGAATATTAATTGTTGTTTGACCCTGAGTAGAACCTGAGAATGTTATGTTCAGCATTCTTTGTGTTCCGCTTCCCGTAATACTCAGCGAGGTGCTGGGAATAACACTTGTATTTGTTGAAGTAACTGTAATAGTTAACTGCGATACATCTTCGTCCCCAATAGTAAACGGAATCTGAAGTGGCTCATCGTTAGTACAAGCAATTGTGTTTTGGATTGATGAAATGGTGGGTGGTTGATTCTGGATGTTATCAATATTGATTAAATATTTATTGATGTAATAATTTTCATGAAATGCATAATGATTAATAAAATCGGCATAGAATCCGCAGACATATAATGCGTTACTATGCACTTCAATGTCTCTTAGATAGTATGTATCCGAATTAGAAGTAGTATATATCAACAAAGTATTGCCTGATGTATCTATCACAAATACTTTATTGAGTGAAATACTGCCGCTATTAAATGTTGCAACCACTGTATATGTTGTATCATTTAATTGTTTGATCAGAGTGTTACTGATATTATTTTGATTATCGATTAGTTTCTTAGTCCAAATAATGGTACCGTTTGTATTGTATTTAATAATTGCGACACTATCTGTTGACATGGTACCCATGGTAATCAGCAAATCCTGATTATTATCCTGAAAGAATTGATTACCTATACTGTTTTGGCTATATACCTTATCCCATATTTCTGTAAGTGTGCTATCGTATTTTATTATTGTTGTTTTTAATCCGGAGTTACTGACATTTCCATTTAGATATATATTTTCTGCACTATCTACTTCAATGCCTTTTATCCTGTCGTTACTGTTGTTACTTGTTCCGCTGTAACTAGTCCAATGCAAATAAGAACCATTATCAGCTCGTAACTTGAAGACACCAAGGTCGCTTGGATTTGTAGTATTCCCATAGTACTCACAAGCTACGTATACCATTTGTTGCGATGTGCTAAGTATAATCTTTTGATTACCGGTTGGGTTGGAATAGTCCCAGTTTTCCCATAGTTGTAAGCCATCGGAATTATATTTATAGACCTGATGAACATAATAATTATTACTTCCTCCAAAATTGCGGACTGACAATCCTACGGCGTAAATATTAGATGCAGCATCGGTAATTACAGAGCTGAATTGATCTGTGTTATTGCCAGTCCCATTAAATATTTTTTGCCATAGTAAATCACCTGTCGAATTGAACTTTAAGAGTAAAAAATCTTTATTGACGTTAGTAGTATATCCACCAACAATCAAATTGTCTTGAGCATCGCACGTAATACTCAGAGGCTCGTCGTCTTTATTGTTTCCTGCACTAAAGTCTATTTTTTTAATCCATATAAGATTCCCTGCTGCATTATACTTTGCAATTCCTACAGCGTTATTGTTCCAGCCCGCACTAAAAGTTCCTGCTATAAATATATTACCCTGACTATCCTTAGTCATCAATGTAGCTCTGTCCTCACTAAATGTGGTACCATCGTACTGAAATGTCCAGCTAACCTGACCGGTGCTATTGTTGATGTCCATAACTTTGATGTCCATGTAATCGTTATAAGGCACGTTGTTACTATGGTGGTAAGGTGCAGCTAAACGAACTGAATTGTTCGAGCTTATAGAAACAAAATCACTTCTTGATAGATATGTGCTGCTATCGTTTTCCAAACTCCATTGCAGAACACCATTTTCATTGTATCTATAGACTGTGTTTTTAATGTTCGATGATGATGAAAAATGCTCAATCAAAAAATAAATGCTTGTATTTTGAAATGTAAAAAGTTGATAGTACACACCTCCAATTGGAAGTACCTGATTCCATATTTCAGATAGAGATGAAGAAAACTTCTTCAAACTGGTGCTTACCGTTACAGGTACCTGTGCATCGCCAACGCCAACTACAATCTCATTGCCTAATGCAGCAACTAACTTGTACGATGATGAATTTTGGGGGTCAACAGTTACAGAACCTTGTACACCTGAGCTATTAAGTTTAGTCAGGTATCCTCTGTAGAGGTCAGTATTATTAAAAAAATAACCACATACTACTATTTCGTCGTTAAGTAGAGTATGATCGTTAACTTCAATCTGAGTTGTATTGTTGTGCTGTATAATTGTATTCCATAGTTGGTTACCATTATTATCAAACTTATAAACTATTGCTGAATTATCGCCGGGCAAGCTGCCTCGGTTGCCTGAGAAAATGATGTTATTGTTATTATCCAGTGAAATGTTTTTCATTACATCATTAATGAATAAGCCCCCATCAATACTATGGTTATATTGTAATACACCATCCTGATTGTATTTTATTAGTACAAAATCACCATTTGATGCCCCGATGTAAATGTTGTTATTTGAATCGGTAATTACTTTAGTAACTGTATAATTGGCATTCGGATTTAGGGTATCTGACCATAAAATGTTTCCAGATGGAGATATTTTGGCAATATACAGTCCATTGTAGTAATAATCAGCAGCTGCAATAACGATGTTCTGTTGGTTATCCAATGCGATTCTTGAATAAGAGTTGCCGGAGAATGTTTGTTGAACATCAAAAGCTTTTTCCCATGCAAGCTGTCCACTTTCAGATATTTTTTTTAAAAACAAGTAATGACCAGCATTCGCTTCATTATAGGTAGACCATCCGCTGATGTATGTGTTTCCGGCATTGTCGCTCGCAGAGGAGGTAGGGTAGTCTATGGCGTCGTTTGCAGTAGTGCCATTTGTAATGCTCCAATCCGGAGTTATTTGAGCATAATTAGAAAATGAAATGGCTAATAGTAGTAAGGGCAAAAGCAGTTTTGTCATAATGATTATTTTTTTACAAAAAACTTCTATTCAAATGTTTTTGACAATCACTAATAGTAGTGATTTATATCAGACAATTCAACTGAATACTTGTACCTTGATTTAGCCCACTTTTTACTATCAGACTGCCGTTAATGGCATTTGCCCTTGATTTCATATTTAACATTCCGTTACCGGAACGATTAGCATCCATTTCAAAGCCTACCCCATTATCAATAATAGTCATCAGAAGCTCTTTATTGTTCAGTTTCATATCAATATTTACAGAAGTTGCTTTACTATACTTTGCGACATTGTTAATGGCTTCTTTAAAAAGAAGAAATATATTCTTACGCAATACAATTCCAATATGTATACCTGTCAGATTGTAATCATGTTTAAACTGAATTTGTATATCCTGATAATGCAGCATTTCGTATGCGTAATTTTTCAAACGCTCAATCAGGTTATCAAAAGAATCATTCTTGCTGTATACAGCCCATACCAGATCGCTCAATGTTTCTGATAATTGTGCGGAATTGCGTTTTATTTTCTGCGCTATTTCCAGTTCGCGAGAATCCTGAGAAAGATTTTTCTCAATCAGCCCACTCATGATATGAATGCTGCTAGAAAGACTACCAAGGTCGTCATGTAATTCTTTGGCTATACGATTACGTTCTTCAAGAATAACATCATTCTTCATCTTTTGTTGTTCCAGTTCTTTTTGATGTGTCAATCGTTCCAGTGCCACACGATGTTCAACCTCCTGCAGTTTACTTCGTTGCCGATACAGGAAATAAAGAGATAAAGTAAATAAGATACCAACGCCAAGCAAAGCCAGCAAAAAGTAGGTAATCTGATTTTTGTTTCTCAATTCAGTTTCTTTTAACTCACTATCCAGATTAGCCAGGGCCAACTGTTTGCTTTTTTCATAGAAGCGTTCTAATATTTTGTTGCGCTGCTCTATCTCAAGCTTTTCATTTTGTTGTTTGATTTCATTCAAGCGCGTTTGAAGATAAAATGCCGCCTGATAATTCTTGTTTTGTTGTTGTAATGAAACAGCTTGTTGGTAGAAATTGATTCTTGAATATTCATTAACCGAGTCATTTTTATCTGTTTCCTGAGCACGATTCAAATATTCGAGCGACAACTTTTGATTACCCTGTTTATTATAACACATCATTAAAGCAGTATACAGAAATTGCAACACATCAGCATGTTTGGTATTCTTAATAATGTTTAGTCCCTCCTCATATTCTTTTTGTGCTTCTTTAAATTGATTTTTCAGAATATATGCATCGCCATTATTTAACTTATTCAAAGCCATGCCGCGTATGCGGTTTAATAATAAAGCCTCGATCTGAGATTTGTCAGTATAATAAAGCGTAGAATCGGGTTGGTTTATTTTCAAGAAACATTCAGCAAGATTGGAATATGCCTGATATTGATAAGCAATAAAATCATTGCGATGAAGTGCTGGTATGTATTTAACTGCTTTTTGTAAATGCTTAATAGCTTCATGAATATTTGATTCGTTCATGGCAAACAGTCCTAAAAAATTATAACAATTGCCAATCAGAGTATCGTTGTTGAGAGTCTCTGCAATACGTAATGCCTCCAGAGTAGATTGTGTTCCTATACCAAACAAGGCATTGTAATACATTACTTCAGCTTCAAAACAGAGGAGATAATACTCCTGAATTGTTGTTAATTGTTGCTTTGATTTGTAGGTCTCACTGATAATACGTTCTGCTTCATCATAACGACTGTCATCTAAACATTTATATACCCTGACAAGTAGTGAATCATGTTGCGGTACTTGAGCGTGCAGAGTAACATTACTCAGTTGAAATAACACGAAAAGAAGTATGGTGAAAAATGTGATTCGTTTCATCATAGGAAACGAAAGTACTTATCGTACAATTCTTTGTTGCAATGCTTTGCTTACAGCCTCACTAACCGAGTGCACCTGCAGTTTGTCGTATATCTTTTTGATGTGAGAATTAACTGTATGATAGCTGATGTTGAGTTCAGCAGAAATCATTTTATAACTTTTACCATCAACTAAATTCTGAAGAATATCGGTTTCGCGGTCAGTAAGCCCGAAATCCTGTTTCTGGGTTTCACTCTTGTCTCTGAAGAAGCGCAATACACGTGTAGCAATACTTGGTGTCATTGGTGAGCCGCCATTCATCACTTCATGAATCGCTTCTATTATTTTAATGGGGTCAGTTTTTTTAAGAATATACCCCGATGCACCAAATCGCAGGGCATCAAATATTTTTTCATCATCTTCAAATACCGTTTGCATTATCACTTTAATATTTGGAAACAATCGGTTAATAATCTTAACCCCATTTATGCCATCTACAACAGGCATTTCTATATCCATCAGTACTATATCCGGTTGTAATTCAAATATCTCATCTTCTACATGGCTGCAATCATTAAAAGAACCTTGTACATAGAATTCTTTATAAGAACGCAACAACATTTCCAGACTTTCCCTCCGGCTGGCATTGTCATCATATATCAATACTTTAATCACTGATGCAAATAGAACAACTAATATGATTTGTTCCCATCCCTAATTATAGGGATACGGATCCTAATTTCACATATTTCTGTTTCATGATCATAAAGCACATGATATTTATTTATTGAAGCAGTTAATTCTTTAATGGCTTCGAGTACAATTGTATTGTTTATTTTAAAAATGGCCTCTCGTTCATTTAACTCAAGATTAAAATGCACTGTATGGTTTCTAGTTTTTGATGCCGCTAAAAAATACTGTCGAATCATTAGCAGTATATCTTTAAAAAAAACAGGATCAAGTTGTCTGATGTTGGTTTTGATATTTAACAATGGTTCACACCTTAATTCCAGTGGCACAAAATACTCCCTGATATAATCATTTACCCTGCTCTTGAGATTGTTTGTACTTCTACTTTCAGGATGTAAAGCCCAAAGCATATCTGACATATACTCCATTACCTGCGAACTCAATTTCCCGGCTTTTAAAATACTCTGAGAAGCTGGTGTGGTTTTATCGCTTGAACTATTATAGGCAAGTTCTGTATATATTTTTATACTGCTTATACTGCTACCTATTTCGTCGTGCATTTCACGCGCCAATAAGGTTTGAGTGTTATTCAAGTCATTCTCTAATATAAAATTGCGTTCCAGTTGCTGAATCAACTCTTTCTGGGTTTTTACTTTGAGCTGCTCATTAAGATTTGACTTATAAGCCAATCCCGAGGTGAATATGATGAGTTCGATTAGTATAGAAATATGCATAGGCAGGTATGCTTCAAAATAATTTTCAGCAATTCCGGTATGAACCATAACCAGTGTGAGCAATGAGCCTGTATGAATAACTATTACTGCTGAAATAATGAACCCAATGAGCAGCAGATCTTCACGAATGAGCAGATATATATAGTACATTGTAACGACTGTGATAGATGATGCAAAACCTATGAAGAACCATTCACCAGTCTGACGGGAGAGACCTATAAACTCCCATCCTAACTCGAAAAGGACATAAGAGATAATTGCATATTCCGTTTTACGGATGTAGTTATTTAATTGGGGATAGTGATTTTCTAGGTCTAAAAAGTGACGGGCAAATCGGTAATAAAAAAAGTAAGCTACAATTCCTAAAACACGATCGAAATGTATGAGTGCATTAGAATCAAATTTTGTAAAGAACTGAAACCCAATGTGAGCTTCGTGAACGAGTGTGGAATAGGATAATAAACTAAGAATATATGCTAAATAATATAGATACTCATTGCGGCGATTGAAGTAATACTGCACCGATATGTACAAAAACTGAAAGACCGCTATGGAAATAAATGCTAAATATGAAATTACTCCGTTGCTCATTACATTGTCATAGATACTAAAAACTTATAAACCGCGAATTATTTTCTTCCAAAATCCGCAGGATTTTCACCCCACTTTTTTGTTTCCCATTTTATTACCTTGTTAGTATAGGAGTTTTCATTCAACCATTTTTCGGCACGTTGTAAAAGCACCAACAATGATTTGTTATGCGCTGTAGCCAACACTTTGGTGTTTGCTTTTTTCTTTTTCACCCAACCGATTGCAGTTTGAGAATCGGAATAAACCGGTAGCTCCGAATTGTTCTGTTTTAATAAGGCTAATGCATGTACAATGGCTAAAAACTCGCCAATGTTATTTGTCCCATCGCGATACGGTCCCATCAGAAACAACTCTTTACCATCCCAAATTTGAATGCCACGATACTCCATGTTCCAGGTTGCTGAACTGCATGCAGCATCAACCACAATGGCATGTTTGATGATTGATGCTGTAGGGCTTCGTGATGCTTTGTTATCTGATTTCTGTTGAATGGATTTTGTATAACCAATGCTGAATGCCTGTTCAGCTTCCGGTAACGAAGCAAATGACTTATATCGTGCATCCTGAAAACCTTTTATCTGCATCTCGCACTCTCGCCAGGTTTTATAAATACCGGGTTTCACTCCTTTCCAAACTACATAAAATTTCTGCTTACTCACTACTTTTTTATTGCAATACTTTGATTGTAATGAATATTTCTGTCTGCCAGATATTCAAGTATGAAACGATAGGCTTTTTCTTTCTTACCTAAAAATTCAGGAACAATGATTCCTTTCTGAGAAAATTTATTTTGAAGAACTAATTCTGCGGCAGCACAACAAGTGAAGCCTGTAGTACGCGCCATGGAAGACGTTTGCGTTGCTTTATCGAATTCATCGTACAGGTTATATGTGTATGTAATTGGTATGCCGTTCTCGTGTCCGCTGATAATTATACGCATCACTGTAAACTCTTCTTCACCTTTTTCATATTTCCATGTTGGGAAAAAAAGTTCTGCTGTTACATCTATAGGCTTCACCTTAACACCGTGTATATCCACTTCTTCCTGATTAAAAAATCCCATGTCGCGGATGGCTTCCATCAGCTCTCTGTGACCGGGATAACGCAACGTTATCTCTTTCATATTTTTCACAGGAATAGTTCTTATAAGCGATCGCAACCCATCAGTATTAAAGGCTTCCAAAGTTCCTACCTCATCAAACTCAACAAATTCGGGTTCACTTAATGCCGGTTTCACAACAAGCTGATGATTCTCAACAATACGTGCCGGACGAGTGTATTCTTCTAAGACATCTATAGGTGAAAACGGTGCTTTATATTGGAATGGCATGGTGCGCTTCTTTGGCAATCCACCAACCATACACACAAAGTCCTCAACTTTCATATGTGTACTGTGGTATCCAAGAATTACATTATCCATACCGGGTGCCAGTCCGCAATCTGTAATTGCAGTTACATTATTCTTCTTGGCTAATGAATCTAATACCAACGCATCCTCAGGAAAAAATGAAATATCAACAATATTCTTACCAAATTTAATCACACGCTGCAACATTTCATAACCCATAAAACCTGGAACAGCACCAATAACCAAATCGGCATCATCTATTGCCTTATACAATTCTTTCTCTACACGCACATTGCAAATCAGTAGAGATAGATTTTTATGCTGAGGTATCAAACGCAGGTTTTGTTCACTGACATCGCAGGAGCGAACAGAATATTTTTTTGATAATTCCGATGCTATAGTGCGGCCAATCATTCCGGCACCCAGTACTACTACTTTTTTCATTTTAATGAATATTTTTCTGTTTTAATGAATTCATAGCCTCCTTTAACAGCACCCCAAACCTGTTTATCATTGATATCCCATCCTCGATCCCAACTGATAATTTTATTCGGATGAATTACTACCTCAGATGTAGCATATGCAGCTCCACGCAAATTGCTAAGACACTCCTTACCCGGAGTTGAACCGCTGAATGTGCCATCAACATTTTTATGAAGATAAATCGCACAACCGTTGCGTACATCAAGTGAGTCGGGATTGAAATTTTTCAGTGGCTTTTTTTCTTTCCAGGAACCAATGTGTGCTTTTGGATTTTTTAATTCATATACCTGACTAATTATCGTGCTGTCGTTAAATATATAAACATGATAAACACGCTGACGATATGGTTTATCCATAAGAGTCGTAACAGCCTGCTCCACATATAGGTAATAACCGTCTTTGCTCTTTAGCCAGATTGGTTTCATATGTAGTGTGATATTATAAAAGGCAGAATCATTTTTTGATTGCTGCTCGCTGTTGAATACGCCACACATATAAGTGCAAAGGATTTTCAAGTCTTTATTATTCACTTTGTTTTGTGCTGATGCGCTAACTGCAATTAAAAGTATTAAGGATATAACTTTCATAGAATTGACTGCGAACGAAAATAAGCAAATGAATAAACTAGCGACTGCCTCTGCCGTTTGTGTTTTTCTTCGCACGCTTCACCTTGGGTTTGTCGCCTAGTTTTAAGGTCTGAATACTTACGTTCATTCTTGTTGATAGTTCATGGGGAAAGGATACCTGAAATGCTCGAAAAGCTTTTGCAGCGATAATGGCACAAGCTTCTGCATCGCTTTCTGCGCGATGATGATTGAGTTTTATACCTAACTCACGCGACAGATTTGCTAAACCATAAGAGCGCACATCGCTAAAGGCTCTGCGAGCAAGTTTAATACTGCAGGCATATTGCATATCGGAAAACGAAAGTCTGTAATGATGCAACAAACTTTTAAGCACACCCATATCAAAATCGGCATTGTGTGCTATCACAAAATCATTGTTCAGATATTTTCCAATATCATTCCAAAGCAAATCGAACTTAGGGACATCGCATACATCGCTTGCACTGATGCCGTGTATTTTAGTATTGTAAGGATTAAAGCGAAGGTCAGGCGGACGAATCAACCAGGACTTGGTTTCCACGACTTTATAATTACGAACCACAGCAAGGCCTAGTTCGCATGCTGAAGTTGGTAGTTCATTAGCAGTTTCAAAATCTATAGCGACAAAGTCCATTCTATTTGTAAAACTACCCGTTTTTACTTGGCGCTCTAGTGGTGATTATTCACCCTGACCAAGCGAATAACACTTCACACCGTTGAAGGCACAAAGGGTTTCTATTTTGACAAAGTCTAATCCGGCAGAACTACATCGATCGAGCAGTGAAACAATTTGAGAGTGAGTTACTTCTTTTACATTACTCAAATCATCAGGATTCTCCAGATTGAAACTATCTGAGACAAATCGGCAACGCCAGTGGTCGGTGCAGAATGTTTCAGGCAAACCTTCAGGATAAATTTTTACCCCTCGGTTACTGATCATCTTCAGTTTTAAACCATTGCCATTGAGTTGTTCCAGTTTTTTCCCTAAATCATCGGGGGTACCGGCATCCCATTGAAGAAATACATCCACGCCTAAGACTTGTTTCGTCTCTTTCTTACGAACAAAATGTTGAAGTTGCAGACTTTTGCTTCCACCGCTTCCTAAAGTTGAAACAGCAAACTTTTTAGGCTTTTGTCCAAGACGATCAATAACAGCCTGAGCAAATTCTTTAGTACCTACTCGTCGCTTACTGATAGTTTCTTTATAAATATCTCCGGTGTGAATACCATCCTCTAGCGTGCATAGCCAGGCATTTTGAATTTTTTCGGCCACATCATTTTGGCCAATATGCACCAACATCATAATTGCTGAGTTCAACAGTCCTGATGGATTAGCCATATTTTTTCCGGCAATATCCGGTGCAGAACCATGAATGGCTTCAAACATAGCGCAGCTTTCACCAATGTTTGCCGAGCCACCAAGACCAACCGAACCTGCTACTTGGGCAGCTATGTCAGAAATAATATCCCCATATAGATTCAATGTTACTATTACATCAAAACGCTCTGGGGTGTCAGCAATTAATGCAGATCCAATGTCTATAATGTGATGGTCTTTCTGAATATCCGGGTACTCTGCACCTATTTCATCAAATACTTTATGAAACAAACCGTCAGTCAGTTTCATGATATTGTCTTTACTCATGCAGGTTACCTTCTTCCGATTGTATGCGCGCGCATATTCAAAAGCATAACGTACAATTTTCTCACAACCTGGACGAGATATTAACTTCAAACATTGATATACATCATTAGTCTGTCTGTGTTCAATACCTGCGTATAAGTCCTCTTCGTTCTCTCGCACAATTACCATATCCAGTTCAGGAAACATTGTATCTACATAGGGGTGGTAAGCCACGCAGGGACGCACATTGGCAAACAGTCCCAATGATTTGCGAGTGGTAACATTCAAACTTTTATATCCTTTTCCCTGAGGCGTAGTAATGGGTGCTTTAAGGAAGACTTTGTTTGTTCGTAAGCTATCCCATGCTTCAGGTTTTATACCCGCAGATATTCCCTTTAAATATACTTTCTCTCCAATTTCTATTACATCATATTCTAACTGTGCACCGGAAGCTTCCAAAACCTTTAATGTTGCCTCCATAATTTCCGGCCCAATACCGTCACCGTGTGCAATGGTTATTCTCTTTTTCATAACGATTTTTTTAATTCGGGCTGCAAATATACCTGCGCAAATCTTTCTACGTGTTCAACAACAATAAACTATTAAATATTTAATGTATCAGCCACTTGCAATCTGACGAAAGTACTACACCACCATAAAGTGTAATAAGTTCACGCAGTGGTTCTTTAATATTTTCAACAAAGCTTTCTTCACAAATACAAAAGATATAATCATTGGTGAATGCATTGTTTAATCCAAAACCATCAGTTTCATACTGACCACCTTTACCACGTACCTGAGGTATAATAGTATAACCTTCAACATTGAATTTATCCAATAACTCAACAATGCGCTCTGTGTGCATGGAGCTAACTACAATTTCGAGTTTAATACGATTTTGCATATGATTATTTCCAGATTAAGGTAATGATGTAATAATAGAATGGGATACCAATAGTAACATTAAAGGGAAAAGTTACTGTCAGTGCCATAGGTACAAATAAGCCCGGATTAGCCTGTGGTATAGTGATGCGGACAGCTGCAGGAACAGCAATATAAGAGGCGCTTGCGCAAAGTACAGCCAGTAATAAGGCATTACCGACACTAACTCCAAGTATATACGACAATAAAATACTGATACTGGCATTGATCAGCGGAATGAGAATAGCCATGCTAATCAGAAATGTTCCTGCACGTATTAAAGCCCTTATACGCCTGGATGCAACTAATCCCATATCGAGAAGGAAGACGGATAAGAACCCTTTGAACAAACCTTCGGTAAATGGTTTCAAATCCTGAAAACTTTGCTCAGGTGTAATGAACCCAATAACCAATCCACCCAAAATCATAAGAACACTACTATTAGTAATAGACTCACCAAAAAGGCTGATAAAACTATGTTTGGGTGATTTATCATCTTTAGGTAATGCCCGTTGCAACAAAATAAGACTCACTATTAAAGCAGGCGACTCCATTAAAGCCATTGCGGCAACCATATAGCCTCCGTAACTTACATGCATTTCCTGCAAAAAAGAAACAGCCGAAATAAAGGTAACCACGCTGATGCTACCATAAGTAGCTGCTATTGCTGCTGCATTGTAACTGTTAAACTTGTTTCTAATTATAGGATATACATAAAGAGGAACTAATGCAGATATGGCTATTGCAGTAAACATACTTTGAAACATATCCTGATTCCACTCACCATGTGCCAGTTCGTGACCTCCTTTTAACCCGATGCACATCAATAGATAAATGGAAAGAAAACGCGATGTCGGTTGTGGTATTTCTAAATCCGATTTTATCTGAACAGCAATCATCCCCAGAAAAAAGAAAAGAATGGGAATGCTAAGTATGTTATTTAATAGTAAATCTATATGCATCTGAAACAATTATTCATAAATCAATTTTTTAAAATCATCTTCACTGAGAATGGCTACTGTTCCTAGTTTACGGGCTTTGTCCAGTTTACTTCCGGCATCTTCACCTACTACTAAATAATTGAGTTTCGCGCTTACACCACCTATAATTTTTCCTCCGTGTTTTTCGGCCAGTGCTTCAGCCTCGCTACGTTTCATGCTTAGTGTACCGGTAAATAATAATGTTTTTCCGGAGAGTTTTCCTTCGTTCTTCCTTTCGCTTTGTTTTGTATTAACACCAAAATTTCTCAGCAACATTATCATTCTGATATTTTCTTGTTGATGAAAAAATTCGAAAATGCTTTGTGCAGCTTTTGGACCTATATCTTCTATGCTCTGCAACTGTTCCATACTCCACTGCTCTAAATCGCTAATGTCTTGAATTTGCTCTGCCAATTTTTTGGCGGTGGTTTCGCCAACGAAACGAATTCCAAGAGCAAACAACAAACGATGCAAAGGTTGTTGTTTAGATTCTTCAATAGCGCGCTTCAGGTTGTTAAGGCTCTTTTCTTTCCATCCTTCCAGTTGTGAAATTTTACCAAAGTCGAGTTGATAAATTCCGGGTATATCAAAAAGCAATTTATTCTGAATAAACTCGTCAATGATGGCAGCGCCTAACCCTTTAATGTCCATAGCATCTTTTGAAACAAAATGTATCAGGCGCTCTGCAACCTGTGCAGGACAATGATAGTTGATACAACGCCAGTTAGCCTCTTCTTCAGGCTTGAATAATGTGCTTTCGCACGATGGACACTGATGAGGAAAACGAATCTTGCTTTGCGAGCCATCACGTGCTTCTGCAATAGGTTTAACGATGTAAGGTATCACATCACCTGCGCGCTCCACCAGTACAAGATCATTGAGCTGAATATCTTTTTCCTGAATGAAGTCGGCATTAAACATTGACACACTCGATACTGTAACACCTGCCAACTCTACGGGCTCTAACTTTGCTACCGGAGTTATGGCACCGGTGCGGCCTACCTGAAATTCTACTTTAAGCAAACGTGTGGTTGCCTGCTGTGCGGCAAACTTATAGGCTATGGCCCATCGGGGATGATGCGATGTGTAACCACATTTCTGCTGCAAATGAATATCACTCACTTTAATCACGAGCCCATCTACTTCATATGGCAGGCTATTTCTACGAGCATTAAAATCCATGCACGCTTCTATCACTGCGTTTATTCCTTCCACTTTCTTTATCTCACTGAATGGTGTGTTAAACCCATTTTCGTGCAACAGTTTTATAGCATCGTAATGACTTGGAATAATATTGCCTAAAGCATTCTCTCCCTGAATACCCACCGCTACACTGATGTGATATAAAAATGCTTCCATCTTACGAGCAGCCACTTCGTTGGGGTTTTTCATACGTAGGCCGCCACTCGCAGCATTGCGCGGATTGGCAAAAGGGGTAGCACCGTCTTCTATCAACTTTTGGTTCAGTTTTTTAAAGTTGTTTTTATTTATCACCACTTCGCCGCGTATTTCAATACGTCGTATTTGCTTTTCTGAAAACGATGCGGAGAGCGGAATGCTCCTGAGTTGTTTCAAATTGATGGTAATATCATCTCCAACGCTGCCATCGCCACGTGTAGCTCCGCGTGCAAATAAGTTGTTTTCATACACCAGTGAAATGCCGGCACCATCATACTTAGGTTCAACGGTATATGTAATGGTTTGCTCTCCGGTTAAATCGCGCACCCTTCTGTCCCAATCTTTGAGGTCTTCGGCATTGTATGAATTATCGAGTGAGAGCATTGGAGCCAGATGCGTAACCTGCGGAAAATCTTTGGTTAGTCCTGAAGCAATTCGTTGTGTAGGTGAATCGGGAGTAATCCATTCGGGATGTTCGGCCTCAATTTGTTTTAATGCATGAAACAGTTGATCATATTCAAAGTCAGATATCACCGGCTGATCGAGCACATAGTATCTGCGTTCGTGGAAACAAATCAGGTTTCGGAGTTTTTCTAATGATTCAATTGTTATCTCAAATGCACTCTTTTGCAATTGATTTAAAACGAGATGCGTTTGATGGATGATATCTTTATCAGTACTGTTCATTTTGGATAACCGCTGCAAATTAAACAAGCTCACATGAGTTTTATCATGTTTCAATAAGTTGCATTCTTCTATATTTACCCCCTCACCTAAATCAGTAATCAAAACACATGTCAGGTAATAAAATATCCATGCAAAATGGGAAATTGAATGTTCCCAACGACCCTATAATTCCATTTATTGAAGGAGACGGTACAGGACCGGATATCTGGCGCGCCAGTGTGCGTGTGATGGATGCCGCGGTAGCAAAGGCTTACAATGGCACCAAGAAGATAGTTTGGAAAGAAGTATTGGCCGGAGAAAAGGCTTTTAATCAAACCAACAACTGGCTGCCTGACGAAACATTGGAGGCCTTTCGCGAATATATTGTTGGAATTAAAGGGCCCTTAACCACTCCGGTAGGTGGGGGCATACGTTCATTGAATGTAGCCTTGCGCCAGATTCTAGATTTATATGTATGTCTTCGTCCGGTACGATGGTTTAGCGGTGTTCCTTCTCCGGTTAAAAATCCCGGCGCGGTGGATATGGTCATCTTTCGCGAAAACACGGAAGACATCTATGCCGGCATTGAATACGCTGCAGGAACCGAGGACAATGCCAAGTTTTTAAAACTATTTGCCGATACATTCCCAAAAGAATTTAAAAAAATTCGCTTTGGCACCAAAGAAGCCGGCGACGCCTGGCAAAAACAATTGGAAACCGTTGGCGCATCAGCGCGCAATAATCAGGTTGAAGTTGGTATAGGAATAAAGCCAATCTCTTACTTAGGATCAGAGCGCTTGATTCATTCGGCTATTGCATACGCAATTAAACACAAGCGTAAAAATGTAACCATCGTTCATAAGGGAAATATCATGAAATTTACCGAAGGTGCTTTTCGCGATTGGTGTTACCGTGTTGCCAAAGAAATGTTTGGTGCCGTTGAAATAGACGGTGGACCTTGGTGCAGAATTCCTGAAGGTAAACCGGGGGCAGGTATGATTATAAAAGATGCTATAGCCGATATCACGCTCCAGCAGGTACTAACACGCCCTGAAGATTTTGATGTTATCGCAACACCAAATCTAAATGGCGATTATTTAAGCGATGCACTCGCGGCTCAGGTTGGAGGTATTGGTATTGCGCCGGGTGCCAACATCAATTATGTTACCGGCCATGCCATTTTTGAAGCTACGCACGGCACTGCACCTAAATACGCCAATCAGGATAAGGTAAATCCGGGTTCAGTAATTTTAAGTGGCGCTATGATGATGGAACACCTTGGATGGATTGAAGCGGCGGATTTAATTTATCGTGGTATCGAACGATCCATTGCCGCTAAGCGTGTAACCTACGACTTTGAACGCTTGATGGAAGGAGCGACCTTGTTAAAATGCTCTGAGTTTGGTGATGAGATTATTAAGAATATGTAAACGTCTAAGTTGAATGAATTATAAAGGCGCACCACAATTTAAGGTGCGCCTTTTTTGATTCTTTGTAGTTATGTAATATCTAATTGGCAATGGTAAATTTAAGTATAAAGTGTACTTTGGTGCCACCCAAACTCAACTCCAACCCTTATCAATTCCGCTAACTCAATATTTAATCATTCATAAACCCATTTATACACTATTCAATAAACAATCTAATACATGAAAACAATTCATTCGCTCATCCTTCTTGTTGTAGCTATTGCTTTTACAACAACTCAGTCATCTGCCACCATTCGTCGCGTAAACAATCAGGGATTTGGCGCTAACTACACAAATCTTGCAACCTGTATTGCAGCATCTTCACCAAACGACACCATACATGTTGAAGCCAGTGGCGTAGGTTACGGCTTTATTACATTAAATATTCCATTGACCATTATTGGCCCGGGATACTTTTTAAATGAAAATCCCGGCTTACAGAAAAATAATACCCCTGCAACAATCAATAATATTACTCTAAACTCAGGTGCTTCGGGTACTTTAATAACCGGCATTCGTGTTGCCGACAACCAAGCAGCTCGAATAAATATCAATGCCAGCAATATTCGAATTGAACGTTGCTACATAGAAGATGGAATAACTTTCCAGAATCCATCTGATCCTTCAACCATTTTGAATAACATTTCCATCAAGCAATGTTATTGTGGTGGCATAAGCGTTCCAAATAATGGTGTTGGACCGATAAATGGCTTGAATATTTCTAATTGCTATTTCTCAGGTGTTGTAAATATTAGTTCTGCAGGAATTGACGAAGTGGGCAATGCACAAGGAAATGTTACACATTGTGTCTTTAACACTAATCTAAATTGTTGGAGTTCAAATATGGAGTTCAAATACAACATTATCAAAGGCGGCACATTTCAACAGAACAATAATTCTATCAACAATGTCAACTATAATTTATTTGTGGCTACTGTAATGCCTACGTGGCTTGATATTATCGGAAATACCAATAAAATTAAATCCCCTGTTGCTGACGTATTTCCGAACACCACAGGCTCAACAGACTTTAAGTTGAATGTGAACACTATTGCTTTATGCCCTGAGTGCTATATGACAGCCACAAATATTCAAACAGGAATTTTTGGTGGTATTGATCCTTACAAGTTAAGCGGTATTCCAAATATTCCTACTATCTATATGATCAATGCACCTGCTCAGTCCGTTCAAGGCGGCACTATCAATATCAACTTGAGTACGCGAAGCAACGATTAATCTGAAACCAAAAAAATAAACAGGTTATGAAAAATATTTTAATCACGCTACTCGCTATCATTGCAACCGGCAACACCTTCGCACAGAATATTTCTCGTATGGAATATTGGGTGGATACCGAACCCGGTGTCGGCAATGCTATTAATATCAACGGATTGCCCACATCACCGGACGTCAGCAATTTCAGTTTTCCGGTTCCTGCATTAAGTACCGGGTTTCATATAATAGGCATTCGTTCTATGGATGCTTCCGGAAAATGGAGTCACACCAACTTTCATTCACTCTATGTTTCTGATACAGCGGTTTACAATTTAGATCGACTGGAATATTACTGGGGCAATACCGACCCGGGTTTTGGCAATGCCTCAGATACTACCTTCTCCGTTGTAACTACTGATATCAATAACGGAAACTTTGTTTTGCAAAATCCACCTGTTCCCGGCACATACACGCTATTTATCAGAAGTCTTGATGTATTGGGTCGATGGAGTCATACCAATTATGTACAGGGTATAGATATTACTAGCTGCTCCAACTTTACCATCAGTTTATCCAATGGCACCATAAATATTTGTCAAGGTCAATCAATCGATGTAAGTGCAAGTAACGCTAATGCATATACTTGGTCCCCTTCTGCAGGTTTGAGTTCTACTACAGGTGCAAGTGTGTCAGTTTCACCAACATTAAATACAACTTACTCTGTTACCGGTGTCAATGGGGCATGCTCAAATACACAAACAGTCGCTGTAACTGTAAATGCAAATCCATCAGTATCCGCATCTGCGAATAATACTTCCATTTGTAATGGCGCATCCACATCGCTTACTGCGAATGGTGCTGATACATATCAGTGGAGCAACTCATTAGGTAACAACGCTATAGTCAACGTATCACCTACTGTTTCAACTACCTATACCGTTATTGGAACTAACGCTGCTAACTGTTCAGCAACCGATACTGTCTTGGTTACAGTAAATCAAAACCCTGTTGTAACAATTTCTACAAACCAGGACTCCATCTGTTCAGGAGAAAATAGTTCTTTAACAGCCAGCGGAGCCAACACATATCAATGGAATAATGGTTTAGGTACTAATGTAACTGTTACGCCAACACCTGCTAACACCACAACATATGTAGTAAACGGAACCGATGGCAACTCATGCACCGGAACTGCATCTCAGGTAATTACTGTGATTCCTGTACCGGAAACTCCCATTGTTCAAGTTAATGGAATTGTGAATTTAAGTTCCTCAATAAGCGGCACATCCTATCAATGGTATTTAAATGGCAGTCCAATCTCAGGGGCCACCAATCAAACTTTTACAGCTGTATCAAATGGACTTTACTCAGTTGTTGTTTTCAACGAGTTCGGTTGTGAATCAGCTACTTCGGCTGAAGTAAATGTTGTTATTGATGGTATTGAACAAATAGGAACACTTCAAGCAATTACTGTTTATCCTAATCCCAATAATGGGATTTTCTTTATCAGAAGTACTGCTATTCAAGTTGGTGATTTGCTTGTAATCACGGATGTTTTAGGACGCGAAGTGCTAAGAGAAGAATATCCTTTCACATCAGAAAAGAATATTCAGTCACTAGCTTCCGGTATGTATCATCTTAGTGTAAATCGAAATGGTGTAGTTTACTTCGACACAAAACTGATTAAGCAATAAGGTATGTTTAGTCAACTCAGTTGACACAAAAAGTTAGCTGTATTTATTAAAAGGCGCACCTCAATATAAGGTGCGCTTTTTTTTATTCTCTTGAGTTAGGTAATACCCAATATACCGGTTACATCTAATATGAATAATGCTATTTACTTTCCAACCACCAACTTATGCTGCGTTATAAAACGCTCACCCATTAATTTGATATGATACGTTCCCGAACCAATTTGATCTGGCAATGAGATCTGATTGTTTGCATTACTCAAATGCTGTGTGAGTAATACCCTACCATTGATATCGTACAGCATCATCTTTACCGCACCACTGTTAGCCGGTAATTCCACATAAACATTATCACCTCTGCTCAGCAGGCTCGGGTAAAGTTTAGTTTGTCCTTCAATAATATTATTCGTACTCGCCGCATTCAAGGTGCCTTGTAGATTTACATTATCGATATAAACAGGCTGGCCATAATTCGCAATATTTCTGAACGCGATAATCACATGATCTATGCCTGTGAATGCTTGCAGTTGAACCGTATCGGTGCGCCACTGTGAATTATCAGGAACAAACACATCTGCGCTGTAATCCGGTGCTGTAGCTAACGCAGTGCTGCCTTTTTTGTAGAGTTCAGTAAATGTTAAACCGCAATCCGTGCTTACTAAGATAGCCAGCGAGTCAATGTATGCATCGCTATATCGTGCATAGGCTACATCGAAAGTAAGGTATGCTGAAAGGTAGTTATTCAAGTTTACCGCCACACCTATATCGTCGTATGAACCTTGTCCGTCATTATAGTAGTTGTTAATGCTCATACACGATGCACTCTGTCCATAACCACCAACATCAGTATTAAGTTGCCAGTTGGGAGCACCGTTCGGTGTGGAGTATGCTTTCCAGCCACCGGGCGGAAACCCGTTTTCAAATCCTTCGGCGATATCGACAGTTGTTAGTGGATTGATGAAAACCGATAAGGTGTCGGTTGCGCTGTTGCTATTGTTATCAGTAACCGTAAGACTAACTAAATGAGGTCCGTTGCCGTTAAACACCACTTTCGGATTTCTGTTGTTGCTCGTTGCCGGAATTCCTCCTTCAAAAGTCCAGCTCCATTGTGCACCATCGTGAAGCAGGGTGCTGTAATCATCAAAATAAAACGTGTCCCCAATGCAGGAGGCACTCATTTTGTCCACGATAATATCACAGATGGGTTCCACAACAGGTTCGAATAGTGGGGCCTCCCATATACCTTTACCATAACTCGCCAAGCGAATTTTTCCATCTCTGTAAAAAGGTTTGAGTTTTAGTGTACTGATTTGTGAGGGAAGACCTCCATGGTAAGGTTCCCAATCATTCATGTCATTACTTCTGTAAAACACAGTACTTGATGTTGCCAGATAAACACCGTCATTGGTGCCGGCCTGAGGCATGATGGCTACGATACTTTGGTCATTCAGCAACGCACTGCTCAGATTAGTCCAGGTTATACCGCCATCCATACTTTTATAAATCTTTTGACCGTTCGATGCTTGTCGATAAGCCATCCATAACACATCGGGATTTGTAAGACTACACTGCATTACTGTGATACGACTGTAACCGGGAGGCATCGTACAGGATACCCAGGTTATTCCACCATTATTGCTGCGGTAAAGTTGTGAGGTGTTGTTTGAATACTTCGTATGCACTGCATAAAGAACATCCGGATTTTTCCTGCTGATGTCGATCCATGTCACCCAGTCGTCTTCAGCAGTGCCAAAGGATGTTACTACATTATAGTTGATGCCGCCATCGGTACTTTTATATACTTTATTCTTGTAACCCATCCACACGGTGTTATAGCATCGCGGATCAAATACCATATTACTGAACTCTGCACTCCAGTAACTCTCATTTGGATACAAAGCACTATTATTTTGCCAGTGAATGGCATCATCCACCGTATTCGGAATTTCCAGATTACTGATATCGCTGAAGTATGCAAAGCGATTGTTACCCGGATTAATATATCCTGTTGGAGCCTCACCCCCACCAAGCCTGATGCTGACACCGCCTGGATAACCCTCAAACATGGCAGCATTGCCATTGTGATAACGACCACCCACCATCACGTCTTCATTCCATCCCTGATCAAAACCCCAATAGTCGCTGCCGCTGATACCATTTTTTTTGCTTTGATGAGTGGCAAAAAAATCTGTGCTCAGATTAATACCACCATCGCTACACAACCACACTTCATCACCACGCACCAGCATATCCTGTATGTCGGGGTGCACCCGCGCAACCTGTCCGCTATATCCACCAACACCGCTGAAAGAAACTGCACCATCATTGCTGCGCCATAATGAACAGCCACCAATCAGCAACTCATTTTCATCGGTACTTGAAACAGCAATATCACTATTATAGAATCCCTGATGATATGTTCCTGTAGCACCTATAGTAGTTATGTTTGGAAAAGAGCAAGTACTGCTGCTGTTGGCATCACTGCAAGAATAAGGTCCACCTATCTGACCGTGAGGCAAGGCCCAGGTGTTGCCACTATCTGTGCTTTTCCATATTCCTATAAATCCGTTGTCGCCATCCTTACTTTGGCCAATCAGGTGCACATAAATTACATTAGGGTTAGCCGTAGTAACTCCTATACGAGCACCACCATCCTGAGGTTGTGTGCCGCCATTATACCAGCCATTGTTAAATATATTAAATGTAGCTCCACCATCGTTGCTTTTAAAAAACTCCGCGATGTTCAGTGCAGTATTTGTTTTCACGCAATACACGGTATTGGCATCACCGGGCTTCACGACAAGATCCCAGACACGGGTAGTGTATAATGATGTCCAGTTTGTACCGCCATCTGTGCTGCGGATTAAACCTTTAGCACCGCACGCCATAATAATGTTGGGATTGTTGCTGTTGATGATAATAGATGAGCAATTGAAACCACTCAAAGTATAAACGATTTCCCAGGTATTACCTCCATTAGTTGTTTTAAAGATGTTATTGTCACCCCCGAAATAAACAATATCCGGATTTGTCGGGTGAATTTGAATGGCTTCGCCATTGGGCATATTATAACTTCTCGACACACAGAACCAGGTATTACCGTGGTTGATAGTTTTATAGATCTCACCACCTTCCGTGATGCAATACAATATATCGTTGTTACTTATCGACTGGTCTATACAGTATATGTTCACCTGCCAGCTTGCGGCTATTTGATTTTGTTCCCAAAGTGTTTCAAACGGACCTATGCTGCTCCATATGCTGCCACCACCACGATGTGAATTATGGAAAGGTTGTTCGTTTATGTTGGGGTCGATAAAACCTGCGTCATTGGTATGCCACATTGCATAGCGCATCCACTTCTTGTAATATTGAGTGAAGTTATTTTTCTCAAAAGGATGCTTCTCATAATAATCGCGGTAAAGCATTTGAGTTTTATATACGTTTGGGTTATCGCTCATCATTTCGTGTACCCATTCCGGCAAGTTCAGGTTCTTGTTATAGAAGGGAGGATACAGCGATTGAGCCTGAGTATAGCTTAAACCAGTGATAAGAAGCAGCGTAATGGTGTAAATAAATTTCATCAGGATTATTGTGTACAGCGAACGAAAATAATTCATAGTAGGCAAGTATATCGGCTATTCAATAATCATTTCCTGCCCCACCTCCCTTTTCTTCCTCTTTTTTTTCTACTTTTGCGCACCGATTCAAAAAATGCGCATGTGGCGTAATTGGTAGCCGCGCCAGACTTAGGATCTGGTGGAGCGATCCGTGGGGGTTCGAGTCCCTCCATGCGCACTAACTTATAGAGGAAGCTTAGGCTTCCTCTTTTTATTCAATAACATAAATCGCTTAACCGTGAACATTACTTCCGAAAACATCTCTGCGCTACATCTGCGCCTGAACGTGAATCTTACTCCCGAAGACTACCTGCCTAAGGTGGACACCGGTATCAAAGAACTGAGCAAAAAAATTGCTATGCCCGGTTTCCGTCCCGGTAAGGTGCCGACTTCGCTTTCGCGCAAAATGTATGGTAACCAGGTATTGGTAGATGAATTAGATAAAATCCTGAACGATTCAGTCAATAACTATATCAAGGACAACAAACTCGAGATATTCGGCCAGCCACTGCCTTTCCGTACCGAGAATCCTACTATTGATATTGCAAATCCATCTAACTACAACTTTGGGTTTGAAGTAGGGCTGGTTCCTCAGTTTACTGTGGCCGACCTAGGTGCCAACACTTTCGAAAAAGAATTGTGCGACATCACCGACGAGATGATTAACGAAGAAGTGGATAAGATGTCCATGCGCTACGGTACAGAAGAAGAAATTGAAACCATAGAGAGCGAGGATAATATTGTTCTTGCACAATTCGATGAGTTAGACAACCAGGGCAACGTGAAAGAAGGTGGCGTAACTAACCGCACTTCATTCCTGGTGCGTGTAATCAAAGACGAAGCGGTAAAGAAACAAATCGAAGGCTTGAAGAAAGACGAGTCTTTGACTATTGATATCAATGCCACTTTTGGCAACGACCACAACCTGATTGTACACAGTCTGCTGAATACCGACCATGCACATGCCGACGAAATGAATGCTAATTTCCGTATCAGCATACAGGGATTAAAGCGCGTGATTAAGGCCGAACTGAATCAGGAATTATTCGATAAAGCATACAACCCAGGCACAGTAAGCAGTGAGCAGGAACTGCGCGACAAACTGCGTACGCAATTGGAAAAAGAATTCAACAGAGTGAGTGCTGTACGTCTTGAAAATGCGATACATAAATACTTGGTGGACAACACCGCCATAGACTTCCCAGAAGAGTTCCTTAAAAAGTGGGTGCTAGCCAACAACAACGAAGGAAAAGAAAATGAGGAACTCGGTGATGAAGAGTTCAAGATGATTATTGAAAGATTAAAGTGGGATTTGATTGTGAATAAACTCACCAAGGACTGGAATGTGCAAGTAAATATTGAGGATATTCGTCAGGCTGTTAAAAACGAAATCGTAAGCCGCTACTTTGGTGGCAGTGCCGACGAAAGCATGAACGAACTGGTTGAACGCCTCGCCGATTCTATGCTCAAAGAAGAAAAGAGTATGCGCCGCTATACCGAAATGGCCCTATACGACAAAGTTTTTGCTCACGCAGCCACCTTGATTAAAATAAACGAGGTGAAGAAAACGTATCATGACTTTGTACATCAACACTAAACTATAACCAAAACAAAACACACTACACCGTATGAATCATTACTCAGAGTTCAGAAAATATGCCGTGAAGCACCATGGAATGAATAGCATGCACGTGGACAACTATCTGAAGCACAACATTCAGGCATTGACACCTTACATCATCGAAGAACGTCCCATGAATGTGGCCAGTATGGACGTATTCAGCCGACTGATGATGGACCGCATCATTTTCCTAGGCGACCCTATTAATGACTATGTAGCCAACGTCATTCAGGCGCAGTTGCTGTTCCTGGAAAGCACCGACGCACGCCGCGATATTCAGATTTACCTCAACTCACCCGGCGGTTCTGTGTATGCCGGACTGGGTATTTACGATACCATGCAATACATTGGCCCCGATGTAGCAACTATATGTACAGGCATTGCCGCTTCTATGGCAGCAGTTCTGCTTTGCGCAGGCACTAAAGGAAAACGTACCGCACTGAAACACAGCCGCGTGATGATTCATCAACCTCTTGGCGGAGCTGAAGGCCAAGCCAGCGATATCGAAATCACTGCTCGCGAAATATTGAAACTGAAAAAAGAATTGTACGAAATCATTTCCAACCATAGTGGACAACCATATAAGCGTGTAGAAAAAGATGGCGACCGCGACTACTGGATGATGGCAGACGAAGCCAAAGAATATGGTATGATAGACGAAGTGCTCATAAAGCATAAAGATAAAAGCAACCCATAATTTTACCGTTTTACCACACTAAACATTCATCAGCATTTCAGAGTTGTAGATGAAGAAATATCACTATTTACTAATAACCAACAACTAATAACTGAACAATGAAAAAAGGTACGACCTGTTCGTTTTGCGGAAAATCGAAGGATGAAACCCGCCTCCTCATATCGGGGTTGGATGCATACATCTGCGACTCCTGCGCCGAGCAAGCAGCTATGATTGTTCAGGAGGAAGTGCATCAGAAGAAAAAGAAAATTGTTGGCGGCAAACAAGCAGAGCTTTTTAAAAACTCGTTGATACCTGCCGAAATCAAGAAGTACCTCGACGAATATGTTATTGGGCAGGACGAAGCAAAGAAGGTGCTGAGCGTAGCGGTGTATAACCACTACAAGCGCATCAACAAAGGAGAAAATAAACTGGGTAACGATGTAGAGATTGAAAAATCAAACATCGTATTGGTAGGAGAAACCGGAACAGGTAAAACCTTATTGGCACGTACCATTGCCAAGCTATTGAACGTTCCTTTTGCCATAGCCGATGCTACTGTATTTACCGAGGCCGGTTATGTAGGAGAAGACGTAGAAAGTATTCTTTCACGATTGCTGCAAAGTTGCGACTACGATGTGCAGGCTGCGGAGCGCGGCATAGTGTATATAGATGAAATTGATAAAATTGCCCGCAAGAGCGATAACCCCAGCATCACACGCGATGTGAGCGGTGAAGGTGTGCAACAGGGTTTACTCAAATTACTCGAAGGCACGGAAGTGCTTGTTCCACCTCAGGGTGGCCGTAAGCACCCCGAACAGAAGATGATTACACTCAACACACAGAACATTTTATTTATATGTGGTGGTGCTTTCGAAGGACTGGATAAAATTATTTCGCGCCGCACACAAACTCAGGTGATTGGTTTCAAGTCCGGTGCGGATAGTTCTGAGGTGAATAAAAACAACCTGCTCTCCTATGTTTCGCCTCAAGACTTAAAACAGTTTGGATTGATCCCCGAACTGGTAGGTCGTATACCTGTTGTTACTTTTTTGAATGCCTTAGACGAGCAAGCTCTGCGTCTTATCCTCACCGAGCCTAAGAATGCTTTGCTGAAACAATACAAAGCACTCTTGAAGATGGACGACATCGACTTGAATTTCGACGATGCCGCCATTGATTATATCGTTACCAAAGCAATGGAGTATAAACTGGGTGCGCGCGGCCTGCGCTCGCTTTGCGAAACCATTATGAACGATGTAATGTACGATGCACCATCGCAGAAGGATATGCAATCCTTTACCGTTGACCTGGACTATGCGCGCCAGCGTATAGATAAAATCAACTTGCCTAAGCTGAAGGTAGCCTAGGCTCGATGTAAGCGTAATTGTTCAATTTAGATGTTTACCTGCATGCTCCAATAACCGTTATTGAAATGAATCAGGTTTATTTATAACAATTGTCATTTTCAGCAAGGCTGTATTGCAGATAGTTTTGGTATCAACAATACCTGACCATGAAAAAACTAATACTATCACTTATCTTCATTACGCTATTCAGCGCTTCATTTGCTCAATCTGTTCTCATCTTTCAACCCAGCTCCGGTAACAATGACGGCACCGACGAAGGCGGCATCAACGGCGGCAAAGACGCCATGACTTATGATGCAACCCCTTACGATAACTATGGCGCACATGTCAATGTGGCTACTTCTCCGGTTAGCAATTGCAATCAAACCAATCTGATGGCTTTTATCAAGTTCGATGTGTTTGAACTACCTGAAAACGTAGATTCTGTATTTGTTTGTTTTATGACGGATTCATCTATGTCGTATTGTTACTCCAATTGCGACAACAATTTCGATTTTCGATACATCAATGAAGACTGGAACGAAATGACACTCAACTGGGACAACAAACCGGAACTTGGCGAGCCCTTCATCAATCCTATCAATATCAAACACTTTTATCCGGGAGGGTTAATACGTGTAAACATTACTGATGTATATAATGAATGGCGCAGCGAGTCGGAGCCTAATCACGGGTTTGCAGTATATCCGCTCGATGGTGACTGCAATAATGCATCGGTAACATTCTCATTTCCGTCGTCCGACTTTACAGAAGATACCACACGCCGACCTTATCTACAGTTGTATTTTCAGTCAGAGTCGGCTGCGAACATACATGGTTCACTCACACAAGTAAGCACTTATCCCAATCCTGCAAAAGGAATGTTACATATTCAATTTCTTACTCAATTAACCGGACTTTACCAGGTTAGGGTTTACGATGTGTTAGGAAGTATCAGGGAAAACAAAACGCTTTCAGCTGATGCATTACGTTCTCAGATTTTTTCATTATCTCTGAACAACTATGTCGACGGCACCTACTTCTATGTTATTGAAGGTGAAGGCAGTCGTGCAAGCGGTCATTTTGTGGTTAGCCGGTAAGAAAATGATACGTCCTGATTCAATGAACTACATTAAATACTGCAACACATCTTTTCCTTTTAAGCCCTCACTGATTTGTGTATAATAATCATTACCGCATTGCAACAGATGAGCGAGGTCGTCTTTAATATATGTTGCTGATTCCTCTCTTTGTTTACGGGTTACAAGCACATCATCGCTGAGCAAGTAGAGTTCACGCAGGGTGATGCTGCCTTTAAGATAGTTCAGAATATTATCGGCAGTTGTGCGGTAGAATACGTTGCCGCTATTATCGGTGAGGTAAGAAGACAAGTACAATTCATCCTCCTGCTTGTATAAGATCAATATGCCGCCTTCGCAATTAAGAATGTCGGTAAGTCTTTTGAGTTGGGTAATGTTTGTGAGCATAAGTGTATCAGATTTGTGAAATAAAGATAAAAATTAGTATTAAGGCATAATTAGTATCCTTACTCAACGGAAATATCCCAAGTATTAATGTCTACGGGCTAATAGGTATTTGATTTAATGGAATTATCTGTTCGTAGGTCGTGATTTATCATCGTAAGGTGTGACACCAAATATTCTGGCGTATGGTTTTAAGATTTTCTTAACGACTCTAATTACAGCCGGGTGTGGTCCTTTAATAATGCTGTCAAAAAGTTCATCCAAAACACTGAGCTTCATCAAAAGCTGTAGACCATTACCTTGTTTAGAATCCATTAACGGATATAATTGTGCCAGTGAATAGGTAAACTCTAGAGGCACATAGTCAGTTTCGTGTTCTGGTCGAATGGTTACTTCTTTATCAGTTTCATTATATATCCTATGATACATTCCTCTAGGTATCTTGAAGCGATTTCCCTTAGGTATTTTAATAATTTCATTATTTAATTTAATTGTGAGTTCTCCTTCGGAAACCACAAAACTCTCATCAAAATATTTGTGCATATGTTCAGGTGGTCCTTGAGCTTGTGGTAATAATGTTAATTCACTATAAACATTGCGACCTCTGACCTCAAGTATGATTTGTTTAATTCCCTCAGACTCGCTGAAAATCATATTGCCCAGAGTAAAGTAATCATCTAAGTAGGGTGGTTTTAAAGGAACCGCAAAATGATATAAAACAGGAAGTAAAAGTATAAGAGCCAAAAAAAGAATTACTGCAATTTCCATAAAAGTGTTTTATGGATTGAATATAACATAATTTTTTTTATAATTTACTCATTTAACAATCTGTTATTGATACAACACAGATAAAGCCCTGAAACTAAGTTGCGAATAATCTGGTTGCATAACTTTTGTGTCTTCTTACTTATCGAAGCAGGGTAACATTTCCTTTTTTTATCTGTGCCGATTCGGAAGCAAATCGGTATCGGATTATGTAAACATATACACCCGTTTCGCAGTTTAATTGTCTGTAAGTGCCATCCCATTTATCGCCTATAATGTTGGTGTTATATATCAACTGACCCCATCGATTAAAAATTGACAGGTTATAATCTTCAAGTTCGCAAATCGAAATGGCCTGAAAACGATCGTTGATACCATCACCATTAGGAGAGAATGCATTGGGTAAATAAACGGTACATTCCGGTTCAGGTTCTTCACATCGTATGATGGTTACCTGTGTATAAATAGTGTCAACATAGAAACAAGGTGTTGTAATCGGATTATTTGGTGTAGGTGGTTCACTACAATTTATTTCAACAATACAACTTACCGTGTAGGTACCCGTATCTGAAAATGTATGGGTAGGTGATGATAGTAAAGAAGTATTATTTGTACCGCTGTTTGGATCACCAAAATTCCACTGAATTATATTTTCGATAAGCAGATTTGAGTTAATCGAGAAGACAACAGGATTCTGCAAACAACTATCCGTGGAATATTCGATGGTAATAAAATCCGGCTCAACGGGGCAATCCGTAATCGTAACATTGATATAACTTGTGTCGATACCGCAAGACAGGTTAGCGATACAGCGAATGGTATACGTGCCGGTATCACTGAACTGATGCGTTGGGTTAATTAGTATAGATGTATTATTGGCCCCGCTGTTAGGGTCCCCGAAGTTCCATTCAAGTGAAAGAATAAGTGAGTCGGATTGAGTGGTAAAAAACAGATTGGATTGCAGACAAGTGTCTGAAGGTGGTATGATTACGATATTGCAAGAGTCAGGAGGTGAGCAATCTATGATCTGCACAGTGGTATATATCGTATCAACATAGAAGCAAGGCACGGTTATCGGATTATTAGGAGTAGGAGGTTCACCACAGTTTATCTGAACAATACAACTTACCGTATAGGTGCCCGTATCTGAAAATATATGGGTAGGTGTTGATAGTAAAGAGGTATTGTTCGCGCCGCTGTTTGGATCATCAAAATTCCATCCAATGAGACTCTCGATGAACAGGTTTGTGCTGATTGAAAAAAGTACAGCATCTTGTAGGCAACTATCTGATGAGGCAATAATGTCCAGAAATTCTGTGTTCGATGAGCAATCCGTTATGGTAATTGTTTTGAATAAGGTATCTGTTCCACACGCAAGTGTAACGATGCAGCTAATTAAATACGTGCCGGTGTCGCTGAACTGGTGCGTTGGATTAACCGCTGTGGAGTTATTGTTTGTGCCGCTGTTTGGATCACCAAAATTCCAGTTTGCAGTCGTAATGCCATTGGCGGGATCAATTGTAAATAATATTAAACTACCTAAACAGGTGTCGCCATTCGTGGTAATGGTATCCGTAGTTGAAATGGAATAAACCCACTTAGGTAGTCCGTATCCTCCGCCTGTTAACACACCGGTCTCATAAGCACAAGCCACTCCGGCATTATTTGGAGCGTTGATCACATCGATTGATCCTGAGTTAATATATATTTTCCCGTTAGGGCCTAATTGCAGCGTTGCAGGGGAATTAAATGAAGACGTGTTGACCTGGTAAGCGGAGTTTTGAATGGTATTGGACGAAGCACTTGAAATGTCGTATTGAAATATAACATTTAGGTTGCTGATATATAAGAGATTTCCGTCGGGTGAAAATTCAACACCATAAATCAGTGGTGAAAAATTATACATTATGGGATCAAGATCCCAGGCGATTTGGTCACTGACAACTCCGTTTGCATTGTTGAATGAAAAGAGTTCCATAGTGCCGTCAAATAAACTGCCGCAAGCCAGTTTATTAAACTGTTGATTCACTTTTAGATGACCGGCTCCATTACCCTGAGTACCGCCCAAAGTTGAAACGACTGGTGTCGTTTGAAATCCACTGCCGGTTAATAAAAAGGAATAGAACGAATTACCCGGATTGTCGTGGGTAATTACCCAGAAATCCTCACCGTTCAGAGCGGGTACCACTTCAATTTTTTCTGAGTTGGTGTTAAAAAGTAAAATATTTTTTTGCGTTGGCACGACGTCGCCAAGTCCGCCATTGAGTAACATATCTACCAAACTATATCGAAGTCCATTGCCACCAAATTGTTCATCGATGGTAACGATATAGTACTGTGTACAACTGCCCGGTTTAGGGATAATAACAGCCGCCGTGGTTGATGAAAGCAGAATAGGATCACCACCAAGTAATCCATTACCATTTGGCATAATCTGATTTAGCGCATTCCAGACACTTACACCATCAGTATAAAATAAAAGTGCGCCGGTATTTCTGTCAGCTACACTAGCACCACCTTCGCCGGTTAATATGGCTGAAGGAGGTGTATTTGCAGGTGGAGAGGTATTAAAATTAATACCACCCTCATACCCAAATCGCCACTGATTGTTTTGTTTTTGAGCAAAACCCTGTTCAGTAATGATTAATGTAAAAAATACGATTAAAACGGGTCTTAATAAGTGATAAGTCATAATAGAAATATTTACGACAAAGCGAGTTATGGCGTTAGAATTTTTTTATCAAAACATAATGACAACAATACAAATAAAAATTAGTTTAATATCAATAAACTAGGTGTCCCCCTTCATCTGTAATGAATGCTAATAAACTATGGCCTCAATCTATTGAGGTCGTAACATAGATAATTGCACGGTAAATATTATTTACGGCTTTACGGTGTAACCATAAGCTTAAGATGGTTCATTTGGCCATACCAGCTCTGGCGGCTGAACCCAAACAGGGAGCAGTAGTAGCGCACCCCGCG
>CAZXFT010000019.1:0-58417 GCA_964640655.1 uncultured Bifidobacteriaceae bacterium | reverse complement strand
CATTCTGCTTTTGGACATTTGAAATGTGGATAGTATTTTCACGGTCTGCCGTTAGCGGCAACCCTTTGACACAAGTCCTAATTTAGAACTAAAGAATTTTAAATTGGCGACAGACCAACTATTTACCAATAATTTTCTTGCGATGATTGACTCCCCAACTATGGAGTTCATTCATTACTTTCTCTAGCGACATTGCATAATCAGTTAATGTATATTCAATAACAACAGGGTAATTGTCATACACAGTTCGTTTAATCAATTTGTGCTGCTCCAAATCCTTCAACTCCTTTGCAAGGACTTTAGAAGTAATCTTCGGAATGCTTCTTTCAATTTCACGAAAGCGCTTATTGTTATGCTTAATAGAAACAAGTATCATTATTTTCCATTTTCCACTTATTACATCCAACGCATCTCTTATGGGTAGCATTGTCTTTAAACAATCCCCTTTGGTTTTTTCTTCTTTTGATTTTGCCATTTTATCTACTACTTTACTAAAGGTAAGTGCTTACTTATTGGTAACTACTTACTAATTGAAAGCAAATATAGATAAGTTTGTGACATCAAAATTTAAAAAACAAAAGAAATGACAGAAAAGAAAACTTCAAAAGGACTTCACATTGGATTGTGGGTTGCACAAGGATTGTTAGCAGTGGCATTTGGTATGGCAGGCTTTATGAAAATTACAGCACCTATTGAACAACTTGCTCAAAGCGGAATGTCGTTCGTAAACGTCTTCGGAGTTGGCACGGTGCGCTTCATTGGCGTCAGCGAAGTGCTTGGGGCAATCGGATTAATTCTGCCTGCGGCATTACGCATTAAACTGATACTTACTCCGCTTGCTGCGGCTGGTATTGCGACCGTTATGGTATTGGCTACTATCTATCATATTTATGTAGGTGAACCACCAATAACCATTATTTTATTTGCACTTGCTGCCTTCGTAGCCTGGGGCAGATTTAGGAAAGCCCCAATTCAACCAAGAGTATAGCGGACTTTCTACAGGATTTTTTAGGCATAATTATCTACCCAAATTTTACCTTTGAGGCGAAATGGCAAATCGCTTCAAAGTTTACTTTTGTTTAATTGACACTTTGCAACTTCTTAGAAAAGGTAGGGCAGCCGCTAACAAGGTATTACCAAAAGCGGGGCTGAACAGCTTCGATTGGACATCTGTGCAAAGTTCAAATTTCGTGCTTCGATTGAACATTAGTCCTAAAAACCCCCGCCTTCGGCAATACCCGAACCGTCAGGCTGTGAATTAACTCCTGTTTCTCTTCACATTCATTTATTTATTGCTGTAAAATTTTGCTCGACTGCATTACATCGCTTTTATGCAAGCGTGTTTTTCAAGCGGCTATGCTCCACGCTAATTTTATCTTCGCACTATGGGCTTCTAATGAGGCCTGTTTTCGATGTGCACAGATAATCCCTTTGTAGTCCGGTTTCCAGTTTTTGAGTTTGAGAAGTATTTCTTTTGTTCCTAATATACTTATGGTTCTTCGCAGGTTATATACTAAGGCTATCAGGCTGTGTTCGCCGTTTACTTTTTCCAGTCCTCGCAGGTCGATGTAGCTGTAGCCCCATTTTCGTTTTATGGTTCCGAAGATGTGTTCGTTGAGTTCTTGTCGCTTTCTATACAAGGCTTTGTTGCTTTTGTAGCGTGCGGCATTTTCTGATACTACTTTGGCGTATTCGCTTCGTTCTATCTCCCTGCCTCCTTTCTTACGTCCCGTGCACAGATGTTTTACCGCACAGGTCTTACATTTTGGTGTACGATATTTTTTGAACATATAGCTATCACGCTCCCTGCTCTTCTTATGCCAGGTGCCTTGGGTGCGCAAGGTTTCTCCTGCAGGGCAGGTATAGGTGTCTTCCGGTTCGTTGTAAATAAACTTGCTTACCAGGTACGCCTCTGTAGTGCCGAGGCATCGCGTGAGGTGACGCGGCGTGTTAGGGAGGCGGAGAAGAGCGGATGCGAAGCAGAGAAGTGACTTTGGGAGGCGGAGAGATGCGGACGGGAGGGAGGCAGGAGTCTATTAATAAAACTGTGTCAAGATTAAATATAAAGAGCTGTGTGAAACGGACTCAAGCCATGCCGAGGAGCAAGCTGTTAGGGATACCTCAATGAGTAGTGCTCATTAAAGTTTGTCAGTTTTAAGAAATCGATTGTTATAATAATTCATTAAACCTAAACGATCAAGTACCCAACTGTACCTGGGTCCTGTCCATCCGGTTTTAGCGTACGTGGTTACCAGGTAGATTTGTTTTAATATGCACCGTAGTGCAGGGAAATTTTATACCCCTGATTTTGGAAAAGCTGGGAACAAATACTTATATTTCTCATCAGTTGAAAGCAGTGGCTCTTATACTTCAGCTTAAACCACCAAGCACCAAGCATATGAAAACACTTTACACTCTCGCTCTTGTGCTCACATTTACGTTAAGCACCAAGGCACAATGGGTAACTATACCGGATGCTGCATTTGCAACAAAGCTACAGCAGCTATATCCTTCTTGTATGAACGGCAATCAGATGGATACAACATGTTCTGATATCGTAAATGCTACTGTACTAGACGTATCCTGGCTTGGAATTTCAAATTTATACGGGGTACAGTTTTTTGATAATCTTAATCAGCTAAATTGTAATACAAATCCACTCACCAATTTACCAAGCTTGCCATCGTCGTTGACTGATTTAAATTGTGGTGATAATCAACTCAGCAGTTTACCGAGTTTGCCCTCGTCTTTGACTACCTTAAATTGTGCCTTTAATCCACTCACCAATTTACCGAGTCTGCCCTCGTCGTTGACTGATTTAGATTGTAATAATAATCAACTCACCAATTTACCTAGTTTGCCCTCGTCATTGACTAATTTATTTTGTTATGATAATCAACTCAGCAGTTTACCTAGTTTGCCTTCGTCGTTGACTGATTTAAGGTGTTCTGGTAATCAACTCAGCAGTTTACCAATTTTGCCCTCGTCGTTGACACAGTTAATTTGTCATTCTAATTCTTTAACAAGTTTACCAAGTTTGTCCTCGTCGTTGACTTATTTAGAATGTAATAATAATCAACTCAGCAGTTTACCGAGTTTGCCCTCATCGTTGACTTATTTAAGTTGTTACAATAATCAACTCAGCAGTTTACCAAGCTTGCCCTCGTCGTTGGCTGCTTTAGAATGTTATAATAATCAACTCAGCAGTTTACCGAGTTTGCCTTCGTCGTTGATTCAATTATGGTGTTATAATAATCAACTCAGCAGTTTGCCGGCGCTGCCGCAAACTATGAATCAATTATTAGTACATAACAACCCTCAACTTACCTGTCTTCCGCCTCTCAATAATATCACATCATCAAACTTTTCAGATTTTAATATCTCCAACACAGCGATTACCTGCCTGCCCAATGTTATTCAGCACCCTAATGTTGCCAACTTTCCTGCTATAGATACTATGCCCATATGTGATGTAATAAATGCTAATAATTGCACGGTAGGATGGACTATACAGGGCACTGCATATTTTGATATTGATAATAACTGTGCTACAACAAGCGGCAATATTGTTTCACATAATATGAAGGTAAAACTTCTTGATGCGAGTAATAATTTGCTGCAACAAGTTTATACGAACGGTGCAGGAAATTTTTCTTTTAATCAAAATACAGGTACCTATAATTTACAAATAGATACTTCTAATTTACCTTACAGTGTATTATGTCCACAAAACAACAATTTAGCATTAACACTAAATACAACAAATCCTATTTCTCAGAATAATAATTTTCAGTTGGTTTGTGAGCCTGGTTTTGATGTAGGTGTAACGAGCGTTAATCGAATTGGTGGTTTGATATTTCCAGGACAGCAAAGTACCATAAGAGTAAAGGCGGGGGATATTGTCAGTATTTTAAACAATACACCATGTAACACCAACAGTTTGTCGGGTGTAGTAAAAGTGAAAATGAGTGGTCCTGCGCAATATATCAGTCCCGCAGGCGGAGCATTAACACCAACTATTTCAAATGATACATTGATTTATTCCATTGCAGATTTTTCTTTGGTAAATGCCCATACCGATTTTGTAATAAATATGTTAACAGATACTACTGCACAAGCCTGGCAGCAGGTTTGTTTTGAGGTTTGGGTTACGCCTACAGCAGGAGACAACAATACAAGCAATAATTACCTTGCGCAATGTTTTACGGTAATTAATTCTTACGACCCTAACATTAAAGAAGTATCGCCACAGCACATTGAACAAGCAGGAGACTGGTTAACTTATACCATACATTTTCAAAACACCGGCACAGCACCGGCATTTAACATCAGAGTAAAGGATACGCTGAGTAGCTTGTTAGACTGGGCTTCGTTTCAATTGTTGGATTACAGTCACGAAGTGTTTACACAAATATTCCAGAACGGAATAGTACACTTCAACTTTTTAAACATTATGCTGCCCGATTCAATGAGCAACCCTGAAGGCTCCAAAGGTTACGTACAGTTTAAGATTAAAACACAAAGCAACTTATTGCCGCCAATCAATATTCCCAACACAGCAGCAATTTATTTTGATTTTAATGAGCCGATAATTACCAATACGGTGAATACACTGTACTGCGTTCCCGAAACAGTAAGCGTCTCGTTTACACTTTGTCCGGGTGATACATTGACAATTTACGGTAATAACTATTCGGCTTCCGGTACATATCAAAGTATAATACAATACCCGAACCAGTGCGATACCATAGTAAACATCAGTATAGCCATGCCACTGTTTGATTTAAGTGTGCAACAAACACAAGGTACGCTGACTGCAAATCAGTTTGCAGATAGCTATCAATGGATTAACTGCGAAAACGGGCAAGCAATAGCCGGAGCCGATGAGATTTCGTTTACACCTACACAAAACGGAACCTATGCTGCAATGATAACCATTGGAAATTGCACCGAGCAAAGTGAGTGTAAGACGGTGCTACCGGATAACATCGATGAATTGCATACCAGCAACTTTACGCTATATCCCAACCCGGCACAAGAGGTAGTACACATTAATACTTCTTGCACCAACTGTACATTAAGCGTTGTAGATATACAGGGAAGAGTAATTACCACACAACAACTTACAAATAGCAACACCACGCTGAGCACAGCAACCTTTGCACCGGGCATTTACTTTATAGAACTGCAAAACGAAAGGGTGGTGGAAAGGAAGAAGCTGGTGGTGAGTAAAAACTAACAATTAAAAACCAAGCATATGAAAACACTTTACACTCTCGCTCTTGTGCTCACACTTACGTTAAGCACCAAGGCGCAATGGGTAACTATACCGGATGCTGCCTTTGCAACAAAGCTACAGCAGCTATATCCTTCTTGTATGAACGGCAACCAAATGGATACAACCTGTTCTGCTATCGTAAATGCTACTGTACTAGACGTATCCTGGCTTGGAATTTCAAATTTATACGGGGTACAGTTTTTTGATAATCTTAATCAGCTAATTTGTAGTAATAATCAACTCAGCAGTTTACCGAGTTTGCCCTCGTCGTTGACTAGTTTAAATTGTAGTAATAATCAACTCAGCAGTTTACCGAGTTTGCCCTCGTCGTTGACTACATTATATTGTAATAATAATCAACTCACTAATTTACCGAGTTTGCCCTCGTCGTTGACTTTTTTATGGTGTTATAGTAATCAACTCAGCAGTTTACCGAGTTTGCCCTCGACGTTGACTAATTTAAGGTGTTATAATAATCAACTCAGCAATTTACCGAGTTTGCCCTCGACGTTGACTTATTTAGATTGTGGCTCTAATCCACTCAGCAATTTACCGAGTTTGCCCTCGACGTTGACTTCTTTAAGTTGTGGCAATAATCAGCTAACCAGCCTTCCTCAATTGCCGAGCATATTGAAGAGTCTTAAATGTCAATATAATCAAATCACTGAATTACCTACCTTACCTGATTCACTCGAATTATTATGGTGCTATGATAATCAAATTACAAGTTTAAACAATATTCCAAGTAAACTTAATAAGTTAGAAGCTGATAATAATCAATTACAAACAATCAGTAACCTTCCTGATTCTTTATCAGTATTGCGAATTGATCATAATTCACAATTAAAATGCTTGCCTCCTATTTATAAGATTACAGCAACAAGTTCTGCATACGTTGATATTTACATGACCGGAATTACTTGTTTGCCAAATGTTATACAGCATCCATACATAGTAAATTTACCTGAGCTGGATAACAAACCAATTTGTGAAATCATTAACCCTAAAAACTGTACAGTAGGATGGAATGTGATAGGTAATATTCAGTTTGATATTGATTCTAATTGCAACACAATCAATAATAACATTAATCTCAAAAATATTAAAGTGAAGATTTACGACAATAGTTATAATTTAATACAACAAGTCTATTCAAATGCTATAGGTAAATTTTCGTTTAATGTATTAACGGGCTCTTATAAGATTGAGATTGATACTAACAACCTTTCTTATCTTATAAAATGTCCAATCGATAACAGCATCAATATCACACTTAACTCAACCAATCCCACATCACAAAACAATACCTTACAATTAGTATGTAAACCCGGCTTTGATTTAGGAGCTACCAGTATTAATCGGATTAATGGGATGATTTTTCCCGGACAACAAAGCACTATAAGAGTAAAGGCGGGTGATTTAGCCGGCATTTTAAATAACATATCCTGCAACACAACCTCTTTACAAGGACAAATAAAAGTAAAGGTCAATGGACCTGCAAGTTATGCCGGTGCAGCAACGGGAGCACTAATACCAACAATATCCAATGATACTTTGAAATATGACATAGAAGATTTTACAACAGTAAATCCAAACATAAGTTTTGTATTTAATCTACTAACTGATACCACAGCTCAGGGTGGTCAACAGGTTTGTATTGAAGTGTGGGTTACGCCTACAGCAGGAGACAACAATACAAGCAATAATCATTTTACGCAGTGTTTTACGGTAATTAATTCTTACGACCCTAACATTAAAGAAGTATTTCCACAAAAAATTTATCAGTCGGGGGAGTGGCTTACTTATACCATTCATTTTCAAAACACAGGCACGGCTCCGGCTCTTAACATAAGGGTTAAAGACACCCTCAGTAGTCTGTTAGACTGGGAGAGTTTTCGCTTGCTCGACTACAGTCACGAAGTGTTTACACAAATATTAGCGAATGGTATAGTACACTTTAACTTCTTAAACATAATGCTGTCCGATTCAATGAGCAACCCTGAAGGCTCCAAAGGTTATGTGCAGTTTAAGATCAAAACCAAAAATGATTTTGTACCACCAATGACACTCACTAACAGCGCCTCGATTTATTTTGATTTTAATACCCCCATTAAAACAAACGATGCAGTTGTATCATATGCCACAGGCATCAGTAAAGTGAACACATCAAGCAACTTCACCATTTATCCCAACCCGGCACAAGAGGCAGTACACATTAATACTTCTTGCACCAACTGTACATTAAGCGTTGTAGATATACAGGGAAGAGTAATTACCACACAACAACTTACAAATAGCAACACCACGCTGAGCACAGCAACCTTTGCACCGGGCATTTACTTTATAGAACTGCAAAACGAAAGGGTGGTGGAAAGGAAGAAGCTGGTGTTGAGTAGTAAATAATAGTATGCATTATGGTTAAGAAAATGCAGTAGCAGGTTATTCCGGAATACGGTTATTCACTATTGCCTTATAATTTGCCCTTATCCTTTTTCTTAAAGTATTTCTTCATCAGAAAGCTGTGCTGAAGGGCTTCCAAATCTTCGTTGAGTTTTTGAGTGGTCACTTCCAGATTCTTGATAGCTGCCTGCAGGTGTGCAGCGGTTTGTTCATCTTTCATCAAAGTGCCCAGGGGAGTTTTGGGGTCGTTGGCAGATTCTTTCAATGTTCTGGTGAAGGCATTAGCGTTGGCTGTTACCTGTTCGAGTTCAAGAACAGATTTGCTGATGCTTTTAAATACGGCAGTATCGGTAAGTATTTTATTTGCCAAACCGTCTTTGTTATTCAGTTTACTACTGAATTGAGACAGTGATGCCGTAATACTTTGGGCCTGATCTGATGTTTTGTGCAGCGAACTAATCGTAGCCATTATATTATTATAGATATCGTCTTCGTTGAGCAATTTGCCCAGCGTGCCTTCGCTTTTGCTCAGTTTGGAAGTAATCTTTTTTAAATCTGCTGTAATACCTACCAGATTTTCATTGTTCTCCTGCAGTGTGTTCATCATTGTTTCGGTAGAAATTCCATATTCCACCTGAAGGGTGTCGCCGTCTTCAACAGCGGGCACATCAGGAGTACCACCAAAAATGACAATGATGCGATTTCCAATCAGACCATCGGAGCCAATCTTGGCTTTTGCATTTTTCTTGATGAAGGACCGGGATTTCTCTTCAATCTTTAAGTCCACCTTAACTTTTGACTCACCAATGAAACTCATACCTTCCACACGGCCAATCTTAACGCCGGAATACCAAATGTTGTTACCGGTTTTGAGTCCGTTTACATCATCGAAGATTACGGAAAGAGAAATCTTTTTGCCAAAGGTGCTCTGCAGATTGCCTACACTTAAAATGGCTAATATCAAAAACGTAATGCCGAGCGCTATAAACAGGCCTACGATTACAGGTTTTCTATTGGGTGTGTTGCTCATTAATCTATAAAGTTATAGTCGTAAAATGCTTTAATGCGTTCGTCGGTGGTTTCAAATACTTGTTCAAAAGTGCCTATTTTATTGAATTTACCTTCGAGCAGCATGGCAATGCGGTCGCCGGTTGCTTTGGCACAGGTGAGGTCGTGCGTGATGATGATGGAACTGGTATTGTATTTTAATTGCACCTCGTTGATCAGGTCATTGATTTCGATGGAAGTGATCGGATCCAAACCCGCGGTAGGTTCATCGTAGAGCATGATATTGGGTTTAAGAATCAGGGTGCGTGCAATACCAATGCGTTTGCGCTGTCCGCCGGAAAGTTCGGCAGGCATCTGATTGATTTTATCGAGAAGACCAACAGCATCGAGCACTTCTTCAACAGCATCATCAATTTGCTTTGTGGTTAAGTTTTTAACGTTTCGCGTCAGCGGAAATTCAAGATTCTCCCGAACACTCATACTATCATATAAAGCGGAATGCTGAAAGAGAAAACCAAGTTTCAGACGCAGCTCGCGTAGTTCCTTTTCGTTGAGTTTGTTCACCTGCTTGCCAAGCACAAACACATCGCCAGTGTCGGGCAGTAAGAGGCCGGAGATAATTTTAATCAACACCGACTTACCTGTTCCTGAACGTCCCAACACCACAAGATTTTCACCTTTAAATAAATCGAGGTCTATACCTGATAAAACATTCAGGTCACCGAAGGACTTATAAAGGTTTCTGATGGTGATTACTTTCTGGTTGTAATCAATGATGCCGCTGACTTTCTTCATTTACCGCATCCAATTAATTACCTGAACAATGACTATCTCTTCAATAAATACCAGAAACATGGCTATTACCACAGCGCTGTTGGCTGCACGTCCGACACCCTGAGTGCCGTTGCCTGCCTTGAATCCCTGATAACATGCTACTATTCCTACCGTGAACCCAAACACGACCGATTTGAATAATGAGGAATAAATATCCAGAAAGCTGATAGATGAAAAAGCTTCCTTGATAAATGTCTGGTAGGTGGTGTATTCGTTTTGATTCACATTCAGGAAGGAGCCCATTAAACCAACAAAGCCGCTGTACATTGCCAAAACAGGCACCATTAAAGTACAGGCGAGCACACGAGTTACTACCAGGAACTTGAAAGGATTGATGGCAGATACTTCCATAGCATCTATCTGCTCGGTTACTTTCATAGAACCTAATTCCGCACCAATGTTGGAACCTACTTTACCGGCACAAATCAATGCTGTTACCAAGGGAGCCAGAGCTCTTATGATGGCAATTGTAATTAAAGAAGGCAACCAGGATGATGCACCAAACGACTGCAGAGAAGGTCTGGATTGTTTGGTGAAAACTATACCGGTAACAAACCCGGTCAATGTAATTAAGGGCAAGGAGCGCACACCAACCTCGTAACACTGGCGCACCACTTCTTTATATTCAAAGGGACCGCTGAACAGTTCGCGGAAGAACTGTGCTATGAATTTCCAGGCGTTATAGAAACTGAGGAATACGCTGTCGATTCGTCGGGAAAATAAATGAGGTGATTTATTTGACAAGGTTTTAAAAACTGTGTGAAAAAATAACGATCTTCTTTAAATGCGAGTGTGAAATTATGGTGAATGCTGATAGATTGTCCATCAAAGGCTTAAAAGAGAAAAACGCGGTTAAAATTTTGTTTGAATCTGAATGGTAAAGCTTCTAGGTCCTTCAATCATAGCCGGTCGCACAGTGTATTCCGCATTCATTACATTTTTAACAATGAGCGAGAAGCGGGTGTTCTTATTGACGTTTACACCGAATCGAGCATCGATGACTAAATCTCCGTTGTTGTTTTCTTTACGGTAGCTCTCGATTCCATTGATCAGATTGAGGAATTTGTCAATGTTAACCATAAAGCTATTATAACGCACATTAATACCGGCAGTAACGACTTTCCATGTTACATCGGCGTCGAATTTAAAGGTAGTGGTATAACGGTATTTCAATATGCGTTGTTGATACAAGGAATCTATTTCGCCTTGATTCAAATCCGGATTGGCAGACACCACGCTATCTATCATACTGGTCATATCCATATCAATAGGGTTAATGAATGTATAACCTCCAAGAATATTAACCGGGCAACCAAACAGCTTACCTTGCCCGAATATGGTTGCTTCTATGCCGGTAATCTGTGCAACATTAAGATTCACGGATTTAAAGCCCAGACCAAATTGCGGGTCAACAAAGGGGTTTCCCCACTGACCAAAACTGAACTCCATAAAGTTGCTCAACTGCTGACGGAAAACAGCGAGGTCAACATATCCCATCCAGTTGCTGATTTTAAAACCTTGCTGTGCGCCTATTTCCACACTCCATCCTTTCTCGGGTTCCAGCTGAGGGTTTGGATAAATGTAGAGTGCTCCAATGTTGGTTTGTACAAATTTTTCTGCCACTGTAGGGAAGCGATATCCCTGTCCAAATGAAGCACGGAAGTGAGTAGCTTTTCCCAAACCATAGTTTAACCCTGTGCGGAATACCGGGCCACTGTTGGCTTTAAAAGTGTCGATGCGGAATAGTTCATAGCGCACACCACCCATTATGGTCAGGTTCTTAATCTTATAATCGAGTTGCAGATAGGTAGCCTGATTCGCGCCATCATGATTGCCATACATGGAGCTGAATACCTGAGAGTAGTTGGCCATAAGCCCTGTAGTGGCACGTAATCCAAACTTGAAAACGTGCTGATACTGATATTCACCATACCATAGCCGACTCTTGGAGTCCTGCGTTTCCTGATTGGTTTCGTTGTTGGTTTCAAAAACCCTAGTGCGGAGGCTATGGCGGCTACCATCTTTTTTTACATAAACAATGTATGGGTCTATATTGAAACGGTAATATTTGTTTCGTGTTAGTGAAGTACCTGGTGTATCAACGCCACCAAAAGGCCTATAGGCACCGGCACTGTCGTTTTCCCATATAAAGAATGTAGCAGTATGGGCATATAGAAAATTAGTGTTGAGACCTACACTTAAACCATCAACTTTTTTAAAACGGTATCGAAGATTTGTGTTTACACGACCGCGTTTTTGAAATGCATTTTCATGGTATGAGTCGAGGTTGTTGATGTTGCCGCCTACGACCAAATCAAGCTGGCCTATTTTACGGCTATGGGTAAAAAATCCGCCACTAAAAGATGGTTGCCTGTTGTCCCACCAGATGAGTTCTTTACGTCTCGGGTTTTGATGAATACCCTGGTAAAAATTGATTTGCGTCTGTGGAACTGAAGTGGGGTAGGATGTACGGATGTTGATTACGCCATTCAATGCTGAAGAACCATATAATGTTGATGCTGCTCCTTTAATAATTTCAACCTGCTCGAGATTTTCCACCGGCAGAAACTCCCATTTCACATCGCCGGCATCCGCAGTGAGTTGAGGTAAGTCATCTACCAATACCAATACACGACTACCGGCACCGTAACTATAGCCACTGCCGCCGCGTATGTTAGCCTGTCCATCAATTACATTCACTCCGGGTACTCGATTCACCGCTTCATCCATTGTGATGGAGTTGGTGTTTTGTATCAAGGAAGGTTTCAGGATATTGATGCTGACTGTTTCTTCGGAAATGTTTCTTTCAAATTTTGAAGCACTAACTACTACCATCTTTAATTCCTGTGCTGTAGGAACCATCTTTATTTTGTAGAGCGGAATACTGGCGTTTTTAATATCTATGGTATCAAAGAAATTGTTGTATCCAACATAGGTTGATCGAAGGGTGTGCTTACCGGCCGTAAGTTCTATTTCAAATCGGCCATTGGCGTCGGACTGCACATATTTGCTGTTATCGATAATAATGCTGACACCTACAAGTTCGAAGTTTGTTTCATTGTCAATAACAATTCCTTTAAGAACAATATTCTGTGCCGCAGCGAACTGAAAAGCGAACAGAAAGACAAGCAACGATAAAAGTTTATTCATGCAGTATTGGGCTTTGCTGCCAATATATCAAAAAAAGGAAGTTGACCAACCGCGGATGGTAACACTAAAATAAATAAGTCGCAGAATAGCTTTAAGCCAGGTTGTGAAAAACGTTTTGGATATCGTCGTCTTCTTCCAGTTTATCGATGAGTTTCAGCACTTCATCCACCTGTTCGTCGCTAAGCTCTTTGGTAGTTGTGGGAATGCGTTGAGCTTCGGAACTGATTACAGGAATGTTTTTTTCTTCCAAACCTTTTTGCATCGTTCCAAAATCCTGAAACGAAGTGTAGACGATAATGCCGTCTTCAGCTTCCTGAATTTCTTCCGCACCCATATCAATCAAGTCCAGTTCAATGTCTTCCAGTTTAATGGTATTCTTGTCTAATTTAAAAACACCTTTGCGGTCGAACATAAATTCCACGGAACCGCTCTTACCTAATGCACCACCACTGCGGTCGAAATACATGCGCAGGTTGGCAACAGTACGTGTAGGGTTGTCGGTGGCACATTCAACCATAATGGCAACACCATGCGGACCGTAGCCTTCGTAGGTTGCTTCTGACAAATCTTTTTCGTCTTTAGATACGGCACGCTTAATAGCAGCATCCACTCTGTCCTTAGGCATATTAACCGCTTTGCTGTTTTGAATGGCAGCACGCAAGCGGGGGTTATTGTTGGGGTCAGCGCCACCCTGTTTAACGGCTAAGGCTATTTCTCTTCCTATTTTGGTAAATGCCTTGGCCATCTTGTCCATGCGGGCAAAAATTTTGTGCTTGCGTTTTTCGAATATGCGACCCATGAGGTTTGATTTTTTAAGTGCGGCAAAAATAAGGGAAATGCCATATCGGACAGAGAGGCTATTCAACCGGTTCAAGATTTCTTTAACCTAATGGTAACAATTACCTGATACTGTGTTTATACAGCCAGCAGAATTTTGACATCGAATTAGGAAGAGCATGGAACGTACAAGAATTTTACTGGTAGATGATGAGATAGATATCATTGATTTTTTATCATACAACTTCAGGAAAAAGGGGTTTGAAACCATACATGCCAATGATGGAATTACCGGCCTGCAGAAAGCAATCATATACCAACCGCATATCATCATCTCGGATATTTATATGCCCGGGATGAACGGTATCAGAATGTGTATGAAGCTAAAAGAAAATGAAGCCGTGAAAAAAATTCCTGTCATCTTTCTGAGTGCCTCAACCGATGAACTCATTTCACTTTCCACACTGGGTATTGGTGCAGAGCGTTACCTATCTAAGCCGGTTCGCTTATCATTATTATTTGATGTAGTGGGTAAAACACTGGAAAAATATGCCTGAGTTATTTAGTAGCCTGAATACGCTGTAAACCGGCTTTGGAGCGTACATCAATAGAATTCTTGAAATCGGAATCGGGCATATCTAAGCTTATTTTATAATACTGTGCGGCTTGCTGATATTTCTTTTCGCTCTCGTAAATGGTGCCCAACTCCATAGCGGCATTTGCTGCATAGTAAAGAGGTAATGTCTTACCATTTTCTATACTGATTAGATAGTACTTCTCTGCCTCAGTTGTGTTGCCCTGCAAATGGTAGATACGTCCTTTTCGATAGTCGTACTCGGTTTTAAATTCGGGTTTATTCAAACCATCTTTGTCAATAGCATCAAGTGCCTGAAGTGCATCTTTTAAGTAACCACCATCCATTAATAACCGAACCCGCAATAAACCGGTGTGAGGTATTACCTTTTTTTCTGCTACCCTTTGTGCAGACTTATCGGAGTCGCTGAGTGTGTTGCCTCGTTCCAAAATCAGTTTCAACGAATTCAGATAGTCGGGCACTGAACCATTAAGTAAGCTGCACCACGCTATCCTATGTCGCGCATCTTTAATGTAGTTAACCCCTTTAAAGTGATCAGAGAAATATTTTAGATTATAGCTGGCTGCTGTGTTTAATTTATTCAACTGACACATGCCCAGCATATAGTAGTTGTAAAGCACAAAAGTTTTGTTGTTGAAAATATTGTAGGTAAAGAATTGAATAGCTTCATCATTCTTAAAATTCTTCAATGCCACATATGCTTTAGTAAAACAGCTTAAGGCATCGCCGTAGTGCGTGGGGAAGGAAGTATGGGTTACTGTTTTGTATGCTCCCTGTTTATCGTTTAAGACAATCATCTGCAGAATGATATACATATACCTGGCCTCGTTATGAAAGATGAAATTGTTATTATTACCATATTCAATTACTTCAAGTAACTCGGCCTTACCTTGTGGTACAGTTCCATTAAAGCCCATCAACTTTGCAGCCCATTTGTATGAATCGGGAACAGTACCGATAAGTGCGTGTAATAATCCAAGACTAATGAGGTTGGCTTTAAAATCGGGGAATAACTTCTGGTTGTCGATGAGCAACAAGTACGCTCTGCGAATGTCGAAGAAAGCAGAAGTGTAGTTTTCAAACTTTAAATTCACTAAAGCCCATTGTAATGACACCTGTGCTCGTGTGAACAGATAGTAAGGCGATTTGGTATCTCCTAGGCTTAATGCGGTGAGGCGTTTGTCTTTGTTGGAATATAGTTTATTGAACTCTTCCTTGTCTTCATTAAAAGCACAGTGTAAAAAGTCTTCATAATTTTCGATGAAGTGAGGCATCAGATTATCAGGATGATCTTTTTTCTCCTGAATTAACAAGGTGTGCGCTTCATTAAAACGCATACTAATCATATTCTGATAAGCTTTCTGACAGCTGGAGTTAAAGACAAATTTATACTGTGCGGCAAACAGTGATTGAAACATCAAAACAAAAAACCCTGCTAAGAGCAGGGTTTTGATGAAGTGACATGAGGGCTTTGTGAAGTTCAAAGCAGAAAATGATTGATTGTTTACTCTGCTTCAATGTTTTCGCCAACAAGAATACGACCGCAGTGCTCGCAGAGTGTAATCTTTTTATGCTGACGAATTTCCAATATCAATTGCGGTGGGAAAGCGTGATGACAACCGCCGCAAGAGTTACGATCGACAGTTACCACAGCTAAACCGTTTTTGTAGTTTTTACGGATACGATGGTAAGCTACAGCCAAGCGTTCTTCAATCTTGGATTCTGCATCCTTAGCTTTCTTCTGCAATGCTTTTTCTTCTGCTTCGGTTTCTTCTATAATTTTTTCAAGGTCAGCTTTCTTAACCTTCAACTCTTTCTCTTTGGTTTTAATCAGTTTTTCTGACTGTTCGAAAACTTCAGTTTTCTGTTTAATCAAATCCTGAGCTTCTTTAATTCTCTTTTCGTTCAATTGTACTTCTAATTTTTGAAGTTCAATTTCTTTGCTCAGCGCATCGTACTCGCGATTGTTTTTAACATTGCTCTGTTGCTTCTGATATTTCTTAACCAACGCTTCAGATTCTTTGATGCCATTTTTACGGTTGGCAATGTTGGTTTCAACTTCTTTGATTTCGTCCTCGAATTTTTCTACACGGGTTTTTAAACCTGTAATTTCGTCTTCAAGGTCTTTTACTTCCATAGGAAGTTCACCTTTTAATATTTTGATTTCATCAATCTTTGAATCAATTTTCTGAAGGTGATATAGGGCTTTCAGCTTCTCAATTACTGAGGTTTCGGCTTTAGCCGTCATTTCTTTTGTTTTACTCATTTAGTAATAGTTTACCGGGTTAGTGCTGGTTTTGGAAAAGAGCGCGGCAAAAGTAGGGAATTTCTTCCTGACTATTTCCAGAAATATTTCGCTCGTAAACTGCTCACTTTCAAAGTGTCCGACATCGCAAAGCAGGGTTTTGCCTTCTGCGTCAAAAAACTGGTGGTACTTAACGTCGGCAGTAATAAAGGCATCGGCGTGCTGCCTGATGGCATCATTGAGCAGAAAGATACCTGCACCACCACACACGGCTACACGCCTGATAGGTTTTCCTGTAAAGGCTGTATGCCTTACCAGAGGGGTTTTGAAAGTATCTTTAAGCAGGGAGAGAAATGACTTTTCATCCATTGCATTTTCAAATTCTCCAATAAGTCCACTGCCGGTTTCCTGATTGACATTCAGGGTTGGATATATTTCGTAAGCAATTTCTTCATAATAATGTCCCTCGCGTAGGGCTTTAAGCACATCATTTTTTTTCCAAACCGGAAAGATGATTTCAATTTTTGTCTCCTGAGCGTGCTCTCTGATCATTGGTTTTCCCACTTTGGGATTGCTGTTTTCATTGCCTTTGAAAGTACCCTCGCCAATAATGTTAAAGCTACATTCATCGTACAAGCCAATTTTTCCAGCACCTGCTTGAAATAAGGCATTACGTAATTCTTCGGCATGCTTTGAAGTGATGTAGGTATGCAACTTGCAAAGTTGATTTTGCATAGGCTTCAAAATATTTCTACCACGTTCCTTTAGCCCCAGTTTGTCGGCTATCTTATTATTTACACCGTGCAGCACATTGTCTATATTGGTGTGTGCGGCATATATGGCAATATCATTTTTAATAGCTTTAATAATAGTGCGCTCAACATAGGTATTGCCATTCAGCTTTTTTAAGCCTGAAAAAACAATAGGATGGTGTGCAATAATGAGCTGCGCACCAACTTCAATAGCCTCGTCCACAACAGCTTCGGTGCAATCGAGCGTAAGTAATACTTTTTCAATAGACTGATGCATATGACCGGTAATTAGTCCTGCATTATCGTACGATTCTTGTAATGATAAGGGAGCGGCTTCCTCCAGCGCATGAATGATTTGATGTAATGGAATGCTGAGTGTCACAAATTTTATTTTGCTCAAATTTACGCGCCTTTTATTGTGCACTTCATTTCATGAATATTATCCTTTATCCTTTCTCACTCCTGTTTGGCCTGGGTGTTTATCTGCGCAATAAGATGTTTGACTGGAAACTACTGCGAAGTGTACAGTTCGATATACCGATTATTGTTGTTGGAAACCTGCGTGTTGGAGGAACAGGCAAAACACCCCACGTGGAATGGCTTCTGAATAAACTGGGCAAGGATTATAAGATTGGAGTTTTGAGTCGTGGCTATGGACGAAAAACAAAATGTTTTTTGTGGGTGGATGTAAACAGCACTTCAAATGATGTAGGTGATGAACCTTTGCAAATCAAAAAGAAATTTCCTGCTGTACCTGTAGCAGTATGCGGCGACAGGGTAGAGGCCATACCGGAGATATTATCGGATCATGAACTGGATGCTATTATACTGGATGATGCGTTTCAGCACAGATATATCAGAGCATCGTTTTCGTTGGTTTTATCATCAGCTAACAAGCCGTTCTTTAAAGATGTGCACCTGCCGGCAGGAAGATTACGCGAAACAGGTTATGGTTTGAAACGTGCTCAGGCTCTGGTTTTTAGTAAGTCTAATCTCATGGATGAAACACGTAAAAATGATTTTGTGAAGATTGTGCACACTTATCAAAAAGAATTGCCTGTATTTTTTTCATACTATCAATATGCAACTCCAAAGTCACTGAAGGGTGAAACTGCATTTCATGAAAAGTCCAGTATCATTACCATTACCGGACTTGCAGATACCACTTCGTTTGACGATTATGTTACGAATTGTTTTTCAGTTGTTAAACAGTTTCGTTATCCTGATCATTTTCGGTTTACTGCGCAACATGTTGCCGAATGGGAAACAGCAGTGCGTGCTCATTCAAATGCTGTGATTCTGACGTCAGAAAAGGATGCTATACGAATGCTGTCTCTGCCTGCTACATCACAACTACCCATTTATTATTTACCCATTGAGGTAAAAATGGATGACGAAGATGCTCTGCTCAAGATGATCAAATCAAAGTTATAAGATCATTATTCATTGCAAAGCGGTTTGGTACTTTTAGCCCCTATGGAAAATTTGAAAGACAAAATTGACGAAACAGTAAAGTTTATTCAAAGCAAAACTGACTTTAAACCTGAGGTTGCCATTATCTTAGGATCAGGATTGGGCAACCTGGTAAACCATATTAAGGCGGAATGCATCATTCCATATACAGAGATTCCAAACTTTCCTCAAAGCACTGTTAAGGGACACGGGGGGAATCTGGTGCTGGGTACTTTGAATGGAAAGTGTATTGTGGCCATGCAGGGTCGCTTTCATTATTATGAAGGGTACAGTATGGTGCAGGTTACATTTCCGGTACGAGTGATGAAGTTCCTTGGTGCAGATACCATCTTTATTAGCAATGCCAGTGGTGGTTTAAATCCAAAATACAAGGTTGGCGATTTGATGATTCTGAGAGACCATATTAATCTAGTGAGTGACCATCCGCTACGTGGAAGGAACGATGAAAGTATTGGTCCGCGTTTTCCTGACCAGCATAAACTGTACAATAAAGATTTGATTCAACAGGCTATGAATATTGCCCAAAAACAAAGCATTACATGTCACAGCGGCATATATGTTGGAGTTACCGGTCCTACGTTTGAAACGCCGGCTGAATACAAGTTTATGCACATCATTGGCGGAGATGCAGTGGGCATGAGTACCGTACCAGAAGTTATGGTGGCTAACCATATGGGTATGCGCATTTTTGCCATTAGTGTTATTAGCGACGAAGGTAATCCTCCGGAACCTGTACAGGTGAGCCACGACGAAGTGGTTCGTGCAGCTATGGCTGCCGAACCGAAAATGACTAATATCATCAGAGAATTATTACAGTCCCTGTAACACTGTGTATGGGTCGTTTTGTTCTGCTTTTACTTTTTACATTAACTACCTCGAGGTTATGGGCTATAGGTGATGACTCGACCTATCATCGTTTTGATCCCAATTGGACTAAATACAGAACATGGAAAGAGCCCTACTTAAGAGTTATCGATACCACCTTAACATTATTTCAACGGTATAATCCATCCATGCGTGATTATTATATGCGCAACACCGGCAATTTGGGTTATCCGGCTTATCGTTTAATACCTCTGATGCAAAACGACTTAGGATTAAAGACAGGTATTCAGGCGTTTGATGTTTTTTTATATCGTGCTGATGAAGTAAGATTTTACAATACACGAAAACCGTATACTGAGCTACAATACCTGATGGGTGGAGGAAATGAACAATGGTTTAATGGAAGTCATACACAAAATGTAAGCAAGAATTACAACATAGGATTTGCTTTTAACCGAATAGGTTCAGATGGTATTTACAAAAACATGCGTACTGATTACATCAACCTTTTGGTTCATCAGAACTTCAGGACCAATAATGATCGTTATCAAATTGATTTTTGTGCTTATCAAAACAAGGCCACCATCAACCATAATGGCGGTGTTAATTTCAATTTGGATTCTGTGTTTACCAATCCGGCATTCATTACCAAAAAAGTAGTGCCTGTAAAATTGGATAGTGCCCGCACTACATTTATTGAGCGTAATCTAAGTTTCAAACAACAATTTAATATAGGCAGGGAGTACAAAGAAAAAGTTGACGACACTACTGAAGTTAGAAAAGTAGCTGCAACTTTCAGTATTCTGCATCGCTTCGATTATAATGAAAGCAATTACCTTTTTACAGACGATAAACGTGATTTCGCTTACTATCCGCAGGTGCTCAAGAATTCAGAAAAGACGAGAGACAGTTTATTTATGACTTCTATTTCAAACGAGTTGCGATTGATGTTGCCCGATCTAAAAAAACACATGGACACTGCAAGAGAATACAGGAAGTTCGATGCATCGCTTTATGTTAAACACCGTTTGTACCGATTCAGAAATGATGCGTTTGATGATGTTCAGAATCTGAATGTCGGAATCGTTTGGCGCAAATTAATGCTTAATAATACCGGAAGTTTTATTAAAACACTTTGGTCCAATTTATTTGTAAATGTTAATGGAGAATATTCTTTTTTAGATTATAACAAAGGGGAGTACAAGGTTGAGGGTGGTATTGGCCGAAGAGTGTGGAATAACTTTTTACATCTGGCATATTTTGAGAGCAAAATGATGCCGTCTGTTATTCAACAACGATTCAGCGGTAATCACTTTCAATGGGAAAATGATTTTGGCGCAACAACAAATCGTCGTGCCATGATATCGTATAGTTTGTTTAATGGAAACATCTCACTGAGGTATACTAAAGGGTGGTTGATGAATCCTGTTTACTTTGATGCCAATGCAAGCCCTGCTCAATTGAACGGGACCGTTTCATATTATTTAACATCGTTGAAGATTAATCTTCGCCTGTTCAAGGTTCATCTAGATAATCAGATTGGATGGCAATCTTACTCAAACTCAGTATTTCAATATCCGCGTTTTCTGTCGGCGCATTCACTTTACTATGCCAACTACCTTTTTAAAAGCGCTCTGCAACTAAATGTTGGTTTCGATATTTTCAACGGAGGTAACTTTAATCCCTATAATTTCAACATTAATACTTCTCAATTTATTATTCAAAATCAATTTGCTGCTACTCATACAATATGGACTGATGCCTTTGTGAGTGTGAAGATTAAGGCGGTTCGTGTTTTGGTGAAGTCTGACAATGTATTGCAGGGAGTGCTAAACAAAGGTTCTTACCTGATACCGGGATGGCCTTTACCCGATCGTAGTTTTAAATTAATGGTTAACTGGATGTTTTGGAATTAAGTTATGGATAATCAGACATTACAACGAATCACATTCACCAGTGTATTATCACTTTCAGTATCCTTACTGTTGTACTTTGCATCACCACTACTTATACCGCTATCCTATGGTTTGTTGATAGCCTTTATTTTATACCCTATATGCAACTGGATGGAACAGCATAAACTTCCTCGGATTCTTGCGGCTTCAATTTCACTTCTTATTATTGTTCTATTTTTTGTTCTATTAGTATGGTTATTGTTTTTTCAATTGCGCAACTTTTTCAAAGACTGGGAAGTGTTGAGGTCAGAGATACATATTGCTTTGCAACAGGTCAAAGATTATGTGCAGCAGCGTTTTAACATTCCACAGGAAATAGTAGATACAATTATCAGTGAACAATTGAAGTTGGGTACCGGACGGTTTTTCAGCGGAATAGGTGCCTCAGTAGTTCAGATAGGGTCAAACATAGTGATGATATTCATTATACCTGTTTTTGCGTTTTTGTTTTTAATAACCCGCTCAAAACTTATTAAGTCTATTCAACTACTCTTTCCAAAGATTGCAGAAGAAAGCATTCGTTCTATGTTGAAAAAAGTAACCCATACCTATTATGGTTTTATCAAGGGAATGCTTATTGTTTATATCATAGTTGCCATTCTTAACAGCCTGGGATTGTGGATGCTCGGTGTGCCTCACGCCGTATTATTTGGCTGTATAGCATCTGTACTCACATTTATTCCATATGTCGGCATAATGGTTGGAGCGCTACTACCCATTTCCGTTGCATGGATTACATATGGTTCTTTTTGGTATCCTTTAGGAGTGGTTGCTGTATTTGGATTTGTTCAATATTTGGAAGCCAATATTATATTTCCATATGCAGTTGGTAATCGATTAAACCTAAACACACTGGTAACACTTGTTGCCATATTTATAGGTGGTGTAATTTGGGGCGTGTCGGGAATGATATTGTTTGTGCCGTTCCTAGCTATTATCAAACTCTTTACAGACCAATATCCTGAGTGGAAAGCTTTATCAAATCTGTTGAGTGATAAATAAGTGGTGATTTAGCATGATGGCGGGTTTATTTTTGTCCCTTTACTAGTCTTGATAATATTTCAGCCAACATATTTACATCCACTTTTTCGATTACATGAGGAGTATGCGGCAACATGTAGAAACCTCCTTGTGGTAAGCTTTTATATATAGCCATACTTTCTGCAAGACTCACCATTTTATCCCTATCGCCGAGACCAATGTTAATGGGGAGTTGCAGTTCGCTAACAGTAGATGGTGTTACCAATGGATGAGCGCCGAGTTCTTTCATCATATCAGCTGTTTTTTTCAATGCCTCTTTCCAGTCGTAAGGCTCATATCGCAACTTTAAAGTTTCAGCAAAAGCAGGTACTTTCTGACTGATTATATCTGCATCAAGTTGAGCTGCTTCGTGTGCAGCACTTTCAGCGTTCCAGTCGAACTTGGTTCCCAGAGTGGTGATGCTTGCAAATAAATCTTTACGATGCTGTGCTGCATATAAGGCCACATATCCACCCATGCTGTATCCAAAGACATGAACCTTTTCCTCATACTCTATCTTTATCTGCATCACCAGATTTTTTGCGAACTGCTCAATCGAATATGCATCAGGAATGGGTAAGCCACCGTGCCCGATGAAGTTTACAGGTAGCACCACAAATCTTTTCCTTAGTACTTCTGCTAACGGAAATAATTGTCTTGCACACCCTAAGGCACCGTGAAGTAATATTAGAACAGGTTTACTCATACAAGCAGCAATTAATCTACTATGGGTTTCATTCCTCGTACACCCATGTCTATCACTACATCACCGGCTCCCGGTTCATAGATGTTATCACCGGCCACATCAGTCCATTCGAAACTTTTATTGGTACTCAGCGATACTGTAATCACAACATCTTTGGTTTCGCTACCTGTAATAACCAATGGTGAATCAAAAGCAGCTGTTACCACACAAGAACCTGCTGGAATAGGCGAGGTGCTGAAAATAGGATTTACTACTGTTGTTGCACCAACAGGAGCCTGACCTTGCGTTACCAAACCAAATGCTTCAAAGGCCCAGAAGCCTTGCAACTTATTTGAGTTGACATCAACATTAACTGTTTTCGGTTTAAAGTTTTTAATGTATGTGTTAAACCCAATGAAAGATGCAATGGTGCCTGTAAAGTCCAATCCGGTATGCCGGACTTTAACATCATAGTTTTGGTATGCAAGTGAAACACGCAACCACTCGTAAGTTCCGGAAGAAACATCTTTGAGAGGCATGGAATAGAATGTTTCCCCGTTTTTAGCGATTACAGATTTACTGAAGTCAATAGCGTTGTCTCCACCGACATTAGTCTCTGCTGCTTTATATAATACCTTTCCGGCACCCAAAGCAGTGAACATAGTGGGAGCAAGTTCGATGTAATGAGCACTCATTCCATTGAACACCGGCGATTGCGTGCCGTGCCCAGCGGGTACGCTTGCCGGTTGTCCAATGTTATTAAGTCGCTCCTGTGTACTGTCGAATCGGAATTTAAATATCAGCTTTGGTTCTTCAATTACTGGCTTTTCTTTTTTACAGGAAACTATAGTCAAGACAATTAAGGCAAGGAGCGCGGCAATAAGAATTTGTTTCATAAGAGTGTAGTATTTATAAAACGAAGTAACGACAAGTGCGGAATATTATTTAAAAAGGCTTTTCACCAACTTGATTAATATTGTTTAACAACAACAACGCTATTGAGTAAACAGCCTGAGATAGAACTGCTTCACGAATACAAGATTTATTTCTTGGTCGAAAACATCAATGCTATCCGCAGCGACGAACAACTGCATGATGAGTCTAACGTCAGCCTGGCATTTGATTATGTGCGTAGCACAGATCATTCCGATCGTTGTATATTATATATTGATATTGAAATTATTGCTCCTGGATTGGCTTCATTACTGCACCGCTGTGAATATGACATTCATGGTTCTTTTGAGTCTGTACAAAATGCCGATGTGTTGTTTATGATTATTGATAAGTCCTTTGAACAGGCCGAAGTATGTTTCAATCAGCTTTGTATTGAACATGGAATGGAAGAAGTACCCACTTTTATTCTACAGGATGCTGACTACGAGAACATTATTGAGGGTATCATTCAGGAAATACCTATTCGTGAAAAGACCTGGGAAGGCAATAAAGATTTGCACCTTGCTGAAGGTGGTTTCTTTTCGACCGGAAAGAAAACATCATTATTTATGCAGGGCACTTTTGTGGTCATGGATCAGTTATTTATGTTGAATTCATCTGTTGACCGAATGAACAACCGGCATACTTTTTTTGAGCAAACCGGTTTAGACCTCAGCCGTTACAACACACTCAAAATCTATTGCAACACCATCAATCAACAGGATGTGCGTTTGAGTTTTTACCAGATTATCTATTTGTTTCTATTAGTGGATTGTGCGGCACAAATATTATTAAGCCCATTGCAAACTACTCTTGAACCTGAACTGACACGATATGGCTTAACTCCTGATAATACCCGCGACTATTTAAAGGTTGCCAGCGAAATAAGAGGTCAGTTAAACCATGAACTGACCGATGCTGGTACCATCATAGACCTTTTGAGCAAGTCGTACGACTGGCCCGCTCTGATGCACTGATTAAAAGTTATACTGTGCTCTAATAAAAATATTTCTACCTACCTCATCACTGAAGTATCGAAATAGATTCATATAATTTCTATAACTGGTGTTTAGAACATTTGTGCTGCCCAATTGCAGGTACCAAGTTTTTTGCTTTTCAGATTTTAAATGAAATTCAATGTGCATATTCCATAAAGAGTAGGCCGGCGGTGGGTCGGCATAATCGCTATTCACCTCCACGCGGTTTTGTTTCAACACTGTTTCATTCTGAATACTGAATTTCATTTTTGATGTGTTGTTACTGAATAGAGTTAAATCAATGTTTTGGGTAAAACGGTTGGGTACTATCCCTGGTATATATTGGTTATTAATAACATCCCGAGCATATACAATGCTGATTTGATGGTGGCTTGAAAGAGATTTGCTCCAATCCATAGATGCATCCATATCAACTCCTGAAAATGACATATCCGTTTGATGATATTCAAAAACCGGAAATGCTCCCTGAATCAACTGCACGGCATACAGTGCCGGTTTTAGATAAATATAGTTCTGTATATAATGGTAATAGAGCGTTGAATGAACATGAAAAATGTGTTGGTCAAAGTTGATGTCGAATGTGGAACAAAGGCTTTCCTCGGTTCGCAGGGTGCTGTCACCCAATTCATAACTTGCAGTACCTTGATGAATTCCTTTTGCAAAAAGCTCTATGACCTGTGGAGCACGCCAAGACCTGCCTATGTTGCTACGAACTACCAGGTGCTCCTGTATTATTAATTTACCACCGAGGTTAAAACTCCACGCATTAAAATTCAATTCACGAATATCTATCTGCAACGATCTGGGATTACGTTGATATGTGGTGATATTTTTTAAGTCATAACGCAGTCCGGCATCTATGCTGAGATTGTTTCTTGTAACACTATGTATCAGAAAAGCTCCGCCGTCATAGCTTCTGAAGTTAGGTACTAAGCTACGATAACCGGTTCCTCTAAAACCTTGCCCTTGTGTACCTAGAGATAGTCCACCTTCAGTGGTGGAATTATTTTTTTTCCTTTTCCAATTGAGCTGTGCCTGATCGGTAATGAGAATAAAGTTAAAGTCTGCTATGTTTTTCTCTGCATTCTCCCTGTTATATGGTTTTAGTAAATCGTATTCTTTTCTGTTGTTGTTCTGGTGAGTATATTGAAGAAGTAGTTTGTTCCTTTCATTTATATCTATGGTAATTTTACCTTGTATTGTTTCATGTATGGCTAACTGTTTTGGCCTGTCAATAATGTATGTAAATGGGTAAGTAGTATAAGGTTTGTTTTGTTGTAATGCATCATTCAAATCATTCAGGTTTCCGATATGAGAATAAGCCAATATACCGGGTTTACTTTCGAAGCGGCTGTACATCAGTTCGGCTTGTTTTTTCTTATGATTGATTTGGTACAAAAGAGAAGTGTTCAACTGTCTGGATGCCGTATTGCCGAGGATGTATTGAGGTGCAGTGAGCGAACCGTGTTTCATCCAGGATGCCTGTACTCGTAAACCATTTGATACTTGTTTAATTTTTTTGAAATAATCAATTGATGCTGATGAAGCATTACCAAGACCATTTGAAAAGACATGTGTTGACACGAATCCGTTCCATGTCTTACTACTGTCGAATGGTGGCGGCAAGACTTCTATTACACCGGCTATGGCATCTGAGCCATATCGTAATGATGCAGAACCTTTAATAACTTCTACAGATCCTGCTGTATTAATATCTATTTCGGGTGCGTGTTCGCTGCCCCAGTTTTGTCCTTCAAGCCGAGCACCATTATTCAACATCAAAACACGATTGCTGTGCATTCCGTGTATTACAGGCTTCGAAATATCAGGGCCTGAACGCAATACACTGACGCCGCTCAATGATTGCATGGCTTCGGAAATAGATAAGCCCCGAAGTTGTTTGAGTTGCTCTGACGATAATCCGGTTTGCGCCGCACTATTCATAAAGTTGCTCCTGCTTCGTGTTGTAGTAACTGTAACTGACTTTAGTGCGTGTGATGCTGCACTCAGTTCAATTAGTAAATGTGTATCATGATTTACAAAAATGCACGTGTCAATAATCTGAAACCCTATGCCATGAATATGAAGATGATATGTTCCAGCGCAAACATTTACAATATTGAAAATTCCTTTGTCGTCGGTAAAAGTTTGCTGTGCGGTTTCGCGAATCAGTATTTCCACGCCACTCAACTGCGTACAATATTTATCGTGGCAATGCAATGCACCGCTCAGCTTATAGGTACAAGGCTGAGCGATGGCATGGCAGCTGATCAGTACAATCAGAAGTATGAGTATTTGTTTCACTTAAGGTTTTACCACAACTCTGAACTTCGTGTCAGCATCAGTTGATCCAGGAGAAATGGTGCCGTCTTTACCCGAAGGTTGATGTCTGAGTATGACGTTCATAAATGCATTAACAGAAGCAGTACCGGTTGTCAGTATAGCTTTTAAGCCAACAGGAAGGTTATTTGCATCTACATCGTTACGCACTACAGTAAGTGAAGTACCAAGAACCGCATCAGGAATATAAAAGACACCGTGCGATGTAGCTTCTGCTTGTATTTCCTGGGTTATGTCTTCGGCAGGAGATTTCGTTTCATCCAGGAAGTATGCAGATAGTGAATAGGTACTGTTAGTTTTCAAATTTAAATTCGCAAGCGAAGTGTCGGGTGGAGTAGTTCCATCAGGGTTTGTTTGTTTCCAACTGGCAGTATGTGCATCTGTACTATCGTTGGTGTTAACCACGATGAGTTTTACCGTTGTAATAAATTCGTTCTCGTGATCATGATCGTGGTCATCTTCAGGTTTTTTACAGGATGAAACAATGATTAACGAGCATAATAATATGTAAAAGTTTATTGAAATGAAATTTGATTTCATGGAAATGAATATTTTAAGTTGTAATGAAAAAAATGGTATTGCCTTGAGAAAGAGGCGTATGAAAATATTTAAACTGTTACAACTGCTGGTGGCCCACGCGCAATTGAACCGGTTTGCATCAATCTCAGATAAAAAAACTGTGGAACAGGTATGATACAAAAAATGAAATCAACAGTTTCAGAAATTAATACGCTTGCATTTTTAGCGGCCTTTTGGAGTTGTAGTTGAAGAAAAGAACAGTGTGTGTGCTCTGACTCAATGACGATTCTATAAGATACTGTATGGCAAGCTGTATCATCATGTTCATGCAGCAGGTGAATGATATCGCGAGGAGTGATACCCTGAATGAGAATGAAAAGGAGAATATATGATACGAACCGTTGCAAGAAGCTATTGATACAGCAAATATAATCACTTACAAGTTCGTTGTATATTTCGTATCCAATTTATACCAGTGAACATAATGATACATCTCAAGTACACACTTATCTTTTTTGCAGGTTTTTTCATCATTCAGTCGTGCACATCAAGGATACAACAACCATTAAATATTGATGAGAAAGATCATGAAGGTTCAAAGAAGAACACACACGAACTAACTCCTTCAGAGTATTACTTTTTGCAGAGGCAATACCCTGATTTCAACTTAGATGCAGATGCCTATACTGCTGAATTGAAAAGAGTAATGAATAATGGGCCAACGCGCGATAATCAGTCTGGTTATAATCAATTTTGGCAGATTGAAGGCCCGGGAAATATCGGCGGTCGTTTCAATACAATGATTATTCATCCTGCCAACCAGAATATTATGTATGCTGCATGTGCAACGGGAGGCATCTTTAAAACAACCAATGGAGGAACAACATGGTTTCCAATTTTTGATGATCAACCTTTTTTGGCTATTGGCTCTTTAGCTTTTGATCCACAAAACCCTGAGACGATTTATGCCGGCACAGGAGATCCAAACATAAGCGGTTATGCTTTCATAGGAGATGGCGTATATAAAAGCACAAATGGTGGTTTAACCTGGACACATATTGGATTGGAACAACAGCGCATTATTTCCAAAATCATTGTACATCCTCAAAATAGTAATGTCATATATGCGGCTACTATGGGTTTGCCTTTTGAACCGAACGATCAGCGCGGATTATATCAAACAACGGATGGTGGCAATAGCTGGCAACAGATTTTATTCCTGTCAGATAATTCAGGTGTTATTGATTTATTGATGGACCACAATAATCCGGAGGTGCTTTATGCCGCGGGATGGAATCGTATTCGCAATAACCAACTCACATTACTGAGCGGTATCCAATCGCGTTTATACAAAACATCAGACGGTGGAGCTACGTGGGATACACTCACCAATGGATTGCCTCAGGGTGATTATTCTCGTCCGAGTATAACTATGAGTGGTACCAATCCCAATATTTTATATGCTACATATAGCGATACTACCGCTGAGCTTTTTGGAATTTATAAAACTATAGATGGTGGAAATTCCTGGACCACACTTGATACTATAGGCCTGAATAATCCCTTCAATGGTCAGGGTTGGTTTAGCGGAGGCATAAAAGTGAATCCATCAAACGACAATGATCTTTGGCTTTGTGGCGTTGACATATGGCACAGCACAAACGGAGGTAACAACTGGTCTCTAGGAGCTCCGGAATGGTGGCAATATATAGTTCATGCAGATCATCACGATGTTGTATTCAGTGATAACAATATTTTTCTTTGCACAGATGGTGGACTATATAAGTCTGATGATGGTGGAAATAATTGGGTTGATATAGAAAACGTTCCTAACAATCAGTTTTACCGTTTGGCTATTCATCCGCACGAGAGTGGTCTATATGTAGGTGGTGTGCAGGATAACGGCACAACATCCGGTAATACATCGGTATTAAATAATTGGGATAGATTATTTGGTGGCGATGGGTTTCAGCCGGTGTTCGATGTCAATGACCCGTTTCATTATTTTTATGAAATTCAAAATGGTGAAATATATGAGACTATTGATGGTGGTGGTATGTTTGATAATATTACTACACAACTCAATCCGGATGACCGACGCAACTGGGATATGCCATACTTTATGAGTAAACATAGCAGCAAAGTATATTTAGGTACCGATAAAGTTTATGTATACGATAACGGACTTATGCAAAGCCTATCTCCTGATATTACTGATGGGAATATTTATGGCGCGCGTTTCCATAATATATCTGCTCTGAGTGAATCCTACTATGAGGTCGGAAAATTATTTGCAGGAACAAGTGATGGCAATGTTTGGCGCTCTTTGAATAATGGCAATAGCTGGCAAAATATTACGGGAAACCTTCCTGAACGATATGTTTCTGCTCTTGCTACTTCATATGTTACGACAGGTGTGGTCTATGTTGCTCATACGGGCTTCAAGAGCAACGACTTTGCCCCACACATTCATAAATCTACGAATAACGGAACCACCTGGACACCTATAGCATCTAATCTACCTAATTTTCCAATTAATGACATAGCCACGTATCCCACAAATGATTCAGTACTTTTTGTAGCTACAGACATTGGTGTTTATGCTACAACCAACAGTGGTGAGAGTTGGCAAAGACTGGGAACAAACATGCCTTATGTGTTAGTGTTTGACCTTGAAGTTGATACTACAAAGAAACGTTTAGTGGCAGGTACTCACGGAAGAAGTATGATGAGTTATCCATTGGATTCTCTTTTAATAATAAAAACGATTGTATCTGACAATAGTACCCAATCACCGTTGCAACCTTATGGTGTGTATCCGAATCCGGCTTCTCAATCAACTATCGTGCAATGCGGTACATTAAATTCTTGTGCTGTAACAGTTTATGACATTCGAGGAACTCTTATAGCACAGTTTCAAAATGTATATCAGTCGTTGCTATTGAATACCAATGACTGGAATAATGGTGTGTATTTTATTCACATCAGAGATGAGAAATCACTTCAGGAGAAGAGTCTGAAATTTATCAAGCAGTAATATTCGATCAGGCCAATTGCTCTTCCGGCATCAGTTCTAGCCATTCTTTCACTTGGTGTGCTACTTGCTTAATACTATCCTGATGAAACGGTGATTTCAGTTTTGCAACTTCAACTAACTCCAAGAATGATTTGCTACCACCTTGGTCACACAAGAGAATGTAATCTTTCAATGCTTCTTCACGATTGGTTAATGAACGATGCCAGAACTGAAATGCACATAATTGCGCAAGTGTATAATCTATATAATAAAAAGGGGAGCGGTAAATATGAGCTTGCCTTTGCCAGAAGCCACCGGCATTCATATAAGCGTTGTCGGCATAATCGCGATGAGGCAGATATTTTTTTTCAATACTTCTGAATGCAGCATGGCGCTCGTCAGGTGTGCAACTCGGGTTTTCATAAACCCAATGTTGAAATTCATCAACAGCGCAACCATAAGGAATAAAGGTGAGTGCACGACTCAAATGTGAATACTTGTACTTATCTGTTTGCGATTCAAAGAATAAATGCATCCAGGGCCAGGTTAAAAATTCCATACTCATGCTGTGAATCTCACATGCTTCGAGTGTTGGGAAATAATATTCTTCAATACCAAGGTATCTGCTGCGATAACATTGAAAAGCGTGCCCTGCTTCGTGTGTGAGCACATCAATATCGTGTGATGTACCATTAAAATTAGAAAAGATGTAGGGTGATTGATAACCGCTGATAAAGGTACAATACCCACCGCCAGCCTTATCAGGTTTGTTGATTAAATCCATTAATTCGTTTTGTTGCATAAACTGAAAGAACTCATCTGTTGCCGGAGAAAGTTCTTTATACATCTGCGAAGCGTGATTTACAATCCAATCCGGATTGCCTTGTGGCTGAGGATTTCCCGTAGGGTAGTCCAATGGTTCATCATAATATTTAAAATCAGAGATACCAAGACGTTCCTGTTGTCTTGCTTTAATCTCCTGTGAAACAGGTACCAACTGCTCATGAACAGCATCACGAAAACGCTTAACATCGGTTGCGGTGTAATCGGTACGAGACATACGCGCATACCCCAACTCAATAAAGTTTTTAAAGCCAAGTTTAATTGCCATCTGGTGTCGAATTTTCACCATCTCATCATAGATTCGGTCTAAATGTTCCTTGTTAGACGCAAAAAAGGCATCATACTTTTCGCTTGCCAGCTGACGTATGCTGCGGTTAGGCGAAAGTTTAAATGGCGCAAGTCCAGATAGGTTATACACCTTACCGTCGAATTCAATTTTTGCAGATGCCACCAGCTTGGTATATTCAGTTCCCAATGCATTTTCTTTTTGAAGGTCTTCTATGATAGAATCATCGAAGGTTTTTAGACTTATTGCAGCGAGATTAAATAGCAACTTGCCATATTTCTGCTCTAATGCTTTTCTATGGGGTGCCTTCAGTAATGCTTTATAAAAAGCAGTTACCAGTTTTTTATAATGTGGTTCTTGTTCATCAAAAAAATTTTGCTCTGTTTCGTAATATTCATCGGCTGTATTTAGTGAATTACGGATTGAAGCTAGAGTCAACATAGTTTCAAACTCACGACGCAACTCATATATCTTATCAAAAGCTTGATTCTGTTCTGTTTCGTTTTTTGCTTCAGCAAAACGTTGCAATGTCTGATTAAATTCTGTTTCGTATGCCGTGAAATCGGGGCGGCGGTATGTCATTTCAGAAAACTTCATGAGTTCTAATTATTTGTTGCCAAAATATTTCAGGCTCGTTTAGAAATCAGAAAAACCAAATCATTAATATTCACAACTATTCACGATTATGCACAAAAAAAAGTCCCGTTCTTAATGCAGATTAGAACGGGACCTGTTGAAGGTAGATGCTAATTGAGGAGTATCACAGAATTTGCCTATTGGCAACCCTTATCAATTCTTGATTGCTCGTCGTTATTCGGAAAGCAAAGTCCTGACGGAATTGATGTTGGTGTATAGCGATTCAGATTGGCATCGTATAAACCGTATTCAATAAACTCCACTAATTTTTGAACAGCATCTTCAGTTAAATTGAGTGGTTTAAAGTCGGACGATATTTGTGATAAAGGAACATTTGAATTTTCAGAAACACCTTTATTCTTGTATGCAATTACTTCCTTAATACTTGTAAATGTTCCACCGTGACCAAAGTTCGCTACATCCATTAAGTTATAAAGTTGAGGTACTTTGAACTTATACATATCTTGCTGCTTACCGGTAAAACCGCCGCGGCCTTTGTGATCAGGTTTAGTAGGATCTGAACCATAGACACCGTTTCCAATCAAATCATTCATACCTAATGCATAAAAATTCATGCTATTCAAAGCTGGGCCATTATGACATTTATAACATTCACCCTGAGTAAAGAATATGATATCACCTTTCTTTTGGTTATCACTCATTGCAGTATAGTTGCCTTGCAACCATTGTTGGAATGGAGACTGGTTCGCCATCAATGTACGCTCATATGCTGCTATGGCTAATCCTGCCGTAATAGCAGAATAACGGCGTACTAGAGGTGTATCAGGATAAGCGGCATCAAACATGGCTTTGTATGCAGAGTTCTTAATAAATGTAGTGTCAATGTTTAAACGATGAACACCTTGTCCGGCTATGGCTTGAATTTCAATGCCATCAAATCCCAAAAAGTTTTCTCTTTGGGTGTTCCTGCCGTTCAGGCATATTCAGTGTTTTTGTTCACACCGTTTGCACCAAATTGTCCATTCCATAACATATTTGTTTGATACATGGCATTCATTGCAGATGGAGTACGAATAGGTTGAAAATCTATCATCGGTATTTGACAAAGTGGATTCACATCGCGTGTTTCGCCTTTGATACCAAATCCAGAACCTCCTTCACCTATGCCTTGGCGAATGCCTGCTTGAAATCCCGCTGCACTATGATGGCTACTAGCACAAGAGTATGTGTATATACTAATGGTTTCTTTGGGTACTCCGCCTAACATCGTTTCGTGAAACAGCAACTTACCTAATTCAACCTTGGCCTTGGTGAGCGGGTTGTTGGGGTCTTGCGGAATCATAGCATAGTTGTCAGACGCAGGAAAGCGGTAGTATGATATGCCCTTGCCACCTGAAGCTTTTTTAAGAGCGGCTTCCAATTCATTGTCGAGAGGACTGTAATCTCCTTTATTATCGCGCTTACATGACGTAAGCACAGAAAAAATAAGAACTGATAAAACGAGTGAGAAAAGTGATTTCATTTTTTTAAATAATAGATATGCGAATATCAGAATGTAAGTTGTGGATCTCAATATTATCGTTGTATTATACTATATCATCGATGAGTGAAAATTATATTAAATAACATATCTATGTAAGTGAGTATTAAATCAATTCATTGAAATAAGGAAACTTTAACTCGGAATTAAGACTCTATCAATAAAGTCATTGGCATATCTATAAGGAATCAGTGCAAGGCTATCCATTGGTTTAGATATGATCAGGTGAGCTTTTTTGCCAACTGTAATGGAACCTAATTCTTTTTCAACTCCCATAGCATACGCACTATTGAGTGTGGCTGCATTAATAGCTTCCTCGGGAGTCATTTTCATTTGAATGCAAGCCAGAGAAATAATAAATCCCATTCTACCGCCTGGAGATGTACCTGGATTGTAATCACTTGCCAGTGCAATCGGCAATCCTCGTTGAATCATATTTCGCGCAGGCGGGTAATGCAGTCCAAGGAAAAAAGCAGTTGAAGGTAACAGGGTAGGCATAGTATTGCTATTAAGAAGGAGTTCCATTTCTTCATCACCAGTGCATTCTAAATGATCTACGCTAAGTGCCTTATGTTTTACTCCTACCTGAATACCACCGCTGAAATCCAATTCATTGGCGTGAATTTTTGCTTGTAATCCGAATTTAGATGCTGCATCAAGTATGCGCGATGTCTCATCCGGACTGAAAAATCCTCTGTCGCAAAAAACATCAATATAATCTGCCAAACCTTCATCGGCTATGCGAGGCAACATTTGTAGTATGATCTCATTCAGATATGCTTCGTGATTGTTTTTGTATTCATAAGGATAAGTGTGCGCACCTAAAAAAGTTGCTTTAATGGTAAGTGGTGCTGAAGCTTTTAACCGTTTGATAACACGCAGCATTTTCAATTCGGATTCGGTATTCAACCCATATCCACTTTTTATTTCAACAGCACCTGTTCCAAAATTTATTATCTCTTCAACACGTTCAAGAGCGGAGTGATATAATTCATCTTCATCAGTCTGTTGTAATCGTTTGGCGCTGTTAAGAATGCCGCCGCCTTTTTGTGCTATTTCTTCATAGCTCAATCCGTGAATCTTATCAACAAACTCAGTCTCACGCCAACGTGCAAATACAAGATGTGTATGTGAATCGCAAAATGCCGGTATCACAAATTTCCCTGTGGCATCAACGACCTCAACATCAACTTGTTCATACCTTTCAGCACTGTAATCGCTCATGCTTCCAAATGAGTGAATCAGATTGTTCCTTACAATAAGGTATGCATTTTCTATGCTGGGTAAATGTGACATATCTACTCCCTTAATCATAGAAACACCTGCATCACGAACCTGACACAGCTTTTTAATATTTTTGAACACTAAGTCCATAACTGTAACTATTGAGCATACAAATCAAATGGAAAAAGCATTATGGCCGGTAATAAATGTCTAACACATTCGGTTCGTTATTTCGCATCACTACATTTGGCGAGAGCCATGGTAAAGCAGTAGGAGGAATTATTGATGGTTGTCCTGCAGGAGTTATTATCAATGAAGCATTGATTCAGGAAGCATTACAACGCAGAAAACCCGGACAATCTGAATACACCACAACCAGAAACGAAGACGACAACGTTGAAATATTAAGTGGAGTGTTTGATAGAAAATCTTTAGGTACACCTATAAGTTTTGTTGTACTCAACAAAGATTACCGCAGCAGCGATTACGATTTGTTAAAAGATGTTTATCGTCCGTCTCATGCCGATTATACTTACGACGCGAAGTATGGACACCGTGATTATCGTGGTGGCGGTCGCTCATCGGCACGTGCAACTCTTTCTATTGTAGTAGCGGGTGCTATTGCCAAACAAACGTTGTTGCAAATGAAATTGACTTCCATTCCGGAGGTTTTGGTATGGGTGAGTCAAATTGGAAATATTGTTGCGCAGGCTCCATCAGAGCATCATACTCAGGAGCACGTCTATACTTCACCACTTCGTTGTACTGATGAGCAAGCTTTTAAGTTGATGTCTGATTTAATTATACAATCTAAAAATAAAGGTGACAGTCTCGGAGGAATTATCAGCGGCGAATTGCGAAAGATACCTGCAGGATTAGGAGAGCCTTTGTTCCATAAATTTCAATCGGCTCTTTCTTCGGCAATGTTTTCTATTAATGCTGTTCATGGATTTGAGTATGGATTGGGTTTTAGCGGAGCTGCATTACATGGTTCACAAGCAAACGACTCGTTTGAATTTGCTGTTGATAAGATTCAGACTAAAACAAATTTCTCCGGGGGTATTCAAGGGGGAATTACTAATGGTATGCCTATTACATTTCGTGTGGCATTTAAACCAACTGCCACAATTTCAGTCAATCAACAAACCATTAATAATGCGCACGAAGAAATAAACTTAAAAGCAACCGGTCGCCACGACCCTTGTGTTTTGCCGCGTGCAGTAAGTATAGTTGAAGCCTTTTGCTGGATAGTACTTGCCGATATGATGTTGCTGAACAGAAGTGCAAAACTGTAGTCAGTAAACCATCAAATTACAACCGCGTACATCGCTGTTATCAGCGCGTCCGGCTATCGTAAAATTACCGTATTCATTTACAGAACCTAAATCATCTGTTGCAATAAATGCACAGGAATATTGATTAGCCAAATCAATGATATTGATGGCACCCTGTTTATTTCTGCTGTGAATGTCTTTGGGGTCGTAAACATCTCTTACAAGTACTTTCATCCAAGGCGGTGTTTGAAATAAACCATTGGATACAGAATATGCCTGTGACAGTAACTCAGTCATTCCGTATTCGCTATGAATAGCATCAACGCAAAATATATTTTTAAGGATTTGATGCAATTCTTCACGCAGTAATTCCCTTCTTTTACCTTTCATGCCTCCTGTTTCTATGATGATCGTATTCTTCAGGGGGGGGCCAGTCCATTTTGCCGCAAAATCGAGTAAGGCATAACTCACACCAAACAATATAGTTTTTTCCCCTCTAAATTCATTATCACTGATCAGTTTGTTCAAGGTGTCGTACTGATTCAAGAAGAAACCACTTTCAGGATGGTTACTTTGAGAAATCAGTGCCTGCATCATATAGATTAATGAAGAACCTTCGCGTTCGAGATAGGATGGCAGCAGAGCCAAAATGCAATACTTCTCCGGTTTGCCATAAAATAGTTCAAATGACTGAAAGAACGATTCGCGATATATTTTGACATCAGCAACAAGGTGTTTACTGGTCATACCTCTCGTACCACTTGAAAAAAATGTTATTTCAGGCAATTTGCCTTCGACAATTACATCAGTTGTTTTAAAGATCTGAACAGGAAGAAAAGGAATAGACTCTATATGTCGAACCTTGGATATGTCAATTTTCTGTGCATTTACAAAATGGCGATACATGAGAACATGCTCAAATTGCCAATGAAATAATTCAATGGCACGTGCATTAAAGTTTGTTTCGTTGATGGATATTAATTCAAACACAGGCTGTGAAGTTACACAGCAAGACACAAGGCTAGAAAGAGTATGTTACAAACACACGACGGATCGGGTTCGGATTCACATCAAAATAATTTGAGGTTTTTTGATAAGTACCCGGTTCAGGTCTTACAACCTCTATATATGAATTGCGATGAATGAAGGTCCCGGAGAAACTGGTTTCAACACCTAGATTGAATTTTTGCATCACAGTGTATTGCAGACCAATGAAGGGACTGATGCTGACATTAGAATAAATGGCATTGTCGATATGCTTGTATATACTTGGTAAATGTTGCATACTGCCTCGATAGATGTATTGAGCAAACTGTGCATCTATACCACCATTTATACAGAGGCGTTTTCCGGCTACCCAGCGACGTTCAATACCTAATGAAAATTTGTTGCCGGAATAGTTACCTGAAATATCCATCGAATCGGCAACCTCATAATACTGTGTACCGGCATGACTAACAGAGAAACGATCTGTTTCTGCAACTACTCTTAATATGAGCTTTTTGTTCAAAGAGCGCTTAAACATTAGCCCGTAGCTTTTTGACTGTTGAAATCCATTTAAATAAACTTCAGGCATAAAATTGATATAATTATAGCCAAGTCCACCAACACCCAATTCGTAAGTGTTTTTAATTTGGGATTTCAGGAGTTCTGTATTGCTGTTATGTTGTGCATTCGTACTGTTTATAAGTATAACAAATAGTGCGAAGTAGCTGATAAAGAGTACTTTTTTCATTTTGGCGGCGCAAATCTACCCACCATTCTCATAAAGTGAAATAAAACGGAAAATACTTATCAACATATTTTCCTGATTATCAAGTAGCCCTCTTTTTTATAAACACCTAATTCAGACAATTATGTTTAAGAGTTCTACTCTCGTTTTTTCAAGCCTTACATTTGCCGGCATGTTTCCGACACTAACTCATCTGATCGAATATTTAACCGGCTTTCATGTACCACTGCCCATTCAAACATTTGGTTTTATGATGGCACTGTCATTTTTAGCTGCAGCCTATACCTTGCATCTGGAATTAAAAAGGAAAGAACAACTTGGTTTAATAAAATCTTTTACACGAAACAGAATAATAGGTAAACCTGCAAGCGTTCAAGAGTTGATTCTCAATTTCATTGGTGGTTTCATAATAGGTTATAAGATACTGTTGATACTGTTTAACTACAGTGCATTTACTGCAAATCCTCAGGAGTTCATCCTGTCAGGAAATGGTAATCTCTTTGGAGGTATTATAGGTGGGGTCTTAATGGCGGGGTTAAAATATTGGGAAAAGAAAAAACAACAGCTTCCTGAACCCAAAACTGAAACCGAACATTTATATCCTCATCAGGTTATCGGTGACATCACCATTGTAGCTGCTGCCAGTGGATTACTAGGGGCTAAACTTTTTGATAATATGGAACACTGGAGCGAATTTATCAGTGACCCAATAGGTGCATTGCTTTCTTTCAGCGGGCTCACTTTCTATGGCGGTCTAATTTTTGGCTCTATAGCTGTGTTGTACTATGCAAATAAGCTAGGTGTTAAATATTATCATATGATTGACGCAGCTGCACCCGGACTTATTCTGGCATATGCGGTTGGTCGAGGTGGTTGTCAGCTAAGCGGAGATGGTGATTGGGGTGAAGTAAATAAAATGGTAAAACCCAATTGGTTATCGTTTTTACCTGATTGGATGTGGGCTTTCAAATACCCTCATAATGTAGTGAACGAGGGAATACCTATTGTAGGATGTGAAGGTCGCTTTTGTATGGAATTGCCTGAGGCTGTTTATCCAACACCATTCTATGAGATTGTTTTGGCTTCAATCATTTTCATCATTTTATGGAATATCAGAAAGCGCATCAACACACCAGGTTTGCTGTTCAGTATTTACCTTATCTTAAATGGAGTCGAGCGATTTGTTATTGAAAATATTAGAGTCAATAAGCAGTATGACATTATAGGCTTCAGTTTATCACAGGCACAAATTATCGCTCTCTTGCTTATAGCTGCCGGTTCATTTGGTTTGTGGTATTTCAATAAGAATAAACATTCTCATACATCATCTTGAAAATAAAAAAGCAACGATGAAAAGTCGTTGCTTTTTTATTTTTATTATCAAAGAATCTATTACCGCTCTATCATTATTTTTCTGGTGATGATTTTATTTCCAACATTCATTTGTATGAAATACATACCAGGTGGAAGAGTAGTTAAATCAACGGTGCCGTTATCAGTATTTTCAAAATGGTAGGTCTTTATTCTTTGACCCAAGGCATTCATCACATCAATATTAATCATAAGGAAGTAGCGATTCCAGTTAATCTGCACTATGCCAGTGGTAGGATTAGGGAATACAGATATACCATCTTCGCCGGTTAATTGGTTAATAGAAGAAGGGGCTGTCACTACAGAAGCTTTGGAGGATGTACAACCTTTAGAGTCAGTAACTGTAAGTGTGTAAGTACCCGCCGGTAAGTTTATAATATTTTGTAAGGTAGCACCATTGCTCCATAAATAGGTAAATGGAGCAGTACCGGAATTTATTGAAGCTGAAATATACCCGTCTGACGCTCCAAATGCAGAAGCAGCTGTGGCAGTTAATGAGATGGTTGGTTTAGGATTAATTACAATTATTTGAATGACCGAATCAGTGCCTACATTGTTAGCAGCATACAGCTTTAAGGTATAGGTTCCTACCATATTAAATGTATAGTTATAATTAGCTGCATTAGATGAGGTATTGGTTGAAGGACCACTAAGTTTCCAGGTTATCAATGAGAAATCTTGTGAGTTGTGTGAAAATGAAATTTGTGTTCCCTGACAAGCTTCGGTAATGGTGTTGGTCAGAACTGCGGTTGGCAGTTGAGTAAAGATGCAGAAGTTCATTACACTCGATGCGTTAAACTGAGCTGCCTGAGCCAATACCGCACCTGACTCACTTAAAACTTTGATATAACCATTTCCCTGCGAGCAGCATATACCATCACTGTAAGTGTCATAAATTGTAAGTGTGTAGCAAGCCTGTTCCAAACAAACTTCCTTTGAATAAATGGTGTTAGCAGAACCAAATGCAGTCTGATACAAGAGAGTATCACCGTTTGCATTCTTTAATAAGTATGATGTCTCAGAGGGGTAGTTGTCTGTTTTTAATTCTATTATGACTTTACTGCCATTAACAACCTGAAAATTTGTGGTCTTGGAATTATTAACTGTATTCTGATCAGTGGAACCATTGATACTTGTTATGGTACAGTTGAAAGTATATGTTCCGGCAGGTACTAAGAATGCAGGTAACGTAACTGTTGCCTGTTGATAGAGCGACAAATTTCCTGTCCAGTTATATGATGTTGGTGCCCCCCCATTGATGGTGTACTCGATGGTTGCTGAAGTAACAGCATTCTGACCATCGTTCTTAAATAATATTTTAGGTTCAATGGAATCTCCGGCACAGAAATATTGAACAGGATTATTAACAGATACTAAATTCACATCTAAAGTATTAGCAGGCATAAAGGTGAAATAACCGTCTATAAAGTCTAATCCGGTGTTGTTAGGGTCTAACCAGTCCCTTAATCTATTTGAAGACTGACTTCCATTCCAAGAGGTTGAAAACTTACCATAGTAATCAGATTGATCTGTTGAGGTACAGCCAGAATTGCCTCCGTGTAACTGACCAACTATGCGGTGATTCTGATCGAATATGGGAGAACCGGAAGAGCCGGGTTCTGTAACAGCACTGCTCCACTGCACATACCAATGGTTAGTACCAGTTGTAAAATACCCTGATGACTGGAGTGGGGTAGAATAAAACGATATCTTTTTAATGTCACCATCGGGGTGATGTATTCCAACTCCAGAGGTAGCAGCTGCATCTAATTTACTCCAACCGGCATAGTATACCTGGTAAGCGTCATTTGGCTGAGAGTTGAGTTGTAGTAAACAGAAGTCGGATGCATTGGCTCTTGCTTTAAGAGATGAGCCGCTGACAGTTTGATTAGTTGGCCCATTTTGATTGGGTGTACAGTTTGGACTCTCCCAGTTAAAACGAAATACCCAACTAGCAACGCCGGAAGTATAACAGTGATTTGCTGTTAAGAAATAAGGTGTTGGGGTTGATGATGTGTTACCAACCATGGCACCTGTGCAGAACCCATTTCCATTAACTATAATGATGGCGACAGAGCGCTTATCTACCTGCCAGTCTTGTGCCTGAGGACAATTAACATTGATATTGCACGAACCTGAAGTGCCAAACCCTTTAGCATATGCAAATGCATCTTTATAACCATAGGTTACGGTAGTGATACGTGGCATTAATTGTCCTGCATTGTAAAATGGCACATACATTTCAACTGTGATATCGCCGCCTCGAACCAGATCTGTGCCGAGTAGTTTCTCTCCGTTGTTTTCTTTTGAAGTATATGGACCAATGATGTAAGATCTATCTGTGGAATAAAGATATAGTACAGTTCCGGGTAAAACCTGATAATCGTCCATAATAAGATTGATGCTGTATGCTTCAGGACATTTAATTCTAACTCGCCAGAGAATAGAACCATCCTTCATAATTTCTTTTACTCCACTATTGTAAATACTCAGGTTTGGATTATACTTAAATCCAAAACGGTACGGGATATCTTTATGGATGTTTGCTTCATCTTCTGCCAATAGTGCATCAATGTCGGGAATTGGAAAAGTTCTGGCAGGAATAGAATTAGTTAATCCTACCTTATCGAAACTGAATGGTTGAACCTGTGCATTTGAATGATGAACAAGGAAAAAACAAAAGGCAGTGATTATTCGAGTGTAATGTTTATTCATGTGTTTATTTAGTGCTTAGCTAAAGTAACAATAATAGAACAATATTTGTTTTCACAATGCTGGCATGAACACAAATGGTATGTGAATTGAGCAAGGCAGTAATATTTCAATAATTTCGCCACGCTTTTTATGATTATTAAACTCAGCAAACATTTACTTAAGCTCAAGGTGGTGAGATATTTTTTCGCAGCCATTACAGCGACACTGGTAGATGTGAGTATGTACTTTGTGGCTTACAATTTTATACTGCGTAAACAAGACTGGGACTTGAGCTTCATTACTATCACCGCACCAACCATATCTTTGGGCATTTCATTTTGCTTTGGTATCACAACCAATTTCACCTTAACCAAGTTATTTGTATTTAAAGAAAGCGACCTGCGCACCCGCTACCAGTTTATCCGCTATGTAATGGTGGCACTGGCCATGCTTTTCCTGAACTATATTCTGATGAGCGTACTTATCAGACAGTTTGACTGGTATCCAACACCGTCAAGAGCTTTTGCAGCTATCAGTATTGGAGTACTCAGTTTTACCCTGCACAAATTCTACTCGTTTAGAGTAAGTAATGAAGAAGAAGTTGCAGAGGATTAATGCATCCTGTCGCCTCGAACAGAAAGATTGTTCATTATCCCTGTCTCAATCTCGATCCATTCGTTCCATCTTTTCTTCACTTTGTTGGCATCAACATACAAACGGGCTAATTCCATAAATAGAGTGTAATGTCCAGCTTCGGATTCCATAAATCCACGGTAAAACTTTCGAAGATAATCATCATCCAATCCCTCACTGAGCAGCTTAAATCTTTCGCAGCTACGTGCTTCTATCAGTGCGAATATCAATAACTTATCCAGCAAACGGTCCTCCTGACTACCATCTTTTTTCTGATGTTTCATCAGTTCATTTACATAGTCGTCTTTGCGTTGCTTACCTAACTTAAGCTTGCGTTTTTTTAGTTCTTTCAATACACTTCTGAAGTGACTCCATTCTTCAGTAACAATAGGGGAGAGTTCTTCAACCAATTTTTCGAGGTGCGGATAGTTTTGGATAAGAGATATACAGGATGACGCAGCTTTTTGTTCGCAATAGGCGTGGTCGGTAAGGATTTCTTCTATGCTTTTTTCGGCAAGATTTACCCATCGAGGGTCTGTGGCTAACTGTAGATGTAACATATGGTGCAATTCTACACAGAGAATTATTAAACTGATGTGATTATGCTCATTTCAATATTGATACTAAGCATTTCTGAAGGTTTTTTGCGTTGCAGAGAACGAATTATGTATTGCCGAGAAGCAATTATGCAAAGCCGAGAAGCAATTATGCAAAGCCGAGAAGTGATTATGCAAAGCCGAGAAGCGAATATGCAAAGCCGAGAAGTGATTATGCGAAGCCGAGAAGCGATTATGCGAAGCCGAGAGACAGTAATGCGTAGATGGAAGGAAATATATGCAGTATGGATGCTTTATTGTATTAGCTATTATTTAGTTTCCCGTATCAACTATTCTAAATGACACAGCGAGGGTGGGTTTGATTATGTTGTATTATTAGGTCGATTTGAGTTGATTATATACTCAAATGTGTCAGGAGATTTCTAGTAGGACCAATTGTGTTTAAGTTTGTTGGATGAAAATAAGCCTACTAATACTATTGTTATTTCTCAGTGCATTAGCTTTTTCGCAACCCATGTCAGGAACCTATACAATTGGTGGTAATAATCCTGACTTTGTTACAATAAATGATGCAGTATCCGGGGTAATACTGAATGGTGTTAACGGACCTACAATTTTTGAGATACGAAACGGAACCTATGATGAAATTATTCAGATTTCTACAATACCGGGTGCCTCGGCATTGAACAAAGTGACTTTTACCGGTGAGACTACCGACAGTAACCTGGTATTGATTAATGGAGCCACTAATGCCAACCAGCAAAATTCTTTGAGACTTAATTTTGTAGAATACGTTACGTTTAAAAGTTTAACTATTCGTCAGCTTGCTAATGTTAATAATAATTCTGTGGTACTGGTTAACAGAGGTAAGTATATCAATTTTGAAAATTGTGTTTTGTGGGGTCATGGATCATCTACTTCCAGTGCTACAGATTATGTAATACAGGGTTGTGCTGATTCGGGGTTTGTTGTTAAAAATAGTTTTATACGAGGGGCTAATGATGGGATAAGTTTATCCAATGGTTCAACCCTTTCGCATAGAGATGCGCTCATTGAGAATAATAATTTTCAAACCGGAGGCAGACAATTGTTTATGAATGGTGGTGCTTTTTCTGTAGTAAGGAATAATTATTTTTCTTCCGGAGTTTTATATCAATCGCACAGCAGAGGTCAATTTTATGTCAACAAAGTATATGGCACATTTCAAATAATTAGCTCCAGCGGATGGGCCGACAATAAATTTAAAATATACAATAATCAGATATACCGCACCGGTGCCGATTTAGGAGCCACCTATGCCTTAAGAATTGGTTCTTCTTCTCATCTCGAAATTTATCACAATACTATTGCTATAAACTCTACTAATTCAGGATATGCTTTTTATGCAGAGGGTTCATTTAGTACAATATCTCCAATATCTATTCTAAACAATAATATCTACAGAATAGATAATAATTCTACCAACCATTTATTCAGAATTCCGAACGCTATTGCATATGCAGAAGGAATTGAATGCGATTACAATAATTATTTTACCCAAGGACCCAGCTTTATGGACGAGTATCTAAGCTTTACTGACTGGACATCTGCAACAGGCTTTGATTCTCATTCTACATCATCAGACCCTCAAACAATACTTGGCGAAGAGTTGCTGATAATGAATCCGCTGCTATATCATACAGGTATACCGATTTCTTATATCACAACCGATATCAATGGTAATAACAGAAATCCTCAAAACCCTACAGTGGGAGCATTTGAGCAGCTTACTGCTCCTGTTGTAAATCTGGGAACAGACACCAGTATATGCGGTAACAGTTTTATTCTGGATGCAGGAGGCTCAGGATATACTTACCTGTGGAGCACAGGAGAAACCACATCATCCATCACTTTAAGTACAAGCGGAACCTATTATTTAGTTGCAACGAATTCGGTAGGTTCTGATTCTGATACAATAACTGTTAACATTTATCCATTCACAATAATTAACATACTATCTACCGAAGATTCAATTTGTGTGGGTACTCAAGTTGATTTAGAAGTTACAGGAACAGGTGGTGCCGGAATTTATTGGAATGATTTACAAAGCATGCTACTTGAAAGAACAGTAAGTCCGGATACCAGTACTTTATTCAGCGGCTACTACACCAATGCAGATGGATGCACTACAGAGGTGGAGAAAGCAATTTATGTATATGCACCTGTACTAACGATCTTTAATATTCCGGATACTACTATCTGCAATAATTCGGGAATTTTTAATTTACCTGCCGGCATACCTGCCGGAGGAACCTATTTTATCAATGGAACAGAAGTAAACAACTTAGACCCCGCTACATATAGCAATGAGTTTGTAACGGTAACTTACAGCTATATTTCTGAGAATTTGTGCACCTCAACAGCCAGCGACAGTCTTTATATTGAAGCGTGTACTACTACATATTCAGGCTTTATAAATACTGATGCATTCCGCTACGATCCGGTTCATAAATCATTTTATTTTACGGGACAACGATACCTTAATGCTCAGTTTAATCTTATAGATGTAAGCGGAAAAATATTGATGAATAAAACAATTACCTCTAACTCTGTTTCTTTAGAAATTAACTTACCGCCGGGAGTATATGTAGCAGAAATAAATGCTGCCGGTGAAATAAACAGAATTAAATTGATACACTACTAAGCTTGCTTATACAAGTATTATGTCAAGAAACGAATAATACTTATTGTGAAGAAGTGTTTTAACTTAAGATTTAGAAGCGGAGGGTAGGGATTGAAGCTATGTTATTCGCCAGAAATAGATAACAATAGTATTGAGCAGGTTTTATAATGATATTGCAACCAAATCCAAATATGATAGTTACGTGGAGTAATATGAATGGCACCAGGATTATATATTCCTGATTATTGTTTATTGCAGATTAACTATTCATTAACAAATTAATTAATTCAGTTTCAGTTTTCTTTACTGCAATAAAATTGGGGCCTATAAAATCTTCGTGCTTGAAGTCGTATTTTCTAAACTCAACAGATTTTGGAAAGACTTTGCCTACAATGTAACCTTTACTCTCAAAATAGTTATAATAATCGATAAGCAGTTTTTTTGTTGAAATATTGATATAGCCATATTCAAACTGAATCATTTTTATTGCTCCATTATTAATATGCTCTTCAAATCCTAGAATGGCTTCATATTCGGCGCCTTCAACATCAATCTTTAAGAGATCAACAGATGTAATGGTATTTTTTTTCAAAAAATCATCCCCTTTAATGAGTTGAATTGTTTGCTTATCGGTTGCCGTATATTTTAATCCTTGAATGTTAACAACAGAGGAATGAGTATCTGAGTGAAATAAATTTATTTCAGAAGTGCAGTTATCATTATAAAGACCTTTTTCAACCGGTATTATGTTCTTTATGAGACTTGTGTTTTCCTTTAATTTCTGAAATGTACTCTTTACGGGCTCGAAAGCATAGATAAGTGTATTGGGGTTTAGTTGATTCACCAGTAATGAATAACTACCCGTGTTTGCCCCACCATCAATGATTACAGATGGATTAAGTTTTGAAAGTTTCCTGATTATGGTCAGCTCACCATTACTATATATATCGTGATTTCTGTTCTCATACAATCTGTTCAGTGCTCTACCAATACCTGCAAGAGCTTTAAAGAATGCATTATGTGTATTTCTTTTAAAGAGTCTTTTTAATTCAAACATCATTTTTAATATTAGAAGTAATCATAGCAGTTGCGAGACATGTATATGTATTATCAACTGAGTTTCTCATTTTCTCATTAGTTGTTGTGTTAATTTAATCATAGTCTTAAATGAAATATCAGGGTGCGCCACCTGATTAACTGTTCCTGCTACGAAAATATTTTCTTTAGGACTGTGAAATGACAAAGCGCCTGAAAGCCCTGAGTGACCTATGAAGTAAGGAACTGCACCGGTTGGATTAAAAATCCAGGGAAGTTTGAACAGGTGAATACCAATACCGGAATGCATTGGAAAAAATATTTTGTTCCACTCCTGTATTTCGCTAATGAAACTTGCCGGGAATAATTTACCCGTAAAAAATGCTTCAATAAAAACCAGCATATCGGATGAAGTAGAAACTATTCCGCCGTCTGCCCCAAAGGAGGTCATAGCTTTGGGAATATTCAACTCGTTACTCTTGTAATAAAGAGTCATTGGAGTTATATCAGTATGGTCTTGATATAAATAGGTTTTTGTCAGGCCAAGTGGTTGTGTGATATATTCTTTACAATTTTCGGCAAACGATATATGTGATATGTTTTCAATGATTTTTCCTAAGAGTTGAAAATTTGCATCTGAATAATTTGCTTTTCCTTTTGTAGCAGGTGCAAAAAGTGGTATTAATTTTTTTGTTCTTTCAATAGCCTGTTCAAAAGACCAAGACTGGTCCTTGCCTTCTGTTATTTCATTCTCGAGACTTTTTCGGTTAGCCCCTTTGCCTTGGAAATAGTCAGGAAGACCTGAGGTATGAGAAAGCAGTTGTTTAATGGTTAGTTCCAGAGAATAATCTTTCCCTTTGTAAATGTGGAGCCCTGATAATATTGATTGATCTATGTACCCGCTGATTTTATCTTCAAGACTAAGTTTTCCTTCTGATCTAAGTTTCAGAATTAGAGCTGTTGTAAATAGTTTTGTTGTGCTTGCAATGAAGTAGGGTTTGTCAATGCTCAAATTACCTGATACCCCATGCCAACTTAAAGTGTCTCTTTTAATAGCAAAGGAAGTTCCGAATACTTTTTTTCCGTCGACTGTTTTATCCAGTATGGTTTGAAGAGCTTTTTCCGTATCTGTTGACATTGGTTCAATTGTAGTCCGCATCATTGCGTTGCAAATTATTAATCAAAAATGATTTATTGCTGTCTTGTTAGCATTGGTGTAAATGGATAATATGCTGTGAAAGTGCAATTCTTCTATTTCAATTGTACTACTCTTGCAGGCGTTTCATCATGGTTTAAAGATTTTTATGATGCCAAAAAATATGAAATACACAATCAACCCTTCAGCACCTCTGCACCAACAGCGCAGCTTAAACAGCGTTTCTGTGTGCAGTATGAATGATATAACTGTATTAATGCCTGACTATCGGCAGCCGACTTAGCCGCCAATCCAGCAGTAGCATATAGACGCATTATGCGATTACTCTCTGGCTGAGTTTGTGCTGCAAAGGTTATAGCGCGCTCCTTTAATGTATCATTGCCTTGATGGCTGCCTTCAAAATACATCAGCGGCAGTGCTACATTGATTAATAAATTACGTATAAAATCCTTTCCCGGCCTTTCGATAATATGGTCCGATGGTTTCTCAAAATGGTAATGTTTTTTCCAGTATGAACTTAATTGTATGTCGAACAAGGTTTCAAAATCTGTCACAGACTTGACGTCGGTTAAAGTGGAATATAAGGGAAACCTTGCTCGTAGAAGAGAAGCGAGTTGCGCCAACCGGTGCCCCGGAAATGCTACAGGACGCATACGCATCAGTTTCCACTCTATAGCTTCCATTTCAAGTAGCTGATATTTTACCTTATAAAAATTCCAGTGTTCCTGTAACGATTGTACATATGTATCAGCTGTTTTCGCTTTTAAGAATCCACTGCAACCATATATGAGAGACTCCATAACTACCAACTGATTTCGGTGCTTCATCAAAACCGTATAAGGAAGCAAGGTACTCAGTCGCTCATAAGCACTTGCATTAACTGTGTTTCCAAAATAACGCAGCAACATACGATATGCCACTTCCTCCTTACTGTTACTAATTTGGCTCATCAATAACTCAATGCGTTGCACTTTATCGCTCAAGCGTTCAATAAATAGTCGTTCCATCCAAAAGCGCAGACGCAGAGGATTAACGCGAGCCGGTGCGTTACCGCAGGGTAGTTCGCGCTTTGAGCTTAACCAGTTTTCGTAAGTGTGCCATAAATTTTCATTAAACAAACCTTTCAGTTGAAGAGTAGCTTTTCCGATGAGGTTTTCTTCGTGCGTTGTTGCGTCATGTTCATAAACTACGTGTAGCACCACATTATTATAGGCGTTGTCATTTTGATGTCCGTGTTGTATCCATTCGCTGCTGTGTCTATGCAATTCTATATGTCCTGCCAGCCGAACTCCGCCTATCTCCACCAAAGCTTCTGAAAAATCGGGACCACTGTTGCTGTTATGCATTCCGAATTTGATAATCTGAAGCGACTCACCATCTGTGGTGTGCAAGTGAAACATATTGAAAAGTTTATACTGCCAGATATAGTGAAGAAATTCCTCGGTCATTTTAATGATATTGTAAACCGAAGATAGTCTGTAGCACTCACTTTAGTAATTTTATGCAGAATAAAATTTTTATGGAAATTCTATACATCCTTCTTGCATCAGTTGCATCCTTTGTGATAGCCTGGCTACTTGCTGCGCAAAAAAATACCCGTCTAACGGCCTCGCTTCAGGCAGAGTTGTCAGCAGCCCGTAGTGCTCAACAGGAGTTGCAAATGCGCCTTGCCTCCATAGAACCCCAACACACCTCGCTACAGTCTGAGTTTTCAAATAAATCAACTGCACTGGCTGTAGCCGAAACCAAACTCGCGCAGCAGGAAAAACTGCTCCTTGAAAAACAGGAGGAAGTGCAGCAACTAAACGAAAAGCTGACGAAGGAATTTGAGAACATAGCGAACCGTATTCTTGAATCGAAAACGAATAATTTGAACAACACGCATCAGCAATGGATGGAGCATATTCTGAATCCACTAAAGGAGCAGATCAATAAGTTTGAACACAAGGTGCACACAACACACAGTGAAACGCTGCAGGTGAACTCGGCACTGAAAGCGCAAGTGGAGCAATTGAACAAGCAGAGCAACGAAATAAGCAAGGAAGCGCAGAACCTGGCCAATGCATTGAAAGGCTCGGTGAAAGCACAGGGGAACTGGGGAGAGCTTATACTGGAAAAAATATTAGAACGCTCGGGTCTGGAACGCGACAAGGAGTTTATGGTGCAGGCCAGCCTGACAGGGGAAGATGGCCGCCGACTGCAACCCGACGTAGTAGTGATGCTGCCTGAAAGCAAGTCGGTGGTGATAGACTCTAAGGTGTCGCTGATAGCTTATGAGCAATACACTGGCACTGAAGATGAAGCGCTGAGGGAGCAATTTTTGAAGCAACATATACAAGCAATACGCAACCACATTAAAGGACTCAGCGACAAAAAGTATCAGCAGTTGTATCAACTGAACACGGTTGATTTTGTGTTGATGTTTATGCCTGTCGAACCGGCTTTTGCTCTTGCAGTGCAACATGACAGTGAACTCTGGGCAGAAGCCTTTGATAAGAATATTGTGATTGTAAGCACTTCGACTTTACTGGCAACACTACGTACCATCAGTATGATGTGGCGGCAGGACCGAATGAATAAAAACGCTTTGGAGATAGCCCGGCAGAGTGGCGCGCTGTATGATAAGTTCAGTGGCTTTGTTGTTGATATGATAGATATGGGTAAAAAGATGCAAGGCGCACAGGACTCATACAGTGCTGCTATGAATAAGCTGAGTACCGGAAACGGTAACATCGTGAAGCGTTTGGAAGATATCCGGAAACTGGGTGCGAGCAGTTCCAAACAACTGCCGCAACCTTTAATTGATCGTTCTGAAATATAGCTAAAGTCAAAGGTTTATTATCTCTGTCTGTGCTCCTTGATAGTCTTCGGGAATACCAATGTCAATAAAATAGGCGTCATCTACATAACCGTAAATCTTTTTAGTGCTTGAATTCTGATTAAGAAAATCAGTTTCAAAAGAAAATTTTTCCTGCTGCGGCAGAGCGTCAACGATAGAAGTATTGCACAAATAAATGCCACCGTTAATCAGTCCCTTTTGACAATAAGCCTTTTCATTAAACTGCATCACCTGAAGATTTTTGTTCAACACGACGCTGCCGTATCGGTCGAAGTGTGTTAACTCTTTTAATGCAATAGTTAACGATGCATTAGCGGAAACGTGAAGTGCAGACATCTTTTGCACGTCTACAGGAAAGTAAGTGTCACCGTTAACTATCAATACATTGCTATTGCTTCCAATGTGTTGCAAACATTTTTTGATACCGCCGCCGGTACCCAAAGGCATTTCTTCAATAATATATTCCAGTGAAATATTTTCAAAAGTGTTACCAAAGTGCGATTGAATTTTATGGTGCAGATAACCTACAGAAAGCACAACTTGATGACAACCCTGTTGCTGTAAATAGCGCAACACATACTCCAGAAAAGGTTTGCCTGCAACGGGTGCCATAGGTTTGGGTAAATCAGGTATCAGGTGTTTGAGTCTGGTACCAAGGCCTCCGGCTAAGATAATGGCAGTACGTGGTAATGACATTATTGAGGGAACTGTAGTTCTTCTACCAGTTGGCAAATGATATGTCCAATCATGATATGCGATTCCTGTATGCGTGGTGTATCGGTTGAAGGAACGTTGATTAAATAATTGCACAAGGATTTCATCTTACCACCTGTTTGCCCGGTGAATCCAATGGTAATGCTGCCTCGGTCGCGGGCAGTTTCCAGCGCTTTAATGATATTGGACGAATTACCGGAAGTAGATAAGGCTATGAGCACATCGCCTTTGCGGGCTTTGGCTTTCACCAAGCGAGAATAGACTTCGTCGTAGCTGTAGTCGTTAGCTACAGCAGTCAGATAAGAGGTGTTTACATGTAATGCTTCGGCAAACAAAGGTTCTCGGTCGGAATAAAAGCGACCACTGAACTCCGCAGCTAAGTGCTGAGCATCGGCAGCACTGCCGCCATTTCCACAAAACAACACTTTACCGTCGTGCTGAAAACATTTATGGATAACATTTACACATTGTTCAATGGTATGGAGCAGTATTTCGTTTTGTAAAACTTCCTGCTTCACCGAAATAGATTTTTGTATGATGTCTTTTATGGTATGCTGCATAGTGGCAAAAGTATTATTTCATAGAAATGCCGTTATACTATATCGTCCAGGTTACCAATCCTCCGGTAGTGAAATGATAACGCATTACTTTGCCACCAAAGCTCTGTAAGGTTTTGATGAGTTGATGTTTTTTATCCTCGGGAGCATAGAAGAACATAAAACCTCCGCCACCGGCTCCACTCACTTTACCTCCGGTTGCTCCCGATTGCATTGCAGCATCGTAAAGTTTATCGATATCAGAATTGCTGATGCCTTCGGCCATTTGTTTTTTAAACTGCCAGCCATAGTTGAGTATGTCTCCGATTTGATTGAGATTACCGCGCAGCAAGGCTTCTTTCATTCGCAGTGCTTGTTCCTTCAAACTGTGCATGGCTTCAATGCTTTTTTCGTTACGAGCTTTCACATTTGCGCTTTGCTCTTTGATAATGGTGCTCGACAGGCGGCTAGTTTCTGTAAAATACAAAACAATATTATTCTCCAACTCATACAACCATTTGTCTTTTATTCGCAACGGATTCACTATTACCTTATCATCGCTGTAAAACTCCATAAAGTTAACTCCGCCAAATGTTGCAGCATACTGATCCTGCTTGCCTCCTTCAAACTTCAGGTCTTCGCGTTCGATAGAGTAGGCGAGGTGAGCGATGTCGTATTCTCCCAGGGGCAGTTTGAGCCATTCCATAAATGCACCCACTATGGCAACCACTAAGGTTGACGAAGAGCCTAAGCCGCTACCCGGAGGAGCATCCACATAGGTGCTGATATCGAACGACAAAGCACCTGTATTGAAATCTTTTACAATTCGATTATAAACGCCTTTGGATAAATCCAGTTGACCGTTGATGGGAAGCGAATCGGCACTGTCGAATTCGTACTGTTCGTTTCTGTCGTAGGCAATGATGCGAATCTTGCCATCGGTGCGCGGTGTTATGCTGGCGTAGGCATACATACTGATAGTGGCATTCAGAATGCTGCCGCCATAAAGATCGGAGTATGGGCTAACATCGGTGCCGCCTCCGGCTAATCCTAATCTTAGTGGTGCTCTGCTACGGTGAATCATTTCGGTATAATGTGATTATTGATAGCGGACAAAAGTATAATTCGCATTTGGTTTTGATGATAAAGTTGTACTATACAGTTAACAGAATGCACTACCTGTTGGAGAGTATCCAAATACCTGCAATAATGAAAAGTATTAAACTGAATAACATTACAAACATTGTGGTTTTAAAAAGTTTTTTCAAAATAGAATCAATGTGTTCCTTACGGTATATTAATTTGATGATGCTGAAATTAATCAGACCACAAAGAGTGAGTATGATTGCTGTGGTGATGCCTTGTGCTTCAAATGTTTCTTCAACACGTTTGTCGAACCATTGAATCAATGGCCAGTAAAGTGACAGAAATAGGGTAAGATCGATTATGGCACAGAGCCAGTATTCGGGTTTTCTAAACAAGGTCTTTGCGGCTTAATAAATCTTTGGGAAGTAATTCAAGAATATCTTTAAGGTTATCGGGGGTAATAAGTATTTTCTTGTTGTCTTTTGTGATGATAACGATGCAGTTCTTTCTTTGAGTAGCGTACCATTTCATTCGTCCATATTCTTTGTTGTAAAAAGTACCAAAGTAGCCATACAAACCTCCGCTGCCAAAAAGACGAATGCTCATCCATAGCTTCTTTGAATCAATCACCTCGATCTGCTGCATATTACTAAAAGGGATAATGACATTGCCAACTACTTTATTAATCACTATACTTTCATTAGGAATAATCTGGTAAGAGTCAATACTGAACAAATAGGGTACTATCAGGGTAATGATGATTAATAAATAGGATAAATAAGCGGAATAATTCAGACTACCCGAATTCTTGATATCCATATAGGTCAGAAATATGGATAATGCCAGAAGAGAAATGATAACAGCTATTGAAATGTATCTGACGCCAACACCATAGCTTGCACTATAACGATTCATGATGTCAAATATATAAAAAGGTAGAGCCCGCTGTAGAAACAGCAGGCGAACCTAAACCAACCTTAAACCACGGTTATTTTTTGTCATCCGGCTTTTCCGCTTCATAACCCATATAACTGAGCTGAACGAGAAAGCGATCATCCACTGCATTTAATGCCTGTGCAGCAGAGCCGGAAAGTTTTATCAATATGTTTTCGTTTTCAGGTGTATTAGGCAGGCGGCCTATTACTTTAACCTGAAGACTTTTGTTGTTCATCATGTTACGCACATTGATCATAGCACCAATAGGTGCTGAAGGGTGCAATGCAAAATGGTTATTGCCACTGCTTCCCTTAGTGTAAGTGCACAATCCTTTTTCTGTGATGTACACCAATTTGGCATCGGGCTTATTATGGTCATAAACACTGGTGGTAATTTTCAAAGGCTCTACCGGTTTATCTTCCTTTTTAACTACTGTTGTGGTTGTTGTAGCAGTAAGGTTGCTGTTTGGCGATGTAGTTGTTTTTGGTGAAGGAGTAGTTTCGGTTTTATTTACCGTTGTTGTAGAATTGGAAGTGCTTGTACTTGTATTAGTCTTAATAGTATTAGAAACAGGTTTGGTTTTATTATCGTTGTTGGGTTTTGTTTTAACCGTATTCGTTTTGTTATTGTCGTTAACAGTAGGATTTGTTTCCGGCGGAGCTGTAGCGTCAACCATTTTATCACCCTCAGGATTAGGTATTCGGGTATATGTACCGTCTCCATATCCAACCACCAGGTCCTGTCCGGGTTTTATCAAATCGCTGTTGATGTCGTTCCATAGTTTAATAACTTCCACATCGTTTCCCGTTTTTTTGGCTATGCTGTAAATGGTTTCATCCTTTCCAACACGATAATTTACGGGCACTAAAAATTGCTGTGGGCCAATTCCACTGTATTTAGGTACTTCATTTAACGGTGATTTTTGTTTACCGGTAGAGTTTACTTCGTTTTTCAATTTAGGTACCTTAATGGTTGAACCGGCTTTAAGGTTATTGTCAACCAAACTTGGATTTAATTCAAGCAAAGCCGATACAGACGTATGATACGACTTTGCTAAGCTGTATAATGTTTGCCCTTTTTCTATTTTCAAAATTTCATACTCCTGAATGTCTTTCAAGGTGTATGTGCCCGTAACCTGAGCTGTACCGGCATATACAGGTAACATGAACAGTGTCGTTAACAATAATGTATTCAAGTGCTTCTTCATAATCAAAGTATTCCTTTTCACGACAATAAAAATATTTGTACTTCGCCGTACCTTTAACCAATGAATCATAAACTAATCACCATTTGTGTTTTGATGTTGTACACATTAGTAAACATCATACCAAATTATAGTCAGGCTCAGAGCAGTTCTAAGAAGGTATATGTTTTCAGTTTACATCAGGAAATTGCACCTGCGGCAGCACGATTGGTTTCCAAAGCTTTTACCGAAGCACAAAAACAGGAAGCAGATTATGTATTACTCAAGTTGAACACCTTCGGCGGACAACTGGATGCAGCTGATTCCATTCGTACTATCATACTGAACAGTAAAATTCCTGTGCTGGTGCTAATTGAACAAAATGCAGCTTCGGCAGGTGCCTTAATCTCTATTGCATGTGATAGTATTTATATGAAAAAAGGTTCAACGATAGGAGCTGCATCGGTTGTGAATCAAAATGGAGAATTGATGCCGGACAAATACCAGTCCTATATGCGTGGTATGATGCGTGCTACTGCTGAACAAAATAACCGTGACCCCAAAATTGCAGAAGGTATGGTTACACCCAATGGCTACCTGAAAGATATTGCCGACACAGGACGCATCATTACATTGACTACAGATGAAGCCATCAGATACCGCTACTGTAATGGTGTTGCTAATAGTATTGAAGATGTAATGCAAAAGGCCGGTATCAGTGATTACGATTTTATCTATCACCAAACTACAGGCTTAGATAACATCATTTCATTCCTTTTAAATCCTATGGTGAATAGTTTGCTCCTGTTGTTGATTATCGGCGGTTTGTATTTTGAGTTGCAAACTCCGGGTGTAGGTTTTCCGCTTATTGTCAGTATCATAGGGGCTATACTATACTTTGCCCCATTATACCTTGAAGGTCTTGCTGCCAACTGGGAAGTATTGATATTTATTATTGGTGTCTTGCTGATTATTGTAGAATTATTTTTTATTCCGGGCTTTGGTATTGCAGGCATATCGGGAATAATACTGGTAGTGATGGGTTTAACACTCAGCCTTATAAATAATTATGTATTTGATTTTAGTTTTACACCACCCGGCGAAATTATGTATGCCTTGCTCAGAGTATTGCTCACCATTTCTATAGCTGTTATACTGGTTATTATGTTTGGCGGTAGAGCACTGCGTTCCAGATTTTTTAGCAGGGTAGTGTTGAATACCACTTTCGAAAATCAAACCGCTTACCTGGAAAATATTGATGACTTAAAATCTTTTATCGGTCACGAAGCCAAAGCGATAACCGTGTTGAAGCCATCCGGTACAATAAGTATGAATAACGATCAGTATGAAGCTGTAGCCGACGGTGCCTTTATTGAGGCCGGCGAAATGGTGAAGGTGATACAGGTGCGCGGTAATTATTTGGTGGTGAGAAAAAAGATTTCATGAAAATAACAGGAGTGATACCTGCTCGATATGCATCGAGTCGTTTTCCGGGAAAGCCTTTGGCCACAATTGCAGGCAAAAGCATGATACAGCGGGTGTACGAACAGGCCAGGCAAGCGAGTAAACTAAACGATGTAATAGTGGCTACTGACGATGAACGTATTACAGCACATTTATCCTCTTTGCAAATTCCATTTATAATTACTTCGGTGCATCATCAAAGCGGTACCGACCGTTGTGCTGAAGCAGCAGCCAATACCATTGCCGATTCTATAATAAATATTCAGGGTGATGAACCATTTATTTATCCTGCACAAATTGATGAAGTGGCACAACTCCTTATTGATGGTGCAAACATTGCCACTCTGGTGAAGCAGGTGGTAACGGAAGAGGAATTATTTAATCCGCACAAGCCCAAAGTGGTACTCAATAAAAAGAATGAAGCACTATACTTCAGCCGTCACAGTATCCCACACTTACGAAATGTTCCGGAGTCGGAATGGTTAAAGCAGCATATTTTCTATAAACATATTGGTATCTATGGGTATCAGAAAAACATTCTTGAGCAGTTGACACAGTTACCGGTTTCAAGATTAGAACAGGCAGAGGCACTGGAACAATTACGTTGGTTAGAAAACGGATACACTATAAAATGCGGAATCACGCAGCTCGAAAGTGCATCCATAGATACACCTGAGGATTTGCAAGCGATGATGAGGAAATATATATAATTGTTCCGGTAGTGGCTTCTGCAAGAGACCTAGCCCGTTACACATTCACACTTCTGTCAAGTTATTCTGAGGATTCCATCCCTCGTTGCGCGATAACTATTGTGTACTGCTCAGTAGAGTGTGTCAGTATTAAGAAATCGATTGTTATAATCATTCATTAAAGCGAAACAAAATACGAATTGAAGAATGCGCCACAGAAAACATAGCGACCATCTGCGCACAAAATGAGACGGTTCACCCCGTGGGATATTTATCCAACGGGGTGAACAGCAACGATCACGGCACTACAGAGGCGTACCTGGTAAGCAAGTTTATTTACAACGAACCGGAAGACACCTATACCTGCCCTGCAGGAGAAACCTTGCGCACCCAAGGCACCTGGCATAAGAAGAGCAGGGAGCGTGATAGCTATATGTTCAAAAAATATCGTACACCAAAATGTAAGACCTGTGCGGTAAAACATCTGTGCACGGGACGTAAGAAAGGCGGCAGTAGAGGAATCAAGCAAGCGAATAAATACATGTTAGGAGCAGCTACGGCAT